>JAGDZK010000019.1:0-84583 GCA_049115935.1 Bermanella sp. | reverse complement strand
TTGTTCGAGAAAGACTTGGTTGAATGGGTTTCTCCAATGACATACCAAGCAGCGTCAGGTTCTGGTGCCAAGCACATGCGTGAGCTGATCAGCCAGATGGGTGCTATTCGCGATAATGTTAAGGATCTATTGGATGATCCAGCGTCTGCTATTCTAGAGCTAGATAAGAGCACAGCTGAATTTATTCGTAGCAAAGATTACCCGGTTGATCAGTTTGGTGTGCCGTTAGCGGGTAGCTTAATACCTTATATTGATTCTCAATTAGAGTCTGGTCAAAGCCGTGAAGAGTGGAAAGCTGAAGTAGAAGCCAACAAGATCATGGGTACAAGCGAAACGCCAACCCCAATTGACGGTTTGTGTGTACGCGTAGGCGCCATGCGTTGTCACTCTCAGGCTATGACGATTAAGTTGAAGAAAGATTTGCCTGTATCTGAAATTGAATCAATTTTGGCCGGAGCAAATGACTGGGTGAAGGTTATCCCGAATGATCGTGATATCACTATGCAAGAGCTAACCCCTGCGAAGGTAACAGGTACCTTGAGTATCCCTGTTGGTCGTATTCGTAAATTAAATATGGGTCCTGAGTACATATCTGCATTTACGGTAGGCGATCAGTTGCTTTGGGGGGCGGCAGAACCGCTTCGTCGTATGCTTCGAATCTTATTAGCAAAATAGAAAAAGACACCTATGGGGCGTTGATCGTCCCATAGGTGATATTTTTGCTTTAAAAACGATCAATCGATTCGAAAAATTGTGGCCAAAGTCCCGCAACCCCTTATTAATATTGATAAATACGTGAAATTACTTAATACTTGTCCGCTTAATGACACAATCATATAAATAGATTGTTTAGATAGGGCTAATTTATACCCTGTCGGCCCAAAGTATTAAAAAAATAAAGGATACATTGCTATGTTGCGAAAGCTCGCGATTGCAATTGCCGCATCTGGGGCGATGATGAGTGCTACAAACGTTCTTGCCTTAGGCATGGGCGATATTGAGCTGGAATCTGCTTTAAACCAGCCATTAGATGCACGAATTAAGCTCTTGAAGGCAAGTGAGCTAGAAGATTGGGAAATGAAACCCAATTTGGCTTCGACTGACGAATTTGAAAAGTCAGGCGTTGAGCATGTATTCTTTTTAAACAACTTGCAGTTCGCTATCGAGCGCTCTGGAGATGATGTATTTGTTCACGTTACATCAAACCAAGCTGTAGTTGAGCCATTTCTGAATTTCCTTGTGCAAGTAGATTGGCCAAATGGCCGTTTATTGCGCGAATACACACTTCTGCTAGATCCACCTGTATTTAATGAAGAGCCAACTGAGCCTGTGCAACCTGCTCAGGTCGATGGCTATGGTCAAGATGAAGTAGCTGATGAAACAATGGCTTTGCCAGGTACCGCTCCTTCAACAATGGCGCCTGAGTCAACAGCTGCACCTGTTGAAAAAATGGTACAAGAAGCGCCTAAGGCAAAACCACAAGCCGAACCTAAAGAATCTGTTTATAAAGTACGAGCAAATGATACTTTATGGGAAGTTGCCATTCGTACTCGCGCAAATCGGAGTATTTCGCCTCAGCAGGCAATGCTAGCTATCCAAGATTTGAATCCAAGTGCCTTTATTAACGGCAATATAAATCGCTTGAAGAAAAACCAAGTACTTCGTGTGCCAGACGAACAGCAAATGCTGTCTCGCACATTCGATGAAGCGGTCTCTGAAGTAGCACTTCAAAATCAAGCAACGGCAAAACGCAAAGCACAGTTAGATGCAACCCG
Organism: Bermanella sp.; assembly: GCA_049115935.1. GTDB lineage: Bacteria > Pseudomonadota > Gammaproteobacteria > Pseudomonadales > Oceanobacteraceae > Bermanella. The sequence goes on along the minus strand of JAGDZK010000019.1, from coordinate 82,808 downwards.
TAAAGATGCAGCCATGCAGCGTGATGATAAACTGACTGGTGCAAAGCTTAAATTGTTAGCTGGTGGTGAAGCGACCACTGATAATGAGCGCAGCGCAAGTGGCCAAGTGGCTGCTAAAACGGCTGGCGATCAATCAAAATTAGAAAAAGATCTTTCAATTACGCTTGAGAATCTAGATAAAACCACTCGTGAAAATCAAGAGTTACGTAGTCGTTTAGATTCTCTTGAAGAACAAATCAATACACTACAGCGTCTTATTAATTTGAAAGACGAGCAGATGGTTGCGTTGCAGTCCGGTATGGCTGCTAAGCCTGTTAAGCCATCTCAAGAAGATATGCCTGCTGCCAAGCCGGAGAGTAAAGCTGGTGAAGACTTAAACTTTGCTGATACTTCAAATAAGACTGAAGCAGCAGAAGAAAAAGTGGCACCTGAAACACCTAAGAAAGTAGAAACGCCTAAACCTAAACCGGTTTTAGCGGCACCGGTTGAAGAAGAGTTTGACCCGGTTGCTTTTGTCATGGACAACCCTCCAGTACTTGGAGCCGGTCTTGGTGCCTTGTTATTGGCTCTTCTGGGAATTAATTACGCCCGCAAGCGTAAAGAAAAAGCTGAAGAAGAAAATGCAACGCAGGGTTTTGATGCTCAGGATCCTTTAGATGATGTGTCACTTGGTGATGATTTTAGTGAAGACTTCGCAGCAGGTGATCAAGAAGGCGATCTAGATTTAGGCGGCTTTAATGAAGGCGAGCTTTCTGATTTTGACGGCGATAGTGCCGATGCTGGTTTATTAGGTGACTCAGACACCAATGACCACAGTGAAGATGTTCTTGGTGAAGTAGATGTTTATATGGCGTACAACAGGCTTGAACCTGCTCGTGCGTTATTAGAAAAAACCATTGAATCACAGCCTGCGAGAATGGACCTTCGTCTTAAAATGATTGAGGTGCTGTCGTCAATGGACGATAGTGAAGCGATGGCTGAACACGTTGACTTCATTAATGTAAACGGGTCAGAAGCAGATAAAAGTGCAGTGTCGCAATTCCAATCTGGTGACTTCACTGAAGAGGTGAATGAAGATTTTGCAATGGACTTTGGGCTTGATGATGATCTTTCTGAAAGTAACGATTCTTCATCTATGAATGAACTTGAGTCAGATCTATCGCTAAATGAAGAATCCAGTGACTTAGATTTTGATCTTGACGGTTTAGAGCTAAGTGGCAGTGATGAATTAGAAACAGATTTAGATTTTAATTCTGATTTAGATGTTTCTTTAGATGGTGATCTGGAAAGCTCCCTTGATTTCAATACCTCAACAGATGATGTTGAAACAGACCTTGATATTAGCCTTGATGAGTCTGACGATTCTACTAGTATGGATTTTGATCTTGGCGACTTTGAAACATCCGCTGACACTGAAATATCTTTAGATGATATTGAAGAGCCTGCTGGACTTGAGCTTGACCCATCTCTTGATGCCTTGTCTTTAGATTCAACCGATGCAGAGATTGATCTTGATATGGGTGAGTCGGGTCTTGATGAGTTGCAAGATAATGAATTAAGTTTTGATTTGAATGAAACGAATGACGATGCTAATTCATTGGACTTTGACCTATCAGGTCCTGACTCGGTTGATGTGCCTGAATTATCGAGCTCTGATGAGTTGGATGGTTTGTCATTTGAAAGCTCAGATGACAGTGAAGAGGTCTCTCTGGATTTTGAAAGTGATCTAGATGTTGAATCGAATGATTTGGACCTGGGTGATTTGAATGAGAGCAGTGATGATCTTGAATTCTCTTCATTAGAGCTAGATTCAGCTGATGATACTTTGCCTGAGTTTGAAGAAAACCTTTCTTTTGATGAAGAAGAAATGGATTTACCAGAGCTTACAGATGAAATTTCTGATGATCTAGATAGCGAGCTTGAATCACTAGCTGGTGATGATATTGAGTTACCAACTCTTGAAACGCCAACGGACGATTTAAATGAACTTCCTGAGCTTGATGACGATTTTGATATTTCTGTGGCAACACCGACTGAAGAATTAGAGTCAGTTGACGAGGTGGCTGCTGAGTATAAAGAAGAATTACCTTCACTTGATGATGCGGTTGACGGGGATGATTTCCCGCCATTAGGTGATATCGATGATTTAGATCTGGATAACTTAGACAGTGATTTAGATTTCTTAAGTGGCACTGATGAAAGTGAAACGAAACTAGATTTAGCCAGAGCCTATATTGATATGGAAGACCAAGATGGTGCTCGCGAAATTCTCCAAGAGGTTTTGGAGGAAGGAACCGATGAGCAGAAGCAAGAAGCGACGAAGCTTATGGATGGTTTAGTGTAAGCATATAAATTTGCTTCACATTACCCCGAGTATGGAAACATGCTCGGGTTTTGTTTTTTTAGGTAGTAGGTATGACAGAAGAACAACCCGTTCAGCGTTGGGTTGCTGGTGTTGAATACAACGGCGCTCGTTTTAAAGGGTGGCAGAAACAAAAGCATCACCCAGGGCCAAGTGTTCAAGAATCGCTTGAGGTTGCCATCTCTGAGGTGGCAGATCACCCGGTGGGAGTGGTTTGCGCCGGAAGAACGGATGCCGGCGTGCATGCTAGTGCGCAGGTGATTCACTTTGACAGTCATGCCGTACGCAGCGATCGTGGCTGGAAAATGGGGATTAATACCAAACTCCCAGATGGTATTTGTGTGAACTGGGTACAACCTATTAATAGTGACTTTCATGCCCGTTTTAGCGCTGTGGCTAGGCGATACCGATATTTTATTATGAATAAGCCAGTAAAGCCTGGTTTGATGCATGATCAGGTAACCTGGTGGCGAAAGCCTTTAGATGCAGAAAAAATGCATGAGGCGGCCCAAGCCTTATTAGGTGAGCATGACTTTACCTCGTTTCGAGCGCGGGACTGTCAGGCTAATCACCCAAGACGAACCATGAAAGATATTAGTGTTAAACGCATGGGGGACTGGGTGATGTTGGAGGTATGCGCTAACGCGTTTTTATATCATATGGTACGCAATATAGCGGGTGTGCTTTTGCCTATCGGCCATGGCTCAAAACCCGTTGATTGGTGCAAGCAGGTACTAGAAGCAAAAGATCGCACCAAAGCTGGAGTTACAGCGCCAGGTGAGGGTTTATATTTTGTAGATGTGGAATACCCTGAATACCCTGAACTGCCTATTTATCATCAGGGGCCGCCATTTTATGAATTACTTCAAATGAATCAATCATGATGAAACGAACTCGTGTAAAAGTATGTGGCATCACTCGAGTAGAGGATGCTTTAGCTGCAGTAGAAGCAGGGGCTGATGCAATTGGTTTAGTGTTTTATGAACCAAGCCCTCGTTATGTGCGTATAGAACAAGCAAGAGAGATAGCAGCAGCAGTGCCTGCTTTTGTCTCGGTGGTGGCGTTATTCGTTAATGCTCAAGCACAGCAGGTGCAAGAGACTTTGAATAGCGTTAGAATAGATTTACTTCAATTCCATGGTGACGAAGAAAATGACTTTTGCAGTCAATTCCAGCGCCCCTTCATTAAAGCCCAGCGTGTCCGGCAAGCGTCGGATGTGGTGGCGTCGAGCTTGCGGTTCCCAGACGCCTTGGGAATTCTGCTAGATAGCTATAAGCCTGGTGTACCTGGCGGTACAGGTGAGACCTTCGATTGGTCCATGATTCCAGCAAACCAAACCAAACCTTTAATACTCGCAGGGGGCTTAACCCCTGAAAATGTGGCATTTGCAATTGAGCAAGTTCAGCCGTTTGCCGTGGATGTAAGCGGTGGTGTTGAGCAAGCAAAAGGCATTAAAGACCCTGCGAAAATAGATGCATTTTTAAGTGAGGTATATCGTGTCAACAACTGATAAGACAGCGATTGATCTTAAAGCGGTAACCATGTTGCCAACTAAAACCGGTCACTTTGGCCCTTATGGCGGTCGTTTTGTTTCTGAAACATTGATGGCGGCTTTAGATGATTTAACAGAGCTTTATGATCGCTTAAGCCAAGACCCAGAATTTCAAAAAGAATACGACTATGACTTGGCTCATTATGTGGGTCGTCCATCACCATTGTATTTTGCAGAGCGTTTAACTGAAAAAGCAGGTGGTGCAAAAATCTACTTGAAGCGTGAAGATTTAAATCACACTGGTGCCCATAAAGTTAACAATACAATCGGCCAAGCGTTATTAGCTAAATACACAGGCAAACCAAAAGTGATTGCTGAAACCGGTGCCGGTCAGCACGGTGTAGCAACGGCTACGGTTGCTGCACGTTTAGGTCTGCAATGTACTGTATTTATGGGTGCAACTGACGTTGAGCGTCAAAAATTAAATGTTTATCGCATGCGCTTGTTAGGTGCAGAAGTCATTCCGGTTACCTCGGGAACGGCAACGTTAAAAGATGCAATGAATGAAGCTATGCGTCACTGGGTAACTAATGTTGATGATACGTTCTATATCATTGGTACGGCAGCAGGTCCGCACCCTTATCCAAAACTTGTACGTGACTTTCAATCCATTATTGGTCGTGAAACCAAGCGTCAAAGCATGGAACATGAAGGTCGTCTACCGGATGCGGTAGTTGCGTGCGTGGGTGGCGGCTCAAACGCCATTGGCATGTTTTATCCGTTCATCGAAGATGAGTCGGTTGCCATGTACGGCGTAGAAGCAGGTGGTCATGGCTTAGATGGTGACGACCATGCAGCACCATTGTGTAAAGGTAAGCCGGGTGTACTTCATGGCAATCGTACTTATTTAATGGAAGATGAAAACGGACAAATCATGGGCACGCATTCTGTATCTGCTGGTTTGGATTACCCTGGTGTTGGCCCTGAGCATTCTTACTTAAAAGACATTGGTCGTGTGAATTATGTGGCAGCAACCGATGAAGAAGCACTGGATGCATTCCATACCTTAACCGAAATTGAAGGCATCATGCCTGCACTTGAGTCTAGCCATGCTGTGGCTTATGCCATGAAGCTAGCTGCCACAATGGATAAAGATAAAGTGATCGTTGTGAATTTATCTGGCCGTGGCGATAAGGATATTCATACGGTAGCAGGGCTGGACGGCATCGAAATATAACCTATCTGGTTTTGATGTTGTGATGTCATGAGGCGTGTACGCTTCATGAATAAAGTGTTTAGAGTATGGCCTTAGTCGGCCTGCTCAATAAAATATTTAGAGTGCTTGTGTTTGAGTAATGATATACAAGCATTTTTAAAAGGATGAAAAATGAATCGTGTAGATCAATGTTTTGTCGATTTAAAAGCGGCAGGTAAAAAAGCCCTTATTCCGTTTATTACTGGTGGCGACCCAAAGCCAGGTTTAACGGTTGAATTAATGCATACGCTTGTTGATAGTGGTGCTGATATTATTGAATTGGGCGTGCCTTTCTCTGACCCAATGGCAGACGGCCCAACAATACAGCTAGCGTGTGAGCGTGCTTTAAAACATAACACCAGCTTAAAAGATATTTTAGGCATGGTGAAAACGTTCCGTGAAACGGATACCAAAACCCCAGTGGTTTTAATGGGTTATTTGAATCCTGTTGAAGTGATGGGTTATGAAACCTTTGCTAAATTGGCCAGTGAATCTGGTTTAGATGGTGTGCTAGTGGTTGATATGCCGCCAGAAGAATCTGAAGAGCTAGCGGGTTACTTTAAAGGGCACGACTTAAAACTTGTATTCTTAATGGCGCCAACTACGCCAGATGCCCGGGCCAATACTATTTGTGCGCATGGCTCTGGTTATCTTTATTATGTGTCAGTGAAAGGTGTTACCGGCTCTGCCGCACTGGATATTGATGATGTAAAAGCCAACTTAGATCGCATTCGCACCAAAACCCAGCTGCCATTGGGCGTGGGCTTTGGTATAAAGGATGGTAAAACAGCAGCGGCTGTAGCCAATGTTGCAGATGCTGTTATTGTGGGTAGTGCGTTGGTTCGTTGTATTGAAGAAAATGAACATGAACCAGAAGTCATCAAGCAGCGTTTATCTGCATTGATGACTGAAATGCGCACAGCCATGGACGCATAATCGATAATTAGGGTGAGCCTATGAGTAACTGGCTAGATAAAATTGTTCCAGCCAGCATCAAAGCGACTACGCAGGCAAAAGCGAGCCAAGTCCCGGAAGGTCTTTGGACTCGCTGCCCTGATTGTCAAACGGCATTGTATCAAGCAGATTTAGAGCGCAATTTAAATGTGTGTGATAAATGCCAATACCACTTTCGTATTTCCGCCCGCAGACGATTGCATTTGATACTTGATGTGGAGCCAAGAACAGAGCTGTTTGCCGATATCGAGCCTGTCGATAAATTAAAGTTTCGCGATTCTAAAAAGTACAAAGACCGTTTAGCTTCTGAACAAAAAAAGACCTCTGAAAAAGATGCGCTAGTCGTTATAGAGGGCAAACTGCAAACCTTACCTGTGATAGCTTGTGCATTTGAGTTTTCTTTTATGGGTGGCTCAATGGGGCAGGTTGTAGGTGAAAAGTTTGTGCTTGCGTGTGAAAAAGCGTTGGCCGATCGAGTCCCCCTTGTATGTTTTGCGGCAAGTGGCGGCGCCCGTATGCAAGAAGCGTTGTTTTCTTTGATGCAAATGGCTAAAACCAGTGCAGCCATCGAAAAACTAAAGCAAAACAAAATTCCTTACATTTCTGTTTTAACCGATCCGGTTTACGGCGGTGTTAGTGCCAGTCTTGCAACCCTTGGTGATATCATCATTGCAGAACCTAAAGCGTTAATTGGTTTTGCAGGTCCTCGGGTTATCGAGCAAACTGTGCGTGAAACTCTGCCTGAGGGGTTTCAGCGAAGTGAGTTTTTGTTAGAGCACGGCATGCTTGATAAAGTTGTGAGTCGTGAGAACCTTCGTCCCACCCTTAAACGTTTGTTGCAGTTGTTAATGCCTTCATGAAAAAGAATTTAGATCAGTGGCTCGCTTTCCTAGAGTCCAATCATCCTACTGAAATTGATATGGGTTTAGAGCGTGTGCAAACCGTTGCGCAAAGATTAAACCTTTTAAAGCCGGCGCCATTAACACTATTAGTGGCAGGCACAAATGGTAAGGGTTCCACTGTCACCATGTGCAGCAGTATTTTAAATGCGACAGGTATGAATGTGGGTAGCTACATGAGCCCTCATTTACATGTCTACAATGAGCGTGTGCGCATAAATGGCCAACCAGTGTCTGATGATTTAATTGTTGAAAGCTTTGAGGTTATTGATGAAGCGCGTGCTGACATTAGCCTTACCTATTTTGAAGTAGGGACATTATCGGCATTATATATTTTTAAAAAAACCAAAGTGGATGCTGCTGTTTTAGAGATTGGTTTAGGCGGGCGCCTAGATGCCGTTAATATTGTTGAGCCAAGCGGTGCGGCTGTTACCAGTATTGGTTTAGATCACCAAGATTGGCTGGGCAGTGATATCAATAATATTGCGTTTGAAAAGGCGGGCGTGTATCGAGCTTCTCAACCTGCTATTTGTGGTGAGCGCAATCCACCATCTCGTTTGATTGAACATGCTAATAGTATTGACGCTAACTTACTGATTAAAGGCCGCGACTTTGATTTTCAGCGCACTGCGGATAATTGGTCTTGGCGAGGCGTATCTTCAGATAACCAGCAATTAAATTATGATGATTTAGTATTGCCGTCTTTGCCACTTGAAAATGCGGCCACGGCTTTGCAGTTGCTTATTCAAGTTTGCCCAAGGTTAAGTCTTGATGACATTAACCTTGGTTTACAAAATGCTCAGCTAGGTGGGCGACTTCAGCAATTTAATCATCCGTATTTTGGTATTTTGGATGTAGGGCATAATCCTCAAGCGGCTAAGTTATTAAATGAACATCTAATCTCCCAGCCAATTAAGGGTAAGCGTTATGCTTTGTTTGCCATGTTAAAAGATAAAGATGCGTTGTCTGTCGTTGAATGTATGTCCGCTATTGATGAGTGGTACTTAGCAGGCTTAGCCGGTTACCGTGGCCAGACATGCCATGACCTTGCTGGTAAGGTTAGTGAGAGAGTGGATGTATCGGGTAAGTACGACACGGTAGCAGATGGCCTTAAAGCATTGAAAGAGATTGTATCTAAAGATGATCAGGTCATTATTTTTGGCTCGTTTTTAACGGTGGCGGATGCCGAGCAATGGCTTTACTCATTAGATGCACAGCTGCAACCAAACACTGAAGTAGAAGGGTAGTCAGATGGATGAAGGGCTAAAGCGAAAGTTAGTTGGTGCAGGTGTCTTAGTGGCCGTTGCTATCATTGTCTTGCCTCAGGTGTCGACAACCGCCGGTGATGCCTCTTATTTGGCTAAAAGTGTCCCAGTTGAATCTAATATTCCTGATATGAGTATGCCACTACCAAAATCATTGGATATACCCATGTCACAGCCTTCACAAGTGGCCATGAATACCTCGGCCAAGGTGACGCAAACCGATATAAAAGTAGATCAGCAGACCTTAAAACTAAAAGATTTTGAAAAGCCAGTACTTGAGAACACGGGTCAGTCTGTGGTTTGGCATATTCAAGTAGGCAGTTTCTCTAAGGCCAGTAATGCGTTTGACTTAAGAAATAAGCTGCGCAAAGCAGGCTATAGCGCATTTGAAGCGGTTTCTAAGGATGGTGCTTATACCAGAGTGTTTGTCGGCCCTAGTACACAAAAGCAGCAACTTGAGGCGCAAATGCTGGCTATAAAACAAGCATTTAAGATTCAAGGGCAATTAGTTGTCTTTGAAGGCCAATGATTCCCTTTGCGCTTGGAATTCCCTTTGTTAGAATGCGCCCTTTCCTCAAGGGCGCTCGTTTTTATGTATTTCAAAACGGCTCAAAATAACGGACTCTAATATGCTCATGATAGATTGGGTCATATTGGCCGTTGTATTGATTTCTGCCCTTATCAGCATCAAACGTGGTTTTGTTAAAGAGATGCTGTCCCTTGCCAGTTGGATCGCTGCGTTTATCATCGCCAGAATATTCAGTGGTCATCTTGATGTTTTACTCGTTCAATGGATCGAAACGCCCTCAGCCCGTTACGGCGCTGCATTTGCCATATTGTTTGCGGCGACACTGATAGTTGGGGCTATGATTAATAATTTAGTAGGCGAATTAGTTAAAGTGACAGGGCTTGCCGGCACGGATCGTATTTTTGGTATTGTATTTGGTGTGGCCAGAGGCCTGATTTTGGTAACGGCCGCCATATATGGGCTACAAATGACTGCCTTTAGTGCAGACCCTTGGTGGAAAGAGTCTGCATTAATACCGCATTTTGAATTAATGGTGTCTTGGTCAAAGAATATTTTGCCAGGCGCTGCTGAAACCCTTCTGACACTGGGTAAATCCAGTGACTAAAATTGTATTAAAGAGGTAACGCCATGTGTGGCATTGTTGGTTTGGTTGCTAAGAGCAATGTGAATCAGGCGCTGTATGATGCTCTAACGGTTTTGCAGCACCGTGGTCAGGATGCCGCTGGTATGGTGACGTGTGACTCTGGTCGTTTTTACTTACGTAAAGATAACGGCTTGGTCAAAGACGTCTTTCGTACTCGCCACATGCAGCGTCTTGTGGGGAATATGGGCATTGGCCATATTCGTTATCCAACCGCTGGTAGTTCAAGTTCAGCTGAGGCACAGCCTTTTTATGTGAACAGCCCTTACGGTATTGTGCTCGCTCACAATGGTAACCTAACGAATACTCAAGATTTAGTAAAAGACGTGTATCGTGAAGATTTGCGTCATGTTAATACCAACAGTGACTCTGAAGTGCTGCTGAATATCTTTGCCCATGAGCTTCAAGAACAAAAGAAATTAAAGCCAACCGCTCAAGATGTATTTGATGCGGTTAAGCGTGTACATAAACGCATCAAGGGTGGTTATGCCGTAATAGCAATGCTAGCGGGTTATGGTGTGGTGGGTTTCCGTGACCCAAATGGTATTCGTCCTGCGGTATTTGGAAAGCGCACCACTGACAAAGGCGATGAATACATGATCGCTTCTGAAAGCGTTGCCCTTGACGCATTAGACTTTGAATTGGTTCGTGATATCGAACCAGGTGAAGCCGTTTTCATTGATGTTGATGGTAACTTACACACACAACAATGTGCTGAAAACCCTAAACTTACGCCATGTATTTTTGAGCACGTGTATTTTGCACGCCCTGATTCAATCATCGATAAAATCAGTGTGTATAAAGCGCGTTTAAAAATGGGTTCACGTTTGGCTGAAAAAATCATACGTGAACGCCCTGACCATGATATTGATGTAGTTATTCCGATTCCTGATACCAGTCGTAGCTCAGCGGTAGAGTTAGCAAACCATTTAGGCGTTAAATACCGTGAAGGTTTTATGAAAAACCGTTACATCGGTCGTACGTTCATCATGCCTGGTCAGCAGCAACGTAAAAAATCAGTGAAGCAAAAACTGAATGCGCTTGATCTTGAATTTCGTGGGAAAAATGTTTTGTTGGTAGATGACTCAATTGTTCGTGGTACCACTTGCGAGCAAATCATTGAGATGGCCCGTGAAGCGGGTGCCAAGAAAGTGTATTTCGCCAGTGCGGCACCTGAAGTACGTTTCCCGAATGTTTATGGCATTGATATGCCTGCTAAAGAAGAGCTAATTGCTCACGGTCGCACAGTTGAAGAGATTCAAAAAGAGATTGGTGCAGACTGGTTGATTTATCAAGATCTAGATGACTTAATTGAAGCCACTTGTGATGGCGCAGATGTTAAGTATGACTTTGATTGCTCAGTATTCAACGGTGAATATGTGACGGGTGATATTGATGAAGCCTATCTTGATAACTTGCAAGCATTGCGCAATGACGCAAATAAAAAACAAGATATTGAAAATAGCATCATTGATTTACACAATGATGAAGATATTGAATAGAGAAGACTAAGTGGCCGATAATAAACGTTACAACTCTCAATTAGATGGCGCTGAGTTCGCAACTTTAGCGGTGCGAGCAGGTTATGAGCGCACTCAAGAGCATGAACATAGTGAAGCTATGTTTCTGACATCAAGCTACGTGTTTGGGAATGCTCAAGAAGCGGCGGCTGTATTTGGCGGCGATGAAGAGGGTAACGTTTATACTCGTTACACTAATCCCACGGTTCGTACCTTTGAGCAGCGTTTAGCCGCTTTAGAAGGTGCGCAGCAGTGTGTAGCTACGGCATCAGGTATGTCGGCTATTTTCTCCATGATTCTAGCCTTGTTAAACCCTGGCGATCATATTGTCTCGAGCCGAAGTATTTTTGGCTCAACCAATGTGCAGTTTAAAAAATACGTAAGCAAGTTAGGCATCACAGTTGATTACGTATCTTTAACTGATGTTGATGAATGGCGCAGCGCCATAAAGGACAATACAAAGTTGTTCTTTTTAGAGTCACCCTCTAACCCTATGAATGAAGTAGGGGATCTAGCGGCACTGGTTGAACTAGCACACAGTAACGACATATTAGTAGCCGTTGATAATTGCTTTTGCACACCAGCATTACAACAACCATTAAAATATGGTGTGGATGTGGTCATTCACAGCGCAACAAAATTTATTGATGGCCAAGGTCGCACATTAGGTGGTGCGGTATTGGGTAGCCATGAATTAATGGAAGAGGTTGTAGGGGTCTTGCGTTCTGTTGGTCCAACCATGAGCCCATTTAATGCATGGGTCATGCTCAAAGGTTTAGAGACCTTAAAGCTGCGCATGAAAGCCCACAGTGAAAATGCTATGGCACTAGCGCTTTGGTTAAAAGATCAGCCAAGTGTTAATGCGGTGCATTATGCAGGTTTGTCTGAGCATCCTCAGCATGAGCTTGCAAAATCTCAACAAAAAGATTTTGGTGGCGTATTAGCATTTGAGGTTTCAGGTGGTCAAGACGCTGCGTGGTCTGTGATTGATAGCACACGTATGTTTTCAATTACGGCTAACCTTGGCGATGCTAAAACCACCATTACCCATCCTGCAACGACAACTCACTGTCGCGTAGATCCAGCTGATCGTGAGCGTGCCGGAATTACTGACGGCTTGATTCGTATCGCATGTGGTATTGAAGATATTGAAGACATCAAAAGAGATCTGTCTTTTGGTTTAAGTCGTATTTAAACAAATATAAAAATTCAGCAAATTTTGCATGGGAGTCTTGCGCAATGGATGCAAAATTAAGCTCTGTATTATCGGCACTAAACAGTGTTGTACTGGGTAAAGAACATCAAGTGAAGTTGGCTTTAAGCTGCTTGTTAGCAAAAGGCCATTTGTTAATCGAAGATTTACCGGGTATGGGTAAAACAACACTGAGCCATGCTTTGGCTAATGTGCTGGGTTTACAGTACCAACGTATTCAATTTACCAGTGACATGCTACCTGCTGATATTGTCGGTGGTAGCATTTATCAAAAAGATGAGCACACACAACAAGGCTCTTTTGTTTTTCATCCCGGCCCTGTGTTTTCACAAGTGGTTTTGGCTGACGAGATTAATCGTGCAACCCCCAAAACCCAAAGTGCATTATTAGAAGCCATGGAAGAGCGCCAAGTGAGTATTGATGGTAAAACACATCAACTGCCTCAACCTTTCTTTGTTATTGCCACACAAAATCCCATTTCTCAGTCAGGTACCTTTACCTTACCTGAATCCCAGTTGGACCGATTTTTGATGCGTATCGAGTTGGGCTACCCTAACGCAAAAGCAGAGCGAGCATTGTTAGAAGGGCGCTCAAGTTCATCAGCTACGTTATCTACCTTGATGAATGAAGAAGAGCTTGCTGTTTATCAAAGCAAGGTTGCATCAGTTGCAGCGAGCTCTGCTTTGTTGGATTACATACAGCGTTTGATTGCTCAAACACGTGAGCACTCTTTATTGCGATATGGCTTGTCACCCCGAGCTGCCATTGCTTTACTAAATACATCTAAAAGCTGGGCGCTGTTACACGGGCGTGATCATGTTTTACCTGATGACGTGCAAGATGTATTTCGTTACGTGGCACAGCACCGACTTGAAGATGCATTGGTGGATAGCAAAAAGGATATTTGCGCAGACATATTGCAAACTGTTTCTGTGTTGTGATGAAGCTTAAGTTCACAAAATTAAGTCAATTATATGAGCGTTGGCTTAATAAGCGCTTGCCATTGGCAAGTGAAATACAGTTAACACAAAAACGCATTTTTATTTTTCCTAATAAAGTGGGTTTTTTGTTTCTAGTGTTACTTTCTTTATTGTTAGTGACGGGCATAAATTATCAGAATAACCTGATTTTAAGTATCGGGTTCATCATGATCAGCTTATTTGTCACTACTATTATCTCAACCTATCAAAATGTTTCATCGCTTATCATCAAAGCTGGGGCGTGTGAGCCTTGTTTTGCTGGTGAAACGGTTGCATTGCCTTTAACGTTTACTAACCCCAATAAAACATCGAAAGTAGGTATTTTTGTTGGTTTTAACCAACCCGATTCAAAGTTGGTACCTGTTGTTCATGATCAACAAACTATTAAGCTTACATTCTTGGCTAAAGAGCGTGGCCAATTACGGGTACCAAGAATTAAATTGTTGAGTGTATACCCTTTAGGGTTGTTAACTTGCTGGAGTTGGCTGCGCTTGGATTTTAATGGAGTTGTCTATCCTGCACCGATTGATTTGCCATTTCGAAGCAGCAGTGGTGATGGCATTGATGATAAAGCTGAAACCACGCAATCAGGCATGGATGAATTTGATGGCTTAAGAATGTACCAAAAAGGCGACTCACTCAAACGGGTTGCTTGGAAGCAATATGCAAAAACACAGCAATTAATGACAAAGCAGTACCTTGATTTTCAGGGTGATGAACGTTGTATTGACTGGCAAACACTTACTGGTTTTGAAATTGAATACCGCTTACAAGTATTGTGTGGTTGGGTGTTGGCTGCGCACAAACAACAAAGTGAATACCGTTTAAAATTGCCTAACATTGAGATACCACTTGGCAGCGGCGAGAAACATTTACAGCGCTGTTTAACTGAGCTTGCTCTGTTTGCATATGGTGGGAAGCGCAATGGCCATTAATAGCAGTCATATGTCCCAGGCCACATTAATGTTTTTGTTTGTGAATGTTTTTGCGGCATTGCTTTTACATGTTGGGCGTTTGCCTGTTTGGTTAATTGTGTTTTCAATTACCGCGCTGGTATGGCGATTATCAATGTTTACTGGGCGGGTGCCTAAAGCTAACTGGTTTGTTAAGCTGATTTTAGTGAGCTCTGGTTTTGTTGGTGTTTATTATAGTTACGGCGCAACACTCACAATCGAAGGTATGGTGTCCTTGCTCATTGCTGGTGTCATGCTAAAACCCCTTGAAGTTTCAAAGCATCAAGATAGTTACCTGCTTATTTTTCTTAATTACTTTCTTTGTGCCTTGTTGTTTTTGTTTGATAGAACGCCGCTTGATTTCTTGCTGGTTCTGTTTGTTATGGTGTTAACACTTGCAACACAGGTGTTAGTGCATTTTTATGATCAACCCAATCGATTTGATAGCTTTAAAACTGGATTAGGTTTATTACTTAAATCGATTCCTTTGGCGCTGGTGTTATTTTTTGTATTACCAAGAATAGGACCGCTGTGGACTCTAAATATACCAACCCAATCAGGCGTGGTGGGTCTTAGTGATTCTATGTCACCTGGTAGTATTGCCCAGTTAGGTAAAAATAATGAGTTGGCCTTTAGGGTGAAAATGCTTGAAGGTGAACTGCCAATGAATCAGCGCTATTGGCGTGCATTTACACTAAATGAATTTGATGGTGAAACCTGGCAGCAAAGTAAAGCGTATCAAAAAGAGAACGACAAAGAGTTTTATAGTCCTGATACAAGTAGTAATCGTTATCAGGTAATGGTTGAGCCCCACGAGAAAAATTGGTTGTTTGCGTTGGGGGCTGCCAAACCATTAACACAAGGGGTGCTCATACAAAGTGACGCAACTTTGCGTAGTAAACGAAAACTCTATAATCAATGGCAGTACCAAGTAGACTCAAATTACGGTGAGCTGTTGCCTCAAACGGCTCTAACCCGAACACAATGGTTAACCTATACCTACTTACCTAAAGGCTCGAATCCGAAGGCAAAAGCATTTGCACAGCGCTTAAAGCAGCAAGCTGACAATATGCCATTGTTTTTAGAAATTCTACGCTCCTACATTTCAACACAGGGTTTTAATTATACGTTAAGCCCAGGTGTGTATGATGGTGATCATCAAATTGATGATTTTTTGTTTGAGTCTAAATCTGGATTTTGTTCTTACTATGCCGGTTCGTTAGCATTTTTACTGCGTGCGATTAATGTACCTTCTCGTGTCGTTGTGGGCTACATGGGTGGTGAAGATAATGAAATCTCACAAACCATGTCTGTTTATCAGCGTGATGCCCATGCATGGGTTGAAGTGTTTATCGAAGGAGAGGGATGGTTAAGATTAGACCCTACCGCGTGGGTGTCACCTGAACGTGTTGAGTCGGGTTTGCAGCAAGCAATACCTAATGAATTTAAAGGTTTTAATAGTAATGCCCAATGGATAAAAGATTTACGTAAGCAATGGCAAGCGTTTGATTACTTATGGAACGAATGGATGCTCAGTTATAAAGGCGGCAAGCAACAAGCCCTATTGCAAGACTTATGGGGAGCGCGTGACACCAATGAATTAATTGTACTGCTGTTAGGTGTATTTGTTTGCTTAGGTTTAGGCTTGTTTGGATTTTTATGGTGGGATCAAAGGGCACAGCCATTGTCTAATGAACAAAAGATTCTTCATGTGCTACTTGCATGGCTTCAAGGTCAAGTCTCTTCGAAGAAGGTTGACCTGACTGAAAATCTTACGATGGGGCAGGTTTTTGAGAAATTAAAAGCTAAGCATCCTAACTTGTGTGTTTCTTTAACGGCTTTAAATAATGATGTGAATCGCCAGCTTTATTATTGTGATGCTCAGGGTATCAATAAACAAGATGCCAAGCGCTTAATCAAACTCATTAGAATATTAAAAAAGCAGACAAATAAACCTTCATTATAATAACTTCTCCATATAGATATGATTATCTAATGTTGAATTATAACTGTTTTGAATGCTGATAATTTTAAAACCCTGTGAAAGGTATAAGTTTAAAGCTCTTTGATTTTTCTGGGCGACATCTAAACTTAATTTATTCAAACCTAATTCTTTTGCTTTTAATGCCGCTTGGTTAATCAGTTTACCTGCAATGCCTTTGCTTTGAAAAGATGGCTCGACAGCGATATGACATAGATATAAACAGTCTTCCTTTGGTGGTTTAACCAGCTCTCGCTCGAACCTTATTCCTTTCATTACCCCTTTACAGCCGTACTGTCTGAAAATAGCACAAGCATTGGCGAGCAATGTTTGTTTGTGACTTTTAAGACTAAAGCTGCCTAATGTGCCAACCACTTCGTCTTTATCGAGGCATACAAGGTGATGTTTATGACTAAACATAGAACGCCGAGTGCGAAATAGGTGTCGTAAAAATACTTTAATATCTGGGCCGTGTTGTTTGTTGAATATAAAGTCAAAAGCGACGGGCCCTGACTGATATATAAGTTCACAAGCAGTTTGAGCGTGTATGGGTTGGGCGGGCTTGATGATCATAGTCATTCTTTTTTCTTTTACTATGTAAGGTTTTATATGTCAGAAAAAGGTGCTATTTGGCCGAACTTTGGTTATATATGAATGTCTTACCGTCACAATGATAAAACAATAAAGAGGTTCGCATGCTAGATTCGGTCAAGGATTATTACGGGAAGGTTTTACAAGGCTCCCAAGACCTGCAAACCAATGCTTGCTGCACCGATGAAGCCATGCCGGAATTTTTAAAACCGATTTTGTCAAAGGTGCATGATGAAGTCATGATGCGCTATTACGGCTGCGGCTTAGTTGTGCCTGAGCAGATGGCTGGACTAAAAGTGTTGGACTTAGGTTGTGGTGCAGGTCGAGACGTATACGCATTGTCAGCTATGGTTGGGGAATCTGGCCGAGTGGTTGGCCTTGATATGACAGATGAACAATTAGCGGTAGCCAGAGAATACCAAGATTATCATGCTGATATTTTTGGCTATAAACAGTCTAACGTTGAATTTATTCAAGGTGATATCGACCAATTGGAAAAGCTACCTTATGAAGATGGTTACTTCGATCTGATTGTTTCTAACTGCGTGATCAATCTTGTACAAGATAAACAAAAGGTATTAAAACAAGCGCATCGTTTATTAAAGCAGGGCGGTGAGATGTATTTCTCTGATGTGTATTGTGATCGTCGAATTCCCGATGCGCTTGTAAAAGATGAAGTGCTTTACGGTGAATGTTTAAGTGGTGCTTTATATTGGCGTGATTTTTTGGAGTTCAGTAAGGTAGCCGGTTTTACTGACCCTCGATTAGTAAAAGATCGTGTATTAACCATTGAAAACGCGAAGCTTGAACAAAAAATCGGGCATATGAATTTTTATAGTGCAACCTATCGTTTATTTAAAATTGATGGCCTTGAAAGTGCCTGTGAAGATTATGGTCAAGCTGTTCGTTATAAGGGCACAATAGAACATCAACCTCATGTTTTCATGCTAGATAACCACCACAAAATTGAAACAGGCAAGATGTTTTCTGTATGCGGCAATACCTATCGTATGTTAAACGATACGCGTTTTGCAGAGCACTTTGAATTTTTTGGTGATTGGTCCAACCACTACGGTATTTTTCCGGATTGTGGTACCCCGATACCTTTCGCTA
This sequence comes from Bermanella sp., assembly GCA_049115935.1. GTDB lineage: Bacteria > Pseudomonadota > Gammaproteobacteria > Pseudomonadales > Oceanobacteraceae > Bermanella. The sequence continues at coordinate 65,061 of JAGDZK010000019.1, read as the reverse complement.
CCGATCAAGCAGGTGCGCTTGGTGGGGCTTGTTGTTAAGTTTGTAAAATAAAAAATGCCAAGCTACTGCTTGGCATTTTTGTGTCTAGAGATGTAGTGGCCAAATCAAGAGGCTTTGTTTAGCAAGTACGGGGTTATGTCATCAACGTCAATTTGGTCTGGGCTGAGTACCCGCTTCGCGTATTTTTCCCATACACGAGACTTTACAAATAGCTCATATAAATCTGGGTCTATGTGCTCGTCATCCACCATTCTATGCATGATATTCAATGATAGGCTGATTTTCATTGGGTCTTTATAAGGCCGATCTTTTGCGGTTAAGGCTTCAAAAATATCGGCTATGGCCATCATGCGTGCCGGTATGGACATTTGATCGCGGGTTAAGCCACGAGGAAAGCCGGTACCATTCATTTTTTCATGATGACCGCCAGCGTATTCTGGTACCCGTTTCAACTGTTTAGGGAAGGGTAACCCTTCAAGCATATCAATGGTCACTGTCATGTGATTATTGATAATTTGTCTTTCTTCTGCGGTAAGTGTGCCACGCTCAATGCATAAGTTATAAATCTCCTCGTCATTGAGCATAGGTTGCATGGTGCCATTAATATCTGGCCATTGACGTTTGGCGATCAGGTTTATTTTTTCTTTTGATTCGTCGCTCATGAATTCGCCACCTTTATTACTGGTGCGCACGAACTCTAAATCGGACTGTAAATCAGTTAGTTGTTTTGTAAACTCTTGCTTAAATGACTCAGCATCGTTTGGGTTTTGAATGCAGGATTGTAAATAATCAATTTCTAGTTTGTGTTTTAAGCAATTAAAACGAGCTTCGATAAGTTCAATGCCGTCACGCATCTTATGTAGCTTGGTGGATTTTTCTAGCACACTATCTGGCGTGGCTAGTTTGCCGCAATCGTGCATCCAAGCACTTACCCGTAATTCGTACCACTCTTCTTCAGTTAGGTTAAAGTCTTTGTATTGTTCGCTGTCTTTACAGGCGGCTTCTGCCATTAGCTCCATGAGTAATGGAACCCGCTGGCAGTGACCGCTGGTGTGCGGACTTTTTGCATCAATGGCTTTAGCAATGGTTTTCACAAATGCATCGAGTAAATTTTTAAGGTCCTGCACCAATATTTGATTGTTAAGGGCAATGGCTGCGTAAAGGGCCAGCCCCTTTAGAAGTGGAATATAACGATCAGAAAAGGGCACTTTTTTATCTGAATCAGGCAGGCGTGCGTTAATTAACTGCAACACGCCAATGACTTCTTGTTGATGATTTAAAAGCGGAAAGGTTAAAACACTTTGGGTACGATAATTGGTTTGCTTGTCGAATTTACGAGCACCAGAGAAATCAAACTCTTCTGAATCATATACGTCATCTATGTTTACAATTTGCCTACTGTTTGCGCTGTAAGCCGCCACAATATGGTTATTTTCGATGCCATCTTCTTCAAATAATTCTAAGGCTGGAAAGGGAATAGGGACACCGTGTTTGCCACCCATTTTTATATCAAGGATATCATTCTTAATAATTTCGAATTTTAATTTTGATGTTTCACCATTTTCGTCGCTTTGCGTTAAATATAGGGTGCCACCTTCGCTATGGGTAAGGTTGATGGCCTCATCTAATATGCGCTCTATGATTTCTTCAGTGTCTTCAGTTGCTGCTAATTCAATTAATAGTGCTTTTTGGCTATCACTAATGGTGCGGTTTTCGATGGCGCTTGCTGCAAATGTTGCAAGTGACATGATCAGGGGTTCAACGTCTTCGCTGAATGGGATGATTTCCCCTGTGTCCGGGTTTTGCGCATTGATCAATTGCAGTAAGCCCAGTATTTGGTTGGACTCGTTTAACAATGGGATAGCAAGAACAGATTGGGTGCGATAATTGTTTGCCGCGTCAAACTGCTTTGCTCCAGAAAAATCAAACTGAGTATTGTCGTATGCGTCTTCAATATTGATAAGTGTTTTAGCGTGGGCGGTAAAGGCGGCCACATGATGCTGATTAGTATCGCCATCGTCTTCATATAATGGAATAGGCGGAAACACAGAATCATTGGGCTTACTCACCAGCCGAATGTTTAAGCTGTTGTTGTGAACAATGGCAAATTGTAAATGGGTGGGGGGTTGCTTATTGATAAGGTATAAGGTGCCGCCATCAGCGCCACAAAGTTGCTGTGCTTCATCTAAGATTAATTCACATAGCTTAGTGATGTTTCGCTCGCTGATGAGGTTGCGACCGATACGAACCAAGCTTTGGTAGTCTGATTGCTGCATGATTGTCAGATTTAACGTGTCTGAGTTAAGACTAGTTCAAATTTGGCGAGTAAATAGGAAAAAAGCCGCTATTTCGTAGATGGCCACTGGCAAAAGCAGCCTTGGCCTATTTGATTGTAAAAAGCGCGGCTGGTTTGCGAGGCAATACCGGTGAGCTGGCTATCAATGGCACTGGTATTAGCTTGGCTGCAAAAGGCACCAAAGCCCAAAGGTCCAATGTAAAGTAGCTGACTAAAAGCCCCTTCAATAAGCACGGATGGATTGGCAGGCCAGCTAGCTAACAGCGTTGTGTCAATGGGCAATAATTGGGTTTGCGGGTTAAGAGCCTGCAAAGACGCAAGTTGATCGGAATAGCTGCTGGGTATTAGAGTGATATGTTCATAGCCTAAAGCGTCTGTGAGCTCCATTGCATTAATAGCATGGGGGCGGGCGAAGCGATTGCATAGGCAGTCTGGTTGCCAAAGTTGAATCAGGCGAGCGTTTTTGGTTTTAGGCGGCAGGTGCGTTAATAATTTTTTAAACCAAGCCTCGGTGAAGCTGGCTTGCAAAAAAGCAGGCTCATGTTGGGTGAATTCATGAATATAACGGGTTTGAAACCAGCTAAGGGCCACCAGCATCAAAATAAGCCACAAACCAAGGCCGGCAAAAATACTGATAATAAGGGTATTTGATGGCGGCTTAGATTCGATCATTATCCCTGCATTTTGTTTTGGTTTTTCATCTTAATCGCGGCCAGCTCAAGGGCTTTGGCAATTTTCTCGCGATCGTAATTATTAATACGATTGGTATCCATGTACATGGAAAACCCAGGTAGCTCATGCTCAATAAAAGAGGATTTTGCCGCCAGGTTATGCCTAAAGTCTACAGCCTCATAAACCGGAACCGGGCGAGAAAACCCCTTGGCGGTAATGGTGCCTTTTTCGCGGCAAATGATTTTATCTTGAATTAAGGCGTACGCTTCATGAGAAAGTAAAATCTCACCTGCTTCAGCGGCGCTTTCTAAGCGGCTGGCCATGTTTACTTCACGGCCAATAATGGTGTAATCCATGCGTGATTCAGTACCAAAGTTACCCACGGTGCAATAACCCGTGTTGATCCCCATGCGAATCTCAAGTGGTGTTTGTACCCCTTGGGCGCGCCATTTTTGCCTTAATACCTTCATGTGTTTACGCATTTCAATGGCCATGGCTACACAGGCCAAGGTGTCTTTTTTAGCGCCTTGAGTTGTAGGGTCACCAAAAAACACCATGATGCTGTCGCCAATGTACTTATCAATGGTACCGCCATATTTAAGGGCAATGTTGGTCATTTCGGTTAAGTAGTTATTTAACAGTTCCGTTAATGCCTCAGACTCTAGCTGCTCAGATAGTGAGGTAAAACCACGAATGTCAGAGAAAAAGACAACCAGCTTCTTACGCTGAGTCTCAAGCTTAACTTCACGACTACCAGAGAAAATAGACTCCCAAATTTGTGGGGAAATATATTTGGCCACCTTATTTGATAAATTCTTTTGTTTGGCTTGCTCAGCTTTTAATTCGCTGTGCAGCTTTTCAAGCTGCTTAGTTTGTTTGCCTGAATAAAACGAGGTAACCGCCAAATGAAAAGACATGCCCAGTGCAGAGGTAATGTTAAGAACATTAGGAACTTCAAAATGAGGCTGGAAACCAAATATTAGTGTGCCCACAAACACCCCCAAAGCGCCACCAATCATACAGGTGAACCATGTAGTCACACTGCCAATAGACATGACAGAAGCATTCACCATTACACAAAATAAAATACTCGGTACAACAGCGAAATTCATATAGGCCAATAAACAACCAACAAACGTAGCGTCTAGAGTAATAAAAATAGGGCGGCGTAAATGAGCAATATTTTGAGGAAGACGCTTACTTATAAGCAGAGCAATAATCGGGTATAACACGCAGATGCTAAGCACTTCAGCTTCAAAGCCAACCCAAACACCCAATTTGGTGCCTAAAATGATTGTGATGGCACCAGCAATAAAGCCTACGCTGCGAGAGTAAAACTCGTATAAAGGTGCTGATGATGATTCTTGGCTGGTGTTAGTCATTGATCTAATTGATAATTCTGAGGTACAGCTGCGACAGTGCAGAATAAGAGCGGTATTTAATACTTAGATAGCCTTGGGTGCAAGGATCTACACTGGACATAGCGAAAAATAACCTCTTAAAAACAAAAAGATATAAGGCCACTTAGTGAATACAGTCATCCAACTGCTACAAAACCGAGTATCTTGTCCTAAATTGGTGGCACCAGCACCCAATCAGGACGAATTGCAACAGATCTTAGCCTGTGCTGTCAGAGCTCCAGATCACGCTCGCTTAAAACCGTGGTACTACCATGTGATCCAAGGCAAAGCCTTAGCTGAGCTTGGTGAGCTGTTTGCCTCAACACTGGATGTCCAAAGCGTTGCCCAAGATAAACGAGAAAAAACCCGAAACATGCCCCTGCGCGCCCCTTTAATGATTGTTGCTGTGTGCGAGCCTCAAGAAAATGCAAAAGTGCCCGCCATGGAGCAAATCTTAGCGGTAGGGGCGTCTATACAAAATATGCAGGTCGCCATCAGCTCATTGGGTTATGGCTCCATTTGGCGCACGGGGGATATGGCCCATGCAAAAGCCGTTAAACAGCATTTTGGTTTGTCAGAGCAAGGTGAAATTGTCGGTTTTATCTATGTAGGCACCCCTGATAAACTGCCAAGCAAGCCCAATAGCAGTATTGATGAATACGTAAAATATTGGGAATAGTGCTTAAAAATCAAGGAACTACTTGCACTTGAAAGGGTGCTTTGTATAATACGCGCCCTTAAAGCTTTGCGCGTAAACGCATTGCCACTTGTTTGGGGTTTGATTCAAGTATAAAAAAACAAAGACTGATTTTGCGGTGAGGTGTCCGAGTGTCGACTCGAAGAGATTTCACGAGCATAGTTACGCAGTAACCGCGTGCGACTTGTTTGGGGTTTGATTCAAGTATAAAAAAACAAAAACTGATTTTGCGGTGAGGTGTCCGAGTGGCCGAAGGAGCACGCCTGGAAAGTGTGTATACGGTAACGTATCGAGAGTTCGAATCTCTCCCTCACCGCCACTAATTCTAAAAGCCCGAGATGAACACCATCTCGGGCTTTTTCGTTTCTGATTCGAGCAAAATTCAGAGGGAGGGCGAGAATCCTCGACAGGGTTTGATTTGAATGAGTCTTCCAATTGTTTGCGATATTAAAATGCGGTAGCGGCGATATGAAAACGCGAAGCGAATCCCTCCAGCCGTCTTGGCCACTAATTCTAAAAGCTCGAAGATGAAAATGTTCGAGCTTTTTTCGTTTTATCGGTCTGTGAAATTTGAGGGCGAGGTGAGCACTCTCGGCAGGATTTGATATACGGTTTAAACACAGTATTTTGACTGAAATTGCTTGCAGTAAATGTACTGCTTATATAAACAGCGTATTTTTGATTTTAGGTCAAAATAGCAGCTCATTGCTCGAAAAATCAGAAAAAAACGCTCGTTTTTACCTAGTTAATAAATCATAAATGCTTTAAATTCATAGGCTTGCAAAAACAACAGCTGAAATAACGAGACCCCGTTATTTTAAAATTATTTTGCGCGCTCGTTTTTACTGGCATCATTGATGATAAAGTTCTGGTAAGTAACTGTTTTAATTCGGCTTTTTTGTTGTTTTTGAGCGGTATTAAAACTGCAAAAACGCGCTTGCGCACGATTAAAATGTTATGACAATAAACTTGGTATTTAAATATGGGCTATAACATCCATATCACGCTAGCCGATGAGTGGCGTGATAGTGAAAAGAACCCTATTACCAGCGATCTTCTAGAAGAAGTTTCAAGAATCTCTCACGATACCGTGTCCGGAGTAAATTCCAAGACCGGCGAAGTTATTGAGCAATGCTTTGAAGATAGCTTCTATTGGCCAAGTGAAAACTCAGATAATAAATGTATGTTTCATCTAATTGGTGGGCGACTGATTTTCAAATACCATGATAAAAATCAAATTGAGATTGCAAAGGATTTAGCATCATATTTGGGTGCAAAGGTTCAGGGTGATGATGGAGAGGTTTATGAATATCAATCTACTAAACCTGCAATAGACAAATTTAAGTTGATCTCTAGAGTTATAGAAAAGTTATCTATGATTTCGCTAGTTATTATCTGTATAGGTTCATTTTCTGTATATTTGTACATAAAATTAAAGTCATAACAAAGCCAGTCAGTATCGCCAGCAAGCTGGCTGGACTCGTTACACTCGCCTCTGCTGGCAGGCGTTACAAGTCAAAGGAGTAAACCTTGAAGTATTTCCTATCATATCTCGCTGGTGTTTTTTCAACGTTGGCTGTGGGTGCACTTATAGCCTACTCAAACGGTGATACTGGTCCTGATAAAGAACTTGTCTTTGTACCATTTGTTGAGAAAGCACTGGATCAAATTGACAGCTGGAAGATTGAGGACTTTAAATCTCTAATGACAGAGGAAGGCTTCTCCCAACAACCAGAGAAACAGTGGATCGCAATGCTTGAGCAAACGAAAAAGCTAGGCCAAATGACTTCGCATGAAGCACCAGAATTAGTTAATTGGACTCACTTTAATTCATTTAATGGAAGTGACAAGACAGAAGCAATTTATACAACTGTTGTGCAATATGAAAATCGTAAGCTAGCTGTAAAATTAACTTTGATTAACAAAGATGGTGTAACCAAAGTTCATGGCATCAGGTTTGATGATGCATAGGGCAGAAATTTGTAACAAAGCCAGCCAGAGGGACGCATTCTGCGCCCCTGCTGGCAGGCGTTAGGCATCCCTATTGAAATTTAAGCTAGATTTGAAATCGCCTAAGGATTTTTTCATCCTATGTATGATGAATTTCGCTGTGTTCTTTATTATCGCTGTATATCTTGGCGGTGATGCATTAAGCGGCGAGGTTGTTGGTGGTCGGTACTATTTGGGTAATCACGGCGTCCTCACCGAAGTGACTAAATACCAATATATTTATAGTATGGTGCATGTGATTAGTGTTTTTATTACTCACCCGGTAGCAATATTTTGGGGAATTAGAGATTCATTCACTAAAAAGTAATTGCCTAACAAAGCCAGTCAGTGTCGCCAGCAAGCTGGCTGGACTCGTTTCACTCGTCTCTGCTGGCAGGCGTCGTGTAAATTCCATCCATCAACCATGTAGGGATTTTAATGACTGATCACTTTGGTTCTTGTTTGTGTGGCACAGTGCGATTTGAGGTAAAAGGTGATTTCGATCGCTTTTACCTGTGTCATTGTCAGTATTGTCAAAAAGATACGGGTTCGGCTCATGGAGCAAACCTATTCTCACAGTCAGCTAAATTGGTTTGGCTATCGGGTGAAGCTGCTGTGACTTCCTTTACGCTTGCAAACACCCGTCATAACAAAAGCTTTTGTAAATTGTGTGGCTCTGCATTGCCAAGTACTAAGATTCCAGGCTTGCTCGTCGTGCCCGCAGGATGCTTGGACACTGAAATATCCATGGCACCTACAGCGCATATTTTTTCATCCAGTAAAGCTGTTTGGGAAGAGGCGTTAGGGGAAGTGCCAGAGTTCGAGGGGCTACCAGATTAAGTGACTATTACATAATCAGTGACGGTTGGTGAGTGCACTTACGCTGCGCTTTGGCACGCCGTTTAGCTTGGCGTTATCTCGATTCTAAATCTTTAAAATACTTTTCAATCATTTCTAAATTTAATTGCACAAACTGTAAAAACGCCGCTGCGGTGGGGCTGGGGGTTTTGCCTTGTGGGTGAACAAGACACCAAGATTGTCTAAGCGGAAAGCCTTTTATTTTGGGGCTTTTCAGTAAACCCAAACGTAACTCTGGTAATAGACTTAATTTGGGTAAAACCGCTACGCCTAAGCCGGCAAGTGCGCCGTGTTTGACGGCGTCATTTGAGCCTAACTCCATATTGCCTGCTAAGCGGATGCGTTGTTCTTGCGAAAACACTTCAAATGCTAAGCGGCTGCCTGAGCCTTTTTCGCGTAATAAAAGTGGCTGAGATAAAAACTCTTCGATGGTGGCGGTTTCTTTGTTTGCAAAAGATGCGTTTGCTGACACCACGGGTATGAGTTCGTTATCTAAGAATGGAATGGAGACCAAAGGACGACCCGTTGGCACCATACCCATAATGATGATGTCATCTGGGTTTTGCTCCATACGATCAAGCGCACCAGCGCGGTTAACCACTTTAAGATTGATGGTGATTTTTGGGTATTCTTGTTGAAACAGTTTTAAAAGATGAGGAACCACATATTGTGCAGTATTCACGGCCGTTAGATTAAGGTCACCTGATAGCTGGCCTTGCATGGCGTTTAAATCCACTTGCATGCTTTTTAGTTCGCCAAACAAGTTGCTTACGCATAAGGCTAAGCGCTCGGCGGCCCGTGTGCGGTAGAGTTTACGGCCAACATATTCAAATAGAGGTTGTTCTAGGGTGTCTTCAAGTTGTTTGATTTGTGCGCTAACCGCAGGCTGGGTGAGGCCCAGTGAATTAGCGGCTTTTTTGTAGCCTTGGAGTTCAAATACAGCTAAAAAAACCTGTAATTGGCGTAAGGATAGGCGACGAATAAGTTGGTCAAGAGGCAGTGACATGGCCGTATTCCAAGGCTTAATACTCAGTTATAAGTAAAAGGTTATCTAAAGCGCGGGTATGATAAGCGATTTGTATGCAAACTCAACCCTGTATTATTCATATGAGGGTTAGGCCTTGGAATAATTTGAAATAGGCAGGGTTAGGCGAGTGCACTAAGGCTAGATGCGGTATGGGTCGAGTTCTATGTTGGTGATGGTTTTGCCCATCATTTCTAATCGCCCTTGATAGCGCTGCTCTTGGGTTGAGGTAAACTCAAATACAAAACAACGGTAGAGCTGCCACTGGCCACGGCTGTTCTTTTTTAAGCCTGTGGTTTGCACTTGGATATTGTCATCTAATAATTGCAGGTTTGCCTCGTCACAATATTGCTTGCAGCGCTGGTAAGCCCTTTGCTTCAAACCACGATCTAACCACCATAACCAAGCAAATAAAATTAAGAGTAAGACAATAAACACATCAGATAACAACATAGGGGCACCGTTTAGCTTCCGGTGCCACTATAAAATAATAGTGCGCTTATGTAGAGCACAAATCTTTAAGTTGTTGTGCAATTTTTTGGCTTGCTTGTTTTGCTCGTTCACTTACCTTGTAGGTTGTTACAAATGAATGCATGCAATCTTCAAAGTGTTCATGGGTGATATCAATACCTTTGTCTTTTAATGATTTGGCAAATTTAATGCCGTCATCTTTTAGTGGGTCAAATTCAACGGTAAGCAAATAGGTTTTTGGTAAAAGGTGTAAATCGTGTGCCAGTGCAGGGCTGGCTATAGGTAATGCTTTTTGCGAAACCGATTGTAAGAAGTGTTTGCTGAAATAATCCATTAACTTGCTTGTCAGTAACATGCCTTTATTGGCATTACGGTACGATTCGGTTTGTCCGCGCAGGTCAATCATTGGGTAAAGTAAGTATTGAAAAGCAGGTGGTGTGTTGGTTTTAACCGGCAATTCTTGTTGCGTGTCGGTTAAGCTCAGTAATGTTGTTAGATAAGCGCCGGCACTGTCGCCACCTGCACCTAGGGTATGATCTTGTAAACCTAGAGCATGTTTGTTGTCGTTTAGCCAGTTCCAGGCGGTGATGGCGTCAATAATAGGGGTTGGTATTTTGTGTTCGGGTGCTAGTCGATAATTGACAGAAATAATCACTACATTACTGTTTTGCGCTAAGTAGCGGCATAGTCTGTCATGGCTATTAATGCTGCCAATGACACAGCCACCACCATGAAAATACATCATAGCGTGAGTGGTACTTGAACAAGCTTTAGTTTCATTTGGGTAATATATACGAGCATTTATTGCGCTTTTGCCATCATGTGTGGGTATGGTGACATTTTTGATGGTGTTTAATTGGGTGTTAGGAATACCCAGTATGCGATCAATAACCGTAAAGGTTGGTCGTGCTAACTTGGGGGGCATCCAATGCATTGGTGGCATCAGTTCTAATAAATTGGCAATTCTTTTTTGTTGTTTATCTTGCATGGTATTCATCATTATTTTTATTGTGTGTTTATCGTGTTAAACATCTCATAATAAATCGATTAAGCCAACTTGGTGTGATAGAACTTAAATAGTACAGCATGCTAAATGCTAAGCTAACTGGGCGATGCACAATAGGGTTGTTGATTTGTTTGGCTATGGCTTTAACAACATCTTGAGCGGTTAGATTGACACCTAAGCGATTAATAACCTGTGCCTGTTCGGTTTGAGAATTCAACATGTTGGTGGCTACAAATGGCGGCATAATATCCCCCACATGAATATCGTGTTTTTGCCACTCAATCTCCAGTGCTTCAGTAAAGCCTTTTACCGCAAACTTTGATGCGCTGTAGCTTGCAAATGTGGGCACCCCATAAGAGGCAGAGGCAGATGACATGTTGATCACTTGTGCGCCCTTGGTATTTTTAAGGTATTGAAAACTGTGATGGCAAGTGGACATTAAACCTTTGATGTTCACGTCAAAAGTTAAATGTTGTTTTGCCAGTGGTATGCTTGAAAACTCACCAATATGCAAAATACCCGCGCAATTGAACAATAAATGGAGTTGATTGTTATGTTGTTGGCAGTAATCAGTGATGACAGTTTTCACTTGTTGTTCATTGGTTACGTCCATTTCATAAAGACTAAAGCGAGTCGTATCCCAGTTTTCACTTAATGTATTTAAGTCTGCTTTGTTTATATCGGTTATGGCTAGATGCCAGCCTTGTTGGTAAAGATACTGTGCGGTTGCTTTACCAATGCCAGACGACGCACCTGTAATGATGGCGTTTTTCATATAGACCTCAGATTACGTCGTACTGGTTAAGGGAAAACTGTTTGCTCATTTTACGATAGCTAAAAGTAAAGCCAGGCCAGTTAACCGTATTTTTTCCGCTTTGGGTTTTATACCAGCTTGTGCAACCTTCGCTCCAAACGCTGTGATTCACCTTGTGTTGAATGGTTTTATTAAACGCTGTTTGCACGCTGGGCTTCATGTTTATGGCTGAAAGCTTGTGGTTAATCACAGCGCTGGTTGCATCCAAAATATACTGCATCTGGCTTTCAAGCATATATAAAATTGAGTTATGCCCAAGGTTTGTATTGGGGCCATACATGATGAATAAATTTGGGAACTGATTAAGTGTCATGCCCAAATATGCTTCAGCGCCATCTTGCCATGCTTGGTTAAGGCTTAAGTTGTTTAAACCCGTTATGGTCATGGGTGATAAGAACTGTGTGGCGGTAAAGCCTGTGCCTAAAATAATGACGTCAGCGTTTACATGCTCCCCATTTAAATCTGTGATACCTGTTTCATTAATGGCTTTAATGCCCTGATCTAAAATAGCCACATGGGGTTGATTCATGGTTGGGTAAAAGTTATTTGATATTAATACTCGCTTGCAACCCATTTGATAGTCAGGGGTTAACTGCTCACGTTTTTTAGTGTCGCTAACGTGTTTATGCATAAAACCACGCCATTGCCATTTCATAAAATGCATCAGCCATTGCATCGATGTAAACGCCACAAAGCGACTTTCAAATGTTAGGTATGTTTTTAGACGGCTTAGTTTTAAAAGTGGTGAGCATATTTTATATATTTTTTGCTCAAGCTTTGAATATGTACGATCAGGTTTTGATATGACATACGGCGCAGAGCGCTGATATACGTTTATTTGTTTGGCTTGTTTGGCAATTTCAGGAATAAATTGTATGGCCGATGCGCCAGTACCAATGACCGCTACGGTTTTACCTTTTAAATCCACATTGTGTTGCCAAGTGGCTGAGTGAAATAAAGGGCCTTTAAATGTATTTAAGCCTTCGATATTTGGATAGGCAGGTCGGTTCAGCTGACCTGTTGCACTAATTAAAAACTGCGCACAAATTTGATTGCCCTGAGTGTCATTAATTATCCATTTTTGTAGCGACTCATCAAAATGAGCTCTGGCCACTTCTGTATTAAAACGAATATGTTCACGTAGATGATATTGCTTAGCAAAATCTTGTTGGTATTGATGGATTTCAGCTTGTGGTGCAAAACGATGAGACCAATTATGTTTGGGTGCAAAAGAATAAGAATATAAATGAGAGGGCACATCACATGCCGCACCTGGGTAGGTGTTGTCACGCCAACAGCCGCCTAGATCGTTTGCTTTTTCCCATATTAAGAACTCGTCTTCATTTTGTTGTTTGAGTTTTGCAGCTAAACCCAGACCACCAAAACCAGCTCCAATAATTAAATAGCGTATCTTTTGCATGTTTGTCTCTTAAGCTTTGTCTTTAATTTTTATTATTTACCTACTTTAAGGTGATTATGGGCGTTGGGCTATGCCATAATCAGACTTATATTTGTGATTTTCGGACATTTTGTGTGTATTGGGGGTGGTGTGCAGCGAAGTATTAATAGCGTGCGCTTAATTGTTGAATATGGCCTGAGTACTGGGTTTTTGACTGAGCAGTTGCTTGAAGGCTCAGGTATCAACCAATCGCAGTTAAGTGATAGTCATTGCCATATTGAAGATGAGCAGGAGCTTTTGGTGTTAACCAACTTAGCCCGTTTAACCCCAGAACCTTTCGCTACAGGTAAAGCATTAGGTGGTTACTACCAATTAACCAGTTACGGCATTTGGGGTTATGCATTATTGGCGAGCCCTAGTCTTCATAAAGCCATTGAAATGGGTCTGCGTTACCTTGATCTTACTTATGCGTTTTGCAATATCGAATTGGTGCGTAAAGCGGATAAAGCACGAATTGTGTTCACGCCTAAATGCCAAGGGGACGTAGCACAATTGGCTTTGTATCGTGATATGTGGGCTTTAATGGTGATTCAGCGGGATTTATTTGCCGATCAAATGGCCCACTTTTTACTGGGTTTTAAAGCATCCACGCCTATTGGTTTTGATCAGGCTGGCGTGAGAGATGTTTCAAGTGATGGTGAAATCTTATTTAATCAAACCCACAATTATGTTGAGTTTGATTGGCAGTATTTAGATATGCCTTTGCCTCGTGGTAATGATGCAACCGCCACCATGTGTGAGCAGCAATGCCAAGCGTTATTGGAGCAAAAGCAAAGCTTAACTGGCGTTGCCTTTGAAATTCGCAGCTTAATGCTTAAATACGGTATGCAAATATCCATGGAGTTTGTGGCACAAAAGCTGTCAATGACGTCAAGAACGCTGCACCGACAACTTAAAACACAAAACACCAGTTGGCGCGCCATTAGAGATAGCGTGCGCTGTGCCATGGCGGAAGAGTTATTGTCAGCGGGTAATATTCAACTTGAGGAAATCGCCGAGCGCTTGGGGTTTTCCGATGGTGCAAACTTTAGTCATGCTTTTAAACGTTGGCGTGGTGTATCGCCATTGCAGTTTAAAAAGGCCAGTGGCTGAAAGGGCATTAAATGAGAATTATTCTTCTAGAAGCCCTATTAACGTGAAATTGGCTCATCTTACTCTTGAGTGTTGGTCTCTTTCTGTAAATACTTGATTTTGCTATAATTTGGCCCATTTTTTTATAGTTAGGTGCGGCAATGGCTGGCTCAATTGTTCAGGAACTCGGTTCCATCTTACAAAAACGCATTATGGTGCTCGATGGTGCTATGGGCACCTCAATTCAAGGTTACCCACTTGAAGAAGCGGATTTTCGTAAAGGCCACTTTGAAGATCACCCAAGTCCACTGAAAGGCAATAACGATTTACTGTCGATTACTCGCCCAGATATCATCGAAGAAATCCACGATAGCTACTTCGCCATAGGTGCTGACTTTGCTTGTACCAATGCTTTCAGTGGTACCACTATTGCACAGGCTGATTACAGCCTTGAAGATGCGGTTTATAAAATTAACTTCGAATCAGCCAAGTGTGCGCGTCGCAGTGCTGATCGTTGGACGGCTAAAACCCCTGATCAGCCCCGTTTTGTAGTGGGGTGTCTTGGGCCAACAAACCGTACAGCGTCTATATCTCCAGATGTTAACGACCCAGGCAAACGCTTAGTAACCTTTGATGAATTGGTTACCGCTTATCGTCAAGCAGCGGACGCATTAATGGATGGCGGCACAGACATCATCATGATCGAAACCGTATTTGATACGTTAAATGCAAAAGCCGCTTTGTTTGCCGTTATGCAAATGAAAGAAGATCGTAAGCTGGATACCCCAGTGATGATCTCGGGCACCATTACCGATGCCAGTGGCCGTACACTTTCTGGTCAAACTGCGGAGGCGTTTTGGATTTCACTGATGCATGGCGGTTTAACCAGCATTGGTTTGAACTGCGCACTGGGTGCAAAAGACATGCTGCCGCATATTAAAATGTTAGATAAACATGCATCGTGTTTGATTTCGGCTCACCCAAATGCGGGTTTACCGAATGAGTTTGGTGAGTATGATGAAACCCCAGAGCAAATGGCTGAACAGGTTCGCCCATTCTTAAGTGAAGGCCATGTGAATATTATCGGTGGCTGCTGTGGTACCACACCTGCGCACATTGCTGCACTTAAAAACTTAGCCGATGAATATGCGCCGCGTCCTTTCCCTGAAAATTTTACCGCTTTAACCTCAGCACCTGAGGGAGACAAATAATGCGTTACACACATGAAAATGTTCCAGATATGGTGCTAAGTGGTCTTGAGCCATTAGTGGTAAACAAGACAACCGGCTTTGTTAACGTAGGTGAGCGTTCTAACGTAACAGGCTCGCGTAAGTTTGCCCGTTTAATCCAAGAAGAAAACTACGAAGAAGCGGTAGACATTGCCCGTGCTCAAGTTGAAGACGGCGCACAAATTATCGACGTAAACATGGATGACGCCATGTTAGATGGCGTAGCGGCCATGAAGCGTTATTTAAACCTATTAGCGTCTGAGCCTGATGTGGCTCGTGTGCCTTTCATGATTGACTCATCAAAATGGGAAATCATTGAAGAAGGTTTAAAGTGCGTTCAAGGTAAAGCCATTGTTAACTCGATTTCGTTAAAAGAAGGTGAAGAGAAATTCATCGAGCAAGCGAAGCGCATTAACATGTATGGTGCGGCTGTGGTTGTGATGGCGTTTGATGAAAAAGGCCAAGCGGATACGTATGAGCGTCGTATTGAAATCTGTAAAAAATCATACGATGTGTTGGTCGATAAGTGTAATTTTGCTCCGCAAGATATTGTATTTGACCCAAATATTTTCCCGGTAGCCACCGGTATTCCAGAGCACGATAATTACTGTGTGGACTTTTTTGCGGCCACTAAATGGATTAAAGAGAACTTGCCAGGTGCTAAGGTGTCTGGTGGTGTATCAAACATGTCGTTCTCGTTCCGTGGTAATGACATCGTGCGTGAAGCCATGCACTCGGTATTTTTATACCACGCCATAAAAGATGGCATGGATATGGGTATCGTAAACGCGGGCATGTTAACCATTTATGATGACATTCCTAAAGATTTATTAGAGCGCGTTGAAGATGTTGTTTTAAATCGTCGTGAAGATGCTGCTGAGCGTTTGGTTGATTTTGCTGAATCTTTGAAAGGCCAATCAATTGAGCAAAAAGAAAGCGATAAATTAAAATGGCGTGAAGGCACATTACAAGAGCGTATTACCCATGCACTTGTGAAAGGCATTACCGAATTTATCGAAGAAGACGCAGAAGAAGCCCGCCAAGAAGCCAATAAACCGATCGAAGTCATCGAAGGCCCATTAATGGTGGGCATGAACGTGGTAGGTGACTTGTTCGGTGCCGGTAAAATGTTTTTACCTCAGGTGGTAAAAAGTGCGCGCGTAATGAAAAAAGCGGTTGCGTATCTACTGCCGTATATTGAAGAAGAGAAAAAACGCTCTGGTAACGTTAGCCAAAACAACGGCGTGATTATCATGGCTACCGTTAAAGGTGATGTGCACGATATTGGTAAAAACATTGTAGGTGTTGTGCTGAGCTGTAATAACTACGAAGTAATCGATATGGGCGTTATGGTGCCAGCTGAAGATATTCTAGCGGCGGCTGAAAAGCACAACGCGGATATCATTGGTTTGTCTGGTTTAATTACACCGTCACTTGATGAAATGGTTACCATCGCACAAATGATGCAACAACGTGGTATGAAACAACCATTGTTGATTGGTGGTGCTACCACATCAAAAATTCATACTGCGGTTAAAATTGAGCCTGAGTATGATGGTGTAACCGCCCACGTTTTGGATGCCTCTAAATCTGTGCCGGTTGCCAGTGCGTTATTAAGCAAAACTGAAAATACCTTTATTCAAGAGTTGCGTGATGAGTATCAAGCGGCCCGTGATAAAAATGCGAAAAAACGTGGGCAGAAAGCATTCACGCCATTGAATGTGATTCGCGAAAATACCAGTGCTTTAGATTGGAAAGCTTACCATCCAGTCACCCCTAAAAAACTTGGCAATACGGTTATTCGTGATTACCCACTAGAAAAAATTCGTGAGAATTTTGACTGGACACCTTTCTTTATTACTTGGGAATTACACGGTAAATACCCAGGCATTTTAGAAGATAAGGTAGTAGGGGAAGAGGCCACCAAGCTGTTCAAAGATGCAAATGATATGTTAGATAAAATCATTGCTGATAAATCTTTCCAATGCCACGCAGTGATGGGTTTGTATCCAGCGGCGGGTGTTGCTGGTGATATGACTGAGATTTATAGCGATGAATCTCGCAGTAATGTACAAGCGAATCTTTATCACTTGCGTCAGCAGACCGCTCGACCTGCTGAGCGTCCTTATCGTTCACTGGCTGATTTTGTTGCGCCAAAAGACACGGGTGTAAACGATTACATGGGCGCTTTTGTTGTGACATGCCAAGGAGCGGATGCACTGGCTAAAACCTATGAAGATAAGCTTGATGACTATAACGCTATCATGGTTAAAGCGCTGGCGGATCGTTTTGCTGAAGCGTTTGCGGAAGTGCTGCATGCTGAAGTGCGTAAAGATTACTGGGGTTATGCACCGCAAGAGACGTTCACAAATGCAGAGCTAATCTCTGAAAAGTACCAAGGCATTCGCCCTGCACCGGGTTACCCTGCATGCCCTGAACACAGTGAAAAAACAACCTTGTTTAGTTTGTTAGATGCCACCAAAGAAATTGGTTGTGAGTTAACCGATAGCTTTGCAATGTATCCTGCATCATCTGTGAGCGGCTGGTATTTTGCACATCCTGATGCCCGTTATTTTGCTTTGGGTAAAATTGATAAAGACCAAGTTGAAGAATACGCAGATAAAAAAGGCTGGGATATCAAAACAGCTGAACGTTGGTTGCGTCCAACACTGGGTTATGATGATTAATTAATTCGTTAATTATTTGTGTGAAATAAAAAAGGTTGACCAGTAATGGTCAACCTTTTTATTTTGTCTAACGTCTAACGTCTAACGTCTAACGTCTAACGTCTAACGTCTAACGTCTAACGTCTAACGTCTAACGTCTAACGTCTAACGTCTAACGTCTAACGTCTAACGCCTAACGTCCGTTAGAACTTACCTACCACTTTTACGCCGCCACCACCTGTGCCTGCTGGAATGAATCCAATCAAGTTAGGGTTGGCAGAAATGAGTTTAACCATTTCAGCTGCGCTATCTACTTGGCGAGGCGGGGTACCTTTGCCGGTAAATACCATTTTAGCCCAATACGCTTTTAACTGTTTTGGGGTTTTTGAAAGTACCTTTTCAGTGAACTCAGTTTCTTCTGGGCTGCCCTCACTGGCACTAATGGCAACCGCTTCACCGCCACCAGGAAATGCACGGGTTTTACCTAAAAAGATACGTTGTATCGAGTCTTGATCAAGTGCAGCGCCATTTGAAGGGTGCACAATAACCTCAATTTCTGCTGTGGCAAATGCCGACAAAAACAAAGATGAGGTAAGAACAATTGAGCTTAATAATAATTTCATGATCTTGCCTCCTTAAAACATGGTTTCGACAGCGAATTTAAGTACAGTTGCTTTCTTCTCTTCTGAAGTTGAGGCAGCTAAAGCATCTTGAACTCGGTCTTCGGTGTATAGGTCGAGATCCATTTTGATAGCTGTGCTCATGCCTATATCTTTGCGAACACCAACTGTGATGGTGGTGCTGTCACCGTTACCTAAAAAGCGAGCAGTACTGTTTACGGTTGTTCCGTTAGCTGCGCCACCGCCAGCCACACCTAAATCAAGTGCATCAGTGGATGCGGCGTAGGTTTTTTCCTCTGCTTTTCTCATCCCATATGTGATGTGATAAGTATATTCATCCATTAAATAACTCACACCGAGGTAGCCACCGTCTGTGTCGGCAAATACTGAATCTTTTATTTGTACGATGCTGTACTCAGAATATACGGTAAAGTCACCAAATGAGCCTTTGTAGCCAACACCTACAAAAAAACCATAATCGCCATTAATCAAAACTTTATCACCATCACCTCCGCTTGCATTGGCAGCAGCTGCCAACCCTTTTGCATCGGCTGCTGGCACATAGGTATCGGCTTGTGCGTAAGCCGCAGTAAACTCATGGTCACCAATTGTGGCTGTCCAGTTGATTGCAATTAGGTTTTCAAGAGAGCTCTGAACTTCTTCTTCCCCCAGAACTAATATGCCCTGATAGGTACCGACTGCAAGGTTCAATGCGTGATCCATGCCTAGGGCTTGGAAGTTTTGTTGAAAACCAATACCGTCCATATTTGAGAATGTTAGGCTGTACATAGATGCTGGTGGTGAAATCCAGTGATAGGCATAACCCACATCAAGGTAATCAGAGTACTTGTAGAAAGGAATACGCAAGCGGCCAAACTTAAGTTTTGAACTGTCGCCGATATTAAAATCAAAATAAGCCCAGTCGTAGTTTAGCTGAAAACCTTCAGCCGCATCGCCGCGGGCCATGGTTTGGCCAACAAAACGCATGCCATCACCTAAGTCAGCTGACCATTGAAGGGCCACTTTTGATTCTTGTAGGTTGTCTACTGTTCGATCGTTGTAAGTGGATTGTTCATCCTCTTCAAAATCAATACCGGTTACGACAGAAGCGAAGCCATTTATTTTGACTTCAGCCATTGCTTGGCTCATTGCGAATAAGCCAACTATTAAGGTTAACAGGATTTTTTGCTGCATTGTGTGTCCTCCACATATACGTTCTATTAGTTAAGACCCAAATCTATCGTTGTTCAAATAATGGGAAAAAAGGTGTGTCATTGATTAAGAGCATTGCGTTTTAAAACAAACGTATTAACCTAGCTTTTTTAGGAGGTTATATGTCAAAGCATTGTGGTGGTGGTGAACCTGTTTCAAATGAGGGTGGTTGTCAGTCGTCTACTGGTCAGACTGAGAATAAAAGCCCATGCTGTGAGTCGAGCGATAAAGAGAGCTCATTGCCTAGTTCATGTTGCGCAAAACCTTCAGAGCCAGAAGTAGCATCTTGCTATTCTGCACCAAGTGATCAAGAAGAGCAGGCGGCTTCTTGTTGTGCCCCAAAGCAATCGTTTGATTGGATTATGTGGGGTTCTATCGCATTTGTTTTTCCCATGTATGTGTTGTTTGTAGTGATGGGTTCTTCGGCACATGATGTTTTACCTGAAACCGTAGCCACTATGGCCCACACTAGCTTTGAAATGATGAACACTATGTGGTGGGGGATTTTGCTGGGTGCACTTGCAGTGGGTGCCCTTGGGCGAATACCCAACCAAATGGTGATGGCTGTTTTAGGTGTGCCAGGCAGTCGCAAGGGAATTGTAAGGGCGACAATGGCAGGGTTAATGCTGGATTTGTGTAATCACGGTATTTTAATGGTGGCCATGGGTCTTTATCGCAAAGGGGCAAGTCTTGGTCAGGTGATGGCATTTTTAATTGCCAGTCCGTGGAATTCATTTACGTTAACGTTGATTTTAATCGCCTTGGTTGGTTTGCCGTTCACGCTGCTTTTCATTGTTTGCTCGATGATGATTGCTTGGGTAAGCGGTTTGTTTTTTGATTACTTGGTGAAAAAAGGTACCTTGCCATCGAACCCTGCCACCGCTGAAGTAGATGCTGATTTTAAATTGTGGCCTGCTGTTAAATCTCAAATGAGTGCGAAACATTTTACCCCTTCAAGTTTGTTTACTATGTTCTGGCAAGGGTTGAAAGAGTCTAAGATGGTGGTGCGCTGGGTTTTATTTGGTGTGATGCTGCTTGCTTTGATTCGCGCGTTTGTTGAGCCTGAACAATTTGGTGTTTGGTTTGGTGCGTCAATTAGCGGGTTATTTTTAACGTTACTGGCGACCACAGTGATCGAAGTGTGCTCGGAAGGGTCATCACCCATTGCCGCTGACTTAGTAAACCAAGCAAAAGCACCCGGTAATGGTTTTGTGTTTTTAATGGCCGGTGCTTCAACGGATTACACAGAAATCATGGCATTGAAAGACACCACGAGCAGTTGGAAGATTGCGTTATTTTTACCCTTGGTGACGGTGCCACAGGTCTTATTAATTGGCTGGCTTATGAATACATTTTCATAACGGATCAATGCAAATAAAAAAGGCGACTTAATGGTCGCCTTTTTTCAAGTTTAAAAAAACTTTGATCTATTCGTCTACCCAAACCCATCTCAGTAGTTCACCAAAATCATCATAGACAGGTTTTTTCTTTGGGCGTTTTAACGGTTTTGCCTGACTTTTTTGAGATTTACGTGAGTCCATATCTTTAAGAGCATCACGAGCATCGGTGCGAGCACCACTTTTTTCATTAAATAAAACCGGAAGCAGTGCTTTTGTCGGGTTTTCACGGCCGCTCACGCCTTGCTCAACGCTGTCCACCTTGCCACCTTTAGATAGAAACTTGTCAATTTCATCATTGAGTTCGGCGCGTCGGTCAGCTTTGCTTGGGCGTGTGTTCACAGTTTAACTCTTGCTGTTGTTGTACAGCTGGTTAGGGTCTTGAATTGGGTCAGTACTGACGCTAAGGCCATTAGGTTTGATCTCATTGTAGAAGCAATCACGACGGCCAGTATGACAGGCTGCGCCTTTTTGATCTACTTTTAACAATAAAGTATCAGCATCGCAGTCAGTAGCCATGCCAATTAAGGTCTGCTGGTTGCCCGAGCTCTCACCTTTACGCCAATAACTGTTACGAGATCGTGACCAATAGCAAACTTGGCCTGTGCTTAGGGTTTCTTCGATTGATGCTCGATTCATCCAAGCCATCATTAACACTTCGCCGGTGTCATGCTGCTGAGCAATAGCAGGGATCAAGCCTGCTTCGTTAAACACTAGGTTGCTAAGGGTGTCTTCAAGGCTCAGCTGTGCGCCTTTACTTTGTTTTTCTAGCTCTTTAAATACATTACTCATATGTTGCAATTGCACCCTTACCAATACCTTCAAACGCTTTAACCGTTACGCTGCGACCAGACTCTAGAATGGTTTTGGCAATATGACGGGCAATTTGCTCAACTGTGGTGTCCGTTTCAATGTCATAACAGGCTTTTGTTGGCAGCGTTAAGCTGAACTCACCTTGTGGCGCGGTGTAGCGGTAATGATTGTGTTCAACGCCTTCAATCGTGGTTTGATTGTGCAGGTCTTCTTGAGTGCCAATGTAAATGTCTTTCCATTGCTTGGCCCAATCTTTTTCCATTTCTGGTTGGCGAGTACCATTAACAAAGATTTCAATTTTTGAGCGGTGACCATGGGCAATACGCTGGCAGTTGCCATCATGTTTCTTAAGACCATGGCTGTAGTGATAAAATGCACCGCCAATAAGTTCAGTGTTTAGTGAAACATTAAGTTTTTCTATATCACCAGGAATGGTCGAGTTTAATTCCACTTCAAGCCATTTTGAAACGCTTGCTGGTGTAATCTCTTTGCAATCGATAAAGCAAAACGCTTCGTCAGGTGCACTACAGATGAGTTCGCCACCCATCGGGTGAGGGAAGCGAACAGTTGTTAGGTTTTCATGCTTGTTGATGTGCATGCCGTCCATTTGAGTCGGCACCACAAGGCGATGGTCTATGAAGTCATCCAGCCAATCTTTAGCGCAACGTTTCACCACGCCAAAGTCACAAATCATGCTTTGCTGGTCTAGGTTGCCGGTAAGCATAATGCCTGCCATCCAGGACTCACCCACAAGTCCGCGCTTGGCGTCTAAATAAGAGACATCAACATTGGTAAGGTTTTCAACAAAAAGTTTCACCAGAGGTACTCGACTGAATTAATGGCTAGATTTTATATCATTGTAGTTGGCTTTGCATGGCCAAGGGTAAGGAATTGGGCAGCTTTCGCTGCCCAATTGGCGATTAACGAGAAAGAAGAGGCTCGTAACCGTTGGCGATGCCTTTAGTTGCGATAGCAACAGCATCATGGGCGTGTAGGCTTTCTAGGTGTTCTATGCGTAACCAGAAGTCGTTAAAGATATTCTCGCTTTTGTTTAATGCGCTTTTTACGCGACGAGCGGCATCTTCACAGAACATTAGGTTGTGACCATTTAAGCGGGCAAATTCTTGTTCATCTTCACGTTTAACGGCTGTTTGAACAGGGGTTTGAAGAGCATCTTCAATCACGCCAATTACATCTGTGATTGGGAACTCATCAACTGTGTCATCAAGCTTTACCCAAACCTTAGCAATGCTGCGCTGGCTGTGCGGTGTGGCAAATGTGCCTTTATCGCTGCGTAGCCACGCTTCTACTTCTTCAGGAGTGACAGAGGCTTTGTCGCCAAAGTCTTTACTGAACTGCTGTTGTATTAGCTGGCGAGCAAGGGCAGCTGAACATGGGCAGGTAGACGAGTAAGGTACGTGAATACCCAGCTCTAGGCTTACTTTGCCATCTTTAAGGGTGGCACGAATCTCAGTTGGGTAGTCTTTCCAGCCTGAAAATTGGCTTTTAAGTGCCTTACGCTGGATCACGTAATCAAATTCAAAGTTAAGCGTTGCTTGGTCGCTGATGTCTTCGTGGCTATCTAGCATGTGTGCTAGGAATTCACGTAGGTTTGCGGCACTGAGTACTTGGTTATCTGAAAATTCAGATAGCAGTAAGTACAGACGAGACATGTGAATGCCTTTAACGTCTGGGTTGCAAATGTTCACATAGGTTTGAACAAAGGCGTTTACCTTGTTCACGCCGATATGGGCATCTTGAATGTTTAGGGGCAGAGCAATACGGTTCATACCCACCCAGTTTAGGGTGCCATTAATCTGTGGAGCTTGGCTGGCAGCCACATCGGGCATTTCGCTTGGGCGCTTTTCAGTCATAGGAGCAATTCTTTGGGCCACAATAAAAATAAGGCGGCTATGTTATCCGATAGGTCATGTTGAGACAATAAAACCCGACTATTCTAGTCGGGTTTCGGTGGAACAATCCGTTGCTATTAATGCGTTTTAGTCTGTATTAATTCAATACTGTAGTTATCAGGGTCTTTAACAAAGGCAATTTCAGTGGTGCCGCCTTTAACTGGCCCAGGTTCCCGGCTTACTGTACCGCCAGCGGCTTTAATGGCATCACAGGTGGCATATATGTCATCTGCGCCAATGGCTATGTGGCCGTAGCCTGTGCCAAGGTCGTACTCGGCTGTATCCCAGTTATAGGTTAGCTCAAGTACTGCACCGTCTTCTTCTGTGCCATAGCCTACAAAGGCTAACGTATAACGGTATTGCTCGTTATCTCTTTGGCGAATGAGATTCATGCCCAATACACGGGTGTAAAAATCGATAGAGCGCTGCAGGTCGCCAACGCGTAACATGGTGTGCAAAATTCGCATTTTCGCTCCTAATCGATCTCTTTTTGTTTGTATTCACACAAGTCTTCAATGATGCAGCTGCCACACTTTGGTTTGCGTGCGGTGCAAACATAGCGACCGTGTAAAATCATCCAGTGGTGTGCATCAAGTAAAAATTCTTTGGGCACTAATCGCATTAAACGATCTTCAACTTCTAATACATTTTTACCCGGTGCCACTTTTGTGCGATTACCAAAGCGAAAAATGTGTGTGTCCACGGCCATGGCGATTTGACCAAAGGCTGTATTTAATACGACGTTGGCGGTCTTGCGGCCCACACCGGGAAGCTCTTCTAATTCTTCACGGGTTTGCGGTACAACCGAGTTGTGTTTGTCGATTAAAATTTTGCACATCTTAATGACGTTTTTGGCTTTGCTGTTAAATAAACCAATGGTCTTGATGTATTCTTTTAAGCCTTCTTCACCCAGTGCATAAATGGCTTCAGGCGTGTTTGCCACAGGGAATAATTTACGAGTGGCTTTGTTCACGCTTACGTCTGTGGCTTGTGCTGATAAGGCGACGGCCACTACGAGTTCAAACGGCGAAGAATATTCCAGTTCGGTTTCAGGGTTTGGATTGTTATCCCTTAAGCGTGTAAATATTTCTGTGCGTTTGGCTTTATTCATAGTTAAACAATTTTACCGGTAACACGAACCCGTTTAGAGCCAGAAACAACCGGTTCTTTTTTCAGGTTTTCTCTGTCTTTTAATTTGGTATCTATAATGTTTTTAAACGCGATTAATAAACCCATGCCCACAAACGCACCAGGGGGCAGTATGGCAAACAAAAAGTCAGGGTAGTCGGTAAATAATGTGATTTTCCACGTTTTGGCGCTGTCACCAAAGAGTAAATCCATATTTGAAAAAATGGTGCCTTGGCCAATAATTTCGCGCATGGCACCTAAAATAACCAAAACCACAGCAAAGCCCATGGCCATCATAAAACCATCAAGTGCTGATGGTAAAATTGGGTTTTTAGCTGCAAACGCATCGGCACGACCTAAGATGGCGCAGTTGGTTACGATTAACGGAATAAAAATACCCAGTACTGTATAAAGTTCATAGGTGTAAGCCTGCATGAGTAACTCTGTGCAGGTTACGTAAGACGCAATGATCATTACAAAAGCCGGTAAACGAACGGCGCT
Organism: Bermanella sp.; assembly: GCA_049115935.1. GTDB lineage: Bacteria > Pseudomonadota > Gammaproteobacteria > Pseudomonadales > Oceanobacteraceae > Bermanella. Next base: position 39,825 of record JAGDZK010000019.1, on the reverse strand, counting down.
AGGTACATAATTACGCACCATAGATACCGCAATGTTAGAGCCCACTAAAACCAACATGGTCGCTAAGCCTAAACCTAAAGCGTTCACCACTGTGCCGGTCACTGCAAGAAGAGGGCATAAACCTAAAAGCTGAACAAGAGCTGGGTTGTTGGTCCATAAACCGTCTTGGGTGATTTGCCCGTATGATTTTGTGCTCATAGTGCTTCTCCACGGTTATTGGCATTTTGGCTGATGTTTAATGTGGATAAAACGTCTTTATCTTTATCGTACATAACCAGTGTTTGTTTAACAGCGTTGATCACCGCACGTGGTGTAATGGTTGCTCCTGTAAAGGAATCAAATTCGCCGCCGTCTTTTTTCACTTTCCATTTTTCAATGTCAGGGTTAGTGAGCGATTTGCCGTTAAACGATAAAATCCAATCTGATTTTTTAAGCTCAACCTTGTCACCTAGCCCAGGTGTTTCTTTGTGGTCAACCACACGCACCCCAGCAATACTGCCATCTTGTTTGATGCCTACTAGCAGCTGAATGGCTGTGGTGTATCCGTCGGGTGCGGTAACCGGGAAAATATAAGTGTGGGTGTTATTTTCTTTTTGCGCTAAATGCAGTTTGGCATCGCCAGCAATAGGGCCTAGATAATTAACGTGCAAGTGTTGCTTGCTTTGTTCTGAATGCAACTCGATATAGCTATTCAGTACATCGTTATCCACTAGGCTTTGTGGGGTAATTTCATATAACGCTTTTGCTTGTGCTTGCGCAATGTTGTCATGGATTTGCTCTTTTGTACTTTGTTGCACAATGGCAATTACGCCAGCGGTTACAAAGGCAAAAATAGCTAGGCCAATGGCATTTTTGGCAATGGACTGACCAAGGCTCAATTCGGCTTTTTCGTTTTCATTAGTCGTCATGTTGAATCCTAATCTTTTTTAGCCAAACCACGCACGGCTTTTTTATGGCCGTAAGTGCGCGGTTGAGTGTATTGGTCGATAAAAGGTGCTGCAAAGTTCATTAATAAAACAGCAAAGGCAACGGCGTCAGGGTAAGCGCCCCATGTGCGTATCACGTAAATAAGAATACCAATGCCAGCACCATAAATAATTTTACCTAGGTGAGTGGTAGAGGCTGTCACGGGGTCGGTTGCAATAAAAAATGCACCTAAGATTGTAGCGCCGCCAAGCATGTGCAAGGTAAGTGGTACGTAGCTATCGTTGTCCCAGCCTATAATGCTTGAACAAAGTAAAAGCGCTGCCAATAAACTTACGGGGATGTGCCAGGTGAAAATCTTTTTCCAAATTAAAAATACGCCGCCAAATAAAAAGCCAAGGCTGACCCACTCCCACGCCAGTAAAACTTGAGTGTGTTCTGCGCCTTTAAATAATGGGTTTAATAAAATTTCGTCAGCGGTTGAAATGGCCACTTGATGTTTGTATTCATCTAATGGTGTTGCCATGGTGAAGGCATCAATGGTTTCACGCGATGAAAAAATAACGGTTAAAGCATCTGAAATTGAAATGCTCCCTGCTAATAACTCACTAGGGCCACTCCAAGATGTGGTCATTGGTACAGGGAAGCTCACCAGTACTAAAGCAAAGCCCACCATGGCAGGATTAAATGGGTTTTGGCCAAGGCCGCCATATAGATGTTTGGCCACAATAATGGCAAAGCCAGATGCAATAATGGTTACCCAGTAGGGTGCATAAGGGGGTAACGATAACGCCAGTAATACCGCTGTTAGCAGTGCACTGTAATCTTTTAAATAAAAACCAATAGGGCGTTTACGTAATTTTAGGATCAGTGCTTCACATACAATGGCGGTGGTGGCGGCAATGATAATTTGAATTAAATGCCCTGGCCCAAAAAAATAGGTCAAAGCCATGATGCCAGGGATCAGCGCCAAAATAACTGTGCGCATTACATCGGCTGTGCTTAATGGGCGGGTAGCGTGTGGCGAACTGATGTTTAACAATTTCATGCGCTGGCCTCGGCTAATGCTTTTTTGGCGTCATCTAATTTGGCTTGTTGTTTTTCAAGGCCGGTTTTAAATGCGTCAATGGTGTCTAGGTTTTGTTCTTGTGCCATTTCTAATCGCTCTTGTGCTTTATCCACGCGAGTTTGAGCGGCCAAGACTTTTTGTTTGAGTAGCTCAATATCAACAGCCGGTTTGGCTGTTTCGGTTTTGGCAGGGGTACTGGAAAATTCGGCCAAAGCTTGTTTGGCTTCTGCTACGCGAGCCTGCTGTTTTTCTACCGCTGTTTTAAGGGCGTCGACTTTATCGCTGTTTGTTTCGACGGCTTCATCTAAGCGTTTTTGTGCAGTCGCTAAACGGGATTCAGCCATTTCAACTTTTTTCTGCATGCGCTCAGGGGTCATTTCCATTTCAGCGGCAGAGCTTATAGGTGCTGCCTTCGCCGCTTTTTTAGCTTCTGCGATGGCCTTGGCCGCTTCTTTCATTTTTTCTTGTGCTTTTTTCAGGGCTCCCGTTAAAAGTTCGACCTTGTCTGTGTCGTTAGCTTCTTGGGCTGCTGCTATTTTTTCTTTGGCTTTTTTAACGGCCATTTGTGAGGCATCAAGTTTTCTTTGCAGGGCCTCTAAGTCGGCTGCGGGTGCCTGTGTTGCAGAGGCGAGCTCATTAGTGCCGTTGGCTTCAGCTGCTTTTTTCTCAGCTTGTTTTTTGGCAGCGGCTTCTGCTCGTGCTTTGCGTTTGGCTTCTTTTTCGGCGGCCTCGCGTTCTTGACGGGCAAGGCGAGCTTCAAAGCGATCTTTGGCGCGATCACTTTTTTGCTTGTCTGCATTGGCTTGTTTGATTTCACCTTTGGTATGGCGGTAATACTGAACAAGCGGAATATTGCTTGGGCATACATAGGCACACGCACCACATTCTATGCAGTCCGTAATGTTGTGTGCAGTGGCTTGTTCAAGGTTGCTACTTTTTGAAAACCAATAAAGCTGTTGAGGTAATAATTGTGCAGGGCAGGCCTCGGTACACATGCCACAGCGAATGCAGGCTTGTTCCATTGCTGGGTCAGGTAGCTCTTGTTTGCTTGATGCAATAATACAGTTGCTGGCTTTAACAATGGGAGCATCTGCATTTTCTAGGGTAAAGCCCATCATAGGACCACCCATAATCAAGCGGTGCACGTTATCGGTTTGAGTATGCGCTAGCTCTAATAAATGTTTAACGGGTGTGCCTATTAATACCTCAAAGTTTTGAGGCTTTGCACAAGCTTCACCTGTGATGGTGGTAATACGGCTGATTAAGGGTTCGCCTTTGCTGATGGCTTTATATATGGCAAAGCAGGTGCCCACGTTTTGACAAACTATACCGATGTCCGATGGCAGGCCACCGGCGGGTACTTCTTTACCCGTTAATATTTGAATTAGCTGTTTTTCACCACCACTTGGATACTTAGTTGGGATGGTCACTACTTCAATATTGAAGGTATTGTCTTTGAAGTTTTTAAGGGCGTCTTTAAGTGCGGCTATGGCTTCTGGCTTGTTGTCTTCAACCCCAATTAGGCAGTGTTCTGGTTTTACGATGCGCTCAAGAATTTCAATACCTTTAATGATGCCATTGGCATGCTCACGCATGAGCATATCGTCAGAGGTTATATACGGCTCACATTCAGCAGCATTAATAATCAAGGTTTGTATTTTATTAGGCTCAATCGATGCTTTTACGTGGGTAGGGAAGCCTGCGCCACCAAGACCGGTTATGCCTGATGTTTGAATCTTATCAATAAGGGTTTTTGGCTCGGCTTCTAGGTAGTTGTCGATGCCTTGAATGTCGCACCATTTATCGTCGCCATCTAGGGTGATTTCGATGCAAATATCACTCATACCTGATGGGTGAGCAATGACACGCTCTTCGATTGCGGTGATTTTGCCAGAACTGGGTGCGTGCAGATTGGCACTCACAAAACCTTGGGCTTCTGCGATTGCCTGCCCTTTAAGCACCGTATCACCTAGGTTTACCACGGGTTTAGATTGCGCACCAATATGTTGTGCAATCGGTAATATCAGTTTTTCAGGCAGTTTAGCTGCAACGATTGGTGATTGCGTGCTTTGATCTTTGTTTTGTGGCGGGTGGATGCCACCGTCAAATTCGTGAAGAGTAATTAAGTTCATACTACGCCGCCTGTACTTTATCTGTGGCAATGATGTTGGCGGGTTTTTGCCAGTGCCAATCTTGCAAACCTGTATCCACTGGAACCATATCAATACAATCAACAGGGCAAGGATCTAAACATAAATCACAGCCGGTACATTCATCGGCTATTACAGTGTGCATTTGTTTTGCTGCACCTAAAATCGCATCTACGGGGCATGCTTGAATACACTTGGTGCAGCCAATGCATTCATCTTCGCGGATGACGGCCACCATGGCGCTTTCTTTTTCGGTGCCGTGCTCGGCATCCAGTGGTTCAGGTTCAACACCTAATAAGTCAGCAATGGCCGCAATGGTGCTTTCGCCACCTGGCGGACACTTGTTGATTTTTTCTTCACCGCCAGCAATGGCTTCAGCGTAAGGGCGGCAGCCAGGGTAACTGCATTGTCCGCACTGGGTTTGTGGCAGAAGCGCATCGATTTGTTCAACAACAGGGTTGCCTTCTACTTTGAAGCGTACGGCCGCAAAACCTAAAACGGCACCAAAAATAAGGGATAAAACCACAAGGGCTGAAACGGCAATTAAAATAACAGTCATAACCCCTCCTTAAATTGACACAAGGCCAGTGAAGCCCATGAAGGCAAGTGACATTAAACCAGCTGTGATCATGGCAATGGCACTGCCTTGAAAAGCCTTGGGTACATCGGCAACAGCAATGCGTTCACGCATGGCCGCAAAGAAAACCAGTACCAAAGAGAAACCAACCGCGGCACCAAAACCATAAAGAATGGATTCCATAAAGCCGTTTTCACGCTTGATGTTTAACAGCGCAACACCCAAAACGGCACAGTTGGTGGTAATTAATGGTAAGAAAATACCCAGAACACGATAAAGCAAAGGGCTGGTCTTACGAATGGCCATCTCAGTAAAGCCAACCACTACCGCAATCACCATGATGAATGAAATGGTTTTAAGGTATTCAATATCAAGTGGTACCAATAGGTACTCATAAACCAAGTAAGAGCTAAGTGAGGCAAGGGTTAAAACAAAGGTGGTGGCGGCAGACATACCAATGGCGGTTTCAAGTTTGTTAGAAACCCCCATAAACGGGCAAAGCCCTAAAAACTGAACCAGTACAAAGTTGTTCACCAAGATGGTGGAAATAAGTATGAGTATGTAATCAACCATATGTGCCTCTGGTACTGGTTTGATGAATTCATTATCTAGCGGACAGTAAAGCGATCTAACTGGTTGTCATGCATAGAAAAATGGCGGCATATTATCGGCTAAGTGGGATATGGGTACAAGCAAGGTAGGGCGTGGTTTTCAATCAAATTGGCAATATTGCTTATTTATTGAATGGATAAGCATGTTTTTTTTAATCGATTTTATTGGGATGTGTCTATTTCAGAGTTTTTTATCAGTGGGATTTGCGAGCTAAAAGCGTCTGTGAAAATTGTTTTAGGTGCAGCTTGTTCAAATACCTCCCATTTCAATAGATTGATTGACCCATAAGAAGCCTTGATTGCCTTGATTAGTTCTATAGGTGTGTTTTCTTTGATTAAAAGATAGCCAGCTGTCTCATGGTTGATCAGTGTTGCAAATTTTACTTTTCTTTTTAGTGCGTCTGGTAGTGGATCAAATATCATTGAAAATATCACAGCGGCATCTGTTTCACCTTTGATAACGCTTAATGCGTTTGATTCTAAAGAGTGTTCGAATGAGAAATTTATGTCTTCGGTTGTCATGGCTTGCGCCTCTAATTGCTTAATAAAAGCGAGATAAGCATCTGAGTAACGGCTAATAATAGAAACTCTTTTTCCGCTAAGGGTTTCAATATTAAGGGGGTCGAGTTCTTTCTTGGTGACAAGATAAGATCTGGTCGGGATTATAGTTCTGAGTATTGGTTTTAATCCAAATTTTTTAAGGGCCGCTGCATAGTAAGCTGGGACTAAAAACATATCACCATCTTGTTCAACCAAGGAAATGATATGCGCTTCAAAACTTGGAGATGGGGTGATTTTTGTCTGGCACTTACTAATGGCTGTAACGGTTTGAGCAAACTCAGACCAGAAAGAAACAATGCTAGCAGAGTTGAAAAAAGCCCCAACTTTCAGTTCATAGGGGGATTCGCATGAGTGGGCCCCCATGCTAAGTGCGAGAATGAATGGTACTAGATACCTCAGTATGTTCATTGGCTATATGTCGGTTTTTTCAAGTACTAAGACTTAGAGTCTAGCAGCGCCCGCATTATCGCCTTTTATATTGTAGGACTTTCTGTACGAATCTTTTATTCATAGTTTTTCAGTTTTTAGCATTGAAACGTTTAAGAACAGCCTAAGTTGTTTTATCTGATGTTGATTCGATGAATCAATAAATTGCACCATAAGCATGCTAGGTGCGTGCCTTTGTTTGGCTCAAGTGGCCAAGATTTATCACCAGAATTGGCTATTAATGCCATGCTTTCTTAAATAATCAACGTCATTTTGTGCGGTTTCACTTTCACTAAATATCAAATGTTGCTTGTAATAATGTATCAGTACCTTTTGTACGATTGGCTAAACGATTTAAGCGATGGGTGAATTGCTTCATAGGTTTCATAAAGAAGTTAAATACTGTGTATGTTAAAATCTCATAAATTTAAATGTATGCAGTAAGTGTTAGGAGTATATATGCAAGGACGATTTACTCGGGTATTTTTTGTTTTAACGTGTTTGTGTTTTTTTAATCAAGCATTGGCTTTGGTGGAGCGACTACCTGTTTCTGCATTTGCCGATTTACCTGATGTAAGACAGGTCCACTTGTCGCCTAATGGTGAATATATTGCGTCTATTGTGCAGTCAAGTATAGATAATAAAGATGTTTCAGTTTTAACTGTGCTTGATCTTAAAACGAATACATCCACATCATTGCTGCATGCAGATAATATTACATCTAAATTAGGTTGGATTCGTTGGGCCAATGATCAACAAATTTTGATTAGCAGTAATTTTTCAGACTTCAGGCAAGCTACTCCAAGTATTGAATCACGTCTGCTTGTGTTAGACATTGCCACCAAAAAAGTAAGAAATGTCTGGCCAAAAAAACTGATCGATGGGTTTTTAAATACACCGCAGTTTCAAAATATAATTGTCGATATGTTACCTGGGGATGACCATCATATTTTAATGGAGCTAGATGGCATTCTGCGAAATAGCTCTAAGCTGTATAAAGTGTCCTTAAAAGAGCAGAAGGTAGAGCCAATTCAAAGAAGCAAACAATTCATTACTCGTTGGATGACGGATAGACAAAAAAATATACGTATATCGACGTATTTAAACGGTACTTCTTACAAAATACTTCATCGCTTTAATGACGACCAAGATTGGCGTCCACTGTGGGAATTTGAAGCTTTCAGTGATGAAGAGGTGTGGCCATTAGGTTTTGATCAGGATTCAAACACACTTTATGTGCAGGCGCTGCACAATAATGCTGATGCTATTTTTAAAGTAGACCTGAGAGACACAAAATTAGATAAAAAATTAGTCGCCTACAAAGAAGGTTATGATTTGAATGGCAGTCTTATTTACTCTCACAAAAGTAGCAGGGTGGTTGGTATTCAATCGAATCACGGTCAAGGCAATACTTATTGGGACCCTTCATACAAAAAATTACAAGCCAGTATTAATAAGGCAATGCCAAATACGTTTAATACCTTATATTCAGTTAGTAAAGACGAAATGCGCTATGTAAGTTTATCTTACAGTGATACTCATGCGGGTACGTATTATCTGATTGATCGTAAAAAAAGCACGATAAAAACGATTGCCTATAAAAATTCAGAACTAAAACCTTCACTGATGGCGCACAAAAAGGCCATTTCATACCAAGCAAGAGATGGCTTAACGATTGAAGGGTATCTTACTTTACCTGTGGAGCATAAACGGGGAGAAAAATATCCGGCTGTGATTTTCCCCCATGGCGGCCCTATTAGTTACGATGGTAAAGGGTTTGATTATTGGACGCAGTTTCTAGCGAACAGGGGTTATGCTGTATTACAAATGAATTTCAGAGGATCTTCAGGCTATGGTCATGATTTTATGAAATCGGGTTTACAAAAATGGGGCTTGGCCATGCAGGATGATGTTGAAGATGGGACAAGTTGGCTCATTGAAGAAGGTTACGCGGACGCTGAAAATATCTGTATTTTAGGTACAAGTTATGGTGGGTATGCGGCCTTGATGGGCTTGGTGAAAACGCCCGATCTTTACAGGTGTGCCATCAGCTTTGCCGGTGTGATGGATCAAGATTTGCTGATAAAAAATACTTTGAAGTATGAAAATAATAAAATTACAAAAGCGCAAGTTGGCTCTGACCCAGATGCACTTAAAGCCAGATCGCCTATATACAATGTAAATAAAATAACAAAACCTGTATTGCTTATTCATGGGGATCAGGATCGACGTGTTCGTGTTTCGCACAGTCGGGAAATGCAGCGCGAAATGGAAAAGCAGGGTAAAGATTCGACTTATATAGAACTTAAAAATGAATCCCATTATCTTGATGTGAATGATAATCGACTGGCTACATTTGAAGCCATTGAACGCTTTTTAGCGTTGCATTTAAAATCCACACAAATGGGTGGTATAACCTTGAGCGAGTGATAGGTAATTTATATCTGTTGCTATTTGCATGTCTAGTGCCTTGAGTCATTCATTTTAACTGAGCGCAAAACAATACAGATTAATGTAATGAGTATTCTGAAGGTATCAGATTTGAAAGTGGCTTTGATTATGGGTCGGCTTTGATTGTGCAGTGTAGGATTGTTAGAGGAGAAGTAAAAAGTGCGGCTAATGCCGCACTTTTTTGTATCGAGGGTTTATCTCAAGCGACCAACAAATTCAATTTGCCCTGGAACCTTATTGGTAATTAATGACCAAGTTTCTGGGTTTGTAGAGTTGTAAATAGAGCTGGTTGTTTCCACATCAATTTGAGCCATCCAAGTGATGTCACCAAGTTCATGATGCTTAAACGAGCCATTTAGAATTCGGCTAATGGTGCCGCCAGGAATACCTTGAGCGCCTTCAGTACTTACCACGCCGCCAACTTTGCTAGCGATTGCATTGTCGTCGGTTAGATCAAAGCTGTAGAACTCCCAAACTGGAATGCGCAGGTGTTTAGCTAGGGTTTCATCAGTCACCATTGCTTGACCAGCATCGCTCATAATGAGGTTATAACCAATATTGCCATTGCCCGTTACAGCGCCCATTGCCATGCGGCCATTGTTGGTTAGGTTTTGCATGTTCATTAGATATGAGTCATCAAACTCATTGGTGCCTGCAAGCACACGGATGATACAAGGGGCATAAGTACCTCTGCCTTGTTCATTTGCAAGAGCCGCTTCATCATAAGATGCAAAGTACATGTTACCAGCAGCATCTTTAGCCGAGCCCGATACTGCGCTGCAGTTATTTACTGAATCAGTAGCGATACTGTTGTCACTGCTATCAACGATGACAAGCTTGGTTACACCTGTGTCAGAAAAATCAGCACCATAGAAGCCAACGGTTGCCACAAAACGATCGCCATCAGTGGTCGGGAAAACTGCCCAAGTGCGTGGTAGATCAGCTTCCGCAAGACTGGCAAGTGAAATAGTATCAATTGCTGCTGTGGATTCGTCTGTGTCGATAAGAGTCATGTCGGTTGGATTAAATGCAATCACTTGAAGGCCTGCAAAATCTAGAGCATAGGCTTTGGTTGGCGACATAAATTGCGTGGCACGTAACAGGTTGCGGCCGGTTGCTGATGTGACACCTGAAAAATCGAGTTCATCCCCTAAGCTCACTTCACCCGTATCACTCACAACATAGCGGCGATAAACAGAAGATGTGTACATGCCAGCATAAAAGGCATTATCAGGGTTATAACCTTCTGGTATGGCGATACCAGTATATTCTGGGATTGCTAAAGCCGTATCGGGGTCAAATACTGTCTCTTCGTCAAGGGTATCGGTTAAAAAGTGAAGCGAAACCCCAGCTTCTGTTACCCAAGCAGTACTTTTAACCAAATACATTGGGTTATTTGGGTCAAGATGTCTCAATTCATCTTGAGCGTTGTTGTCATCAGAGCCGCAAGCCGCTAATAAAGCGCTTGCTGCTAGGCATGGTACTAGATTGCGTAATTTCATTCGTGTTTCCTAATATTGAATTCCATGGAAAAGCCTGGGTTGTTTGTGGTCATCCAATGGACATTAGCAAGTCACCTGATGGTTTGCGCCTTGCTAAAAGATATAACTAAAGCCACGGCTTCACCCTAAAGCGTTATAAATGATAACCATTATCAATCTTATTATCAAACGATGATGATTATATTTAAGATTTTTGACGGGGGTGGATTAACTCGCTCTGCATTTGCTACGTTTTACTTGCGGTTTAATAGCGCTAACCTTAATATTACTCATTCTTATTCTCATCTTTAGCTGTGGGCTTGATAAAAGTACTAAACCCCCATGGTTTAAGTTGTTGATTTTCATATCTGATAATTGATTTATCGGGCTTTAACATTCTAGGTTGTATGACATGCTCCGCCGATCTGCATTTTTAAAAGCACGAAGTTTTCCCCAGTTGTTACAGACCCTTAGTCGGCTTGTATGCATTGGTTTTTTAATGGCGCAGTCACTTGCATGGGCAGAACCAGAAGAATTTGACGCAAGTGATGAGACGAAAGAGCTTGAAAAATTTGTCATTGTTGGTAGCCAAGACGAGATGACAATGTTAGAGCAATCAGCGGTTGCAATAGATGTTATAGATTTAAAATCGGATCAAAAGTTAACGGCCGACTTAAGTGAAGTCTTATCCCGAGAGCCAGGCATTAGTATCAGAAGAATGGGTGGGTTAGGTTCACGAGAACGGTTTTCTCTTAACGGGCTGACAGATGAACAAATTCGATTCTTCATCGACGGTGTTCCACTTGAAATGTCAGGTTATACGTTTGGCATTGGTTCCATACCGGTTAATTTAGTGAGTCGAGCGGATATTTACCATGGTGTTGTGCCTATTGAACTGGGGGCTGATGCGTTAGGCGGAGCGGTGAATTTTATTACGGATAAAGGACAAGAAGGCACGGGCGGCGCAATCTCCCATATGTTGGGCAGCTTTAATAAAAGCAGAACCTCCTTGAGCCTAAATTACGCTAACGACAACGGTTTTTTTAGTCGCTTTAATAGCTTTTACGATTACAGCGATAATAACTATGACGTGGATGTAACGGTTCCAAATGAGCAAGGCAAGAAAGAAGCCTATAAAGCTGAGCGATTTCATGATGCTTATGAAGGCCAAGGCGCCAATGTAGATTTTGGTTACACCGAGCAAAGTTGGGCTGATTTGTTTCAGGTTAGTTTGTATACCAGCGAATATTATAAAGAAATTCAGCATAATATAAGTATGAGCAAGGTGTACGGTGAGCCGACTATTGAACGTAAAAGTTATGGCTTAAACCTAAGATATAAAAAGCAATTGACCGATGAGTTAGCCCTTTCTGCTACAACCGGTGCATCCGAAATGAAATCCTATTTTTATGATGTAGGGGATTATTCCTATTTGTGGAATGCTAATGAAGTGATTACACCGGCACCGCATCCAGGTGAAATAGATACTGCTTGTGAATGCACTTATTGGCGCAATAATGAATATGCAATTGTACATTTAGGTTGGCAGTTAGCACAAAACCACACTTTGAACTTTTCTACCTCTCCCACGTGGCAGCGCCAGTCCTCATACAATGATTATATCGCAGCGGATCAAATTGATCCGGTAGACGCGGATCGTGATATGTTTAGCTTGGTTTCAGGTGTCGATTATAAATTAGATCTTTTTGATGACACGCTTCAAAATTCATTATTTGTTAAGCACTACAGTCAAGATCGAGAAACCGTTCAGCTTAATGCGGTGACAAACATCCAAGAGAATTTAGACTCGAGTATTAATCGCTTAGGTTGGGGTAATGTCGTAAGGTACAAATTTAACGACTGGTTAATCGGTAAAGCGTCCTATGAACAGGCGACTCGTTTACCTGGTTTTTATGAGGTGTTTGGCAATGCAGAAAACGTAATTGCGAATATTGATCTGAGTGAAGAGTACAGTGATAACTATAATCTCTCGTTAGAAATTAATGGGCTCAACAATGATTACGGCTCATGGAAAGGTGGTGCGAATGTGTTTATGCGGGATGTTGAAGATGCCATTATTTTAATGACGGTTAATAACTTGTCACAATATCAAAATGTAGCATCGGTTGAATCAAAGGGTTTTCAAGTATCGGGTTCTTGGGTGTCCCCTGATGATTTCTTAAGTATAAAAGCAAATTACACCAGCTTTGATTATATTAATACCGCAGATGAAGGCCTGTTCGCGCAGTTTAAAAATGAAACAATACCTAACCGACCTCGTACATTTTTTAATACAAAGGTTGGCCTTAAGTGGGTCGGTGTCTTTGCCGGTTATGATGAGCTTAAGCTTAACTGGGATTATCGATTTGTTGATCGATTTGAGCTTTTATGGGGTGATCAAGGACTGTCTCAGTTAAATCCTTTTGTTCCGGTTCAAGAAAGCCATAGTCTAGCGACGGTTTATACAAAAGATATTTATTCCTACACCGTTTCGGTGACGGCTGAAATTGAAAATCTAACCGACGAGAAACTTTATGATCACTATGGGGTTCAGCGTCCAGGCCGAGCGTTTAATTTAAAAACACTGATTGAATTTTAACACTTATATAATGAATGTAATTATTGTGCACAGCAGAAGTATGCTGTGCACTCGTTTATTATCTACCCATATAAAAAATAACCTATGCCAATCCCCCGATTTCAAAAAATGCGTAATGTCATACCACAAGCGGGTTTACGCGTGCTTTCACGAGCGATCGCCGCCATTGTTGGTGGTTATGCACTAAGTAATATACTAGCAATTTTTATTTCTTATGTGCTGCCTATGCCAACAGCGGATAGCGTATTACTGTCGCTGCAATTAACTTTTTTATTTTATAGTCTGGTTATCATCTGGGTGTTTAGTACAAAAACAGCAAGCAAGGCATGGCTGGGGATATTAATTGCTTGTGTGATTGGCAGTGTTGGATTGTATTTAGCCATGCCGGAGAACGTATTATGAACGGGGCTTTTCGCCAATCCATGAACTGGCTGCATACTTGGTCAGGCTTATTATTAAGCTCGCTTCTATATTTTATTTTTATTACTGGCACAGCAGGTTATTTCGATGAAGAAATTACCCATTGGATGCAGCCAGAAAGGCCGGTTGTGAATGAGAAAATGGATCAGCGTACTATCCTAGAAATGGCGGAGCAACATTTAAACACTGTTGCGCCCGATGCACAGTCTTGGTGGGTTGTGTTTCCTATAGCGCGTTCGTATTCCGCGGTTACCTGGTGGCAAGAGCCTGATGAAAAAGGTGGCAGGTGGAAAAGTAATATACTAGACCTGCAAACAGGTAGCTCAGTGATGACCCGTGAAACGGGTGGTGGTAAAACCTTGTATGCCATGCATTATGTGCTGCACTATATGCCTAAAAATCTTGCGTATTGGGTTGTTAGTTTTTGTTCAATGTTTATGTTCATAGCCCTTATTACAGGGATTATTGTGCATAAAAAAATATTCAAAGAATTTTTTACCTTTCGCCCCAATAAAAAACAGCGTTCTTGGTTAGACATTCACAATGTCTTCAGTGTTTTACCCATCCCGTTTCATTTAATGATCACCTACAGCGGTTTGGTTTTTTTAATGTTCTCGTCGATGCCTGGCGTGATTGTAGGCTCTTACGGTACCGATAAAGAGCAATATAATAGCTTTGTTGAATCTGTATTTGAAAAACCGGGTCACCCTGAACACAATCATGCACCCGCTGACACAATATCCATGTTAAGTCTTATGTCGGATATTGAATCTCGCTGGGGAGAAAACTCGCTATATGAAATTGGTTTAGAAGGGCGAGGAACAGCAGGTGCGCACATACAAGTCAAACACCATGAACAATCTGGTATCAGTGAAGGTAAAGAACTCATATATCATGGCAGTACAGCAGAGTTAATGTTCGACTCGACGACAACGCCTCACTCTCAATCCGCCAGTAAAAAGTTGTATCAGGTATTAACGGAGCTACACGAAGGCAATTTTGCTGGCATTGCATTACGATGGTTATATTTTATATCGGGCTTAATGGGTGTAGGGATGATTGCCACCGGTATGATGTTATGGGCAGTCAAACGCAGAGAAAAAGCCCAGCGAATAGGCACACAAGACTCAGGTTTGGCATTAGTTGAATATTCCAATATTGGTATTATTGTTGGTTTACCTATTGCGATAGCCGTGTATTTTTGGGCTAACCGAATAATTCCGCTTGATATGGCAAACCGTGAAAGTTGGGAAATAAATAGTTTATTTATTGCTTGGCTCATCATGTTGATCAGCCCATTTGTTTTGGCAAAAAAAATGACTATTCAAGCGCTTTGGGTTAAACAGCTTTTATTAGCGTCTGCTCTTTATTTATCACTGCCCATTTTAAATGCCGTTACATCCGATAAAAATATAGTGGCTGCTGCGCTACAAGGTGACTGGGTGATAGTTAGTTTTGATTTAACGATGATATTGTTTGGTTTGATGTTTGCTTATGCCGCCCGATATCCAATTAAAAAGACACAGACACAGATAGAAACTCAGTCAAACACAAGGGCAGCGGTATGAGTATGTATATAGCGTCGCTTTGGGTACTGTTGAGCTGTATTCTATTTAGTCTTTCAATAAAAAGGCATTATGTTTGTATCATTGATGAAACAAACATACCTCACCACATTGGCACAAAACTATGTCGTGTTGGCGGATTTTTATGTCTTATCTTGAGTTTTATATTGTTATTCAATCAATATGGCACAGCCCTAGGGCTTGTGTATTTAGCGGCACTATTTACCGTAGCATCATTGATACAAACCCTGCTATTAAGTTACTTAACCAATAGGATCAACAAAATCATTGTGGTTTTAGTCGTGCTAACCAGTGTGCTTTTACTCCCAGTAAACTAGGGGGGATGCACATTGCCACCCCAGAGGCGCAAATGATTAGATACATAAAGACGCAAAAAATTTATACAAAAATAAGAAGCACTATAAATAAACTATGAATCATGAAAAATATTTAGATCGAATTAATTATGATCAAGTCGCAAATCTAGGAGAGTGGCCGATCTATCAGCCACTTGAAAGAATTGAAGACGGAAATTGGTGGGGTGATAACTTTAATTGTGACGAGAGTCAGCTTATTATTAACGGTGGTGGTCCTTTTGAGCAGCCTGTCATTATAGCTGTCAACCCGAATAGAATTGTATGTGAGTATATTATTTCGTATGGGTTAGAAATGAGCGAAAATGACCCTGATGGAACTGCTTGGTATACACAGTACTTTGATGATGTGTTACACCCTGTGATTAACACATATATCAATGTAAATGAGCCCAAATTTATCTATCCCGGTGCAATCCCCGAATCCTATAGCGAGATTATTAAACACTGCCAAGAAGCTTCGATACAGTGCCCTTTGAATTCTGATGATATGATTCTTGAGGAGTGGCTATGTTGCTCTCTGGGTGAGTTTATTTGGTTTGACTATCCAGAAATATGCAAACCACTGATTGAGCAATTGAAGCCAATCATTTCCCATATAAATAAAAGGATGTGGCCAAATATCAGTTTATACCAAGACAATTAATTAATGCTCTGATTGTAGCGAAAGCGACAATGTAAAAGCTTTTTATTTTTCAGCGAGTGGTTACAAA
This sequence comes from Bermanella sp., assembly GCA_049115935.1. Taxonomy (GTDB): domain Bacteria; phylum Pseudomonadota; class Gammaproteobacteria; order Pseudomonadales; family Oceanobacteraceae; genus Bermanella. Next base: position 23,904 of record JAGDZK010000019.1, on the reverse strand, counting down.
GATTGCAAGCCACAAAGTGAATATTTTAATTTGAAATATAGTTTTTCAATCGATCTTCGAGCAGGATGGTAACCTTTGATGAAATCTTCAAAGGGCTCATCTGTTTTTCTGGATCTTACATACCGTCACGTATATTTCTCATTAACGTTTCCGGTCTGGATTAACCATAACACTCTTTCGCAACTCGAAGAGCAGTGTAGCCAACGCAGATGGTAATTCCTAAACTGCCTGATAAAACTCTCAAACCCTAACAAAAGTAGCAGTGGATCCCCGATCAAAGCGCTTTGCGCGTCGGGGATGACGTTTGTTGGGTTGAGGATTATTCAGATTTATGAGCGGGGCAGCCGTGTATCTAAGCGGCCTTTTTTACCTGTATTTTAACGTCTTTAGTTTTTAATTTTTCTTTCTTCTCATTTGGCATTTTTATATCTAAATACATGAATAAAAGTGCAGAAAAAATAAGCCCAGCCTGAATATAAAAATCCCAACCGGTAGTTAGCCATAACCAGCGCCCATGCACCAAGCCATCTACTACTAAGGTTGATAATAGTAGTGCAGCACTGATGCGCAGCATCCAGTGGCTTAGTTGAAACCCGTTTTTCCAAAACAAAGGCGTGAATAGGGCTAAGCCCCAAGTGATCCATAAAACCAATTCTTCTACATGGTGATGCTCTGCACCAAGGTTAAATACATACAGTAATTGGCTAACAGGGAAAGCCGCACACGTGGCAACAACCAGACCGCCACAGGCACCTAGTGTGAGTTTGCTTAGCCAGTGTTCCATGCTATGGCCTCGCCGTTCTAACCACAGCATGTTGCCGGTAATAATAAGACCACAAGCCCCTAGTGCGGCTAGGGCATAACAGATTTTTAACCAAATGCTGCCAAATAAAACATAATGCAATGGCGTAACAGCGGCAAAAATTCGATGAAAAGGCCCTTTGCCAATAAACGTGCCTTCGTGAATCATCTCGCCGCTGGCGGTAGAATAGGTGACAGTTTCTATGTTACTTAAATGGACTTTATGGTGAGCTGAAAATTTTATAATACCGCCTTTATCACCAACGCCTTCAATCTCAATGGATTTTATTTCTTTGTCAGTGAGATCAAGTTGGGCTTTATTCCATAATTCATTTAATGGGTATGTTGGGGCAGGCTCGCCAATGATTTCAGCTCTTGGTCCTAGCACGGTATCCGTTGCTTTTTGCACATCACCATCAAAAGCGGCCAGTGCTAAGATTGGGGTGATAATGCCTAACAACCCTAAAATGGTGCCGGTAAACGCCAAGATAAACGTAAACGGTAATGACCAAAGCCCGAGTAATTTATGTTGGTCGGTTAATAATAATCGCCAGCTTCGTTTAGGTCGGAGCATGACAAATTCTTTGCGCCATTTCACATGTATTAAAATACCCGCAATAATCGCCAATAACATAGCCATGCCAGCAAGCCCAACCAGGTAACGACCGTAAGGGCGGGGTAAATAAAGATCAGTATGTAGATGAGTGAGAATTTGGCCCAATGCAGAAGGGGATGACTCGATTTCCCCATAGCTGCCTGTTTTAAGATAACGAATATCAAACTCACCCTCTTCAGGGAAATGACCAAGCATGATGTGGTTGTTGATTTCATCGGGTAATTGGATGAAATATGTTTCGTATTCAAAACCGATATGATTGGCTGCGGCGATGGTGCGCTCAAGGTCGAAGGATTTATCTTCCGGGATTTCGCCAAAAGCCGGGTACTGCCAGTACCCTAGTTCATGCTCAAACAGGGCCGGTATTCCAGAGAAGGTCACGATAAAAAGCAAAATGCTTGAGAGGATACCAACCCAGGCATGTGTATCATAAAGGCGTTTATGGGTGTGTTGTTTCATGGTGATTCTCAACTGGCTAAGCGAATAACATCAATCGCAAGAGCGGGTATTATTAGGCTTAAAATTCTCGTCCAAGCTTGCAGGCCATCTTTTGCTAAAATGGCCCAGTAAAAAACACAGGCCCAAAAGATAAAGAAAAACACCCCGCCGGCTAATACTTGTTCCACAAGGCTACCAAATGGCCAAAGTAGGGTGATGGCAATGGTCAGCGCCACGGTTGCTAAAAAGCTGCCAAGTAATGCGGCAACATTGCGACTGGCTGTGCTGCGAATAATGTTAGAAAACATAATCAATTCCCTGGTAAATAGCCCCTAACATACAAAGACCTGTAATAAAGTAGATTGACCTTGGCTGCCAAACTCTAAGCTGGACAAACATCATGGCTGCCGCCATTAATGCAAATAACCAAATAAAGAAGCCGTGTTCAAACCCCAATAAAACCCCGGTTAAACCAGCCGAAATACCCAATAAAACTCTGCCGATGATGCGTCTTTTGTCAGGAATTTTATGGCTTCTATGTTCTTTCAAGCCGTACATTACATGCAGTGCAGGCCAGATTAAAAAAACACTGATTGGCATGGCAAATCTCCTGATCTGTAAGTCCATTGTCTAAAATCAATAGTAATAGTAATGAGAATGCGTATCATATAGCTTAATGGGGTATGATCAAGGGCTTATTTCGACTTTACTGCCTGAAGATATTTACATCTTAAGTTGGTGAGTTTGGGCCTATATGCGTAAAAGCAGACGATATATCCGCTAGAACTCAAAGCCGTGATTAACCAATAAGTGAAACGAACAGGCACTATTGCGAATAAAAAGGAGGTTGAAGAAAACGTATGAGAATCGTCCAGTTAGATTTGATTCGAGGTGTGGCTCTGCTTGGTATTTTTGTGATCAATATTACATTGTTTGCCTATTCACAAGCGGGTCAGATTGAATTTTACCAGCAGTTAGGTGAGTTTGTTCCCACAATGAATAATGGTCTTAGTGAATTTTTATATGGTCACTTTATGTTGACCAGTTATTCGCTGGTTCAAGCGCTATTTTCACAGAAAATGATGACACTGTTTTCGTTTTTGTTTGGTGCTAGCATTATTTTGATAACAGAAAAATTGGATCAAAAAGGTGTAAATTCGTTCAGTGTGTTTTACCGACGTAATTTTTGGTTAATGATTATTGGTGCGTTACATCTTGTGGTTTGGTATGGCGATATATTATTTGTATATGCGTTGTCTGGGTTTTTGTTGTATCCACTTCGAACCTTACAAGCAAAGACGCTGATTTGTCTTAGTGTACCTCTATATGCAGCGTGTATTTTATTAATAGGGCCAGCACTGAGCGAATATTATTATGCCAGCGATAATACTACTATTAATGCAAGCTTTAGTTTTGATGACTTAAAATTTATTAAATATTTCACGCTTTCTTTGGCCAACATGCTAACCGGCATGGCCTTGTATAAGGTGGGTTATATTCTAGGTCAATCTTCTAATAAGATTTATCGTCGCTGGGCTATTTGGGGGTTGCTTGCGGGCTTGGCATTGCAGGGTTTGGGTATATTCTTTGATGTTGCTTTTGATGTGGTGGTGGATTTAAATAATCTAGCGTCACTTTTGCAGGCCATGTCTTACATTGGAATAATTGTGTTATGGAGTCAGTCCAATAAATTAATGTGGCTACAAGTTAGATTGCAAGCCATTGGGCGTGCTGCGTTGACGCATTACCTTTTGCAAACGGTTATATCTGTGCTGATCTTTTATCCATTATTTTTAAACGCTAGAGCGTTGGAGTTAGACATGCTGCAACAACTTATGATCGTTTTATGTATGTGGGTGTTTCAGTTGTTTATCGGTAAAATATTGATGGATAAACTAAAGTTTGGCCCTGTTGAATGGTTATGGCGAAGTTTGTATTACTGGCAGCGTCAGCCGTTTCGTCGTAAATAAATTATGATTGTTAATAAAAAGCCTGTGTTGAGTCAATCAGCACAGGCTTTTTTATGAGAATAGCACTTGTATTATTATTGTGTGTTTTCGGTTGCAGCATCCTGTTTTTTAATGATTTTGTGTTTATCTTCTGTTTGCCCAATTTTCCAGTAACTACTGATGTAGAGATGATCTCGTGAAACCTGTCTATCTTTTTTAAAGTAGGCACGTAATAAGCGCATATTAGTAAATTCGCAGGCCGCCCAAATAGCAGGGGTGCCAGATAACCAGGGTTGTGTTTTTACCGCATCACTTAATACGGTATTGTCTGTATCTGAATGTGGATTTGTGACCCACACAATATCGATGCCTTCAGGTTTAATAAGAGGCTGTTGATCTTGCTCAGAATTAATTTCAAGAACGGCATAACCTTTTGCATTAGCAGGCAGTTGTTCGAGCTGACAGCTGATAGCAGGTAGCGCGGTCATGTCTCCCGCGAATAAAAACCAATCAGCTTCTAAGGACGCGGTTTTAATTTTACCTGGGCCAAACATCTGTATGGTGTCACCGGGTATGGTATTGGCCGCCCAAGTGGACGCTGGCCCTGAGTCTTTGTCTGTATCGCCGTGCAATACAAAATCGATGTCAAGTGACAAATCGCATGGCTTGAAGTTGCGTATTGTGTAAGTACGCATAATAACGTTGTCATCGCCTCCATTTGGAAATAAAAGTTTGATGTAGCTACCTTCATGACCCGTGGGAAAACCCGCTAGGTCTTTTCCTTGCAGGGTGACCCGTTGCATATTGGGGCTTATGCGCTGGCTTTGGCTGACGGTTAATTGGTAAGGCAGATCTGCTGACATGGATAATAACCTTTAACACGTTTGATGAATTTAGAAGCAGACTTAAAATACTGTTAGTGATGTTACAAAAGGCTTAGTCATCACGATAAATTTTTAACAAGTCTTGATAATGATCAATGCGGCGATCTCGCATAAACGGCCAAATACGGCGTACATTTTCGCCGTGATTTAAATCCACATTGGCATAAAGAATTTCTTCTTTATCTTCACTGGCCACGGCTAAAAACTCACCTTGTGGCCCAGTAATAAAACTATGCCCCCAAAAAGTGGTGCCTGGGCCTGCTTTGTTTATATCGCCGCTTGGCCCTGGGTCAGTTTCATGGCCCACTCGATTGCAGCTTAGTACAGGTAATCCATTTGCTACAGCGTGGGCTCGCTGACTGATGACCCAAGCATCAAGTTGTCGTTTTTGTTCGGCTATATCATCTCGTGGATCCCAACCAATAGCAGTAGGGTAGATTAATATTTCTGCGCCGGCTAACGCCATTAAGCGAGCCGCCTCAGGAAACCATTGATCCCAGCAAACCAGAACGCCTAATTTACCAACATGGGTTTGAATCGGCTCGAAGCCCATATCGCCTGGTGTAAAATAAAATTTTTCATAAAACCCTGGGTCATCTGGAATGTGCATTTTGCGATACTTGCCCGCAATACTGCCATCAGCATCCAGTACCACGGCGGTATTGTGGTATATGCCCGCTGCACGCTTTTCAAAAAGTGATGCAACAATGACCACATTGAGTGATTTAGCTAATTTACTCAAAGCATCGGTAGATGGGCCGGGAATGGTTTCTGCAAGATCAAACGCATTCACATCCTCTTGCTGACAAAAATACAGTGAGCGATGCAGCTCTTGTAATACAATGAGTTTTGCACCCGCATCGCCTGCTTTTTGAATAGCCGCCAGAGTTTCGGTGAAGTTGGTGTTTAAGTCGGTTGATTTACTTTGTTGAATTAACGCGGTTTTAAGTGTTGTCATATTAAAAAATTCAGTAAAAAGTCGGGGTAGCTGCATACTTGTGAAGCCACCCAAAAAAAGGGTGTGTGACCGTAATCTACGGCAAAGTTGAGATACTTTTTATGTGTTTTTCTAAAGTAAATGTCTCTGCTGTAAAAAGAGGGTCATAATCATCTGCTTGATACTGTGCTATTTTTTTTGATTAGATTTAAAGTTAACCCAGCGTATCGATAAAAAGTGAGTGAGAATATAGAGCGCGAATAACGCCACTAAGAACTCTACTCCAGTGAGCGATCGAAAACCAAAATACATTAACCCCCAACCAATGATGAGCCAATGGATCACATATATCGTAGTAATGTGTTTGCTCCATGTGTACCAAAAACTGAATATGGGATTGTGAGGGACTTTTTGAATAATAATGTTAAATAAGAAAATAGTAAGCGCCGTGAAGCCGCTGATGGCTATAACGCCACCAGGCCCTGCGCGCATGGATTCCCCCACGTGGTAGTCAAAGTTTGTAAAAATAATGCCAATACCCACTAAGGTGATAGCGAGGCTAAACCAAGCGGATTTTTTCAAAAAGACATTTAAGTCATCCGCTTGTTTTAACCAATGACCAAACGCCATGCCCGAAATCGCGTAGGCTAACCAAGGGAATTGCGGGAAAAATGCACCTTCGACTATATTGCCAGCGAACAGTTTTAATACTTCATCGATGATAATATTTCCTGAATACATGTCCCATGTATAGGGAGAAACAAACGCAATTACAAGCGCGATAAGCAGCCAATATTTGGGCTTGGGCAAGTAATGATGTAGCAGGCTGCAAATAATAAAAGCGATGCCTGCAAATTGCAAAATATCAACCACCAACAACTCATAGACTGGGTTGCCATCTCCTAGTTCTTCTTGGGTAACCAAACCGAATTCTAATGAAAGCCACATAGGCAGGGAGCTTCGAAAAAAATTCAATACATAGCCAGCTAAAAATAAGATAACACCCCGTTTAATCGACAGTGATAAGTTTTTACTGCCGGCCAGAGCAATAAAGATCCCCATCAAAAATACGAAACAGCAAACACTAAAAAGCAAAACTTCATGGGTAATATCTAATGGCATTTTGAGCCCGTGTACGCAGCCTAGTATTAATGCGTAGCCAAAAACGAAAAGAAATACGATTCGCTGAATATGCTGAGTACCCGTTGCGTTTGGTGTTAACAGGATAAGCACAGAAGATAAATAGATAGTGGCCACCGTCCAGATGGTTAATAGTTCAAACGATGAGCCGATGATACTTTTAGTGAACTCTGGTGCGCCATAAAAATAAAGAAAATGCACGATTAGCATGAACATGACACAAATGCCGCGATAGAAATCGAGTACTTTAATTCTTGAGCTATCAGTGGGTAGTGCTTGGCAGTCGTTTGTGAGTGCGGCCTTCATGGTGTTATGTCTCTCAGGGCAAATGTATTTAATCGTCTTTTGTACGAATCAAGAGTGACGTACAGCGGCCCCAATGAAGGGGCACATGGTTTTATAAATAATTAATGATCATTAATTGTGTTTGATTGGTCGCTATAAACACCCATTTGCACTGATTTAATGGTAAAGGGGTGATAAAACACAACTTAATAGCTAGATAATCTAAATACAAACCATTATCATTATCGATAATAAAGCATAACGATTCGAATTGGTAGTGATGTGAAAATAGATCAGCAGGCGCAATGGGGTATCGAACAAGCACGAGATACCTATGGGATAAAAAATTGGGGTAATGGATATTTTGATATCAGTGATAAAGGGGATGTTGTCATTAACAACCCTAAGGATCCTGCTGCTATAGGGTTGTCATTAATGGATGTGATACAAGGCTTGCGAGATCGAGATTTACACATGCCGGCCTTGTTGCGTATTGAAAACATCATTGATCATAGCATTAGTCATTTGAATGAAACTTTTAAAAACATAATAGAACGGCTGGGCTATCAAGGGACATATCGAGGAGTGTTTCCCATAAAAGTGAATCAACAAGCTCAAATTGTTGAAGAGGTCGCTCGATTTGGAGCGCGTTACGATTACGGTTTTGAGGTGGGCAGTAAACCAGAAATGATCGCCGCTTTATCAACGTTAGATAGTAACAGTGAGCAAATGTTGATTTGTAATGGCTATAAAGATCAGGAGTTTATTGATCTGGCATTGCAAGCAGTAAAGTTGGGTACTCGTTGTTTTGTGGTGATTGAGGCCTTGGCAGAGTTACCGATTATTATTGAACGCAGCAAGACTTTGGGTATTGAGCCGTTGATTGGTGTGCGTGCAAAAATGACCTCTAAGGTGAGTGGTCATTGGAATTCCACCAGTGGTGATCGTAGTGTTTTTGGGTTGTCTGCTAGCCAAATTATTCAAGTGGTCGATATATTAAAAGACAATGAAATGCTGCATTGCCTGCAGTTGTTGCATTGCCATCTAGGTTCTCAGATACCTAATATTCGTGATATCCGCGGTGGTGTTAACGAAGCGTGTCGTTATTACGCAGATTTGTGTCACGAAGGCGCAACCATGAACTTTATCGATCTAGGTGGTGGGTTGGCGGTTGACTATACCGGTGCGCACTCGCAAGAAAGTCAAAGCCGAAATTATTCTTTAGATGAATACTGTGAAGATGTGGTGGAAACCATCATGTCGACGCTTGACGGTTATGGCATTCCTCATCCCACGATCGTAACCGAGTCCGGCCGAGCGACTGTCGCGTACTCATCCATTTTATTATTTAATATTTTAGACGCAACTCGTTTTGAACCTATTGAGATAAAGACATTAGAGAATAAAGGGCATGAGCTGTTGGATAACATGCGGGGTATCTTTGAGTACTTAAAACCCGCCCGAGTACAAGAGTGTTTTAATGATGCACATTATTACAGAGATGAAGTACGTGAATTATTTAAGCGGGGCCAAATAGGTTTGCGTACCCGTGCTGAGGCAGAAAATTTATTTTTAAAAGTTCTGCGTGATATCAAATCGTTATTACCACAGTTGGATCAAATTCCAAAGGAGCTGGAAGGCTTCGATGAATCTCTGGCGGATATTTATTATGGTAATTTTAGTTTGTTTCAGTCATTGCCTGATAGTTGGGCCATTGAGCAGATGTTTCCTGTTATGCCTGTCCATCGTTTAACTGAAATCCCAGATCGACGCGCTGTATTAGCGGATATTACTTGTGATTGTGATGGCAAAATTGATCGCTTTATTTCCAAGGACCGTGAGTACGAACCGACCTTACCTGTGCATTCGTTAAAAGAATCTGAGGAGTATTACATGGGGGTGTTTTTGGTTGGTGCTTATCAAGAGACCCTTGGGGATCTGCATAATTTATTTGGTGATACCAATGTGGCCAGTATTCGTTTGCGTGACGGGGGCGGATATGAATTCGTCAAAGAAAATCATGGAGACACCATTGAGGATGTTTTGGGTTATGTGGAATACCAGCCATGGGAAATGAAATTACGCTACCGCAATAAATTAGAAGCGGCGGTGAATGAAGGTCGTATCAGTGCTCGCGAGCGCCAGCAAATGATGAATACGTTTAATGCCAGTATGCAAGGCTACACCTATTACGAGAAAGACCATTTACTTTAAAAGTTTAAAGAAACTGTTTAGGGAAAATCTTAGAGGAGTCTGTTATGAAAAAAATAATGATTATTGGTGCGGGAGGGGTTGGTCAGGTGGTTGCCCATAAATGTGCCCAGCTACCGGAAGTTTTCAGCGAAATAGTATTGGCTAGTCGCACCAAGAGTAAGTGTGACGACATCGCCAAGCAAATTAAGAGTAACTATGATCGCCATATTGAAACAGATCAGGTTGATGCCGATAGTGTATCTGATCTTGTGCGTTTATTTGAGAAGCATGATCCGTTTATGGTGATCAATGTGGCGCTGCCATATCAGGATTTAACTATTATGGATGCCTGCTTAGAAATGAAGGTGCATTATCTTGATACGGCCAATTACGAGCCGCTTGATACAGCAAAGTTTGAGTACAAGTGGCAATGGGAATACCAAGATAAATTCAAACAAGCGGGCCTGATGGCGCTATTGGGTTCGGGTTTTGACCCCGGTGCGACTAACATGTTCACCGCGTATGCTGCCAAACATTATTTTGATGAAATTCACTACCTGGATATTATTGATGTAAATGGCGGCGATCATGGTTATCCATTTGCGACGAATTTCAATCCGGAAATAAATATTCGTGAGGTGACAGCCGAGTGTCGACACTGGGAAAATAACAAATTTGTTGAGACCCCTGCCATGTCGACCAAGCAAGAATTCGCATGCCCTGATGACGTGGGTACTTACAATATCTACCGTATGTATCACGAAGAGCTTGAGTCATTGACCAAACACTACCCAACGATTAAACGTGCACAGTTCTGGATGAGTTTTGGTGATAGTTACCTTAAACACCTGGAAGTGTTAGAAAATGTTGGCATGACGGGTATTGCGCCTATCGAATTTAATGGGCAACAAATCGTGCCGATTCAATTTTTAAAAGAATTATTACCTGACCCGTCCACATTAGGGCCTCGCACTAAAGGCAAAACCTGCATTGGTTGTGTGGTGCGCGGTATTAAAGATGGCAAAGAAAAAACGGTTTATGTGTATAACATCAAAGACCATCAGGACTGTTATGGTGAGGTGCAGTCACAAGCGATCTCCTACACAACAGGGGTGCCAGCCATGATTGGTGCTAAGTTAATGTGCGAAGGTCTATGGATGCAAGACGGTGTGTGGAATATTGAGCAGATGGACCCAGATCCATTTATGGAAAATATGAATCAACATGGCTTGCCATTCAAAGTGATTGAAGAGCCTGGTTTTGATTTGATTTAGATATTCAAAATACATGGGTACAACATTATCAAACCCTTTGATTCAATTGCATTATGCGTCTCTTGAGCTGCTGGATGATAAGCACTTTTCGGCGCATATTTTCACCTGGCTGAGCTCAGAAGAACAAACACGCTATGGGCGATTTGTCAGTAAACAGCAGGCTAGTCAGTTTCTGTTGGCCCGAGCGTTGTTGCGCAGTCAGTTATCAAAGCAAGTGCCGGCAGTGCAACCCCATGAATGGGTGTTTGTGACGGATGAGCAAGGTAAACCTAGGCTGGGTGATGAATTATCCTATTTAGATATTCACTTTAACCTGTCCCACAGCGAAGAACTGGTGGTACTGGCGATCGCGGTGGGGCAAGACGAGAAGTTGGAGCTAGGAGTTGATATTGAATGCATACATCGCCCGGTTTTTAGTTTAGCGCTGGCGAAACGCTATTTTTCTGAAGGTGAATGTACTGATTTAATTAAACTGACTGGTACACAACAGAGTCAGCGTATTGCCCAGCTGTGGACGTTAAAAGAATCTTATCTCAAAGCAAGTGGACTGGGTATTACGGTGCCACTTAATAAAGTGCGATTTGAATTTGAGAAGGGTAGGGTTTTAAATATACAGCTCTCGCTACCTTGTATTTTACCTTTATTCGTAGCAGAGCGTTGTTCAATTGGTTTATTTAGTTTAGGGCAGGATTATAGTCTGGCATTGACGATAACAAGTTATTGCGGAGTCAACTTATCTACGGTAAATATCAATGAGTGGGCTGGATTGCGCGATGAATACTTGGGTTTGCCATATGCGTTATTAAGAAAAACAAAGGTGTAACCACTGCTTTCTCACAAATAAGACTGGATCAATCCTCAACCAAAAAACGTCATCCCCGACGCGCGAAGCGCTTTGATCGGGGATCCACTTCTACTTTTGTGAAATATTATGAGATGTTATGAGTAAAAAATCGATCGAGTATTCCCCTGATAAGGGTCCCTTGTTGGCGACTTTTTTTCGCTTTGTTATTCCTTCTACATTGAGCTTATTGGCTATATCCACTGCCAGTGTTGTAGATGGTTTTTTTGTTGGTAATTATTTAGGGGCAAATGCATTAGCAGCGGTGAACTTGTTGATGCCGTATTTTGCATTGTTGTTCGGTATTGCGCTGATGTTTGCTGTGGGCGGTTCGGTTAAGGCAAGTATTTATATAGGTGAGAAAAAATATGCGTTAGCATCATCATTGTTTAGCCAAGTTTTATTTGTTGTGTTGGGTGTTGCGATTCTGGCGGTACCTTTATCCCTTCTATTTAGTGAATATCTCTTTGCCGCATTAGGTGCGAGCTCATCACTGTATCCGTTGATGCAAAGTTATTTTGAGGTCTTTTGCTTTGTTACCATTGTGCAATTGGCCTGTCTGGTGATGTATTACTTTATACGGGCAGACAATAAGCCTGAGCTAGGCATGCATGCATTGATGTTGGGAGCATTAATTAATATTGGGCTTGATGCGTTATTTATTGGCCAGTTTGGGTGGGGGATTGAAGGGGCTGCTTGGGCGACGTTAATTGCGCAAGTTATTCAGTTAGCTTACATCTCAAGCTACTTTTTTTTAGGTCACAATAATCTTAAGTTGAGTTGGCCTGTTTTTAAAATAAAAGAATTGGGCTTTAGTGCTTTTAATGGATTCTCTGAGTTTATTAATGAATTTTCTATTGGTCTGGTTATTCTGGTTTTTCATTGGGTGATTAGTAGACACAGTGGTGTCGAAGGGATTGCTGCATTCAGTGTGGTGAATTATCTGATTTATATCAGCTTAATGGTGTACTACGGCATTATCGATGCCATGCATGTTCTGTTAGGGCAAAATTTCGGTGCACAACGGATTGATCGGGTTAAAGGATTTATGCGCATCGCTGCAATATCAATTGCTACGTTAAGTGTTGTATTGGTGATGTTGCTATTCATTTTTCAAGAGGGGATCGTTGGATTTTTCCTTGAGGATGATGCCCAACAGGCCCGTCAATTAGCACAGAATTATTTGCACATCATTTGGCCTATTTTTTTGTTTAATGGTTTTAATGTTCTTATTTGTGCTTACCTGACCTCGGCAGAGCAGGCTGTTCATTCCAGTATTATTGCCATGTTACGCTCATTAATTTTACCCATAGGGTTTGTATTATTACTCAGCTTAGTGTTGCCTGATATTGGTTTTTTATACGCCGTACCGATAGCAGAAGCACTAGCGTTTGTGTTTGCGTTGATATTTTTTGTTAATTATCGGCCCGCTTTATTAATTAAAAAATCATTCGAATAATATCCACTCTGCGCTGTTTGCTTATTAACGACAGCGCCATTTCTTTTTTGTTAGTCCTTTAGTCTTAGATATTTTTTCTCGATTTTAGATAAATGTACCTATTTAACTAAAACTTAATCAAAATCTTAGGGTAAATGCTAAATAAAATGATAATCAATCGTATTTAGTGTGTATAATGGTCCCACATGGAAATTGCTGAGCTAGGGTTCATATGAAATTTGCAGCAAACGACATTGCTGAGTACGCATCATTCAACGCTTTTATTAATGCTTATTTGCGTGAAATTGATTCTGGAACCTGTAGTTCTAAATATCAGTTTTTAACGTTGTCGGATTTTCCTTACGCGTTAAAAGGCAGCGAGGTGTTACAGCTGCGTTTGCCTGAGAGTCATCAATGGATTGTCATGGATGTGGCCTATAAATCGAAAGTAGGGCGCCATCATTTTCATGGGGTTTATGTCTGTAACGAATCCACTGAGGGGCGCAATACACCTTGGCAATTAGCCGACAAAATGTATTTGTTAATGGCATTGGTTCGACAGATATATCAGCGACAAACACAAATCACACTTGATGTTGAAGTAGCCGATGCAATAAGAGTGAATGAAGTTGAGCTATTAAGTCGTCTGCTGGGTAGTTATCAAACCATGGCGCATTTTTTAAGTCAGCGTGCTGGTGATGCGGTATTAAACAGCTGTGACTTTATTCACTCTGAACAATCTATTTTGTATGGTCATTGGTTACACCCAACGCCAAAGAGTCAGCAGGGTATTGCATTTTGGCAGCAAGCGTTTTATTCCCCAGAGTTATGTGGCCGCTTTAAATTACATTATTTTTCTGCTGATCAATCCTTGATTAAAGAAGGCTCTTCATTAGCTCAAGGTGCTAGTGACATTATATTTACTGAAGTGAGTCGTCATGATTCATTAAAGTTGGTTGATGATCATGTGTTGGTGCCGGTTCATCCATTGCAGGCGCCTCATCTACTTTCACAGGACTGGGTGAAGGCTTTAATAAAAGAAGGGCGCTTAAGCTATCTTGGTGAATTGGGAGAAGAATATACCGCCACGTCTTCCGTTAGAACAGTAGCCAATGAAACCTCCCCGTGGATGGTGAAACTTTCTATTCCAGTAAAAATTACTAATTCACTGCGTACCAATAAGCGACGTGAGTTAGAAGATGGAATGGTCATTGAACGCTACCTAAGCCACATTGGATTCCTGGCTAAGTATCCTCAATTTAAAATGGTGGATGATCCTGCGTACATCACCATTAATCATCCTGCTGATCATCAAATAGATTCTGGCTTTGAAGTGGTATTACGGCGTAACCCATTTACGCAAAATAAGGGCAATGGCATTTGTTCAATACTGACATTAGTGCAAGACCCGATTCCCAATGTGGATGGTTCAGCTGGATCTAGTTTACTTAGAACGCTTATTTTAGATCTAGCCGTAAAAGAAAGTCGTGCGCCTAGTCAGGTGGCGATGGATTGGTTTGATCAATATTGGCACTGTGCCATTGAATCAATATTGTCTCTTTATGATGGCTATGGCATTGCACTGGAAGCCCATCAGCAAAACAGTTTATTAGATGTCTCAGGGGGTTATCCGAGTTGTTATTACTATCGAGATAATCAAGGTTTTTATTTATCTGAGCGTTTTGAGTCCGAGCTTTCTAAAGTAGGCGATCAGCTTAACCTTACCAATATTTTTTATGACGATGACAAAATTTTTACAGCTATATCTTACTACGTATTCGTAAATCAATTATTTGCAGTGATATATCGTTTAGGGGCGGATGGTTTGGTTGATGAGGATATTTTACTTCAACGTTGTCGCGAATACTTATTGATGATGCGTAAAAATATGCAGGGTGTCGGTAAAGATTTTATTCACTACATTTTAAATAATGAGCGATTAGATTACAAAACGAATCTTTTAGCTCGCGTTAATAACATTGATGAATTGCAGGAAGGCATGGAGCACACGGTTTATTCCACCATTTCGAATCCATTATTTTCAGGATGTAAAGAGCACAAAGGCCTTATAGAAAATGACAAAAGTGAGCGTGGTGCAGTCTATGGCTAGCCTCCATAAAGATACAATTTTGCGGCAGATCGCTGAACAATTTTGCCCTGAGCATGCCCAATATATACAAAGCCCTGAAAGGGCTGATGAGCAAGAGCAACGGGTGGTGCGGCAATTTGTAGACGCACTTTTATACGAAGAAATTGTTCAGTTTGAATCTGAGGAGCGTTTAAAACCTCAAGATGATCTGCATGCAGAATTCAAAAATTTTGATGGTGTATTCGATAGTATTTATACGTTTGCTATGGGTGGTGAAACGTTTAGATGTATAGGTGCTCGCAGAATCTTTCAGCGAATCCGAATAGCCGATGGCTCTGTTCAAGTGCTTGATGGTAATGATTTTCGCGAATGTCGCATTGAAGAGCTTATTTGCCATTTAGATACAGACTCAGACACCAAAGTGCGGGTGCTGGGTGAATTGATGCAAACCATAGCGCTTTGCCGATGGAATACTCAGTATTTAGATCATAATAAAAAACCAAGACGTGAACTCAGTTTTGCACAACTGGAATCGGCCATTACCGAAGGTCACTTATACCATCCAAGTTTTAAAGCCAGAACCGGTTTTACTTTGCAGGACCATATTCAATACGGGCCAGAGGCGGCAGGATCATTTCAGTTGCAATGGTTGGCGATCCAATCTCAGTATGTTGATCAAAACTATCCACGTGCAAGTATTGATTTTTGGGTGGACGAATTAGGGAAAGATCAGTTTTTAATGCTCAGTAAACGATTAGAAGCAATGGGTAAAAACTGGTTGACTTACTCATTGATGCCTATTCATCCGTGGCAGTTAGAAGCCATTTGGAATCGTGGATTGGCCGATGCTATTGCTAGGGGTGAGATGATTGAATTAGGTGGTGCGGGTGATTTTTACCAGGCCACGCAATCATTACGTACATTGGTGAATGTGAGTCATCCTGAAAAAGCCAATGTGAAAATACCATTAAATTTAGTGAGCACATCCTCTCATCGTAACCTGCAAGATCATTTTGTTTGTACAGCGCCTGCCATATCGACTTGGTTACAAGAAGTAGTGGCGAAAGATGAATACCTACAGCGCGAAGGAAAGTTGCTGCTATTAAGTGAATACGCAGGCCTGCTTTATAAGCCACAAGACAAAATAAAAGCCAAAGAAATGGATGGCTTGGTGGGCGCTATATTTCGCGAAAGCGTGGTTGATAAATTGCAGCAGGATGAAGAGGCTATTCCGTTTACGGCACTTATGGTGGTTGAGTCCGATAATCGACCTTTTATTGCTGACTGGTTAGAGCGCTATGGCGTTGACCCATGGGTGAATCGTTTATTAGAAGTAATGCTGGTACCTATTTGGCACATGCTGGTTCATAACGGTGTGGCCTTTGAGGCCCATTGCCAAAATTTAATTTTAACCCACAAAAACGGCTGGCCTCATCGTATTGTCTTACGAGATTTTCATGAGGACATGGAATACGTCGAAGACTATTTAAAGTGTCCTAGTCACCTGCCAAAACTCGCTGAAACAGATTCTTATTTTGAAACCATCCCATTAGATGAAGGTTTCAGTATGTCTGATATTGATGAACTACGTGAACTCTATATGGATACGGTTTATGTGCTTAACCTAGCGGATTTATCATTTTTATTAGAGCGTTATCAAGGTTACCCAGAAACACAGTTTTGGAATAACGTGCGCAATCATCTTGATGATTATCGTCAATCTGGCATTACCGATCCTGCACGCATAGATCGCCTTGGTGCTGGTAGTCCTAGCATTATTGTTGAGTCGCTGCTTAAGAAAAAAATATTAAATGGCGGCACCTTAGATTATTTCGAGCATACCGTAAGCAACCCGTTAGCAGAAACGGCTGAAGCAAGTGTGTTACATCAAACTGAATCCAACGCGAAAGTATAAAAGGCTAAATATGATTTATCTTAATGATGATTATTTTGACAAACATTATTTCGAACAATGCTATCAAACGTTTAAGCAGCATGATGTTTTAGGTTGCGCAAAGGGTAAGCGCATTACCGTTTGCATTAATGATGCGGCGGTGTGGGTCGCCTTGTGTCTTTATGCTCGTGATCAAGGCATATCGGTATTTCCTTTGCCTGCAGGCACCCCAAAAGAAGCTTTAATTAGGCGAGCAAAGCTTAGTGGCAGCCATTATCAAGTAATGGCTGATTCCATGGACGAACTGTTATCAAATTTCGAAAAAATAAGCGATCACGAAGACGATATCGAGCCTGTATTGGTGCAAATGAGTTCGGGCACAACGGGTGATCCTAAGTGTATTGATCGTACTTGGGTGAGCATTGATATCGAACTGAAAAACTACATTGAGCATTTTACAGATTTAGCAAAAATGACAGCCGTTGTAGCGTGTCCGGTTAATCATTCTTACGGTTTGATCTGCGGTATTTTAGCCAGTATTAAGCGTGGTTCAGAGCCTGTGATTATTACGAATTTTAATCCGAAATACATTATTAATAAGGTGCGAGAAACCACGTTACCTATTTTGTATTCATCTCCAGCGTTGATTACTACGATCACCATGATGGTGAAAGCGGAACAACCGATTCATGCCATTATGACTTCTGGGACCTTGATGCAAGCGAACTGGTTGGAGCAAGCCGCCAAAAAATGTGAAAAATTATATCAACAGTATGGCTGTTCTGAAGTTGGCTGCATTGCTTTAGGTGGCGATATTAAGTCCATACATGATCAGGGCGTGCCATTGCCGCATTTGGCGGTTAATGCGGGCTCTTCCCGAGAGGACTCACAAGAGATTGTCGTGACCACAGAAACTAACGGGATTGTCGCAACCCGCGATCTAGGATTTTTAGATGATGATAATCGACTGCATTTTATTTCTCGAATTGATGAAATGATTAATGTGTCAGGCCTGAATGTGTATCCAGCCGAAGTAGAAAAAGTGGTAATGGATATGCCAGATGTGAGTGATGCCGTGGTGTTTAAAAAGAGTCATGGTTTTGGCAATGATCAAGTGTGTTTGCAGTTTGTTTCGCAGCAAGATATTGCAGCTGAAAAAATTCGTACTTGGTGTAGTCAGTACTTAAATAAGTATCAAGTGCCACTTCACATTACACAAGTTGAAAAAATAGATCGCTTACCTAACGGAAAGGTGAGCCGTAAAACACTGGCTCTAGGCTAGCTTGGAAAAGGTATAGTCAGTACAGGTATGCGTGCCTGTGTTTCTAAACGAAGAATAAATATTTAGATTAATAAATTATGATGACCAAAGAACAAATTGTTGAAGCTATTTTTAAAGTGCTCAGTGAAAGCATGTCTCACCCTCATATTGATAAATTCCATAGCGATGCTCGATTATTAGAAGATCTGGCATTGGATTCATCTATGGTGTTGCACATGCTGATGTTGCTTGAAGTGGAGCACGAGATTGCGATAGATGAAAGTGCCTTAATGAATGAGGATTTTGAAACGGTCCGTGCGGTTGCCGATACTTTATATAAAGGCCAAAACCTTCCTGCATATGAAAAAGGCCTTGAAGTTTATGAAGACGTTAAGATCCACTGCGTGGCCAGTAATTTAGCTGAGATAGTAAAGCGTTTTCCAGAGCTGGATCATCGTATTTTGTATTTTGCTGTTTCTGATGCGAACGCCTATGTTGATGATCGTTTTGTATTGAACTATCACGATGAAAATATCAATCACGATATTTTCTTTAACTGGTATGAACGCTTGTATGGTATGCCAATTCAACCTTGGTATGACAAACAAGCTAGCAAGGAGAAAAACCTGGCAACGTTAGAGTCTTTGGTTCGCAATCGAGAGCAGGGTCAGCACATCTTAGTCATGCTGGATATGTTTCATCTGCCAGAACGTGAAAATGAGTTTAATAAAGACCCTTTCCCTCATTATGTGATGCTTGGGCCAACTAATAATCCGGATCTTTGGTTTATGTATGATCCGGACTATCGCTGGGAAGGGGTGTTTAACAAAGACCGAATTTTAAATGCAGTTGCTCAGCCAACGGTATCTGGCGGTTATGTGTTTTATGAAAACGGTGCTCGGCCAACTCCTGTCGAAGAAATTAATGCGTTTTTTGAAGCGTCTGTTGTGCGAAATGCCAATCCAGTGACGGACATGATTCGTGAAATCATCAGCGCACATGTAAAAGGCGAAGATAAAAATGGCGAGCCGTTACCGCTGGAAAACTTGATCAAAGCGGTAGAGGAGGTGCCTGTCATGTCACCACGTAAATACGCTTATGAACATGGCTTTGCGTTTTTCTGGCGTGAGTTAGCATTACCAGAACCAGAGTTCGATGATTGGTGTGATGTAATTGATGAGCTAGCAAAAACTTATAAGCTGATTCAATTTAATGCCATGAAACTTTCCATGACAAAAAAAGATGCGTTTGCTGAAAAAGTGTTTCAATTATTAGATCAACAAGATGAAAGGGAATTCAAACTGAAGCAACGCTTACTTGAAGTGAAAGCAATATGGGCAAGTAAGGTGCTTCAATCGTCTGATACTACGCAATTAGAAGGGGCTCATCCGTGAAATATTCCGTCTGCACCATTTCCTTTCGACATCAGTTGATATCACTGGAGCGCATTGCCTATTGGGCAAAAGCGCATCAGTTTGACTCGATTGAACTGTGGGGAGTACATGCAAAAAATCTTAAAAATTCACCGGATTTTACCCCTGAGAGGCTGCTTGATCAGGGGTTGTCGGTATCCATGGTTAGTGATTATTTGCCATTAGATGGTGATCTCAATGCTTCTTTAGAAAGCGCTAAGTCCCTATGTGCGATCACTGGATTTTGGGGCGCTAAAAAACTGCGTACTTTCTCTGGTAGTAAACCCAGTGCGCAAGTGGGTGGGCAGGAGCGGGCAGCTTATACCCAGCGCTTACGCGAATACTGCAAAATAGCCGCTGACCATGGGATTGATCTTGTGGTTGAAACGCATCCTAATACTTTGGCAGAC
The DNA here is from genome assembly GCA_049115935.1 of Bermanella sp. Lineage (GTDB taxonomy): Bacteria > Pseudomonadota > Gammaproteobacteria > Pseudomonadales > Oceanobacteraceae > Bermanella. Next base: position 4,042 of record JAGDZK010000019.1, on the reverse strand, counting down.
ACGCTTGAATCTACCCTTCGATTAATTGAAGAGGTGAATCATCCTGCGCTGCGTATTAATTTTGATGTGATTCATGTTTGGGAGATGGGCAGTGATCCAATATTTGCACTTGATCAACTTGCGCCTGTTATTAAACATCTTCATTTTAAAAATATAACGCAGCGCCATCTGCTTGATGTGTTTAGTCCTAGTAATGTTTATGCACCTGCAGGCAGTCGCGAAGGTATGACACCGATCTTTAATGGTGAATACGACTTCAAAAATTTCTTGGCGTATTTGATGACGCACTCGAGCGTGCCTTGGCAAAACATGGATGCATCATTGGAATGGTTTGGTCCAGATGTATTCGCCACACTTGATCATGACCGCCAAGCATTGGCAAAACTAGAATCTCAGTTTTGTCCATCGTCCCAGTTAGAGCCATCTGCAGTTGTATAGTAAGGAGTGAGAAATAAATGAGCAATATCAAAATTAGCACGCCTTATTATCTTATTGATGAAAGTCGTATGCTAAAAGCGATGGAACGTATCGCCTATGTGCGTGAGATCAGCGGCGCCAAAAGTGTGCTTGCCTTAAAATGTTTTTCTAGTTGGTGTGCGTTTGATTTTATGAAGGACTATATGGTGGGTACAACCAGCAGTAGTTTGTATGAAGCGCGCCTGGGATATGAAAAATTTGGCGGTGAAACCCACGGTTATAGTGTGGCCTATAGCGAAGATGAAATGCCAGAAATTGTTGAGTACTGCGACAAGGTTATTTTTAATTCCTTAAACCAATTACAGCAATACAAAGATCAGGTTCAAGAAAAAGGCCGTTCAATTGGCTTGCGTATAAACCCAGAAGTAGGGCATTCAGAATATGGTTTAAGCAATACCGTTTCAAAATATTCACGGCTAGGTGTCCGTTACGATTTGTTACCTGACAACATTACCGATGCAATTGATGGTGTCATGTTTCATATGAATTGTGAAAACGATGACTTCATTAGCCTTAGTCAACAATTAGATGATATTGAGCGTCGCTTTGCAGCGATTTTACCTAAGCTTAATTGGCTGAGTTTAGGTGGTGGCGTTGCGTTTACCAGTGATGGCTATGCGTTGGATGCGTTATGTGAGCGTTTAAAATTATTAGCCAAGACCTATGACGTACAAGTGTATTTAGAGCCAGGTGAAGCTTCGGTGACCCAATCTACGTCTTTGGTTGTGACAGTGTTAGATGAAGTGGATAACCAATTGCCGACTTTGATTGTTGATGCAGGGGTGGAAACCCACTTGCTGGATGTATTGGTATATCAGTTTGTACCTTCACTAGAGGGTGCGCAAAAAATTGCCGAGCAAGATATAGAGGCCGCATTACAACAAGGCCAGTTTGTTTACCGTGTCAGTGGTCGTACTTGTCTTGCTGGTGACGTATTTGGTACCTATGTTTTCAAGCAGAAAATTTCAATAGGGGATGAGCTGATATTTACGGATGTGGCGGGATACTCCATGGTGAAGAAAAACTTTTTTAACGGCATAAAAATGCCTGCCATTTGCCATAAAGATATTAATGGTAAAACTCAGGTTGTCCGTGAGTTTACATATGAAGATTTCCGAGACTTTTTGTCTTAACATTTGAGGTGATAAGTGATGAAAAAGAACGTACTTATTGTTGGTGCAGGTGCGGTGGGAGCCGTAGTTGCTCACAAATGCGCACAAAGTAGTGATGTATTTGCATCGGTTTGCTTGGCTTCTAAGAATGTGGCTAAAAGCGATGCTATTGTTGACTCAGTGAATAAAAAAAACTATCAAACGGCAAAAGACTTTCAGCTTTATAGTCGTGAAGTGAATGCCAGCCATACTGATGAGTTGGTTCGTTTGATTCGAACAACTGATACTCACATCGTTATTAATGTGTGTACCGCATTTGTAAATATGCAGATCTTGGATGCTTGTTTAGAAACGGGTGCAGCTTATATCGATACCGCCGTGCATGAAGATTATAGTGTGATGAACGCCCCTTATCCTTGGTATGCCAATTACGAATGGAAAAAACGCGAGTTATGTAAAGAGAAAGGTGTGACGGCGATTTTAGGCAGTGGTTTTGATCCGGGTGTTGTGAATGCATATTGTGCTTATGCGCAAAAGTATGAGTTCGATTCTATCAAAAGCGTCGATATCATGGATGTGAACGATGGTGATCATGGCCATTATTTCTCAACAAACTTCGACCCTGAGATAAATCTTCGTGAAATTATTGAGGACGCTGGTTGTTTAGAAGATGGCCAATGGCGTACCTATCCACACCATAGTCGTTCTATGAAATATGATCTGCCTGTTGTTGGTGAACACAAGTTGTATTTAATGGGACATGATGAAGTGCATTCTTTATCTAAAAATATCCCCGGTGTTGAAACGGTGCGCTTCTGGATGGGATTTGGTGATCACTATCTCAAATGCCTAGAGGTATTTGAAAAAGTAGGTTTATTGAATCACCAAGCAGTGACCACGAACAACGGTGAAAAAGTAGTGCCTTTGCATATGTTGAAAGCCTGTTTGCCTGACCCTGCAAGCTTAGCCCCAAAATACAAAGGTAAAACCTGTATTGGCACATTAATCAAAGGCAAGCGAGATGGTCAGGATAAAGAGTTGCTGATCTATAACATCTGCGATCATGAAGTAACTTATGCCGATATCGATTCCCAAGCCATCGCATTTACTGCAGGGGTGCCTCCGGTTGCAGCGGCCAAACTGATTGCAAGTGGTGAGTGGGATGTTAAAACCATGGCCAATGTAGAAGAGTTAGACCCAGTACCGTTTTTTGAGCGTTTAGCAGAAATGGGAATTTCAACCGAAGTGTGTGATTTAACGATCGACAAAGACAGCTCGGCAAGTACCGTGTTATATGCTTAATTGGCTGATGTTTAGATGTTAATTGTTTAGACGTTAATAAATGATGGGCAATACTTACCCCGATGTATTCATCGGGGTAAGTACTTTCAGCAAATTACATTACGCGCATACCAGGCTGAGCGCCTTCGTGAGGTTCAAGCAACCAAATCTCTTTTCCGCCTGGGCCTGCGGCCAATACCATGCCTTCTGAAATACCAAACTTCATTTTGCGGGGTTTAAGGTTGGCCACCATAACGGTTAACTTACCGGTCAGATCTTGAGGTTCGTAAGCGGACTTAATGCCAGAGAATACATTGCGGGTTTTACCTTCACCAATATCAAGGGTGAGTTGCAATAACTTGCCCGCGCCTTTGACGTAATCGGCGGAAACAATTTTTGCAATACGCAAATCGGTTTTGGCAAAGTCATCAAATTCGATTTCGTCAGCCAGGGGCTCGCTTAAACTTGTTGCGGCTTGGGCGACTGGATTAGCAGCGGCGTCTGCTTCGGCATCGGCTTTTTCAGCTTCAACGATGGCGTCTACTTTGTCTTTTTCGATGCGGCTCATCAGTGCTTTGAACTTGGTGATCTCGTGATCAAGCAAAGGCTGTTTGCGTGAATCCCAGTTTAGATCGTCAACTTGTAAGAACTGAGCCACGCTTGCACTCATGTTAGGCAGTACCGGTGTGAGATAAGTCACCAACTGGCGGAATAAGTTAATGCCTAATGAGCAAATGCCCAGCACTTCAGCTTCTTTGCCTTCTTGTTTCGCAAGGGCCCATGGCTCTTTCTCGTGAATGTATTCGTTTGCTACATCGGCAAGGGCGATGATTTCACGAATGGCTTTGCTGTACTCACGGTCTTCAAAAAACTGGGCGATCACATCACCTTTGGCGACAGCGTCTTCAAGGATGTGTGCATCTGGTAATTCAGCCGCAAGCTTACCACCTGATTTTTTCACAAAACCGGCACAACGTGATGCAATATTAATCACTTTGCCGATCAGGTCAGAGTTGACGCGCTGTGAGAAGTCTTCAAGGTTTAAGTCAAAGTCATCCACACGGTTGTTTAGTTTGGCCGCGTAGTAATAACGCAAGTACTCGGCATCTAATTGGTTTAAGTAGGTACGCGCTTTAATAAAGGTGCCGCGAGATTTAGACATCTTCGCGCCG
>JAGDZK010000018.1:0-60265 GCA_049115935.1 Bermanella sp. | reverse complement strand
GCTGGGTCCAATACATCAGGGCGGTTAGTTGCAGCAATTACGATAATGCCGTCATTGCCTTCAAAGCCGTCCATTTCAACTAATAACTGGTTAAGGGTTTGCTCACGCTCATCATTACCGCCGCCGATTCCCACACCACGGCTACGACCTACCGCATCGATTTCGTCGATAAAGATAATACAAGGCGCTTGTTTCTTCGCTTGATCAAACATGTCGCGCACACGTGACGCACCAACACCCACAAACATTTCTACAAAGTCAGAACCTGAGATCGAGAAGAAAGGTACTTTTGCCTCACCTGCAATGGCTTTAGCTAATAGGGTTTTACCGGTACCAGGCTGACCCACCATCAAAACACCACGAGGAATCATACCGCCTAAGCGTTGGTACTTGGCAGGGTCACGCAGGAATTCAACCAATTCTTGCACGTCTTCTTTTGCTTCATCACAGCCTGCTACATCTGCAAACGTAGTTTTAATTTGGTCTTCGCCAAGTAATTTCGCTTTTGATTTACCAAATGCCATTGGGCCACGACCGCCGCCACCGCCACCTTGCATTTGACGCATGAAAAACATGAATACAGCGATAATGACTAAAATAGGGAAAGAGGCCACTAAAAGCTGAGTCCAGATGCTTTGCTGCTCTGGCTTTTTGCCTTGCACTTCAACTTTGTGCTCTAAAAGGTCGTCCATCATTTTTGGATCATGACCAGGGCGCACGGTTTCAAAACGCTGACCATTGCTAAACTCACCGTCTATGGCAGCACCAGCTATGGTGACTTTTTTAACCTGCCCGTTTTGCACAAGTTCAATAAATTGAGAGTATGCGATTTCTTGATTTGAAACCGGAGAATCAAGCTTTTGAAAGACTGTCAGCAAGACAGCGGCAATAATGAGCCATAAAATTAAATTCTTTGCCATTTTAGAAAAGGTCCAACCCCTAATTTATTGATTCTCAGTACCCTTAACAGTACTACATATTCACACTAATAGTCACTTTCAGTTACTAAGTTTGGCAAGCAATTGCCCATGACTCCAGTAAAAGTGCTTTATTTTTACGAGCCAAACCCATTTTTGGTTTGCCCCTTGTAATGCTTTTGCTGACACAGCCAGAGATTCTTTCAATCAAATGGCGCAGACAAGCCTACATACTGGGGGCCATATCCTTAAATACAAGCCCAAAACCTCCAATTAATCCCTCATAAGAGGTAAATACACCCGACTGGTTCCCTTAAGCAGGCGATCTTTTACTAAAAATCAGAGTTTTGATCATGAATAACCGTGTAAATACGATTTGCCATTACGATGCAGCATTTGAGCTGTTATAATGAACAAATTACACGACATTGTCGTATTGCACTCAAATATAGAGATTTATACATTAATGGCCCTTTCTCAAGACCGCAAAAAAGCCCTACGCACCATTGGGCACAAGCTTAATCCCATCGTTATTGTTGCTGGTAACGGCTTAAGTGAGAACGTTCTAATCGAGATCGACCGTGCACTAGAAGACCACGAGCTAATCAAAATTAAGTATTCCGTTGGTGATCGCGACCTGAAAAACGAGCTGATCAAACAAACCGAAAAAAGCACACGCTCTACGCTCATTCAAAGTATCGGCAATGTGGGCTTGTTCTATCGCGCTGCAAAAGAGCCTGACCCTAAAAAATCGAACCTAGCTCAGCGCTATTAATATCAAACGATTAGTTAGACAATCAAAAAGGCCGCTTAATTAGCGGCCTTTTTTATAAGTTTTAATTTTGCACTTGTTTACTTAACTTAGCCTGCTGCAGCTCATTTTCTTTATTGATCAGTGCAGCCATTTTAAGCCTTAAGTTATTGCGCTGAACACCTCCGACATCAAAAACTTTTTGCCTCACACTCTTACGCTCAAGCTGAGAGCGGAGAAAATCTTTACGCTCTGTTTGCCACTGGCAATTCTCCCAGCCCTCTAACGGCATCTTAAATACCTGCTGAACACCCTCACTGTCATCAAACACACCGCCAATCGATGCCATTAAAGGGGCTTGCTCTTGCGCCGAAAGAACCAGCCAAAATTTACGTGTCATGCCTGGTGGCACCTCAATGTCCCGACCCACTAGGTAATTTGCAAACACCGGGGCTGCGGTTTCTACTCGATTGATATCACTCGCAATATCACTGCCCAGCTCGCTCACCGCATTACCTGCATACAATGCCGCCCCTGCAACTTGTGCCGCTTCGTTATCCACCGCCATCAACCCAAGACCAACACCCGCTACCGCTAAGGATGTCACCCCGTCATTGTGACGCTGTAGTTTTTGCCTATGGCCCTCCCCTTCTCGCCATAAAGCCAAACGCTCACCTGTAACCACATCAAATAAATCATTGGATTGATAAGGAAAACCAAGCTCTAGGTCAGATATTTTTTGCCACTTCGAGGTGGGGTTTTCAATAGAGAAATCAAGGTAGGCGAAGTAATCACTGCAATAATAAGGGCTAAATCGAGCACTGATTTTAAGCGCAGAGCTTGATCGAGTGTCATCAACTGAGGCGATATGGGCAACATCGCCCAGTTGATTACTGGCGCAGCCCGTTAAATAGGTAATGGCCAAGACTAAAAATACATTACGCATATTGAATTCCATTTCAAACTTGAGGATCGACTATGATCGTAAAACTAAAATAAAGTTACATTAAAAAAGGCCGCTAAAGCGGCCTTTTTTAATTAACACTGCGTTCTATAAATAGAACCGCGTTTATTGACACCAAGCACGAGCATTGCGGAACATACGCATCCAAGCGCCATCTTCACTCCATTCATCCGGTACATAGCTGTTTTGTACCGCGCGGAATACACGCTCAGGGTGAGGCATCATGATAGTCACACGACCACCTGCAGCGGTTAGACCTGTAATACCGTCTACAGAGCCGTTCGGGTTAGCTGGATATTGCTCGGTCACTAAACCAAAGTTATCCACATAACGCAGCGCCACTTGGCCTTGTTTGGTAACCGATTCAATGTCCGCGGCCTGAGCAAATTCTGCATGACCTTCACCGTGCGCAACAGCGATTGGCATACGCGAACCTTCCATGCCTGCTAGCATGATGGAATCACTCTTTTGCACTTCAACCATGGCAACACGGGCTTCAAACTGCTCAGATTGGTTGCGCACAAAGTGTGGCCAATAATCAGAGCCTGGAATTAACTCATGCAGGTTAGATAACATCTGACAGCCATTACACACACCTAACGTAAAGGTGTCTTCACGCTCAAAAAATGCTTTGAACTGTTCACGTGCAATGTCGTTGAACAAAATAGATTTTGCCCAACCTTCACCGGCACCTAGTACGTCACCGTAAGAGAAGCCACCACAGGCAACCAAACCACGGAAACCGTCTAGTTTAACGCGACCAGAAAGTACGTCGCTCATGTGTACATCAACAGTATTGAAACCGGCCTTATCAAATGCGGCTGCCATTTCGATCTGGCCGTTCACACCTTGCTCACGCAAGATCGCCACGCTTGGGCGATTACCGCTGGCGATTAAATCAGCCGCTACGTTTTCGTTCACATCAAACGACAATTCAGCGTGTAAACCTGGGTTATCAGCATCTAACAAGCCATCAAATTCTTGCTTGGCGCAATCTGCATTGTCACGCATAGCTTGTACTTCATAAGACGTACGTGACCACAAACGCTGAAGATTCACGCGGGTATCACTGAATAAGTTTTCACCATTTAGCTCAACCACAACCGTGTCATCATCATTCAAATTGGCAACCACAGCCGCACAGTCACCCAGACCCGCTGCATTCAATTGCGCCAATACAAACTCAGTATCGTCTTGGCGAACCTGAATTACCGCACCCAGCTCTTCAGCAAACAATGCTGGCATCACATCCGCTTTTGAATCTGCCAGTGCATCTAGCTTAATGGTTAGACCCACGTGACCGGCAAAACTCATTTCAGTCAGCGTTGCCCACAAGCCGCCGTCTGAACGGTCATGGTAAGCCATGATTTTATCGTCTTGGTTTAGACCCTGAATCACCGCAAAGAAGGCTTTTAAGTCTTCTGCATCATCAACGTCAGGCACTTCATTACCTAGCTGATCAAATACTTGTGTTAACGCTGACGCACCTAAACGGTTTTTACCGCGGCCAAGGTCAATCAAAATCAAATCTGTTTCTTCTTCGTCACCACGAAGCTGAGGCGTGAGAGTTTTACGCGCATCAACCACAGGGGCAAAGCCGGTCACCACCAACGACATTGGCGAGGTGACGGTTTTCTCTTCACCGCTTTGCTCGCTCCACTTGGTTTTCATGGACATGGAGTCCTTACCAACCGGAATGGTTAAATCAAGCTGTGGACATAATTCCATACCCACCGCTTTTACGGTTTGATAGAGTTTTTCATCTTCACCAGGGTGGCCAGCGGCACACATCCAGTTTGCTGACAGTTTAATGTTGCTTAGTTTTTCAATATTAGATGCAGCGATGTTTGTAATCACCTCACCCACTGCCATACGACCCGATGCAGGCGCGTTAATTAACGCAGAAGGAGTACGCTCACCCATGGCCATGGCTTCGCCAGTGTAACCATCGTATGAAGCTGTGGTCACAGCTACGTCGGCAACCGGCACCTGCCAAGGACCAACAAACTGGTCACGGGCAACGGTACCTGTAATCGAGCGATCACCGATGGTTATCAAGAAGCTTTTGCTGGCAACGGCTGGTAATTGCAGCACACGCTCAGCGGCATCTTTTAATGTAATGCCATCTAAATTCACAGCTGGCAGATCAAGATCAAAACGATCTGCGGTACGGTGCATACGCGGTGCTTTACCTAACAATACTTGCAGCGGCAAATCCACTGGATTATTACCGAAGTGGCTATCGGAAACCGTTAAGTGCTGCTCTTCAGTGGCTTCACCGATCACGGCAAACGGACAACGTTCACGCTGACAAATTTCTTCAAATAACGCTAAGTTTTCAGGGGCCACCGACAACACGTAACGCTCTTGGGATTCGTTACACCAAACCGCCAATGGGCTCATACCTGGCTCATCGTTTGGAATATTACGTAATTCAAACTTACCGCCACGACCCGCATCATTTACAAGTTCTGGGAAAGCGTTAGATAAACCGCCCGCGCCCACGTCATGAATAAATACGATTGGGTTGTTTTCACCTAACTGCCAGCAACGGTCAATGACTTCTTGGCAACGGCGTTCCATTTCTGGGTTGCCACGTTGTACAGATGCAAAATCTAAATCTTCGTTTTGCTCACCACCATCAACCGATGATGCCGCGCCACCGCCTAAGCCAATTTGCATGGCAGGGCCGCCCAGCGCGATTAATTTACCGCCCACTGGAATCTCTTTTTTCTGAACGTGTTCTTCACGAATATTACCGTAACCACCGGCAATCATGATGGGCTTGTGGTAACCACGCACGCCATCACTGGCTTTGTCTTCAAACGTACGGAAATAACCACATAGATTTGGACGACCAAATTCATTGTTAAACGCCGCACCACCTATTGGGCCTTCCAGCATGATATCCAGTGCAGACGCAATTCGGGCAGGTTTGCCGTATTGGCTTTCCCAGGGTTGCTCGTAGCCAGGGATTTTTAAATCAGAAACGGTAAAACCGGTTAAACCCGCTTTTGGTTTAGAACCAATACCCGTGGCACCTTCGTCACGAATCTCACCACCACTACCGGTCGCTGCACCAGAGAAAGGGGCTATGGCTGTTGGGTGATTATGGGTTTCCACCTTCATCAAAATAGCCATTTGCTCTTGATGGTAACGGTATTCTTTTGAGCCTGCTTCTGGGAAGAAGCGACCTGCAACACTGCCACGAATAACAGACGCATTGTCTTTATAGGCCGACAAGATGTTTTCGTTGTGGTGCTCGTAGGTATTTTTGATCATTTGGAACAAGGATTTTTCTTGTGCCTGACCATCAATATCCCAGCTGGCATTAAAGATTTTATGACGGCAATGTTCAGAGTTCGCTTGAGCAAACATCATCAATTCAATGTCGTTAGGGTTACGGCCTAACTTTTTGTAGTTTTCTACTAGGTATTCAATTTCATCGTCAGCAAGGGCCAAGCCTAACTCTTTATTGGCCGCCTCAAGCGCCGCAGCACCACCTGCAAGAATATCCACTTGCGACATTGGCGCAGGTTCAGCGTGACTGAATAAGGCTTGTGCGCCATCAAAGTCAGCCAGAACGGTTTCCACCATGCGATCAAACAAGTGCCCTTGAATACCGGCAGTGTCATCAGAGCCCGTTACCCAATAAGCCACACCACGCTCAAGGCGCTTAACATTGCTTAGACCGCAGTTCTTGGCAATATCAGTAGCCTTTGAAGACCAAGGGCTGATCGTACCAATACGCGGCACCACTAATATCATTTTACCCTGAGGCTGTTCCGCTTGAGCTTTTGGCCCATAACGTAAAATGCGTTCCAGCACAGAATGTTCTTGGTCACTAAGACCATTGAGTGTTTCAGCAAAGTGAACAAACTCTCCATACACAGAGGTAACCTCTGGGTGAGTGGTTTGAATTTTTGCTAGTAGCTTTTCACGACGAAAGGCAGAAAGTGCAGGAGCACCGGACAGTTTGAGCATTGCTGTTCAGCCTACTGAAATTAGAGGTGGAATTTAAGAGGGCGTAATTCTAAAGGAAAGCGCCCTGTGTCACCAGCATTAAACGAGGGTTTGTTGGTAATGCTTCCCTCAAATACTGAGTGGTTATTAACTGCTATTACGACTTTATACGTATATAACTAAATGTTCTAAAATTAAACAATTCAACAACCACGGGGCCTGAGGAGGATTTATGTGATTTTTGACCAGAATTGTCAGACACGGGGGTTTGGAGCTTTTCCCGTCTCAGATTAAAATATGACACAGATCACGTTTTTCACATTTCAAACACAAGGGGGCAGGCATGCAGCAACACTTAGCGAATAAGCAGCAATGGCTATTAAAAGCCAGTTTCACCCTATGTCTTTTGTGCATTGTGTTTGTATTAGCCATGAGTTCAGGCAGTCGTCATGACTATGATGATGTTATGGATAAAGGCGTGCTAACCATTATCACTCGCAACAGCCCCACCACCTACTACCAAGACAAAGACCAGGTGTCTGGTTTTGAATATGAGCTTGCGCAAATGTTTGCACAGTACCTTGGTGTAAAACTTGAAGTGCTGGTTGCTGACACCCTAGACGACCTAATTACAGAAGTTGAGTCAGGCAATGTAGCCTTCGCCGCAGCTGGTTTAACGGTGACCCCTGAGCGCAATGAGCGCGTTCGCTTTGCCAGTAGCTATTTAGATGTACAGCAAAAACTGGTTTATCGTATTGACCAAAAGCGCCCTAGAAAATTAGAACAGCTATTGAATAAAACCATTGTGGTGACGGCACATTCAAGCCATGCACAGTATTTACACCAGCTACAACAAAGCTCTTTACCGCAACTTACCTGGATTGAGCGCGACGACGCTGAAGTATCTGAGCTTGTGCAAATGGTAGAGAATGGTGAGATTGATTACACCATCGTTGATAGTAACGAATTCGACGCGCTTTCTGGCTTCTACCCAAATGTAGGCAGCGCTCTTCAACTGGGTGAAACACAGCAACTGGCTTGGGCATTCTCTAAATTTTCCGATAACAGCTTATTAAATAAATCACGTGAATTCTTTCAATTAGTACGTGAAACGGGCCTGCTTTCACAACTTGAAGAGCGCTATTACGGCCATCTCAATCAAATTGACAATGTGGGCACCCTGACATTTTTGCGCCAAGCCGATCAACGCTTGCATCGCTACCAGGAACTATTTCAAAAAGAAGCCCAAAATCATGAATTAGATTGGCGTTTACTTGCCGCTATTGGTTATCAAGAAAGTCACTGGAAGCCACGTGCTCGTTCTCGCACCGGTGTTCGAGGCTTAATGATGTTAACCCGCACAACCGCCAAAGAGATGGGTGTAAAAAACCGTTTGAATGCTGAGCAAAGTATTCAAGGCGGTAGTGCTTATTTTGCCAAACTTAAAAAGCGCTTTGATCATATAGCAGAACCTGATCGCACTTGGATTGCATTAGCCGCCTACAACGTAGGAGCAGGTCACGTAAGAGATGCACAAAAGATCACTGAGAATCGCGGCGGTGATCCAGAACGCTGGATGGATATTAAAGAAAGCCTGCCATTGCTTGCACAGAAAAAGTACTACAAAAAAACTCAGTATGGTTTCGCTCGTGGGTACGAGCCTGTTGAATATGTACAGAATATTCGCCGCTTCTATGACTTGCTTGTATGGCGCGAACAACCAGAACCAAGTTACAGCTTTAATACCGTAGAAGGCGAATCGTTCTTCACTGCCGATAGCGGTTATACAACCATTCCACCTTTAACCGTGGTGAATTAACCCACGTTTAAGCCAACAATTGACCTTTTTTACCGGCCTTGGCCGGTATTTTTTTGCCTGTAATTTACTTAACTTAAAACAAACTAGGTACTTTCTTTGGCGGCTAACTTAAGTGCCTTTTTTTCGTCACGTCTGCGTTGAAAAAACGCCTGCATGACATCACTGCATTCTTGCGCTAACACACCACTTAACACCTCAACACTGTGATTAAAGTAAGGCTCTTGAAATATATTCTGCTGGCTATGTACCACACCCGCTTTTGGCTCGCTGGCACCATAAATAACCCGCTTAACGCGCCCATGAACAATGGCACCTGCACACATGGTACAAGGCTCTATGGTGACGTATAAATCAGCATTAACTAAACGATAATTCTGCACATAAGCAGCGGCGTCTCGAAGCGCCATCACTTCTGCATGGGCGGTGGGATCATTACTGGAAATAGGCTGATTAAAACCACGCCCAATCACCTTGCCATCCAGCACAACCACCGCACCTACAGGCACTTCATTTTTGGCATCAGCTAGCTTGGCCTGAGCAATGGCCTCTTTCATAAAAGCTTCGTTCTGATTCATGGCGTCTCTGGTAATACGTTATCCACAACCGGGTGATTAATCACACTCAACTGCCAAAAGTCTTGTAATAAATTAGCGGTCATTTCGGGGACTTCTAACATAGGAGCATGACCAACATTGGGTAAAATCTCAGTTTGTACTTTTGGTGTATGCTCAAGAAACTTCTCAACACTAGATACATGCAACACCCTATCTTGCTCACCCCACAAAACATAAGTCGGCATCATTAATTTTTCAAAAACGTAATTAAAACCACCGGAATATCGAGCCGTTTCTGCCTCTTGGTATATGTGCTCGAATATTTGATCATTCGCTTGCTCACGAGCCATTGCTCTGTCAGCCAATACATCTGTGGCAGGCCAAGGCAAAAATGGCACCTGCTCCATGGCAAATGACATTAAACGACTCATACCTTCTTCGCTGCGAACAATTAACGGGTTAGGTTCGTTATTTTCAATTCGTCTTTGTAATTCGCTTTGCTCATCGCCATAAAAGCCAACCGCATCAATTAAAGACAAGGTCACCACTTTGCTTGGATGACGGTAAGCGTATAAAGCCGCAATGGCGCCACCCATGCTATTGCCAACTAAATGAAAGCGCTTAACACCAAGAGCATTAATAAAGTCCGCTAAGCGAAGGCTTTGCTGATCAAACCCATAAAAATCATTTTTCAAATAAGTGGATTCACCATGGCCAGGTAAATCAGGGGCAATAACATGGTAGTTATCTAGAAAACGGGCCATGCGCGTCCAATTATCTTTTTCAGCGGCAAAACCATGCAACAAAATAACAACCGGCTTATCTGACGGCTGATCTGTTTCTAAATAAACCCAGTTGTAACCGTTTACTGTAATCTCTTTACGGTCAAGGTCCGATAGGCTGCGCTCAACCCCCACCCCCATATCAAATAAGGAGTGTTTTATCGTGGTGCATGCCGACACCAAAATGCCAAGTACAAGGGTTATTATTATTTTCATGGGGCTCTCCTAAACTGCGTCTAGACTAGCGATTGCAATGACTTCATGCAACTTTGAATCACGTGGCTCAAGAGTTGCACATGACTTAAAGCTACAGGTGGTTAGCGTAACGAGGGCACAACATGGGTGCAATGAGCTATCTCAGTGTAATTGAAAGTTACCAAGATTATAAATCGGTTGTTCACGACTTGGTTGAATCCATATTAGCCGGTACTGCTCAAACCCAGCTATTTACCTCTGAGGCTTCAATTTTAAGCTCTCTAAAGAAAATAGATGCCCACTACCCGTTTGTTGAACTGCTTTATACATTAGATGAGCACGGCATGCAGACCAGCGAAAATGCTGTTTCTAATAAGGATGGCATTAATATTATGCTAGGCGCCAAGCATTCAGATCGCTCACAACGTCCTTATTTTAAGCTTGCCTTAAATACCGATGAAATATCCGTCACCTCACCCTATATGTCTAGCGCCACGGGCAACCTATGTGTCTCCGCTGCCATGAAATACACAGATGAAAATGCAAAAGTATGTGGGTATTTAGTTGTGGACATCAACTTAACTCGCATTATCGAATTTTTAAGGGGTGATGAACTGCGTCGTAAAACCATTCCATTCTTTTATGGGGTTTATACCTTAATGGTCATTGGACTGATGTCTGTGGCAGGCACCATGCTATTCATGGCGTTTGAGGATCTATTTACTTTATTTCCTAGTGAGTCGCTACCGGGGAACCCTCCCTATAAATTATTTGAAATCATCATATTTATTACGCTGAGTCTTGCCATATTTGATTTAGGTAAAACCATTTTAGAAGAAGAGGTTTTAATGCATAAAGATGTCTTCAGGCATAGTTCAACCCGGCGAACCATTACTCGCTTTTTAGCTGCGATTTTAATTGCGGTTTCAATTGAAGCCTTACTAACTATGTTTAAAGCATCTCTTGGAGAAGTTGAACTAATGAAATCGGCGGTATGGATGATGCTTTCAGTTGTGGGGTTACTACTAGGCTTAGGCGGCTATGTGTATCTTGGGGCAAAGGCTGAACGCATTTTGTTAAAAAACAGAATGGAATTTGGTAAAACTAACATGTAATAAAAAAGCCTTTTGTACTGGGTATAAAAGGCTTTTGTTAACTCAGAAAAGCAAAGTATTATGCAGCGTTTGACTCGCTTTCAAACTGCTTAAGCAAACCTGTAATTTTTTCTTCGAATGCTTTTTTCTGCTCGCTTGCAATTGATTTCTCTTGCTGCAATGCCGCTACTTCTTGTTTTAGCTCTTCGTTTTCCATATTCAATAACTCTATGGTTTCTAACGCTAAGATGATTTTTTTCTCTAACTGATCTAACAATTCCATAACTACCTCGATTACAAATGGAAAAAGAGGCGCGATAATAAGCGCCTGTAATTACAGACGCAAGTACATTAGAAACTGTTTTATTAAGAACTCTGTTTTAATTCAGTCAAACGTAATAAAACTGCTTTTTCTATTCGAATTAACGCTTCATTTAATAATGGGCGCTGACAACCAAAATTCAAGCGTACATAATTATTGTCCCCAAACTCACTGCCAGCTGACATGCCAACGCCATGCTTCTCAAAAAATTTCTGAGGGTTATCAAGTTGTAGTTGTGATACATCCAGCCACGCAAGATAGGTCGCTTCAGATGGCCTCATGGAAATACCATCTATAGCGTTTACCTTATCGATAATGAGCTGATGGTTGTGCTTTAGGTATTCAATTAACGCTAAACGCCAAGACTCGGCAGACTTAAACGCTGCAGTAGCAGCAGCCATACCCAGTATATTCACATGCCCAACTAAACCGTCCATGAGCTTTGAATATTCGGTACGCATTTTGATATCCGAAATAATGGCAAATGCCATGTCCAACCCCGGTACATTAAAGGTTTTACTTGGGGCCATTAAGGTAATGGATCGCTTGCATATCTCATCATTTAACGAAGCGATTGGAATATGTTTTTTACCATTAAGAATCAAATCACAATGAATATCGTCAGAGCAAATAATCAAATCCTGTTTAATACAGATATTGGCTAGCGCTTGTAACTCATCACGGCCGTATACTTTACCTGTTGGATTATGCGGATTACATAACAACATAACACCCACATCATCACTTAACGCCTGCTCCATTGCAGGTAGATTTAATGTCCAGCTATCGCCGTCAGGTTTGAGATGAAAGGTATAGTTTTCGGTATCTAACATAGGGGCTTGACGCATTAAATGCGGATAAACAGGCAATGCGGTAATCGCCGCAGGTTTACCCTTGTTCGCACTCATTGCCCGGGCCAAATTTAATCCTTTTACGACACCTGGGGTGAAGACAATCCATTCGGGTTCAATGCTCCAGTCATAATGTTGCTTGCAATGCTTAACAATTAAATCTCGAAGTTCAGTGCTATCCGAACCATAGCCTAATACCCCGTGATCCACTCGCTGTTTAATGGCATCTAATATTACTGGCGCCACTTGAAAGTCCATGTCGGCCACCCACATAGGCAACACATCTTTATTTTTATAGCGCTTCCACTTAATAGAATCAGATTCACTGCGATCTATATCCGGGCCAAACAACTCATCCGTAGTCATGCTTTAACCTTTTAATTATGTATATTTGCAAATACTTTAGCAGTTAACACCCCACCTAGACAGATACAATTTTAAATTTCAGACATAAAAAAACCGACACATGTGTATCGGTTTTGACTAAAAACTCTGTTTAAACTGGGAGCCCCTTACAACTGCTTTTAAGTTTATTTAGCTCATTCAACAGATAGATAAAATCTGAGCGTAGCGTTAACTCTTCAACCAGAGCACTTTGGCTTATTTTAGTTAATGCTTCAAATAAGCTATCTTTTTTCTCAACTAATGATAATAAATCATCCATAAAACAACCAAACGCACGCACTTCTATTAACTGCATTTTAGTGCGTTGCTCAACACTAAGCTCATTAAGGTTGGTAGCCGCACCGAAATCACCAAACAACACATTATTGTGAGAATCATACATGGTATTGTGAGCATATATATCACCGTGACTCACACCTTGCTGATGCAGGTGTAAAAGTATATCGGCCATTTGATGAGTGATTTTTAATACATTTTGAGATGTCACAGCAGTGTTAGGTTCAAACGTATCACGAGTACAACTTTTTAAGCTTGGCGGTAAACCTAGGTTTTTATAATCTGATGATATTAATTCCATCACTAGCCCAAGCTTGTCACTATCACTGTCATTGATATGAGAAAGAACACGAATTAAGTTTGGGTGTTCACCGGTTTTTAAGCAACATTGGATTTCATCCTTTGGGTAACCGTCACTGGTTACTGCACCTTTAAAAATTTTAACAGCGATTGATGGATTTTTATCTTTTGCATCCTGCCAATCAGCATGATAAATAATACCTGAAGCCCCTTCACCAATCTGATGATTCAAAAAAACAGAATCCAGTGACACCTGTGGAATAGATGCTTCAATATTATTAGGTGTTTTGCATACAGAGTTTCCAGAAAACCCCAGCCAAGCCAATTTAGGTAAAGATAATAACCAGTCCGGAATCGTTGTTAATTGATTGGCTGATAATCGTATTAATTCAAGCGCTTCACAATTTGCCATACTATCCGGTAAAGATGTTAAGCGGTTGCCTGCAAGGGCAAGCTTTCTTAATTTTGTTAATTGACCGATGGAATTAGGTAAGGCTTCAATTTGATTATTGGTCAAGATTAACCAATTAGTTGATAGTGGCAAACAATCTTCCGCTACTGTTTTAACCCGATTTGACTTAAACGCAATCATTTCCAGTTTTTCACATTGCGCCAACACAACTGGAATATGCTCAAATACATTATCCGTTAAAAAAAGTATTTTTAGATTCTTAAAGCGGTGGAAATCCTCAGGTAAGCCTGATAACTGATTGCCCCCTAAATCCAATATTTCTATATGTTCGGCTAAATCAAATAACTCACGGGGAAATTCTGTTAAACCTTGCGTCAATTTAAAACGCTTTTGTGGGCCAAGGGATTCAGGGGTAATCAAACCAGATTTCAATTGCTGTAACGTAAACAAAATAATGACGCCAATATTAAAGATAACAAAATTAATTAAAAATACGTGTAACTTGAATAACGACAGGCAACCTAATCACGTTCATTTTCTTGCGTTTTTTCTAGTCTAGTAGATTGCAAACCTTCATCAGCAACGAGTTCACCACCCTCACTCAATAATGGCTTGATGTAAACTAATACCTGTTCATTAAGGAAACTATCATCGCAGCTGCCCTGCTTTTCTAGAAAATGTACGGTATTGCCAACTATGACAACCGAACCAGAAACCACTATGGTGACACTCGCACTAAGGCCGGCCAATACCAAGGCTTGAAGTGGGTCTAATGTACCTTCCATTAACATCTTCAAACCACCCCGATTCATGGTTAAATGATATTCTCTCGATACAAGATCACAGCGTTCATAATCTTTCCGAAAGGTTTCTTTAGGGTAGGCGACACAAGCCTGTAGCAAACTAAAAACCAATGTAATGGTTATTATTTTTATCATCCGTGAAAGCCTTATGTAATATCCAATTCCATAAAAAAGCCGATGCAAGCATCGGCTTTAAATCGGGCGCGGGGCACCCTTCTACAATTTAATTTTTAACGCACTATTTCCAAGCGCAATAGGTTAAAGTTATTCCCACTCGATGGTAGCAGGTGGCTTAGATGAAACATCATACGCCACACGAGAAATATGTTCGATCTCGTTAATAATACGGTTCGATACTTTCTCTAATAACTCGTACGGCAAGTGCGCCCAACGAGCGGTCATGAAGTCGATGGTTTCAACCGCACGCAGTGAAACAACCCACTCGTAACGACGCTGATCGCCCACTACACCTACCGACTTAACGGGTAAAAATACAACAAACGCTTGTGAGGTTTTGTGGTACCAATCGAAGTTATGTAACTCTTCAATAAAGATGGCATCCGCTTCACGTAATACATCAGCGTATTCTTTTTTCACTTCACCTAAAATACGTACACCAAGACCTGGGCCTGGGAACGGGTGACGGTAAACCATGTCATATGGCAAACCGAGCTCTAAACCAATCTTACGCACTTCGTCTTTGAACAATTCACGCAGTGGCTCGACTAAATCCATTTTCATATCGTCTGGCAAGCCGCCCACGTTATGGTGAGATTTAATTACGTGGGCTTTACCGGTTTTAGATGCCGCTGATTCAATAACGTCAGGGTAAATAGTCCCTTGCGCTAGGAAATCTACGTCTTTGATTTTGCTGGCTTCTTCATCGAACACTTCAATAAACGTATTACCAATCACTTTACGCTTAGCTTCAGGATCAGACACACCCGCCAGCTTGCCCAAGAATAAATCAGCACTGTCTGAACGAATCACTTTTACGCCCATGTTTTTAGCAAACATGTCCATAACCATGTCCCCTTCGTTTTTACGAAGCAGACCATTATCAACAAATACACAAGTAAGCTGTGAACCGATGGCTTTATGCAATAAAGCGGCAACCACAGAGGAGTCCACACCACCGGATAAACCAAGTAATACTTTTTTATCGCCCACTTGTTCTTGAACGCGTTTAATTTGATCTTCAATAATGTTGGCTGGCGTCCATAAACCTTCACAGCCTGCGATGTCTTTGATGAAATGCTCAAGCATGCGGCCACCTTGTAAGGTGTGCGTGACTTCTGGGTGAAACTGCACGCCAAAGAAGTTTTTCTCAGCATGGTACATACCAGCAATTGGGCAAGATGGCGTAGACGCCATTAGCTCAAAACCTTCTGGCATTTTTACCACTTTATCACCGTGACTCATCCAAACGTCGAGCAGCTTTTCGCCTTTATCGTTTACATGGTCGGCAATGTCTTTAAACAATGCACTGTTACCTTCTGCTTTAATTTGTGCATAACCAAATTCGCGAATATCAGATCCCTCAACTTTACCGCCAAGTTGTTCTGACATAGTTTGCATGCCATAGCAGATACCAAAAACAGGCAAACCCATATCAAAAATTTCTTGCGCAGCACGCGGGCTATTTTCTTCATGCACAGATTCTGGGCCACCGGCTAAGATGATGGCTTTAGGGGCAAATTCTTTGATGTCTTCAAAGCTCATGTCCCAAGCACGAATCTCAGAGAACACACCAAGCTCACGTACACGACGTGCAATAAGTTGGGTATATTGAGAACCAAAATCTAAAATTAGGATTTTCTGTGCATGTATATCGGTCATAAAAACCTCGTATCTATAAAACTAAAAAACCTGTTGCTGTGGCAACAGGTCAAAATTCTTCATTTGGGACTTCGCCCGCAAGCGGCCTCCCACAAAACCACACTAGGGTATTTGATTACCTAGGCGTCAGTGGCGAAGCTCTAACAAGTCGAATTTTTTCGAGAAACCGGATTTAGTTTTCTTTAAATTGGAATCTCGAAAAATTTCAACGCCCTAGAGCGCATAAACTAGCCCATACGATAGTTAGGGGCTTCTTTAGTAATCTGTACATCATGCACGTGGGACTCTTTCATGCCGGCACTTGAGATTTTCACAAACTCAGGTTTAGTACGCATTTCATCAACAGTCGCACAACCTGTGTAACCCATAGCACTACGAAGACCGCCCATCATTTGATGCACAACATTCCCCATTGGGCCTTTAACTGCGATACGACCTTCAATACCTTCTGGTACCAATTTATCGTTACCCGCTTTTGAATCTTGGAAATAACGGTCCGCACTGCCTTGGCTTTGACCCATGGCACCTAATGAACCCATACCACGGTAAGATTTATAAGCACGGCCTTGGAATAATTCCACTTCACCCGGTGCTTCATCGGTACCGGCTAATAACGAGCCCGCCATGATCACATATGCACCGGCTACAACCGCTTTGGCCATATCGCCAGAAAAACGAATACCACCGTCAGCAATCAACGGCACGCCAGTGCCTTCAAGTGCAGCGGCTACATCGGCTACTGCGCTAATTTGTGGAACACCCACACCCGCAACAATACGAGTGGTACAAATCGAACCTGGGCCAATACCCACTTTTACACCATCAGCACCAGCATCCGCTAAGGCTTTTGCAGCCGCACCGGTTGCAATGTTGCCACCAATGACTTGTAACGCAGGAAAGGTTTCTTTAGCCCAACGTACACGATCAATTACACCTTTAGAGTGGCCGTGGGCGGTATCCACGATCACCACGTCTACACCGGCTTTCACTAAGGCGGTAATACGATCAGGAGTTTCAGGGCCAGTACCAACAGCCGCACCCACACGTAAGCGACCTTGATCGTCTTTACATGCGTTTGGATAAGCAGTGGCTTTATCAATGTCTTTAACCGTCATTAAGCCCACAAGCTCAAAGTTATCGTTCACCACCAATACTTTTTCGATGCGATTAACATGTAAAAGGCCTTGAACCACTTCGTTGCTTTCACCTTCTTTAACGGTGATCAGCTTGTCTTTTGGTGTCATGACACTGGCAACCGATGCATCTAGGTTAGTTTCAAAGCGCACATCACGGCCAGTCACTATACCCACAAGCTCAGTACCATCTACAACTGGCACACCAGAGATATTGTTTTGGCGAGTAATTTCTAGCAGTTCACGAATAGAGGTGTTACTTGGAACAGTAATGGGGTCTTTAACCACGCCGCTTTCGTATTTTTTAACTTTACGAACTTCAGCCGCTTGCTGCTCAATGGTCATATTTTTATGGATAATGCCTAAACCGCCTTCTTGCGCCATGGCAATGGCCAAGCGAGATTCGGTTACGGTATCCATGGCCGCTGAAATAAGGGGAATATTAAGTTCTATTTCACGGGTTAGTTTCGTTTTAAGGTTCACTTGATTGGGCAAAACTTCACTATAACCGGGAACAAGAAGTAGATCGTCGAACGTTAATGCGTCTTGGGCAATTCGCAACATGATGGGACCGCCATACCTGAATAAGAATGGCGCGTAATTCTACCTTAAAGCGGCCTGTGGCGAAATCAAAATTTGCTTTAGTTTGTATGAATTTTAGACCTATTCGCTTAATTAGCCTTTTTAGCTGGTAGCTGCTCCATAAATTGCAGCATACGCTGCTGATATTCAATAGATTGAAAGGTACTAATGTGAGCCCCACTGGTTCTCACCCAAGCTTTGGGCTCATGGGCTTTTGCAAACAAACGAGCACCCGCTTCGTAGGGTACGGTTTTATCCTCAGGGCTGTGTAGCATTAACAAAGGCTTTTCCCCCCATTGATCGATCCATTGTGATGGGTCGTACTTGCGAGTAATAGCTAACGCAGGCAGTTGCAGTACCCAAGTCAACCAATGCCTAGACATAGCTTCGCCAGCCATAGTGGCATAACTATCAAAGGCGGCGTCTAATACAACCGCGTCTACTTTTTCTTTTTGTGGAAAACTAGCCAAGCCATAAACGGCAAGAGTGGCCCCCATGCTTTGGCCCAGTAAGACGATGGGCAACTCACTATCTTGGGCGATCATCCAGTCCAAGCCTGAATGCACATCCATAAAGATATCAGGGATCATTGCCTGCCCTTCACTTTGCCCGTATTGACGATAACCCAACATAAATACGCTATAGCCTGCATTGACTAGCCAATGAATATTAAATTGGTGGTAACTCATGTTTTGCGCATTGCCATGTAAAAACACCACATTACCTTTTGCATCACCCTTGGCAGGCATCCACCAGCTGTAGAGCTTCGTGCCATCAAATGCTTGGTGCGCTACCGGCTCATAGTCATAACCCAGTTGCGCAGGTGTCGCGGGGTATTGTTTTAATGGATAAAACATAAGGGAAGTAATACTGGTGCAACCCTGTAAGAGCAGTACACACAAAACCAAGCCTATGGTTTTATTAATGGTAAATAGCATAGGTCAATCTAAGTTGGTCGTTTTTCAGTTGACGCCATTGTTGCTCTTGCCATTGCAACCTAAGTTGCTGATTGGCACTGAGCACGATACTCACGCCTAATTGATATTCTGTACTGTCACCAGATTCAATCACACTGGCCAAATGTTGCGCCGACGCCCACACACTAAAACGATCACGTTGTAATAAGTAACCCAATTCAGCACCAGCACCTAAACGCCAGTCGTGATCATAGCGTTTACTATTGGCTACCTGAGTTTGCAAAAAACCATAGGCAATCCCAAACCCTAAGTCATAACCATAACCACCGCCCAGTTTAATGTGCGCCTGACCTAAGTCATCACTTAACCAACGCTCATAACCGCCATTTACTTGCCAGCTTATGGGCTGACTAAAACGATGGCGCGGGCCAAGGGAGCGAATACTAATCACATCAAAATGCTGTAACTGAAGGTGGGATTCATCTGCACGAAAAACAATATCGCCCATTTCAATTTGCGCACCTTCACGGTAACCCGATAAATTATCCAGCCAATCATGGTAGTTAATACGAAAGCCAAGCTCTAAAAAGTCCTCGCTGGCTCCAATCGTTGAACGCAATGTTTTATGACCATGTTCATCTCTAATGGTGGGTACGGTCACAGGGTTATAAGCATCACCAGTAAAAGGCACTTTTGAGCGCAGTGATAATAATTTTAAACTGCGTTTAGGCAAGGTTGCGTCTTTGTCTTTTTTCTTTAAATTTAAATAACGAGTATAGCCATAGGCTATATCTAACACTTTTGCTTTTTGTTGTGCGCTTAAGCTTACAAATTCAGAACTTGTTTCCATTGTATATGGGTCATCCGCCAGCGCGCGGGCCACTTCTCTTAAAGATTCAGATAATTGCAAACGCTGATCTTCGATAATAGTGGTTTTTGAAGGCCTAAAGTTAACCTCACCAATCAAATTGTTTTCAGATAACACACGAATCGTATCCGTCGGCACCGTGCGATATGAAAAAGGCGCAGCTAACTGCCAGCTAGGATCAACCGCATCCAATAAGGTTAATAAGCGGTATGAACAGTTTTCATCAATAAAAAAGTAATCAAAGCGAATTTCGTTTAACTCCCAAATATGACGAGTAAATTCTTGAATCTGTTCATGGCTTAACTTTAATTGGTATTCCCAAATATCGCGGCTTTCGATGTGATTGTATTCATTTACTTTTTCGTAATATGGCACAAGTGAAACGTAACCAGGATAACCGCCGGTTAGTCCTTTAACTGTAAACGTAATTTCATCATCATTGGCGTCGGTGAACGCTGCAAAATTGATGGCCGATGATAATAATTTATGGCCTTGCTTGCCGTCTAAACGCAACAAGGTATGACCAAACATGGAAGACGGGCTATTAATATACGACGAAGGAAAAATTAAAAATAACTCATCCCCTTTCACCTTGCTGTACCAGTCATCAAATGCTGGGCAAGCAATGGATTTAAAATTCTGCTCAGGTAAGACACGCTGCAACCAATTTAAGCGTGCAGGGAAACGACAAGCAGCCGCATCATCACCCTCTTGATTTTGACCAAGCGCTTTGATTGTCGCCTTTAATTCCGCCAGCGCATCGTATTTACCTGCTGGGGATAAAAAAAAGCGCTCATCATCCACTTCGCTGTACTCAACATTATTTAAACCTTGAGTTTGATAATGCAGTAACGCTCGCCATTTTGGGCTTTTCGATAATTCAGAAACAGAAGAGGTTGCAAATGAAGATGTGGTAACAGCCCATAAAATACATAACAGGCTAAAAAATCGAAACATAGACATGGTTTTATTCTTAGAATACTTTGGCACAAAAATAACAAAGGGGTGCAAAGCACCCCCTCTAAAACAAGCTAACTAGAAATTAACCTAGGTATTTAGCCAGTTTGTCATTACCCGCCATCACGCTTACTAGCGCGCCGTAAGCTTCTTCTGAAGAAGCTTCAGTGCTTACGAAGATAGAGTCGAAGTTCGCTTGAACTTCTTTAGTGAATTCTGCTTTATCAGCTGCATCAACACCAATTAAAGATGTTAGCGCGTCTAGAGACTCACCTTGACCACGAGCAGAGTCAGAAGCTAGTTGCTCCATGTTCTGATCCATGAATACACGAGCCAACTTAAGCGGGCCATTTGCGCCTTCACAACCTAGAGTACCTGAGGTCATACCAAAGGTTTGGTTACCAGAAGAACCGTTAGTAGTCGCAGCCATTACGTGCTCGTACCATTCGTTAGCTTCAGGGAAAACAACCGCAGTACCTAGACCACAACCAGCAGGGGCAGCGAAAGAAGTAGAAGCAGCTACAGCAAGTGCAGCACCAGCGATGAACTTTTTCATGTATGATTCCTTATCCGTTGGAACAATTTAAAAAGCAGTTGAATCAACTACTGGTGACCAGTATAGCCATCAATCCTATGTTTTTGTCTAGATTTTTTTTATATTGGTTCACACTATTAGGTATCTATGAGTAAGTTTGCACAAAATAACACCATAATTAGCGTCAGCCAGCTGAACCGCCAAAGCAAAGAATTGCTTGAAACTTACTTGCATCGCGTGCAGGTTAGCGGCGAAATTTCTAACCTAGCTCGACCCAGTAGTGGTCACTGGTATTTCACATTAAAAGACCAACGCGCTCAGGTGCGTTGCGCCATGTTTAAAAGCCGCACTCAATATTTAAAATTCATTCCCAAAGAAGGGGAGCAGGTTGTAGTGACGGCTTCCGTGAGCTTGTATGAGGCCCGTGGTGACTATCAATTAATTGTGGACGCCATGCAAAGTGCCGGTGAAGGCGCATTACAACTGGCCTTTGAAGAATTGAAACAACGATTATTTAAAGAAGGTTTATTTGATGCCCAACACAAACAAGCCATTCCTACACACCCTAAGCATCTAGGCATTGTCACTAGCCCAACAGGGGCGGCGGTGAAGGATATTATTTCGGTGTTAAAGCGCCGTTTTCCTAGTTTGCCCATTTCAATTTATCCTACACAAGTACAAGGCCAGCAAGCAGCGGCTCAAATCGCTAACGCCATTGCGCAAGCCAATCACGATAACATCTGTGATGTCTTAATTGTGGGTCGCGGCGGTGGCAGTTTAGAAGACCTGTGGCCGTTTAACGAAGAGATAGTTGCTCGCGCCATTTTTAATAGTCACATTCCAACCATTAGTGCAGTGGGCCATGAAGTAGACACATCCATCAGTGATTACGTTGCCGATTTACGAGCCCCCACGCCTTCTGCTGCGGCCGAACTCGTAAGCCCTGACCGCTTTGAATGGTTGGGGCGCTTTGAGCAACTTGAGCGCAGCCTAGTGCGTGTCATGAAAAATAAAATTGGCCAACAAAATTTTCATTTACTGCAACTGGTTAAACGTTTACGCCACCCTAAAGATAAATTGAACGAACATATGCAGCGTCTGGACATGGCCGAAATGCGGTTAAAAAGCGCCATGCAAACCCGCATACAAGACAATAAAAACCGCATACAAAACAGTCAGCAAGTACTTACAAACTACAAGCCGGATAAGCAGCTCGCATTGATGCAGCAAACCAATGAGCAATTGCAAAAGCGTCTAATGAAAGCCATACAAAGTAATATTAACCACTGGCAGCAAGCACTCGGAAAACAAGTAGAAGTATTGAATGCAGTAAGCCCATTGAGTACGCTAAGTCGTGGTTATGCCATTAACACCACCCAAGACGGCCAAGTAATTCATCGCCCATCACAAGTCAAAGTAGGCGATACAATTACCGCTCAACTTCACCAAGGCAAATTAAGCTGCACAGTGGACGCTCTAAATGATGAATAACAGCAATGGATTTCAACTCAGTTTAAGCATGATCATGATAACTCTCATCGGCTTGCTATCTGTGCACACTCAAGCCTTACCTCAATCGGCCAACGTTCCTGGCGGTGTGGCGATCATAAAGCTGGATACACCTAGCAACATCGAACCCAAAGCTCGTTTTAAAAAACAAACCGTGGCCGTTATTAAACAACAAAGCGATTGGTATGCCATCGTGGGGCTTAACTTAAACACAAAAGCAGGTGAGCATTTTGTCGTAAGCCAAGGTAAGCGTTATCCCTTTACGGTTACAAACAAAGAATATCCAGAGCAACATATCCAGCTGAAAACCCGAAAGCACATAGACCTTTCAGCGGAAGATCTCGCCCGCCATAAAGGGGAGAAAAAGCAAGCCAACAAGGTATTTAAAGTATTTGATACCAGCCAAAGCCCTGATTTAACCTTCATTAAGCCGGTAGTAGGTCCTTACTCCAGCCCGTTTGGTTTAAAGCGATTTTTCAATGGTGAACCGCGCAATCCACACAGCGGCCTAGACATAGCGGCCCCAACCGGCACCCCTATTCTCGCCCCTACTTCTGGCAAAGTAGTATTAACAGGGGACTTCTTTTTTAACGGTAACGTGGTGTACATGGACCACGGGCAAGGCATGATCAGCATGTTTTGCCACTTAAGTGAGATTAAAGTCAAAGCGGGCGATGTCCTAGAAAAAGGCGCGGTTGTTGGCAAAGTGGGTGCAACAGGCCGTGTGACCGGCCCTCACCTGCACTGGTCGTTGAGTTTGAATAACGCCCGCATTGATCCGATGCTATTTCTACCCACTGAGAAAAAACAACCCTAGCCTGCTCCGATGGCCGTTTAAATGCGTATAATAGGCAGAACACAAATATCGTATTAAGGGGGATAACAGATGGACGACTTTTCAGAATTTAAAGACGCCATGGGAGATGTAACCCCGCTTAAAGTCGAAGCCAGAATCAGCCTAAATAAAAGCCAGCAAAGCCATACCGCTATTGCCCAGCGTCGCCAGGCCGCGGTCATGGACCTTCAAGACGACCCCAATCACCTAAGTGACACTTATGTTCACATGGTTCAGCCTTACGATATTCTCGAATACAAAAAGGATGGAGTCCAAGAAGGGGTCTACCGCAAGTTTCGCCTTGGTAAATACCAACTCGATGCCCGCCTAGATTTACATCGCAAAACCGTACAGCAAGCCCGTGAAGACGTGTTCCGCTTCATTGAAGATGCCATGAAGTACGACCTGCGCACCTTAATCATCTTGCATGGTAAGGGTGAAAAAGAAGCCACCCCGGCATTACTTAAAAGCTGGACCAATAAATGGCTACGAGAGTTCGATGATGTCATTGCCTTTCACAGCGCCCAGCAGCAGCACGGCGGAACGGGCGCTCTATACGTCATGCTGCGCAAAAGTGAGCGCAAAAAACAAGAAACCCGAGAAAAGCACCGCATTAAATAGCGAGGGTGGTTATGAGTAAAGCACCAGGTACAGCCGGCACCATGCCTGTCACAGGGGCCGCTTGTGGCATTAAACCAAGCAAAGAAGCCATGGAGGTGGACTTTGCTATCGACTTTTCCCAAGCCCAACAATTTTTATCCAATTCAGAAAATGAGCCTAAACCCACAGCAGAGCAAAATCACGAACCTGGGCAACCAAACAAATAGTATGCTTGTCTCTTGCCCATGCTGAGCTAGAGTTAAACCATATCACTGGGTTTGGTAACATCATGGGCTTATTTTCCATCACAAGCAGGCATAAGCTCGTAGAACACGAAGCGTTAGTGAAAGAATTACACGATCAAATTCAGCAACTTCAAGACAGCCTCAATAATGCAGAGCTTAGCCGCATAGCGGCTGAAGAGCTAAAGAATCACATTAGTGAGATAACCACAGAGCAAAGCGCTATTAGCGGTTTGCTTTTCAAAACCGTCCACAGCGTAAATGATATCCATAACCTAGTCAGCCAAAACGCAGAGGCTTTGGGCGCTGAAGGTTCACGCATGAAAGACAGTGAAGCCACATTTGATCAGATCACAGTGATACTTAAGCAAGTGGGCAATAGCCTGAACCAAATTGATAGCCGCGCCAGTGAAACTGGCAAAAATATGATTCAGTTAAATCAGTCCGCTGCCAAAATTAATGACTGTGTCGTGCAAATAGAAAACATCAGTGATCAAACCAATCTACTGGCCCTAAATGCTGCCATTGAGGCCGCCCGCGCAGGTGAGCAAGGCAGAGGGTTTGCGGTGGTGGCAGACGAAGTACGAACACTGGCAGGGCAAACCGGTAATACGACAAAAGAAATTTCTGACATTATTCAAGCCACTACCAGTTTTATTCGTCATGTAGATAAAGGCATTGAGGATATACAAAAAGATGCCACCAATTTAAAAGAAACCACATCAACCATTGAGTCATCGGTCAAACTCATTACTGATTTAAGCAAAGACATGAACATCATCATCAACCGCAGCACCAATGAGAGCTACATACAGGTGGCGATGCTGAGTTTGACGTCGTTTAAATCAAGAGTGTATGAATTCATTGCCACCGATGAACCTGATGACGAAAAAATAGCTCTTATCGAAGATCACACGGGCGGTCGATTTGGCCACTGGTACTATGAGGGCTTAGGTCAATCCACTTTTGGACATATACAAAGCTTTAAAAATATCGAGCAATACCTTAAGGCCCTGCATAAGAGCGCATCACAAGCATTGCTTGCTGCAAAAAAAGGCTCAAGTAAGGATAAAATAAAACATTTAAATGCAATGGAAGACGCTAGTAAAACGTTGATTCAATACCTTAATGGTCTGAACGATGAATTACAAACCATGGCAAAAAATGCAATGGAAAGCGACAACAATGAAGACATCTTGTTTTAAAGCTAAATCATAACCTACCTGAGATCATTAATTTCGTTATAATCCAAATTTTGGGTAAAAATAATGATATCCCTATGTCATGTAAATGATATTAATGACAATCAAAGCAAAGGCTTTTCTATTAGTGGCCATTCGATATTTGCTGTCAAAAAATACAATAAAATATTTATCTACCTTAATAGCTGCCCTCATTTAGGTGTACAGCTCGAGATGGTGTCTGACCAATTTTTAGATAGTAGCCACAGCCTAATCATGTGTGCCATGCACGGCGCCCTATTTACAATTGAAGATGGTTTATGCATTAGCGGGCCTTGCTTAGATCAAGCGCTGTCGAGCATTCCGTTTGAAATTATTGATCAACACATCTGTATTTCAGAATCCGCTTTACAGTAGCCTTTCGGCTAATTGTCTTCGTAGCCACCTCGGCAAGTTTGTTTTTAATTTATTAGAGTGGAAAATATGCCCACGTTAGGGTTTTACAATTCCTCACCCTAACCGCCCCTCAACTTGATACCACTCTTGGCACGATAAGCATCAAGATTGCTATAACTGATCAATGGCATGGCTTTTGAATTAATTAAACTAAAGTTCATTGGCTCACGTTATGTTAATCATACACAGTCTCATTATTTTAATTTTATCGTTACCGGTATGGGCCGCTGATGAGGACCCCGCCATTGTGCCAGAAGCGACTGACACTCAAGTCACCAGCGATGAATCAAGCTCTGAACCCAGCACAGCCGCTCCGCAAGAAGACAGTAAACCCCTTGTTTATGTCACACCGGATAAAGCCCAGCAAAGGGTTGATGACACCCTTCGCTATTTAAAAACCTTTCAGCGTGAAAGTGAGATCATTGAAATAGGCGGCATGAATGGCCCGTTTTCCGGATTGTATTTGCCGGAAAACACTGGCAAGCCACAAGGAGGCGTATTAATCCTGCACGACATCGCTCAGCATGCTCACTGGCCCAATACAGTGTCTCCAATACGAGAATACTTGCCTGATTATGGCTGGAATACATTAAGTATTTTCTTTGAGCAATATATTCAAAAACCATTACCAGATATCCCAGAGCCCGTTGCCCCCCCCACTTCTGAAACCTCTGAAGCAACCAATGAAGAAACAGACAATTCGCAGACAGGCGCTCAAGAAAATGCACAAGAAATTCCCAATCCTCAAGCGGATATTGAAAATATAGACACAGCTGCAATTGAAGAAGGCGAAGCGCCAATCGAATCACTAAATAATGACCCACTGGATACTATTGCTAACTCTCTTGAAAGCGTGCCTGATTTTCAACCCGCTATTTCACCTGAGGTATTATCACAGCCAGCGATTCCTATTGAAGATGTATTCACAGAAAACATGACTCAAAGAGTGGAGGATAGCTTAAACAAGCTTAACGAATTGGGGCAGTATAATTTAGTCATTATTGCAAATGGCTACAGCGCAAACTGGGCAGCTAAAATTTTAGAAAAACGACTAGAAAACAACAGCGTCGGTTATGCATTGATCTTAATTGACGCAAAAAGCAGTGACTACCCAAAAGTGGCATTAAATGAAAGTCTAGCTAAGCTGGACATTCCCATGTTGGATATTGTTACCGATTCATCGCAAGAAATGAAATTAAGCATTAAAACCCGAAAAGGTACCATGTTAAGAAATCAAAATTCAAAATATATGCAATTATACTTACCTGCCATCAAGCCAGACTTAACACAAACCAACAACATTATTTCAAGAAGAATTAGAGGTTGGTTATTAACCCATGCAGCCGGGGAAGAAATCGCCGTTAAAGAAAAAGGCAAGTATTGAATTAAACTTGCCATGCAGTTTGCTGACTTTGTTTTTGTCTAACCTGAACGATACAAACAATCACACCGCTTAGACAAAAAACCAGTAGTTCATTTAACTGCCAATTAAACGTATACCTAAATAATGCCAACCAGCCAAAATAACCAATCACGCTGAATTGCAGCCATAACATAAAAGATAAAACCCGCGGGTTATCTTTTAAATTTAATAGCAATTGCCTACCAAAATAAAAACTCCCTATACATAGTAAACAAACGACTGCCCCGACCCAAAAAAATGATAACCAAATCATCCACTGCGACCAATCTAACACCTGAGCTGACTTAGCAGGGCCAGACCAAAGAGCATCCCAACTAACTGCAAGTATTAATCCCATGGTAATCCATGATGAATGATTCAATTCATCTTCACTTTCTTGTAGCAATTCAGTATATAAAAAATGTGCTACTAAAATAAACGCGCAAACCCCAATGATAGGTGCCAATATCGGCACCTGTTGAACACTCATATAAGCTAAAAAATAACCCGCCATAGGAAATATAGTGTGAGTAACCACCACACCTGCAATCCAATAAGTCGCTTGCCAGTTATTTTTAAACTGACCCGAACGCACAAATGTTGCAAGTGCGGCATCAATACCAATACCTAATGCCATTAGCGTGCTGGCACATACAAACACGAGGTACTCATCCGGAATCATCATAATGAATCTCTTTTATTGATTAGGCCAAGCCAAACGAATATCCCACTCATAACGATGCTGCTTGTGTAACGGGGGAACTTCATTATCAATGCTTTCAAATACATTTTTATTGGGTGTTATGACCGCATCTCGACCAAATAAGAAGCTCTGCTCTTTTACTATGGTTAAGTATGCTTTGTTTAATGCCAATGCGCGCTCTTTAGACGGCGTAATCAGTTCGTAAATCGAAGGTAGCGCATTAATTTTATCGTATTTCAATGTGCCATCTTGATTAAACCAACGCTCAATCATTTCTGAGTTTTGCCTGAACTCATCACCACCTTGCACACGTTCCATATAAGTGACAAATTCGCCTTTTTGTTCGCCACGATTTGGTGCATCAATTAATTTGGTTAAGTCAATGTAACCCCAACCATCGGCACCGGCCAGCTTACGAGGAAATGAAAAGGTCTGGTCAATAGTGGTGCCAATGGTTTTATGACAACCCGCACAAAAGAATTGCTCTTCGCGGGCTTGTTTTCGCAGCTGGCCATTTTCATCTTCAATGAAGCCCCAGATTAACCACCCAAAGCCATTGGCAAATCCACGATCGCCAAAGTCAGATACCGCAGGCAAATTGCCAAAATGCTTTTCTTTTGATTCACCGTAATAGGCTTGACGAATGCGAGACTGTGAAAACAACGTATGCTTTTTCATATAACGCAGCTCTTTTAAACGTGGCGATACTTTTACCGAGCCATCATCATTTAGTCCAACATAGCGTACACTGTGTAAAAACTCGGTGCCTTGTGGGTATAACATATGCTCCAACTTAATCGACTGAGCATCGCCTACGTAGTGTGGGCGACGTTTAACCACAGTGACACTGCTTTCTATTACGCCATTACCATTTACATCAACATTAATTAATCTTTCGTTCACTGGCATGATCGTTGTTTCATCAAGTTCAAGTATTGAAATTTCTGTCAGCGCTAAATTAATATAATAAACATCTAGGTTACGCTGCCCTTCAATTTCATAGAATGCTTTTGGCAGGCGAATCATTACATCATCAGTTGAGCCATTGGTCGGCCAGAACATACTTGGCATGGGTTTATAGTTAAATGCCACCCACATGCTGCCATCTTTTGCTAAACCATTTTCATCAAAGGCCTCTGCACCATTTGTAAAGTTTTTAATTTCGGGCACAGCTCCTTTCCACTCATCACTTTTCATCCACTTAATCAATGGCGAGTAATTATCTTCGTTTATATAATTAAGGATCGCATTATCACTAATGGCTTCAATTTTATCTGTTCGATCAACAAATAAATTTTTCCAACTATTTTTCAAACCCACGTCAGAAAAATCGTAACTGCCTTGTAACGTACCATCGCGCATTTGGTTCGAATGTTGTTTATCGTTACTGGACTGATGACATACATAACAAGGATTATGTTTGCCTTGAGTCTTTGTATAGCACTGAGGGGGAATGACGGCTTCTGGATTATATGTTTCATCATGCTCTACATACGCCATGGCGGGTATCGCGTCGGCTTGAACCGATTCAAACAATTTAGGGGACTGCCCATCACTACAGGCAACTTGAAAAAGAAACAAACTGATTAATATCACACGCTTCATAATCGTCTCATTATTCTATTTATAAAAAGGGCAGCCTAAGCTGCCCTTTTTACAATTTAATGACTAACTATAAATAGTTATCAATTAATCATTAACTTTTGGGTTGTACAACCAAAGCGTATTGTTTTCTTGGAAGCCGTCTTCACCTAAAAGAATGCGACCGTCATCCATTACAATCACGTTATCAGGTTGAGATAAGCCATTCACATCACAACGCTCAGCTCCGTTTAGCGATGAACGATAAGTCGAGCCCATTACCACAGGTTCAATACGTGATACATCGTAGCCCGCTTCTAGTTTCATACGGTATACGCCGCCACAATCTTTAACACGGGCAGATAATTGAATGTCACCTGAGTCATCAACCATACCGTTATCCATATCGGCAATTGCGAAGTAAACATATGCATCGTTTACTGTTTCGTTTGCCACTAAATCAACGCCTTCAACTGCTTCTTTAGCACGCTTTTGGTTGACGTAGATACCTTCGAACTTTTTCCATTCAGCCGTCGCGCCAAGAGCTCGAGCCGCCTTACGGGATTCTAAGAAAGCAATACGATCATCCATAACTTGGCCAGCTGTGATCTTACCGCCACCATTAGCAACCGTTGGATAATTGGCATCCCCTGCAGCCCAAGCAGCTGCATCCGCATTGGTTAAATAACTGGTATCACCATCATTGTGGTATTCAACAGCATCATATTGCGCAATCCAGCTTTCAATTTCAGTATCATTACCATGAGCAAGCTCAATCCAGGTAATATCAAAACCGGTGGTAAGTGGCTCTGATTCCCCCATATCTTGAGTAACTTTTGCACCATATAAAGTACCCACGCTTAAGTCTTCAGCGGTATCGGCTACAAACTTAAACATAACGCCATCGGTATCATCTTGTGATAAGTAAACGGTTTTGCGATCCGGCATTACAATTGAATTTTCATGCTCAAAACGACCCATAGCATAACGCTTTGTAGGCAGTGGATTTGCACTTAGAGGATTTTCAATTTCTACGATGTAATGCAAACGATATGTATTTGGCACAACATTCGGGTTGGCATTGGTTGGGTCTTGATAGGCTTTTAATGCATCACGACGATCATCCGATACATTGGCGTTATCCCATTGGTGAGTATAGTCACCAAAGTTGCCCCACTCTTCAGACGTCAGTGGCGTGCCCCAAGGCGAAACCGAACCAAAACAGTTTGCCGTAGTGCCCCATTGGCCAAAGTCCAACATCATTACATCGCTTGCATCAACCATCCAACCTGAATCAGATTTGTTTAACTTCAAACGACTCATGCCACCAGGTACGGATTCCCAGTTTGTAAATAAGTAACCTTCATTAGCGCCTGTTGAAACAAAACCATTAAAGTCAGGCCAGCCTGCTGTGCTGACTGCCGCGGTACCATTTTTATCGTAAATCATACCAAGGCCATTAGGAATCGCACCGCCAAACGTTTCACCTGCTTGTGCAACCACTTGGTATTCACCGTATGCACTCATCACAGTTTGACGTTCTTTATCAGTTTGAGGCACAGGAGAAGAAATTAGATTTTTAGGCAACTTGTTAATATTTAAACCTTTTAAAACACCAACCGTACCTTTATTTAATAACACACCGTCCGCATCTGCGATTTCGTTTGCATCAGATGGGTGCTGTAAGTTAAAGAATAAATCGCCATCTTCCGTAATAAATGCACCGGTTACTTCCGCACCTGCTGGTACGGTTGCCAAACGAGTTAAACCAGCTGTCATCAAACCCGCATCTGCACCGTTTTTACCATCTGTGCCGTTTGTACCGTCAGTGCCATTTGCTCCATCGGTACCATTTGTACCATCAGCACCGTTAGCGCCTGGTGCACCATCAATACCACTTTTACCCGCAGCACCAACTTCACCATTTTTACCGTCATCGCTACCGCACGCAGTCAGCATCCCCAAGGTTGCAATTAACATTGCATTGATCAGTGGTTTTTGAACGAATCCCATCATCTTGC
Source organism: Bermanella sp. (assembly GCA_049115935.1). Lineage (GTDB taxonomy): Bacteria > Pseudomonadota > Gammaproteobacteria > Pseudomonadales > Oceanobacteraceae > Bermanella. Next base: position 28,496 of record JAGDZK010000018.1, on the reverse strand, counting down.
CCTTCTAATTATTTGATTAGGAGTGATTTCCTGCGGGACACGTTAGTAACCAAAGATGACAAACACATAAAAACTATATGAAGAAAATAAGTAAGTTTTATGAATGACATGATATATGAGGAGGAAAATAAAAAAGCAGGCCGAAGACCTGCTTTTAGTCACGCTTATTAACGAACACAATTAAAATGATTAGTTGTTTTTATTATGTTCGCCTTTATGTTTTCTATTAGGTTTTGGGTGTTTGGCTAGTACCTCTTTAAATTTTTCTTTTTGCTCATCATCTAGCATGGCATACAGCGCTTGTTGATGTTGCAACTTAGTTAGTACACGTTCTTTGTGCATGGCCGCTAGCTCATTGGCGATCGCTTGTGCTTTTTCATCAGAGTAATTAGTTAATAACGCCTGTTTTTGTTCATGAATGGCCTTCATGGCTGCTTTGTTTTGCTTTCTTTCACTCTTATGACTCTCTCGCAGTGACTTAAGTTGTGTCACTTGAGCATCTGTCAGATCAAGTGTTTTAACTAAACGACGGTCTCCACCTTTACCATCATGTGCATGCCCACCTGGGCAGGCTACTGCCGCAAACGAAACAACACCACCTAATACAGCGGCCATTAATAATTTAATTGACTTACGACTTGTTTTCATTGGGTTCTCCTGTGGGTTTCAATGAAGTCACAAGCAGTATATGTACTACAATATTAAGTAGGGCTAAGAAAGCGTAAAGTAGGGTAAAGAGCCCTTTTCTCACTTGTATCTTTTGTTTGAAGACACGAAAATGGCAGCATGAATACAATACTATTAATCGATGATGACCAAGCCCTATCTGAGCTTTTATGCGAATACTTGTCCGCAGAAGGGTTCACTATAGAAGCTGCCTTTACTGGCAGTGACGGCTTAACTATGGCTAATCATAAGCAATATGACTTAATCATACTTGATATCATGCTACCCGGAATGAATGGTATTGAAGTACTTAAAAAAATGCGTCAAGACAACATAAACACGCCAACCTTAATGCTAACCGCAAAAGGTGACGATGTGGACCGTATCTTAGGTTTAGAACTAGGCGCCGATGACTATGTGCCTAAACCATGTAATCCAAGAGAGCTGCTTGCTAGAATCAATGCCATTTTACGCCGCTCACAAGTCATACCTCAAAATAGCCACGACCTGTTTTTAATCGACTCCCGTAGATTAGAGGCCAGCTATCAATCTAATACATTAAAGCTAACGGGCGCTGAATTTAAAACCCTTGAGTCATTGCATCAACGCCAAGGGCTGATTGTCACCAAAGAAACCCTGTGCGAAGAAGCACTGGGTCGTAAGCTAACCCGCTATGACCGAAGTATTGATGTACATGTTAGCAACCTTCGAAAAAAACTTATTGAAGCTGGCGCATCATCTGACATTATCATAAACCAACGGGGTAACGGCTACTTACTTAAGCCGGAGTAATCTATGTTGCAACACTTTGGTTTAACGGGTCGTATTCTTTTTAGTTTTTGGCTGACACTGGTCTTAGTTGTGTTATCTATGGTGCTTATTTTTATTAGCCAAAAAGATAACGATCATACAATGCACAGTATGCCACCGATTAAAACCGGTGAAGCTCTGACACTTAAATTACTGAGTAAAGATTATCAAGACGTTGCTTTATGGTTTAAACAACAAGACCCTAGAGATACACGTAGAATTTATGTCACTAATGAGGGGCAAGAAATATTAGACAGAGTGCTGCCTAGAAACTTACAACGTATTAACGATAAGCTTTCGCCAACTCACCCGTTTATTCACCGCAAACGCAAGGGCTTAATTTTAGTCGGTCGTTACTTACTTTTACCTGACGGTCATAACGTTAACATTCTAATTCGAAGCCGTGACCACAAACCCCCAATGCATAGTATTGTGGCAGACCAGTGGCTCGGATTTGTTATATCCGCTATTTTAATTAGCGGTCTTATTAGTTATTTTTTAGCGCTTTATATTATTAAGCCAATCACTGTTTTAAGAAAAGCCACACAAAAGTTGGCATCCGGTGACTTATCTATTCGGGTTCAAGATGACATGAAAGGCAGGCACGGAGAGGTTTCATTACTGGCCCACGATTTTGATCATATGGCCGATCGTTTAGAAAAAACTATCTCCTCGCATAAACATCTTATTCAAGACATTAGTCATGAGTTACGCAGTCCAGTTGCCCGCCTGCAACTGGCTTTAGAGCTATGCAAAAAACGTCTTAACATTGCAGACGACCAAATTGACATCGCTCGCATTGAAAAAGAATGTGAACAACTCAATGCCATTATCAATACTCTGTTAAACCTGCCCGCTTATGAGTTAGACCCATCATTAGCTTTTCAAGATAATGTAAATATCACTGATTTACTGAGTCACATTTGCGACGATTTAAACTTTAGTCACCCTAATAACCACTTAGCTCTATCTATCGCTACCACAGAAAATCTTAGTTTGATGGCAAACGAGCAATTGCTGCGCAGCGCCATAGAAAATGTGTTGAAAAATGCTCAGTACTACCATCAAGGTGAAGAACCGATTGATGTGAATATTAAGCTTGAACAAAATAATATTGTTATTCGTTGCTGCGACCAAGGCCCAGGGGTGAACACTGAGCAACTTGAAGAAATATTCAAACCGTTTTATCGCATCAGCGAAGCAAGAGAGCGCACCAGTGGTGGCCACGGCTTAGGCCTTGCTATTAGTAAGCGTGCAATTGAACTGCATAATGGTGAGATATTTGCTCAGCACCAATCCCCCAATGGCTTATGTGTCATTATTAGCCTGCCATATGGACTATCTTGAGCCTTAAAATAAGTTAAATCTCAGGTATACTCTGGGCGCGATTCTATTTTCCATTCGCCCTAGGTATTACATGCTGCGCTTAATATTGGTTTTTTGCTTAGTTTTATTCATGTCGGTCTCTTCCTATGCCCGTCAATCTTGTGATTGGCCGTTTAGGACCAGTATTAATATAAAAGAAAACAGCGGCACTAACTTAAGTGATTACCAAGTTAAATTAACCATCAATAGCAGCAGCTTTGATTCACGTTATACTTGGAGTAGCGCAGGTATTGATCTAAGAGTTTTCGATTCTAATGACACAACACCTTTAGAATTTTGGGTAGAAAACTGGAATCAATCGACCAAGACAGCAACGGTCTGGGTACGCTTCCCAAGTTCAGCTCCATTAATTGCCAATAGCAACCGGAACATATACCTGTATTACGGTAATAACGCAGCACCTGCACTGGCCAATGTACCCTTCACCTTCATAGAACCAGGTATTAAGTTTCACTCTCGTCGAGTCACACAAGACCCAAATAGTTTGATTAATGCGCAAAATCTCTTTAACAGCAGCAATGACTTGACTAGCGGTTATGGTTGTACCTTTATTACTAATTTCACAGGCATTACTAATGGCGACTTATTTGGCTCTAAAAATAACTTTATTGCCTATAGTGAAACTTATTTTGAAGTCAAAAGTGGGGAAAGTGGCAACTGGCGCTTTCGCTACGGCGCTGACTTTGGCTGGGGTGGTGGTCTATATGTAAACGGGACGGCTTTAGAAGAACAGTGGGGGGATGACCTGTGGTGGGCAAATAGTTGGAACAACGCAAGTGAAGTATTACAAGGCAACATTAGCTTAGCCGAAGGCTATCATAAATTAGAAATTATCGGTGGCGAGCCAGGAAATGACGGGGGCATCACTGTTCAATTTAGAAGGCCAACCGGACCCTGGAGAACTTTTTCAACATCTAATATCGATATACGCTCACGAGCATGTCCGGTTACCGAGCCCACTATTACCTTTGGCGCACACGATGTATGCGGAATTGATTTAGAACAACAAACCACAACCCCTAATAGCAACGCATGGGCGGCAAACTCAACTCAAACCCTAAGCTTTAGCGTCAATAACATTGATGCAGGAACAAAAACAGCCACTCCAAATACTCGTACGACTATTGTTTTACCCAGTGCCTTTACACTTAACAGTACAACAGGGACGAATTGGACCTGTGCAGGAACCGCTACAATACAATGTGACTACAACCAAGCACTCAGTAGCTCCCAACCCACATCGTCAGTATTAACTCTTACTGTCACTGCAAATAACGCTACTGCTGGTAATAGCACATCGATTAGTGCCACTGTCAGCGGTACATCCCTTGATTCTAATTTAAATAATAATACGGTAACGATCTCTGTAAATTTTTTAGAGGACCCAGGTGTACCCGCTGCATGCTCTTCCCCACAACCTGGTTTGCTTGCAAGTTTTTACGATATCACTGGCTACTCTACTACCAATATTAATAATGCGGCTGCGTTTCAAGCCCTAGTAGATGCGCGAGCCAACCAAACACACCTGATGGGTCAAACGATTATTGCTGACATCAATAAAGGTAGCTCCTCTGGCAGCAACGGAGGTAATGTATTTGATACAAATAATAACGACAACTTCCTTATGATACTTGAAGGCTATGTGTATTCAGATACCCGAAGGGATACTAATTACTTTGGCATTGATGGTGATGATGCTGTAGAGGCTCAGGTCAACGGGAATGTGGCAACTGCATATTATGGCTTACACGGTGCGGCGAATAACCCAAGAGGTACAGGCACCCTCACCTCTTTACCAAAAGGATTTTCACCCTTAGAGTTTCGCTTACAAGAATACACAGGCAGTGATGCCTACTTTTTATATTGGAGTAATTCTTCCAGCTCAGGTTATACGATCATTCCTTCTGCAAATTATTTTCATTGCGCGGGTAATGCTGACATTCAACTAACCTCTAGCGTCAATGTGATTAATGATCCAGTAAACGGCACATCACAGCCTAAAGCCATTCCTGGAGCTGTTTTACAACATACCGTAAATGCTCAAAATATCGGTAATATCAGCACAGATTTAAATAGTACAACACTAGTTCAAGCCATCAGTGATCAAAGTAAAATGTATGTGAGCGGGTTATCCGCAGACAGCCCTATCATTTTCAATGACGGAGCAAGCACTCAAGCCAGTGGTCTAAGCTACACGTTTAACAGTTTATCTAGTACAACAGACAGCATTGCTTTTAGTACCGATGGTAATAACTTTAGCTATACACCAGTGGCCGATGCCGACGGTTATGATGCTAACATTACCCACTTCCGCTTAACCCTAGGTGGAACATTTAAACCCACTTATTCAGGTATAACCCCTACCTTTAATTTTATTTATCAAGTGAAATTAGACTGAGCCGTAGTCAGCGGCTCTATTTTTCATTACTAATATTTCTGCTCGATTTTTAACTCCTAGTTTTTGGTATATATTTTTCAAATGCCACTTTGTGGTACTTAGCGCAATATTCATTTCATTGCTAATACCTTGGTTACTTAAACCTGATTTAAGCAACTGATATATTCTTATTTCTTTACCCGTCAATGAATCCAAATCAAATGAAACCATCGGTTTTATTTGATTAAAAAGATTCCTGTACACACTTAAAAATGATTCAGGTAGCTGAAATACTCCGCTATTTGAAAAAGTTAATAAAACCTCGTTAATACCAGGCGCCTCATCAAAAACGTTTCTAGATAATACGCTTAGGCTATACTCTTGAAGCAGTACATCAAACATACTCAGGCTTTTTTGAGTTTTTCCTGCACGGTAAAGCATCACTATTGCATTACATTTAGCAATTACATATCGACTAACTAACCCTAACGACAATAGCTCTAGTGCCAGTAAATCCAGTTTTTCATACGCAATATCAAACTGTGCATTTAAACCATGAGCATAACAAGTTGCAAGAATATAGCGTTCTTGGATTTCATCAAAACAATCACCATTCACAACACCGCCGTGAACAACCGAAGATAATACAATTGAATGCTCATGCAATAACTTTTCCATCATTATATGATCAGAGCTTATATAACATTGACGAGTTAGCTCACATAAACTTTGGCTTTTGAATCTAGGATACTTACCTAAAATTAAAATGCGATTAAGCTGCTCTAAAACGCCTCTCGCTGACTGAACATGACCTAAATCGAACTCTAACCGTGAAAAATACAAATACACTGTCGCAATCAATTCAGTTACACAAGCATGGTTTACATATGGAAAAATCGTCTCACATATTTCATGAGACTTATTCAGATTATTTTGCTCATAAGCCACTACCATCATAGCAACATTCATGCATAGCCAAGGCATACTACCTTTTGTCATCTTGGTTGCATTATAGATTTTAGATATATACTGAATTGCCTGAATACCGCGACCTGTATAGCGATCACAAAGCGCAATAATCATATCTGCATAGCATTGAAAAAAAACATCTCCCTTCTTATTTAATATTGTTTTTGCATGCTGAGCTAAACGTAATGCCTCATCGAGACGGCCATGTTGCATTTCAAAATAGGCGGCTATCACCATAGAGAAAACACGGTTATCACTCGCATGCGACTGTGCCAGTATCCGCTTAATAATATGCCTATCAACAACATCTATATCTCGCTGCAACAACATTAGACTAATCTTTAAAAATTCTAAATCATCTTTGTAGTCACTGGAAAACCAGTCTGACTCTAGGTCGTCAATCAACGATATAAAATACTGAGCCTGATGGAAACGCCTTGAAAAAATAAGTGCATATGCATAACTTAATGATAGGCTTTGATTCATAAGAAGCTTTTTCTCACCCAACTCATCCAGCCACTTTAGAGCACTGTCAAAATCTCCTTCTTTGAGCCAGTAACTACAACACTCAATTAAACAATCACCCATAAAAGCATCATCACCGGTCAGCAAGCAATGATAAGCCGCTAATTCAAATTCATTCATTTCAATACAAATTGATGAACTTAACGTATGCAGCCTCTTTAATTTATTATCACCACTGAGCTGGGATAGCTGCTTATTTAAAAAGTCGTTTAACAAAGAATGGTATCGGTACCAACCCGGTCGAGAATTATCTTTTATTATAAATGCCGATCGATTCATCAAATAACGTATAAACTTACCCGAATTATCACGTTCCAAAACACGATCACATAGCTCTTGATTAAAACACTTAAATATCGCACTAAATAAGAAAAACTGCTTACCCTCGTTGCTCAATGATGTATAGATATCATGAAAAAACGAATCCATAATATCGATTTGCTCTTTCTCTAAGTTTTTAATAAAATCTAAACCGTGCTCATTAATAGCAAGTAACGCTATTTTCACACCTGACAACCAGCCTTCTGTTCTTTTAGCAATAAGACTTATATCGTACCCAGTCAATGGATACTGGCATATATTAGATGACAAGCTACTGACTTCTTCCTCTGACATTGATAAATCATGGCTATCGATAATAAGCACATCATCATTTAGTTTTAATGGTATGAGATTAATTTTTGGTGTCGATCGACTAGAAAATATAAAGTGTACATTACTGGGCATTTTAGCCAGCAAGCTATTTAATATACTGCTTTCATTTGGAAAATTTAAATATTGAAAATCATCAATAATAAAAAACATTTCTTTATCGAACGAATCAAATACAAGCAGAAGCGTATCTATGAACAACTTCTCATTCACTTGTACATCATCTGTAAAAACATTAAAAAATGGCGCTTGAATGACCTGCGTTTTTTTCCTTACTTCCAATAAAATACTACTAAGCGCTGCGTTTACACTGTATTTATCTTCAGGCACACAAAACCGCGCCACTATTTTTTGTTGTTGAGCACTATGCCATTGATTTAACAATGTGGTTTTACCGTATCCCGAAGGAGATACGATTAAGGTCAGCCGATGGTGATCAGAGCAATCAAGTAGCGACAGTAGTTCAGGTCTTGGGAATAATGATGTCATTGTTATAATTGTAATCGCATCAAATTGATTAATACTTAATTCGTATCAATAGTGTTAATACAAAAATAATTGAGCAAGGTTTATTACGCCAGCTTGATGAAATTGCCAAATTGTTATCAATCTCCATACCCCTCCCCCCTCCCTTAGGAGGGTATGAAAAAGCAAGCCGCGTATTTATCCTCACCAGCCAAGCTCACATTCGGGCTTATTTATAATAACAATTAGGATGAATAACATGAGCAATTCAGTTTGGGTCACATGGCCCGCCCTGACTAAGCTAGGTTCATTAGGTGTAATCGCGGGATTACTGGTCATTGGCCTAGAACGAGAGAAACTTTTTGATAACAACTTATTTGATGTCGAAAACTACGGCAAACACAACGCGAACATCATCTGTGATGAACGCAGTAAAACGGCACGAACAGAAGACGGCACCTGTAATATTCTAGAAAACCCTGCTGAGGGTTCCGTTTACATGCGTTTTGGTCGCAATGTGGATTTAGAAAGTGTTGCTCACGAACAAAATGAAGCAACATTACTAGAACCAAACCCAAGGGAAGTCAGTAACACCCTCATGGCACGTGACGAATTTAAACCCGCCACTACCGTGAACTTTATTGCAGCGGCTTGGATTCAGTTCATGGTGCATGACTGGGTTGACCATGGTGATAACGATTCAAGTAATCCTATTGAAGTACCGCTGCCTGAAGGTGATGTGTTAGGTAACGGCACATTAAGTATTGATCGCACACAAGCCGATACGACTCGTACGCCTGAAGAAGCCCACCTGCCAGACACATATCGCAATACCAACACTCATTGGTGGGACGGCTCGCAACTATATGGCTCAAGCCTTGAGCAAAATAACAAAGTACGCAGCTTTGTTGACGGCAAGTTAATCATAGAGGCCGATAACACCCTGCCTGAAGATTACTTTACTGGCGTACCCATCACCGGTTTTAACAAAAACTGGTGGGTGGGTCTTAGCATGATGCACCAACTATTTACCCTTGAGCACAACGCCATTGCCGACATGCTAAAACAAAATAATCCCGGCAAAAATGACCAATGGTTATACGATAAAGCCCGTTTAATCAACGCGGCTCTTATGGCAAAAATTCATACGGTTGAATGGACACCGGCCATCATTGCAAACCCAGTAACTGAACGTGCCATGTATGCAAACTGGTGGGGGTTATCTGGTGAGCGTGAAGGTCGTGATAAGTTTCAGGCTGAATACGAAGCACTGGCAAACGACATCATTAAAAAAGATTCTTTCGTAAAAACCATTTTAGGGTTTGATCCTGAATTAAGAAACCTATTAGATGACGCTTCATTTATTGAGCATGCTCTTGGCGGTTTAGTGGGATCACGTCAACCAGATAATGCTGGCACGCCGTATACTCTCACTGAGGAGTTTGTAGAGGTTTACCGTATGCACCCATTAATGCGGGACAGTGTGGATGTATATGACATTGGCTCAAATATGGTGAGTGCATCTATCAATCTTGAAGACACTCGTAATGGTGACGCTGAAGATATTCTGGCCGAGCAAGGTGGTGATCGTCTTTGGTATAGTTTTGGTATTACTCACCCAGGCTCACTTACGTTAAACAACTACCCTGAGTTTTTACGTAACTTGGATATCCCGCTAGTGGGGAACATCGATCTTGCAACCGTCGATATTGTACGAGATCGTGAGCGTGGCGTGCCCCGTTATAATGAGTTTCGTCGTCAGATTGGTTTAAATCCAATTACAAAGTTTGAAGACTTAACCACTGAACCTGTTTTGCTTGAAAAATTAAAACGCATCTATAGCAATGATGTAGAAAAAATCGATGCGTTAGTTGGCCAACTGGCAGAAACGGTGCGCCCAGAAGGTTTTGCATTTGGCGAAACGGCATTTCAAATTTTTATCATGAATGCATCACGTCGCTTAATCACTGACCGTTTTTATACTAAAGATTACACCCCACAGATGTATACCCAAGAAGGGATTGACTGGGTTGAAGAGCAAACCATGGTAAGTGTATTAAATCGTCATTTCCCTGAACTCAATACCAGCTTAGTGGGCGTTGATAATGCATTTAAACCTTGGGGACTAAATATTACTGATGACTATAAAAAATGGGCTGCATGCGATAAAGAACAACACCTATGGGTAAACGGTGCGCTACGTACTCAGTATCTCCAAGATGATATCCCCACCTTAAAGGATGTGGATATTGGCGGACTGATCAATAGCGTTTTATGGACAAAAGTAAAACGAACTGATGACGTCGCTCCACTTGGTTATGAGAAACCTATTCATGCTCATGGTGCCATGGCAACGGTTGCTTTCGATGCGGTTGCAGGTCAGCCTTATAGTGGAATCTTTAAAGGCTCGGAATGTGGTTTACTGCGCTTAAGTGTAACGGGAACGCCATCTGATCGTGGCTTTGCCCCAGGCCTAGCTTGGAAAGCATTTGTAGATGGTAAAAATTCACGGAACGTTTCTGCGCTATATACATTGTCAGGCCAAGGTGACAATCATAATTTCTTTGCCAATGAACTCTCGCAATATGTGAGCCCTGAAGTAAATGAAACCCTTGGCACCACCGCATTGTTTTCATTAGTCACATCCAAGCCCACACGCATCATGACCACTAAAATGGCAAAAGTAACTCAAGACGGCACTGTTGAGTCTAATATTGTTGCTCCGACTCAACTTTATTTTGTACCAACCGCTGAAATGAAGTCGCGCTTTTCGTCAGCCGAACATGATTTTAGAAACGATCTTGTAAGCTTGCCTGAGGGAACGGTACTTTATGACGTATATGGCACCACAAAAGAGATTAAGTATTCGATCATTCCTTATTTTAATAATCGCTATGCAAAATCCAGACGTGACAGCGCCGTTAAAATTGGCCAAATTCGTTTAACATCCGAGTTTAACCTTTCAACCTTTGGCGATGGGGGGGTGTTCTTCAGACATCAGCGCTACGAAGATTAAATAACGTTGAAACTATAAAAACAAAAAGGCCGATAGAGGTTTCAATCGGCCTTTTTAGTAATTGTTTTTTTACAAAATACTTTCTATGGGCTTTACGCTACTGGCTAACTTATCTTTTTCTAATCGAGTATGAAAGTCCTCTACCAAACCATTGGTTGCGTTTAACACAGTTTGCCAATAGCGCTCACGATCTTCGTTACTTAGATTGTTAAAGTCTTTTCTATCGGGGATTTTTCCATAAGGTAATTTACTTATAAAGTCATGACTTGGTGTAATCATCAGTACATTATCGTAATTCTTAGCTTTTGCTTTACGCCAAGGTATCGCCTTATCAAACCAACCAGGCACAATCTTGGGGAAAAAGTGCGGATAAAATACCAAACCTTGATCCGCTTGAAACGGGCCTGAAAAATGATAGTCCACCATGCCTCCATCCCAGTGCCAGCGATCTTTACCACCATCAACTTTAGTGGGCTCTAACACCATGGGTATAGCACCCGATGCCACCAGCGCTTGTTTTAAGTTGTTTAATCCTAATTTTATGACCTCTGGCTGCTTAACATATGGCTCATAGCTAGCTTGTTGGGAGATTAAAACACGAGGATATAATGCCTCTACCACTTTTGTGGAAAATAGGTTGCCCGTGGCCGCCGCTAACAAGCTTAAACCTTGGCTAAGGTTGTGTCTGCCATTCATTAATAACCGGTTTCTCACCGCCACAATATGCAGTTTACGAGAGGGGTTATTCACAATATGCTCAGCACGAGCATCATTGAATAGCGCATCTAACACTTTATCCACAAATACAGTAATTTCCGCTGGGCTCAGTGCCTCATACCTTTGATTCAAATAGATCTGTTCAAACTGTTTAAAGCTGGCTAACGGGTCTTGCTGTGCATAACAAGCCATACGCCACGAGCCGATACTTGAGCCGATTAAAGAGATATTTTGGGTCGCTTTAGGTAAAAAATGCTCTGCAAGGTATTGATCTAAACGGGACAGCATTAACCACTTAGGTCCGCCACTCGCGCCCACCATCAATTGAATATCTGTGGGGTTTAAGCCCTTTTCTTGAATCTGCTTTAAAGCCTTGGCACCAGCAAGAATTTCAATGGTCATAATCGACTCTATTTATTTTAAAGGCTCACATGTTGCCAAAATGACAAAATTGCGCAACTTACTCAGCCATAAGCACTCGAAACACTGTGTACTGGAAAGTAATGCAATCAAAATAAGTAAAGTATTAGCCATTGGGTCCGATAACTATAGTAGGACCAAAAACGACGGTTCATATGCAGGAGCAATATCATGTATACAGGAAAGAGTTATCTATTTACCACCGCCATTGAACAGCAAGCTTTTCATGAAGGTTTAAAGGCTACCGCTAGTAGCCAGAACCCTTATTCAAAAGCAAATAGCCCTCATGCCGCTAGAGCTTGGGGAAAGGGTAATGAGCTAGGTTTTCGCTTATCTGCTAGGTTAGGGGTTCAATATTTGAATGCGGCGAAAATATAAATAACCACAAGAAAGTATACGGTACCCAAGAACCCCTTGGGTGCAAACCATCACCCCTTAAAGATTTTTATACTTTCCTTCATTTTTACAGCGACTTCACGAACAGATTCAGAAATACTGGTTACACCCTGTAGACGCTCAGCGTTTGCTTGGCTCATGCTTTCCATGTCATTGGCATTTTTAGCAACACCCGCTAAAACAGATTCTTGATCAGTTGTGGCTTGAGCAATTGACTGATTCATTTCTAAAATAACTGCCACCGCTTTTGCAACATTCTTAAGCTCATCATTTGTAGCATCGTTATCCGCGATGCATTGAGACATTGTTGACTGACTGCTGGACATATTGTTGACGGTTTCTTTGCTGGCTTGCTGTAAGTTCTCAATCATTGTTTGGATTTCTTGTGTGCTATTTTGTGTGCGCGATGCCAAGGACCTCACTTCATCCGCCACAACCGCAAACCCACGACCTTGCTCACCTGCTCGAGCAGCTTCAATAGCGGCATTTAATGCCAGCAAGTTGGTTTGTTCTGCAATGCCGCGAATCACATCCAGTACAGAGCCAATGCTTTCACTATCTTTTGCTAGCTCAGATATCGCAGTCATGGATTGATTAATTTGACCACTAAGCATGCCCATATTGCGCTTTGAGTTATCACTTTTTTGATTACAGCTTTCAACCGCTTCTTGTGATTCATTGGATAATTGCAAAGCACTACCGGCGTTATCTGCAATCACTTGCATGGATTGAGATAAATCATTTACGGCTTCAGCTATGGCCTGTGATTGAGATAATTGTTGCTGAATTTGTGTGGTATTTTTTTGAACAAGATCCGTAAGTACGTAACTGTCTTTATCAAGCACTTGCCCAAATTCACCAATGCTGCTCATAACGCCTTGAGTTTTTTCAACAAAATCATTAAAAGCCATGTTGACCTTACCCTTGGTTTGACAGCGATGATTGAGATCCAGCTCACCATTATTACTTATCTCTGAAACCGTATCTTGCAGGTCATAAGATGACACTTCTTGCTTGTGTAAGTTAATAGACATAATCACAAGCACAATGGTTTCAACCACCACATAACCTGCATGTAGAAATAATATTCCCCAACCTTTTTCAATGGTATCTAATACAAAAATTGGGCTGCCTTGAATTTGAAAATAGAATAAACCAACATGGTGAATGGCAACAAAACCTGCAGCAGCAACAATAGGTTTCCAATCATGGTAATAAAGTAATAAGGCTAAAAATGCAAAAAAACCAAAGTGCATTTCAATCATGCCGTGTGCTTGATTTACATGCAAAGCGGTTAACACCATTAATGCTAATCCCATAAAAATACGGGTCATCACCCGCCCATAAAAATACTTGGTCAGAATGGTTGCAATTATAGATGTGCCGATACCAATAGTAATCGCCTGCCCCCATGTACCATGCATGTTTGCAAGCGCCAAACTATATGCTGATGCCAAATAGACCACGTACATCATAGCTTTATCGGCTTTTTTGTAATGTTCATAACCTAACTGCATTTTCAAGCCTCTTTCCATTGACAAAAGCAACCAAAACCTTGGTTGTTTACCCATTGTGGATTTTCATTTTTCGATAATTTTTCTAATACACTTTTAATGAAATCAAAACCTTCCCCACATGCCATACCACTACTGTATGGCCCAAAATACGCCAAGACTCCATTTTTATCCCAGATGGCAACCGCTGGTGAGGCGGGTATGTAAACTTGAGCTAATCGATGATCTTGGTAGCTCAAAGTCACCTGATTCGTTTTGTTTAAAGTCGCCTTGATTGTATTGATATGATCAAGTCGATAGCGCTCACACGGGCAATCATCATCCTTAAAGTGCACGACTAAAGGCCTATTCCCTGAGTCTCGTTTAAGTATAGGATATAGCTTGTGAATCGCCTGTTTATCAAATTGAATCAGCTGTTTTTCATAAGCCCCCCAATATCGATACTCAAACCACCAAAAAATAGCGGCACAGCCGATTAACCAGATGGTGACAATTGTTGCAGGAATTAGGTTCTGACGGCTCATTCTTTTTATTTGCTAGTATGTCGAAAAGTACCATCCCATTCAGATGGCAATGTTTGATGTTTTAAATCCGCGATGCGTTCTATATAAACCTCATAAAGCTTAAGAGGGTTTCGTTTAAACAGTTCTGCAAAGGACGCTTCGGCGTTATCCCAGTCTTGTTTTAAATATAATTCATAGGCGGCATCGTACTGTTTAATTTCATCCAATATACTTTGTCCAACCTCACCCTCAAGACCGATTGGTTCATATACTCGAATGGCTTCTTCTTTACCTTTAACTTGTATGCGATCCATAAAGCGACAAACAAAACCCTCAATGTGGTCAAATGTATCTTCACCAATTAATATTTTAGCCCCATAGAACTTAGTAATACTTTCTAAGCGAGAACCTAAGTTAACCGCATCTCCTAATACGGTATAAGAGCGACGATAACTGGAACCCATGTCTCCCACATTCATTAAGCCTGTGTTTACCCCAACACCAATATTTACCTCTGGCAGTCCCTCTTGTTTAAATACAACCTTTAACTCTTCCGTAATTCGCTGCATATTTAATGCAGCTAACACCGCATTACCTCGATGATTTTTATCGTCAATAGGGGCTCCCCAAAACGCCATAACCATGTCACCTACGTATTTATCAATGGTACCGTTACGGTCAAAAATTTCTTTGGTTATGGGAGTAAAATAACTATTAAGCATGTGCTTTAATTCTTGTGCGCTGAGAGTTTCGCTAATATTGGTAAAGCTTCTGATATCACTAAACAAAACTGTCAGCTCTTTACTCTCACCTGAAAAACTATACGAATCTGGGTCGGCCATCATTTTGTCGATATGCGCTGGCGGCACGTATTGATCAAACATGCCTTTCAGCATTTTTTTACTGGCGTTTTCTTTTAAGAACCCATCGGTGATAAATGTTGCGGTTAAGAATACGGTAAGTAAAAGTGCTCCCGCCATAGGGAGGTCTAAACCCAGGGTCCATAAGTAACCATTAAACATAATCACCAGTACGATGATTAAGCTTCCGCCAACCAGCATCACCATAGGGCCCAACATGGGTAAAATCACAATCATGAAAATCGCAATTAATACCAGCTGTAAAAAACTCGCCCCTGCTTGCCATTCTGGTTTGTAAGGGAATCCACCGCTCAATAAGGCCTGAAGAATATTGGCGTGTACTTCAACCCCTGGGTACTGTGGGCCCATGGGTGTGCTTCTTAAGTCAGCCAGACCAATGGCAGACGTGCCGATAAACACAATCGAGCCATCTAATTCACCGCTATCGAGTTTGTCACGCAATACATCGGTAGCAGAATAATATGGGAACGAAAAAGCAGGCCCTTGGTAAGGCACGGTGACAAACCCAGCAGGACTGGTGAGCGCAGGGTATTCACTCACCGCCACTTGAGTCATGGCAAGTACATCTCCCACCTCAACCACTTGAGGCTCCAAAGTATCAATAAACAAATAACGCATGGCAGCACTTAAAGCTAAAGACGGATACAGTTGATCACCGTGGCGAATTAATAAAGGCGCTCGGCGTACCGTGCCATCAAAATCGGGAAACATAGTCACAAAGCCGCCACCACCAGCCTGGCTTTGTAGGCTGGTTATATTCGCGGTGTAGCCTGGGCGCTCTGTAATAACGAGTTTTTCTTGCCACGCTTGGGGTACCTCAAATACGGCAGGGGGTAGCTGGCCATTTTGATATTCTTGCTGATCTTGAAAAAAGAAACCAAGCACAACATCATGCTGAGCGATGGTCTTGGCCATCACTTCGTCAGCATCAGCCATGTCCGATATGGATTGCCATTGCTCAGATGGCAGCTTATTAAACAACTCCGCAGGCACAGCATGACTGATGCGCTCAACAGGGTTCGTCTCTTTTTCACTGAACACCACGTCGAAAGCGATAACCAAGGCACCGGCTTCACCTAGTTTTTCAATAAGGGTTGCAACCTTTTGGCGACTCCACGGAAAACGGCCTTCATTGATAATGGAGTTTTCATCAATATCAACAATGGCAATCTTATGGTCGCTTTGCTCTTGCTTGGTAATAGGTAGGAATAAATTGAAACGCACGTCATACAGCAGATACTCTATGCGTGTAAAAAATGTAGCGCTAGTCCCTTGATTAAGGGCCGCCCAAATGATCAAAGCCGACACCATTACGGCAAAGAAGCGGGTACTGTGCTTGAAGAGTTTTTTTGATAGCGCCATAACTATCAAGCATAGCTGTTTTCGTTAAAAGTGTGAGCCTAGGCCACCACTTGCCCGCGATAGATTCGTTTCGGCCTATTATCCATTAGGCCAGCTGACACCGGCGTATCTTCAATGGGTTGCCCTCGATACATTCTCTTCGTGGGCTGGGCTTCTGTTTTTTCCTCGCTGTGCCCTAATAGTTCAAGCCCCATCATGTCTTCTAGGTCAGCAAATAAAAGCTGGGTTCTCTGATCATGGCTTTTACTTACATGGGTCATAATGCTTTGCACAATATCGGGTTGGCTCAATTTTAACTCAACCCCAAATTCACTGCGTAAACGCTTACGCAGTTGCTGCATTATATCAATCATATCTTTGGACAAGTTGGGTATCATGAGATCTCTTTTTTTAAAGTAATGATAGGCTAACCTCTCAGAGCAAGCCTTATACCAATAACGATGATCTCATTTAAAATAACTTTTTTGCTTTAGACACCACGACTTTCAACGGTTTGCGACTACCGTTAAATCGAACGATTTATAATTAAATTTTATTCAGCACCAATTTAAATCAACAAGGCAAAAACCCGCACCAAATTAAATCAGCACAAACCCCATCAAATACTGAGTTTTGATTAAATATGAATCTAAAACAGAAGTTCTTGCTGAATATGACCGAAATTTGGGCGCTGCAGAGGCATATGTAAGCATTATTAAAAAATAAGAAAGTTGGCAAGGAACCTGCAATATGGACTACAGCAGGCTCATTTAGCTTGTGAAGCGTAGATTCATGTCGAAAGACTCAGTTTTATCGGGGCCAATTAATCTTGCACGGGTTAGTTTGATTAAGCTGATTGAATCTACGCTTTTTTTTCGCCTGTAATATTTCAGTTTTTAGTATTACTCGGCTTCAGTAATAATTCTTTTTTTGCATCAAAATGCTGAATACGTTTTATCGCAAAATTTATCTCAGGTTTCATCAGTTTCTGTTTTGTTAAGTATTGTATTAACTCTTTGACGAACAGCTCATCCGTCCACTGCTCCCTTGGGCGGGTACGAACAAAATCACTATAAATACGATGACCCAAACCTTGTATTAACTGCTTGTTTAACTGCTCCATTAAATACACATGTATCGATTGGTTGATCGATGCTTCTGCCTTATTAATTTGAACATCATCAAAACTCGCCGCATGTAGTTGCGCTAACAATAAATCTCGCCACTGTATTTTTTGTTTAATGGACGCTTCATTTTCTTGAGTGCTATTTTGACTAAGCAGTTGTAGCGTCATATCCAGTTGCACCTGGGTTAACTGACTCATCACTGCTATCTGCTTATCCATCTGGCTTTGATGAGCTTGGTCTTGATCTCGATGAAGGTAATAGATTTTATCTAAGCTTAATAATGCATAATCAAATACGGTTAACAGCGCAATCATGGCTGCAAACACAAGAGGGGGGATCTTATTAATATGTAGCAAAACCGTCAGCAGCGCTAAAATGCCTAAACTGAACAGTAAGACAAAAATGGTTATGGCCATGATGGCACCTTTTACTTAATCATCCGTGGCGCCACACTATCAATGGCGCTCACTTTGATCAAGCGACGCTGTCACCCCCTCCAGGAAAAAACTCATCTTTAAGTGATTCACTAAATGCACGACAAGCATCTGAAGCGGTAAATACACCGGCTAATTTATCGTGGCGTGTCACCAACACACAGTCCGCATGGGCATCATACATATAATCCAGTACTTCAATTAAAGACGTGTACAGGTCAACTGTATAGATGTTACTTGGGCATAGATCCGCAACAATTAAGTCATCAAAATCCGTATGAGAATGGCCAGGTAAAGCCATTTTTTCTATTTCACGCTTGGATAAAACACTCAAGCTGCCATCAGCCAGTTTCACAGGTAAATGGCCAACTTTATGCTCTTTCATCATAGCTTTAGCTTGGGTCATGCTTGCGCTATCAGCAATTGAGAATGGGAACGCACTCATAACGTCTTTTATTCTTGGCATGCGCTTCATGATTTTCCCTCACATTTAAAATTAAATGCCCATTCTTGCGAGCATATCCATAATGTCTCGAATAACGGCCGATGTCTTTGGGTGCTCACTATCAAACTCAACGGCTTGTTGCTCCAAGCGATCATTCAAGCTCACATCCACAGGCTCACCTGTTAAAACAGTCTTAATATCTTGGTCTAGCTGCTGCAAAAGCTCACGACCTTCATCATCTAATGTATCGATGTTGCCAATGGCTTGCTTCAATTGTGTCAGTTTGTTTTTCAGCTCGTCATGCATAATGCGACTCCCAGTCATTAACGTTTGCACATACTGCCACTGTAACAATATAGATCAACTTAACAAATGAGCACCATCAAGTTATGTGAAGATAAACAAAGAAGTGGCCCAAGCATGCGCTTAGGCACAAAAAGAAGGGGAAAAAGCGGAGCTAAATGCCCATAGTTAGCTTAAGTACACCTTTAATAATGAACCCGACCATACCAAGGCCCAAGGCAAAAAACAGTACTGCCATGCCAAACTTACCAGCATTAGAGCGCTTACCAAGGTCGTAAATAATAAACATCATAAACCCCATGAGAGCGGCCAAACCCAGCAGTAAGCCTACTTCTTCAAATTGCTCAAAACTCATAACATCACCCATGATTTAACTGGGCGCATTATAACCAATATTGAGTTTAATTCGAGGCAATTGGTCCAAGTGGCCACCCCAGCCACAGCCATACCGTAAGCAAACCACCCCAAACCACCAGCAAGGTCACTGCATACGGCAGCATAATAGTAAGCAGGCGTCCCACTGTAACGCTGGTATCGTATTTATGGGCATAGGCTAACACTAAGGGAAAATAAGGCATGAGTGGGGTGATAATATTGGTGCTGCTATCGGCAACGCGATAAGCCCCCTGCACTGCCTCAGGCTCAATTCCAAGTAAAAAAAACGCAGGAATAATAATCGGCGCCAATAACGCCCACTTTGCAGAGGCACTACCAATAAATAGGTTTAACAATGCGGTAAACAACATAAGGCCAATCATAGCTAAGGGCCCACTAATGGCAAAACCTTCCAGAATACTCGCTAGCTGAACAGCCAACACCAAACCCAGGCTGCTCCATTTAAACCAAGCTACAAACTGCGCCACCACAAACATTAAGGCTAAGTATGGGGCAATATCCACAACCCCTTGCTCTAACGCTTTTACCCATTTAGGCCAACTATTTAAACGCCCTTGTTGTATGCCATAAACCGTTGCCAGTATTGCCACACTCAGAGCAATCAACGCCACAAGAGAAGCCATAAAAGGCCCTTTTAAAAGGCCCCTTTGCTCGTTTTGAAGTATCGCACCTTCTGGCAAGGTTAAGCCTAGCCAAATAATAACGACCCCTAGCAAGGTTAAATAAAAAACCTTGCCAAACCCTGCTCCGTCATTAGAGTTCGCTTGATACTGCTTGGGTTCTAACTGAGCATTTGATGATGCCACTGAATCACCTGACGAATTAACCAAGTATGGCTCCACCCAAAATCGATTCACCAATACACAGCTGGCCACCACCACAAACACACTGACGATCAGGAAGTAGTAGTTGGCCAAAATACTCACGTCTTGATCCGCCACTAAGGATAATGCCTCCGAGCTTATCCCAGACAACATGGCATCCACTGGCCCCACCAGTAAGTTGGCACTAAAGCCACCAGAAACACAGGCAAACCCCAGCGCTAAACCCGCAATAGGGTTTCGCCCTGCCGCCCAAAATACCGCGGCACAAAGTGGCAGCAACACCACATAACCAGAGTCCACAGCAATGCTGGACATGACCCCTAAAAAAGCAATAGCGACAGCTAACATACCCGCGGGTGAATTCTGGGTGAACTGGGTGATAAGTGCCGGCAACAAACCACTTTTTTCGGCCAGTGAAAACGCCAGCGCCATTAATATCACCGGCCCCACAGGTGCAAACGACATAAAGTTTTTAACCAGTGAACTGAGCATAAACACAATGCCATCGGTGCTTACCAAGCTGTTCACCACAATCCACTGCCCCGTTGCAGGGTGTTGAGCCTGCCAGCTAGCACCCTGTCCAACAGCGCTTAGCGCCACCACAATAACGCACAGGTACATAAACAAGGCCATTGGGTGAGGTAAGCGATTGGCTATCTTTTCAATGCGCTGAAGCAGCTGAGTCATAGGCGTAATCGGTCCTTTTGCAGGATTTTAGGGTATTTACTTTAATTCTGGCGAGTTCCAGCCAACTTAAAAAAAGACTTACTTTTCAAGGCTCTAGCAATGATATCAAGCACTACAACAGTCTATTTCCGAGAATTAGACACAAAACGATACTTTTGTACTAGAAAAATCAGTTCGAGCCACTAAAATGGCGCTCGTATCTTACCCACTAGGAGCGAACATGGCGTTATTTCAAGCAGCACCGGCCCCGTCAATTAACAGCAATGCGGCCAGCATCGCCACTATTTTACCGGCCAATACACCCATGCCATTGTGCTGTGACGCGTGCGACCACGAGCAAAGTTACACCATGACACACTTACGTCAATTGCCCACTATTGTATGTGGTGATTGTGGCGACACTCGTCAATTCAGCGCGTTTGAATTAACCATATTAGAAAGCACGTTAAACAACATGGGTTACTTTTTACAAAAACGCGCTTAAGTCAGTAAACATCGCTCAAATAAAAATAATAAGATACAAAAAAAGGAGACTTACAGTCTCCTTTTTTAATGCCGCTCAATAATGCCACTAGCCTTCTTTAGGCACTTCGATTTTCAAAATCAATGACACTTGTCTCTCTAATAAATCACGCTGAGCCTGTTGGTTAATGTCTTCAATTGGCACCAATAGCGCTTCGTACTCAACACGACGCAGAGTGCTCACTAAAATTTGAGCATCTTCTTTTGGGTGGGAGCTGTGCACTAGGTTTAAAAATTCAATGAGCTTTTGCTCCATGGCCTTAGCGTGTTGATCCGCCAGCCCTCGTAGGTTTTCATTGAGTAACGCTTCATAACGGAAAGCCTGATCAGCAACGGCCATTTCGCGATTATGGGTGGTTTTCTCTAATACATAAGCCAGCAGTTGATCTACGATCACTTCAACCAATTTTGGACCTGTGGTGAGTTCAGCCAGTTTTTTACCATCAGCGTTTTCTAATGGTTCATACATCTTGCGGGCGAATACATTCACAATAGACTGTGCTTTCTCAGCATAAAGCATGAATGTATCACTGATGAGTTCTTGAATGTCTTTAAAATAATACGTGGTAGCAGCCAATGGCACATCCGCTTCTTTAGCCACACTGCGGTGACGAATAGCACGCACACCATCACTTACTACGATTCTTAGAGATGCTTCTAAAATGGCTCTTCTGCGCTGTTCGCTTCCTGCGCGTGAGGTTTTACGACCTCGATACTGAATTGAATTGGGCTCGGTCTCACGGGCCTTTTGAAGTGCTGTCATTGGTGTTGTCCTAACTAATGTAGCGCTATTTTATTATTGTTGTTATAGCTATTTATTTTTATAAGTGGCTTAAGATTACTGATTCCATCGGCAAAAGCAATCGCCAAAGCAGGCAAGCCCTTGCCCTTTTTAGAGTACTTACTCAAGTTTTTTCTCGGATTATCAACTACTTATGAGATTGGCTTAAATCTTGATTAGATAATATTGAAGTGTTTTTTCGAGTATTCAGAAATGATGGATATCCTAGGTTTACCTAAGCGCATGATGCAGCAATTTGAGCAAATGACTCATGTCGAAAATGCTCAAGCCGTTGCACCTAAAAAAGAAGCCTCTTCGCCAGATATGGCGTTGTCTTCTATGGGTGAGCGCATCAACTATATTGCCCGCGAATTTGACGTAAAAGCATTAGAGATGAAAGACCTACTGCCCTTACAAACCGCCTTAACCGAACACGGAATTATCCAAAGTCATCAGCTACGTGCCCAAGGGTTATTGACTCAACTGGCTTACCAGCATCAACAAACTGGCCCAATGGATCTCGAGCAATCTCTTGAAACCCATTTACAGCAACTTAAGGGTAAGCCTGCGGTTTTGGCTGATTACCAAGAAGGTAAACATGTTTTAAATGTGGTGCGTAACCTTGCAAGTGCTCGCGACCAACAAATGCATGCGGCTTAATATATGCTAAAGTGCATTTTTAAAATTATTCGAATGGCACTATGACTCGCTTACTATTACTGACCTTACTTCTTATCTCACAAACTGCTTTTTCAATCACTAATATTGAAAGCCAACGCCTCAATAACACTGAGCCAGGCACCTCTGGTAATATCAGCTTCACCCTAGATGGTGAAGTGGGTGATAGCGATGAGTTCACGCTTGGTTCCGCCATTACGTTTATTCGCTCATATACTCGTGATGAGTGGATCGTATTACTTAATCGTGAATATTCAGAAATTGATGATGAGGTGAATACAGATGAGACCCTGCTTCATATTCGTCACCTAACCAAGCACAACAAGCATTGGGGCCATGAAGTTTTCACTCAATATGAAGAAGATTTATTTTCAGATTTAGCCAAACGCTCTATTTTTGGCGCCGGTGTTCGCTACACGCTTAATGCCGATACAAAATTAAAAACCGCCAATCATTTTGGTTTAGGCGCTTTTTACGAAGATGAAGAATATGCCGCCAACATTTTAGAAGACGACGAACAGAATGTACGCCTGAATATTTACTGGTCATACCGCAATAAACTAGCCGAAAACATGACCTACACCAGCACATTATATTTTCAGCCGGATGTAGAAGAGTTTGGTGACGATAAGGGTTTATGGCAAAACGCGGTCACCATTTCGGTTACATCGACCATTAGCTTAAGCGTTATCTGGAATGCGTCTTATGATACAAAAGCGCCAGATGGCGATGACGATAGTGAACTGAATTACAAAAGCATTATTATTTATAATTTCTAATCAAACAGGCCTGACGTTTATTGCGAACGTCAGGCAATCATTTAAAGACTTAAGCACCGACGCTTAATAATCTCTCAACCGTTTCTTTTAACTGTATCTCGTCAGCAGGCTTAATTAAGTAATCACTTGCCCCTTGACGCTTGCCCCACATAATGTCGGTTTCTTGATCTTTGGATGTCACGATGACCACTGGAATATGTTTAGTGGCCGCATCTTTAGTGATTTTTCTGGTAGCCTGAAAGCCATTCATTTTAGGCATGACAACATCCATCAGAATTAAATCTGGCTGTAATTCAATGGCCCTTGCCACTCCCTGCTCACCATCTTCAGCGCTGTGCACGGTATGACCTTGCTTCTCAAGGATGCGCTTATGCCCTTCCATCATGGTCGCGGAGTCATCTACTATTAAAATCGTCGCCATGTAGCCTCTATTTATTATAGTTCGTTGTGAGTGAGGTCTTGAGCCGAAGCCCGTCAAACAGCGTCACAGTTTAGCTCTCACTTGCGTATACAGTCCACCGACTATTCACGCTTCATCTCGCCAATGTTAAGGCGTTCTCAATTCAAACCATTAACTTAAGGGTTTCTAATGCCCATGGCTTAGAGGGCCCTTACGGTCGATCATCAACTGGCACATTATGCCGCAAATTGGCGTAATACTAAATGCTAAGAGCAGTACAACTTTTCTACAAAGACCCATATGGCCAAACCCAAACTGGCCACAGCTGCCGCAGAAACCACCATGATCACACCATATTTCTCCCAAAATGACGGCTCAGGTTGAGCCGCTAATAATAAGTCTCGCTGAGCTTCTAATAACAACTGGGTGTCCTTTCCTGCGTGCTCCATTAAATGCCATGCAGCCTCACGCCATAAGGGATGTGTTTTACCTTGGCGCAGGATTAAAATAGCTTCTTGAATGCGAAATCGAGACTTCGCCTTAGGAGGAGGTGGTTGGGGATTGGCGCTCATTAATCAACCGTCCTTGCAAAGTTTGCAGTTTACGTTGCAGGTCGAACCGCCAAATTTGTTTGGCCTGCATCATATCAATAGCGTCTAATAAACTTCTCTCTAATAATAAATTAATCGTAATACTGGCGCTTATCTTATGCCGATGATCTACCTGCATATCCAATACACGTTGTATTAGCATCTTGCTTAGTTGCAAAAAAGTGCCTTCGCTAGTGACATTACCACTAGGCAAGCGTGATTCAGCCAAGTTGAGTTCTTCTTGAATCTGTAACTCAAATTGCTGGTACCACCATTGTAGGGCCACTTCTTCAGACTGGTGATCAATGGACGCCTCAGCCGCAGCAAACGCAGCATCAATGGACTGCGCCATCTCATACTGGGTTTTACCCTCAATATGCATATATTTGGGTTGGCTCTCATCTTGGGGCTTGGCCATATTTTTCCCCTATACTCTAATATACCTACTTAGTTTTAAGCAGAGTTCATTAAAGTTGTCGAGTTTTAGGCCGACATAAACCTAAAGGACTCTAGCCAATCTAAGCCGCCAATTCGCTTTAGCGGGCATTAAGGAACGTTGTAATCAGCCTATGAGTGATGCCGATCTACCTAGCCCAAGTGGCAGCCCAAAAAAACCTAAGTCTGGACCTGTGGATATTGAGACATGGGCGAATGTGCTGTTACAGAAACTATTTCCGGTTTGGTACTGCGTACGTTATGTCTCTGAAATGCCTATGGAAATGATTGGCGACATCAATCCCAGAAGCTTCCTTAGTCATCGTTGGTTATCGGTTTCCGCCGTTAACACGGCCGCGGCAAATTCTTTAGAGCAAGCAGGCGACCAGTGGAAAGATTGCGCTCAACTACTCAAAAAAATCTATAAAACCAAACGCTTCAAGCGCTACCTATCCATGCGCAATATTACCGCAGTTGAGTCCAGCGTGGTCGATTACGATTACCAAGATATTGTCGAGTATGCTGAGAACGAGTGTAAAGATATCCCCAAGCACCACGCAGAGCATTTTGACCAGTTAACCTATGAGGTATTTGGGGACAAAAGCCAACACTTCCCATTTGCCTATCGAGAGTGGGATGGCCGCTATTATTTTTGTAACGAAGATGAACCTAGAAATTTTGCTTCACTGCTCATGCATTGTCGCGATAAAGGGCGAGACCTAACTGTCAAAGCCGACATCGAAATCCAGCATGTTGATATGCGTACCGTTGAAATCATGCGCAGCCGTTATTGGATTTTATTGATGAAACGTGAATCGGCCTACCAAATTGCTTATCTTGTTCGCGCCTCAAAGATCCCTTGCCAATTAGCTGAATTTGAATGGCGTCGAAGCGACTTAGTGTTCTTGGTGCTTAAAAAAACCGACTACCGCACAGCACAAATTGTTGAAGCGTTATTTCACCGCCACTTTCCCCGTGGCGTCATTGAGTGGGGACGCTACCTTTGCACCCACAACATACCTTTTCGTAACCGTTAACGTCTTTGTTATTAATATGACTACTGGGTATTTGCCCTTATTGCTTAGCTCAGTACAATAGCGCCACATTTATTAAAAATAAGCACATCTCATGGATAAAAACGCCATTGAAGCCGCTGTCATGCGCCGCTTTTTAAAACACCTAGACACCCGCAAAGACGTACAAAACATTCAATTAATGACCCTTGCTGGATTTTGCCGAAATTGTTTAGGTAAATGGTATAAAAGTGCAGCCCAAGAAGCCGGCGTTGAATTGGCCGATGGTGCTGAGCGCGAATGGGCTTACGGCATGCCTCAAGATGAATGGAAAAAGCAATACCAGCTAGACAGCACTGCCTATGAAATGGCCCTGTTTAATCAACAGCAGGCATTACAAAAAGACATGACCGAGTTCCGCTCTCGCTTAGAAACAGGTGATAACCTATTCAGTGAAACCTTAGCGTTAGTTGAAAAATGGTATGACCTACAGCCAACCGCTTTTACCAATGGCCTAGATGATCAAGCCGCTAAAAACGAGCAAGGTAAAAATGAAGGTAGCCTAAAAGTATTTGCTCTGGGTCGCTTAAATGGTTTCACCCCAGAACAAGCCCTTAAAAGCTTTGGTGAGCATTACCGCGACGTACTAGCTACCCCTGACGGCACGGACCACCAAAATATTCGTCAGTTCATGCGTCACGGTTGGGCAGGCATTAAATTTGAACAAGCCCCTCTAAGCCTAAAAGCCGTTGAGGCATAGGCCACAAAACAGTAAAGTAACTGGCCAGTGAATACACTGGCCTTTTTCACGCGCAAGGAACATAGTCATGGACGCGGCCCGTAATACAACACCGGTTTTACAACTCAAAGCCAGCCTGCACCCATTTACTTTGTTGCAGCTTGATAGCTTAGACATACCTGCAATTCAATTCGACTTACAACAGCGTCTGGCAAAAGCCCCCCAGTTACTTAAAAATGCCCCTGTGGTGATCGCACTGCCAAACCAACCCATCTCTCTTGAGTGGAGCGAAAGCCTAATTGAGACCCTAAAAAAACTCGGTTTTATTCCGGTGGGTCTGCGCTGTGAACAAGATCAGCACCTAGTGGCCGAACACTTAAACCTGCCTCTATTTAATGATTCACCCAAATCACAAAAAGCGGTTACCCCTACACCACAACCGGCTAAATTTGTAAAACAAGCGGTTCGCAGTGGTCAGCAAGTGATTAACTCAAATGGTGATTTAGTGGTTTTTGGTAATGTGGGTCAAGGGGCGGAAGTATTAGCCAGTGGTAGCATTCATATTTACGGCACACTTTATGGCCGCGCCTTAGCCGGTATTAATGGCGACACCAGTGCCAGCATCACCTGTTTAAAATTAGAAAGTGAATTACTGGCCATCGCAGGGCAATATCAAGTGAGCGATGACCTAGCCAGTGAACACTGGCAGAAAACCTGTCATGTACACCTTAAAGACGAGCGCTTGATTATAGAAAGCGTTTAATAAATACTCACCAGACAATAATTAATAAAAGCAGAATATTTAACTGCTTAAGCGAGTTCAGCACATGTCTAAAATCATCGTAGTAACCTCAGGCAAAGGTGGTGTGGGTAAGACCACCACAAGCGCAGCAATCAGCACGGGGCTTGCTCTGAATGGCTATAAAACTGTGGTCATTGATTTTGACGTGGGCCTACGTAATCTAGATTTGATCATGGGCTGTGAACGCCGCGTGGTGTATGACTTTGTTAACGTCATTAACGGCGAGTCCAACCTTAAGCAAACACTGATCAAAGACAAGCGCACTGAAAACCTATATGTGCTGCCAGCGTCACAAACCCGTGACAAAGACGCCCTTAATCGTGAAGGGGTTGAGCGCGTATTAAATGAATTAAGCCAAGACTTTGATTACATCATTTGTGATAGCCCAGCCGGTATTGAACAAGGCGCACAAATGGCACTGTATTTTGCCGACGAAGCCATCATAGTGACCAACCCAGAAGTCAGCTCAGTGCGTGATAGCGATCGCATCATTGGCATCTTACAAAGCAAAAGCCGTAAAGCTGAAAACGGTGAGCAAGTAAAAGAACATCTATTGCTAACTCGATATAACCCTAAGCGTGTTACCGAAGGTGAAATGCTGAGTGTCACCGACGTTGAAGACATTTTAGCGGTGGATTTATTAGGGGTAATACCTGAATCACAAGATGTATTAAAAGCATCGAACCAAGGTACACCGGTGATTTTAGAAAACACCAGTGATGCAGGCCAAGCTTACAGCGATGCTGTAAAACGCTTAGTTGGCCAAGATATCCCACACCGATTCTTAGAAGCCCAGAAAAAAGGCTTCTTAGCACGCGTATTTGGAGGCTAACATGGGACTACTTGGACTATTCAAGAACGAAGAACCCAAAAGCGCATCTGTGGCCAAAGAGCGCTTACAGAT
>JAGDZK010000017.1:0-17011 GCA_049115935.1 Bermanella sp. | reverse complement strand
CGAACCGCTTCTGTTATTAAAAAGTTTTTAGCTTGTGGGTGATACAGGCAAGTAGGGTGAAACTGATTAAATTCCATATTGGCAACACGACAACCTGCACGCCATGCCATGGCGATGCCATCCCCTGAGGTTCCGTCAGGGTTGCTGGTATACAAGTACGATTTACTGGCTCCACCTGAAGCGATGACTACAGTGCGAGCTCGAAAGGTTTCAACATGGCCATTTTCTTCGTTTAGAACATAGGCACCAGCAACCCCTTTACCTGGGATTTTGAATTTGTCGCATGAGATAACATCGATGGCTACGCGGTGTTCAAATAAGCTGATGTTTTTGTGAGCAATGGCTTGGCCCACAAGGGCTTCGCTGACGGCGACACCAGTGGCATCGGCAGCATGAATGATTCGGCGATGGCTGTGACCGCCTTCTTTGGTTAGGTGGTATTCGTTATTGCTGTCTTTACTAAATTGAACTTGCTGCTCAATAAGCCAGTTAATGGCGTCAGTGCTGTTTTCAACGGTATGGCGCACAGCGCTGTAATTACATAGACCAGCGCCGGCATTTAAGGTATCTGCAATATGAGCTTTGATACTGTCTTCGCTATCTAGCACCGCAGCAATACCGCCTTGAGCCCAGCGAGTGCTGCCGCTGTCTAGCTTGTCTTTACTCAGAACAGCGACTTTAGCGTTGTCGGCCACATTTAATGCCACAGTCAAACCGGCGGCGCCGCTGCCAATGACTAAAACATCAAATACCTGTCGCTGATCCATAACTTAATCCTGTAACATTTTGCGCCGCCACTATACTCATAAGTGGGGCAAATAAAAGCATACTGAGCTCATTGGCAGGGATTTTACACCCAGATAGTGGTCAAATAGGAATATTTTTAACCCTAGGTTGAACTTTTAATGACATGGTCATTCTAATTCTGCCATAGACAATATTAACAGTGGTACCCGCCTCAAAAATAATAATACAGAGGTGAATGAGTAAAGCGTGTTCAGCACGCGGGGGAACAATGTCGCAGGATTCAGATCAACAACTGGTGCTAAGGGTACAAAAAGGGGATAAGCGTGCCTTTGATCTGCTTGTTCTTAAGTATCAGCATAAAATAATGTCGCTGATTTCGCGTTATATAAACGATCACAGTGAAGTCCAAGATGTGGCGCAAGAAGCATTTATAAAAGCCTTCCGTGCACTGAAGAACTTCCGTGGAGATAGTCAGTTTTATACGTGGCTATATCGTATTGCGGTGAATACGGCCAAAAACCATTTGGTTAGTCAGGGCCGTCGTCCACCGGCTCAAGATGTGGATGTAGATGATGCGGAACATTATGCCCATGCCGCCTCTCTAAAAGATATTGCCACGCCAGAGCAAATTCTGGCCCGTGATGAATTAAATACTGTGGTGTTTGCAGCCATGGAAAAACTACCTGAAGAACTGCGCACGGCTATTCGTCTGCGCGAGTTAGAAGGTCTGAGTTATGAAGATATTGGCGAAGTCATGCAGTGCCCCATCGGTACGGTGCGTTCGCGAATATTCAGAGCAAGGGAAGCCATTGATAAAGCAATGGCGCCATTATTGGATCATTCCAAGAGTGCATAACAGGCGTTGAAGAACGTTTATAACCAACATCTTGCTAAAGCAAGAGACATAAATGAGTTTTAACAGCCTGTTAAGGCAGAGGTGACTATGAGTGAAAAACAAACTGAATCCTTGTCCGCGTTGATGGATGGTGAGTTAGATGAATTGAGCATGATGCGATTGCTTAATGAAATGGATAGCGATCCAGCCATGAAAGACCAATGGACACGCTTCCATGTTGCTCGTGATGCGATTAAGGGCGATACCAGTGCGTTTGCAGGTTTTGATATCAGTTCGGCGGTAAGCCAAGCATTAGTGGACGAGCCAATTAATTCAACTCAGGCAACACAAAAACCATGGTTCAAAGCGGTGGCAGGATTATCAGTCGCGGCTTCTGTAGCGTTTGCTGTAGTGATTGGTGCGCGCTTTAATCCGTTAACCCAAGACACCGGGTTTGATGATCAGCTTGCCAATAAATCAAAAATTGAAATCGTAACCCCTGATGTTAGCAAGTTCCGTAGCCCAAGCATGATTGCGCAATCACCTGATGCAATCGAAGGCGTGAATGAGCAAGAGTTACAACAAGCTCAAGAGCGACTAAATAGTTATCTTAAGCAACATGCGCAAGACAGCGCCATTGGTCAAGGTCGTACTGCTATGCCATTTGCGCGAGTGGTTAACTTCGA
Source organism: Bermanella sp. (assembly GCA_049115935.1). Taxonomy (GTDB): domain Bacteria; phylum Pseudomonadota; class Gammaproteobacteria; order Pseudomonadales; family Oceanobacteraceae; genus Bermanella. Next base: position 14,743 of record JAGDZK010000017.1, on the reverse strand, counting down.
GACAAGCAAGGAAAAATAATGCTGCGTTGTATCATTACTTTTTACATCGTGAGTGTGTCATGGTTTGCGCTGGCTGACGGTGAAACAAACAAAAACGTTTCACTAACGCCCCAGGCTTTTTATGAGCAGATGCTAACTCGTGCGCCCAATGCTATGTATGAAGGTATTTTTATTCATCAGGCGGGTAACCAAACCCAAAGTGTTGAAATTGTTCATGGTACTCAAGACGATGCAATCTGGGAGCGGTTGCTCCACCTTGATGGGCCTACCCGAGAAGTTATTCGCCGAGGTGAAGCGCTTTATTGTATACACCCGGATCAATCGGTTGAGCAAGTGCAGCAAAAAGGCAATTCCCCTTTTGCAAAAACCGAATCAAGTAATATTCGCCAACTCACCAAAGCCTATGATTTTAGAAGCTTAGGTAAGCAGCGAGTAGCCGGTCGAATGGTCGAAGGAATTCAGCTTGCGCCAAAAGATGCCAGTCGGCACTTCTACCAGTTGTGGTTAGATTTAGAAACCATGGTTCCACTGCGCACTGAGCTAGTCTCTCGTCAGGGTCAGGTATTAGAGCGTTATCAATTTAGCTACTTCGCCCCTAAAAATGAGTTTATCCAAGAGCGGTTTGAGCCTCGAACCAAAGGGGCGGTATTATCGCAGGCTGAGATGCCAGAAGTACTAAAAACCACTCAAAAAGACGTGCTTGAATGGCGATTAAACTGGATTCCAGTTGGCTTTGAAGATGAAGCCTCATCAGGTTACGCCCCTAAATTGTCTGCTCGACGCATTTATAGCGATGGCATTGTGATGTTCTCGGTCTATGTTGAGCAGGTTGAGAAAGCCCTTGATGAAGGCACGGCTCAATCGGGCCCAACAGTGCTAGCGGTACAACATAAGCAGTGGCATGGTCAGACTCACCGCATCACGGTAGTTGGCGAGATTCCGGCAGCCACAGCCCAGCGCATTGCACAAAGTGTTGAGCTACTGTAAAACACCCCATTTATTTGAGTTGTGGTGTAGCAAAATGGTTGAAGAGTCTGCAAGGGTACTAAGAGTTGAAGGTGATGTGGTCTGGGTGCAGGCCATTGCCAAAAGTGCATGTGGATCTTGTCAGGCGCAAAAGGGCTGTGGTCATAGCTTGCTGGCGAAGGCTGGGCAAAAACAAATAGACCTGCCGGTGGATCGTAATGGCTTAGATGTCAGTGAAAATGATCAAGTGATCATCGGTGTGCCTGAGCAGGCTATTTTGCGCTCATCTTTATTGATGTATGGCGTGCCTCTGATGGCCATGATTGCGGTTGCAATTACATTAAGCCTTATTGGTGTCGAAGAGAAAATTGGCGTTCTTGGTGCATTTTTAGCACTGGTTGCGGGTTTTTTCTGGGTTAATCGCCAGTCTAAGTCCTTGAATTTTTCTCAATGGCACCCACGTTTAATGCGTAAAGCTCAAAGTGTTGAATCGCACATTCCGATGTGTGAAATCCATTAAATGACTAGAATGATATTTAGTGGCTGACTGATTTAATAAGTATTTAATTGACTGTTTTTACTGTAACGGAGTTTATAAATGAAACAATTGTTGTGCTTTTGCCTCTTATTTATTTCTGCTCAGGCAATGTCGCAATTACCTGACTTTACCGATTTGGTCGAGCAGGCTAGTCCGGCCGTGGTGAATATCAGTACCACGCAAAAAACACAGAGCCGGTTTGGCGGTAATATGGAAATGCCGCAAGGTGTGCCTGATATTTTCCGCCATTTTTTTGGTGTCCCCCAAACTCCAAGAGGTAATCCCAGAGGGCATTCGCAAGAGCGTGCGTCATTAGGCTCTGGTTTTATCGTCAGTAAAGACGGTTATGTTCTTACTAATAATCATGTGATAGACGGTGCAGATCAAATTTTTGTTCGCTTAAATGATCGCCGCGAATTAGAAGCCCAATTAATTGGACACGACCCAAGCTCTGATTTGGCTCTACTTAAAGTTGAGGCCAGTAACTTACCTATTGTTGAAATAGGTAATAGTGAAAAACTCAAGGTAGGGGAGTGGGTAGTGGCCATTGGCAGCCCATTCGGCTTTGATTACTCGGTTACCGCCGGTATTGTCAGTGCCAAAGGCCGTAGCTTACCAAATGAAAACTATGTGCCGTTTATTCAAACTGATGTGGCGATTAATCCAGGTAACTCAGGTGGGCCATTATTTAATTTGGATGGTGAAGTGGTGGGCATTAACTCACAAATTTATACCCGCAGTGGCGGCTTTATGGGATTAAGTTTTGCCATCCCAATGAACGTGGCCATGGAGGTGGTAGCGCAACTTAAAGAAAATGGTGTTGTGTCTCGTGGCTGGCTAGGCGTTGCGATTCAAGAGGTTGATAAGAATTTAGCGGAATCGTTTGGCTTGAAAAAAGCCGCTGGTGCGTTAGTCAGTCAGGTGGTGCAAAACGGCCCTGCCGCGGCAGCAGGCATGCAATCCGGTGATATCATCACAGAATTTAATGGCAAAGAAGTCGCGTTAAGTAGTGACCTGCCTCACTTGGTTGGCCGTGTTCGCCCAGGCACGAAATCGAATTTAAAAATCATCCGAAATGGTAAGGCCAAGCGGCTAAGCGTTGAAATTGGTGAATTGCCACAAGACGATAACGTGTTGGCGGCTAATCGTTTGCCGCAACAGAGCAAGCAAGTGAACCGCTTGGGTATTGAGGTAATTGGCTTGACCTCTTCTCAGCAGAAGCAGTGGGATACTGAAGGGGTGATGGTGCAATCTGTTAACCAAGGAGCGGGCGCCAATGCCGGTTTAATCAAAGGCGATGTGATTACCATGATTTACAGTGAAATCATTCGTGATATATCTGACTTTGAGCGAGTGGTGAAACAATTGCCAAGTGGTCGCTTAGTGCCCATGCGAATTGTGCGCCGTGGCTCTCCTATGTTTATCTCCATACGTGTGAACGATTAACAATTAATGTCACCGCACCTCAACCGTTTAAGGGTTGAGGTGCCCCGTACACTGTAAAACCCTGTTTATTCAGTCATCTAGCTCATTAAGCGCCTATGCTATAAGGCTTAATTCGTGTAAAATTGCCGCAATTTTCACCTATTAGGTTTGTCTCTACGTGAGTAATCTGGATCACATTCGTAACTTTTCAATCATTGCCCACATCGACCATGGTAAATCTACCTTGGCTGACCGCTTTATTTCCCACTGTGAAGGTCTGACTGCCCGTGAAATGCAGGCTCAGGTTCTTGATAGCATGGATATTGAGCGCGAGCGCGGCATCACGATTAAAGCCCAAAGCGTAACCCTTAAATATAAGGCCCGTGATGGAAAAATTTATCAGCTTAACTTCATCGATACCCCTGGGCACGTGGATTTCAGCTATGAAGTATCCCGTTCATTAGCCGCCTGTGAAGGTGCGTTATTGGTTGTGGATGCAGCCCAAGGCGTAGAAGCCCAGTCAGTGGCTAACTGCTATACCGCCATCGAGCAAGACTTAGAAGTGGTGCCTGTTTTAAATAAAATGGATTTGCCACAAGCGGACCCTGATAAAGTCAGCCAAGAAATTGAAGACATCATTGGTATTGATGCCACTGATGCCGTTCGCTGTAGTGCGAAAAGCGGATTAGGCATTGAAGATGTGCTTGAAGACATGATTCAGCGTATCCCGCCGCCTCAAGGTGAACTAGATGGTGAATTACAAGCTTTGATCATTGATTCTTGGTTTGATAGCTACTTAGGCGTGGTGTCATTGGTTCGTGTTGTAAACGGGACTTTGAAAAAAGGCGATAAGATCCGCGTTAAGACCACAGGTCGTGACTGGTATGCGGATTCTGTTGGTATTTTCACACCTAAGCGTTTAGTAACGAATGAATTGAAAGCCGGTGAAGTAGGCTTTATTTGTGCGGGTATTAAAGACATTCACGGTGCTCCAGTGGGCGATACCATTGTGCATAGCAAAAAAGCCGATGAGGTGGCTGCACTACCTGGTTTTACCAAAGTTAAGCCGCAGGTTTATGCGGGTTTGTTCCCTGTGTCATCTGATCAATATGAAGACTTCCGTGATGCCCTTGATAAACTCTCACTAAACGATGCCTCGTTGTTTTTTGAACCAGAGTCATCCGATGCGTTAGGTTTGGGTTACCGTTGCGGTTTCTTAGGTCTTTTACACATGGAAATCATTCAGGAACGTTTAGAGCGCGAATATAATCTAGATCTCATTACCACTGCACCAACCGTAGTGTATGAGCTGGCCATGAATAATGGCGATATTCTTGAAGTGGCGAACCCGTCTAAATTACCTGACCCTAGCCGAATTGATGAAATGCGTGAGCCAATCTGTGAAGCCAATATTTTGGTGCCAAAAGAGCTGGTGGGTAACGTTATTACATTGTGCGTTGAAAAACGTGGTGTGCAAAAGGATATGAACTTCACAGGCACGCAAGTGGCTTTGAAGTATGATATGCCTATGAGTGAAGTGGTTGGCGACTTCTTTGACCGTTTAAAATCGGTCAGTAAGGGTTACGCATCGTTGGATTATGGTTTTACACACTTTAGCGCTGCGCCACTAGTGCGTATGGATATTCTAATTAATGGCGAGCGTGTTGATGCGTTAGCTGTGATTATTCACCGCGATAAGACCCGTAGTTATGGTCGTGCATTATGTGAAAAATTAGCCGAGCTAATTCCTCGTCAAATGTTCGATGTGGCTATTCAGTCGGCTATTGGTAACCAAGTTGTTTCTCGCTCAACGGTAAAAGCTTTGCGTAAAAATGTGACCGCTAAATGTTACGGTGGTGATGTGAGTCGTAAGAAGAAGCTGTTACAGAAACAAAAAGAAGGTAAAAAACGCATGAAGCAAGTAGGTAACGTTGAAGTGCCTCAATCTGCTTTCCATGCGGTGTTGTCTGTAGATAGCTAAGGCTATCTATGGCGGCACTCAAATACTAAAAAAATAATAAGGTAATAATATGAAAAAACAGCAAGGCTCTAGCGGCATCTTTATTTTAATTGTCATTATGCTGTGTTTTTTCGGGTTTCTTACCATATTGAAGGTGTTTCCGTTATATACCCAAAACTGGGCAGTAGAAACGGTTTTTAAGAACCTAAAAGAAGAATCTGCCAATAAAGAGAATAGTGCCAAGCAAATTCAAGAGATGATTCAAAAGCGCTTTCAGATTAATGGCGCCAGTGAATTAGTTGAATTTGTGGAAGTTACTGGCCAAGGTTCTAATATTATTATTGATATGGAGTATGAGCGCCGAGTCCCGCTGGTATCAAATATCGAACTTGTCGCTACTTTTAACCATTATATAGATTTCAGTGAATAATCCTTTTAAAAAGCTCAGCCAGCGAATCGGCTACGATTTCAAAGACGAAAGCCTACTTAAATTAGCGCTTACGCACCGCAGTAAAGGCGGTAAAAATAATGAACGCTTGGAATTCCTAGGGGACTCCATCGTCAACTTTGTGGTGGCAGAAGCCTTATTCCATAAATTTCCAGATGCCAAAGAAGGTAAGCTAAGTCGCCTACGTGCTGGTTTGGTTCGAGGAACCACTTTAGCCGAGCTAGGCCGAGATTTTGATCTTGGTGAATTCCTTGTATTGGGTTCGGGCGAGTTGAAAAGCGGTGGTTTTAATCGCGAATCCATTTTAGCCGATGCCGTAGAAGCTATTATTGGTGCGATTTACCTTGATGCGGGTATGGATGTTGTCACCAAGCATATTCATCAATGGTACGGTGAGCGCTTAACCGAACTAAAAATGGATGGCGTGTTAAAAGACTCTAAAACGCGTTTGCAAGAATACCTGCAAAAGAGTCAAGATCGCTTGCCTGTGTATGAAGTAACTGAAGTATTCGGCCAAGCTCATGATCAAAAGTTTAAAGTGAGCTGTCGCGTAGAAGCCTTACCAGAAGTCACCTTAGGTGTGGGTAGTAGCCGCAGAATTGCTGAGCAAAATGCCGCTAAGAAAGCGCTTAAAGCGTTGGGAGTTGAGTCATGAGTGATAAGTGTGGCTACATCGCCATTGTTGGCCGTCCTAATGTGGGTAAGTCCACACTGCTTAATCGCATCCTTGGACAAAAGCTAAGTATTACTTCCCGTAAGCCACAAACCACCCGTCATCAGATATTAGGTATGAAAACCACTGATGACGTGCAGGCTATTTATGTTGATACACCTGGATTGCATGAAGGCTATAGCGAAAAAGCACTAAACCGTTACATTAATAAAGTGGCGTCAAACGCCATTAAAGACGTGGATCTTGTGGTATTTGTTGTAGACAGAACCAAATGGATGCCAGAAGACGAAGTGGTTTTGCAAAAAATCATCGCAGCCAATGTGCCCTGTATTTTAGTGATCAATAAAGTAGATCACTTAGCGGATAAATCTACGTTGTTACCGCATCTACAAGAAGTGTCACAAAAAATGAATTTCTTAGAAGTGGTGCCAGTGAGCGCTAAACTTGGCAATAATGTTGAGCAGCTTGAAGCCAGTATTGCTAAATATATCCCAGAAGGCATGCACTTTTACGATCGTGATCAATTCACTGATCGCAGCGTGCGCTTTTTAGCCGCAGAGCTCGTGCGTGAAAAAATCATGCGCCAACTGGGCGATGAACTTCCTTACTCTATGACCGTTGAAATTGAAAAGTTTGAAGACAACGGCAAGATCATTACTATCCATGCTTTGATTTTGGTTGAGCGAGAGGGGCAGAAGAAAATCCTCATCGGCGATAAAGGTGAACGTATCAAACAAATCGGAACCGATGCACGCTTAGATATGGAAAAAATGTTCGACTCAAAAGTGATGCTTAATACCTGGGTGAAAGTGAAGGGTGGTTGGGCTGATGATGAACGAGCGTTAAAATCACTAGGCTACAACGATTTAGATTAATCTTGTGTCACTGGCTTACGACCCTGTAAGCCAGTGAGTATTAAAATAATAAATATCCTCGATATAGATATGCGGTAACAACATCATCTATGATCAAACAGCCTGCTTATGTTCTACACTCCCGACCTTATCGAGAAACCAGCGCCATGGTGGATTTATTCACACCTGACTATGGCTTGGTACGATGCATTGCTCGCGGTGTAAAAAAGAGCATGAGCCAAGGGCAGGCCTTGCAACCTTTTATCGAATACCAGGTGTTTTTTCACGGTGATTCGGGCCTTAAGAATCTTGATAAGTATGAAAGCCAAGGCTTACCCTTAGCCCTAAAAGGGGATGCGTTATTCAGTGGTTTTTATGTGAATGAAGTAATTTTGCGGGCGTTACGAACGGATGCAGAAGTTGAAGCCGAATATCTATATGAAGCCTATGAAAGTGCGCTTCATAACTTGCAGAATCAACAATTAGAGTTAGCCCTGCGAACATTTGAAATCACTTTGCTAGAGCACATGGGGCAAAGTTACGAATGGGATATGGATTTTAAAACCGCAGACTATGTAGAAGACGATAGCCATTATGGTTTTTTTGTAGAGCAAGGCATGTCCCGTGTGAGCCACATTTATGCGGCGAAAAACCCAAATAATTGTTTTTATGGGCAAGATTTAAAACGTTTAGCGCAAGGGGATATATCCGCTGCGAGCACATTAAAAATGTGTAAACGCCTTTTGCGCTTAGCACTTAAGCCTATAATTGGGTATAAACCCATTCAAGCTCGTGAATTATTAAAGCAATATAAACATCTGTAACTAGGAATTTTTATGAAAAGTCAGCGCGTATTATTAGGTGTTAATATCGATCACATTGCGACGTTGCGTCAAGCTCGTGGTACCCGTTACCCTGATCCAGTCTATGGGGCACTAGTGGCTGAAGAAGCGGGCGCGGATGGTATTACCTTGCATTTACGTGAAGACCGCCGTCACATTCAAGACCGCGATGTATTCATGCTGCGAGACATGCTCAATACCCGTATGAATCTAGAGATGGCCGTTACCGATGAAATGCTCACAATTGCCGAGCAAGTTAAGCCACACGCCGTGTGCTTGGTGCCAGAAAAACGTGAAGAACTGACCACAGAGGGCGGGCTAAATGTGATCGGTAATGAACAAGCCATTAAAGCCGCGTGTGAGCGTATGGCCAAAATTGGCTCAGAAGTGTCTTTATTTATTGATGCGGATGAAAAACAAATCGACGCTGCTGTTCGCTGTGGTGCGCCTGTAATTGAAATCCACACTGGTCACTACGCAGATGCTGAAACTGAAGCAGAACAGGCTAAGCAATTAGAAAAAATCAAAAAAGGTGTTGAATATGGCATCAGTAAAGGATTGATCGTCAACGCAGGTCACGGTCTGCATTACCATAACACTCAAGCGATTGCGGCGATTAAAGGCATAAACGAGTTAAATATTGGTCACAGTATGATTGCACACTCAGTGTTTGTTGGTTTAAAACAAGCGGTAAAAGAGATGCGTGATTTAATTGATACCGCCTCAGCTAATTAATAGGGCTGACAAGTATGACCATTGCCATCGGCACGGATATTCTAGAAATAGAGCGCTTACAAAATGTTTATGCAAGACAAGGTGAAAAGTTTGTCGCGCGTATTCTTACTCCCCTAGAACAAGAACGTTTTGCGGGTCTAAACGATGACAGTATTCGGATGGCTTTTTTGGCAAAACGCTGGTGCGCAAAAGAAGCCATTGCTAAAGCATTGGGCACAGGCATCGCTAAAGGGATTGGCTGGCAAAATATTGAAATCACCAACTTACCAAGCGGCGCACCGCTTGTGAGTTTAAGCGGCGCGGCCCTTAATCAACTCTATGAATTAGGCGGAAAAAAAGCGCTGATCAGCTTAAGTGATGAGCGCTTATATTGTGTGGCGTTTTGCAGCATTATCTAACGAATTAAATTATCGCTTAACTTTCAAGTGGCGCTTGCTCTAGCAACGCGCTACTGATGTTTTCTTTTTGCCACTGCTGAACTTCTTCAATGGCCAATAGTAATTCTTGTTGGTACTGTGGCCATTGTTCACAATGGGTTTTAAGGCACAGTTCCGCCCCTTCTACGCATCGTCTTAAGTGTTCTGCGCCTACATATTTGCATAAACCATGCAGTTTATGGATAGGCTCAATTAACGCTTCTTTTTTACCGTTTATCAGTAATGGTGTCAGATCGGTTAGTTCTTTAATTAAGCCGATTAGCATTTTATGGGCAAGATCTTCTTTACCGCCGACTAATGCCAAGCTTTGTTGCCAATTAATAACACGGGTTTCGTTTGTTTCTTCGTTTGGTTCTTCTTGTGGTATGACTCTTGGTTTGTTGTAACCATAACCTTGGTAGTGAGTCCACTTCATGAGTGAATGCACTAGCTGCTCTTCACTTATGGGTTTTGTTAGGTAGTCATCAAAACCATTTTGTAATAATTGCTTGCGCTCAGTTGGCAGTGCATGGGCGGTCAGGGCAATAATAGGTGTGTGTAAGTTGTGACTTTGTTTGCGAATCTTTTTGGTAGCAGAAAGTCCGTCTAAGTCTGGCATTTGAATATCCATAAAGACCAAATCAAACTTCTCATGGTTGGCAAACTCAACCGCTTGCAAGCCGCCCGTTGCGCTAACCACTTCTACGTTTAGGTCACCTAGCCAAGTACTTAATAGTTCTAAATTTGGCTGATTATCGTCTACAGCTAGAATTTTTAATGGCGCTTGGCTTTGACCAAGGAAATCTAGATTATTTTGTAAAGCGTCATTAAAAATATCATGCATGACATGCACGATTCGACGAGTCGAAACCGGGCATACTAAGCGCTGTTCAATATTGAGTTGTTGTAAGATGGATAGGTTATGACCGTCATTGTTTTGCAATAAAGCAACCACGTGACAGCTTCTTTGAATTTGTTCACTTAAGTGGCAATCGGTTTTTTGTGACATTTCAATCAAGCATACATCGGCTTGTTTACTAATTTGTTCTGTATGAAGCGCTTTTAGATTTGTGAAGCTCTTTACTTGAAAGCCAATGGCGCTTAACTGGTGGCGTAAAACCTGAGCGGTTGTTTCTAGTTCGCTTAAAATATACGCCGTTTTACCGTACCAAGGCGCATCATCCCAAATTTCTGCTTCTACGTCACAAGGCTCAAACTGGCCAGTGAACCAAAACTGCGAACCCGAACCAGGCTGGCTAGATAAACCAATCTCACCCTGCATATGGCTAACAATGTGTTTTGAAATAACTAAACCTAAGCCAGTACCACCAAAGCGGCGAGTGGTGGATGTGTCACCTTGGCTGAATGCTTTAAATAAGTTAGCTTGCTGAGCTTCGTTTAAACCGATGCCGGTATCAGTAATCGTGAACTTAAGAGCCACTTTATTATTGATGTGCTCTTCAAGCATGACGCGCACAACCACCGAACCTGTTTCGGTGAATTTAACCGCATTGGAAACTAAATTGGTGAGCACTTGTTTGATACGGGTTGGATCACCCATGATGTCCATCGGCACATCTTGATAAACCATGGCGGCCAGTTCGATGTTCTTTTTGTGAGCTTCAGGGGCTAACATGGTAAGCACATCGTCACATATGTCACGAAGGTTAACCGGCACGTTATCCAGTACTAGTTTACCCGCTTCGATTTTCGAGAAATCTAAGATGTCATTAATAATGGACAATAAACTGGATGAAGACGCTTCAATGGTATTTAAATATTCTTGCTGACGTTTATTTAAACGGGTTTTTTCTAATAATTTACTAAACCCTAAAATGCCATTGAGTGGCGTGCGGATTTCATGACTCATGTTAGCCAAGAATTCGGATTTGGTTTTACTCGCATCTAGGGCTGAGCGACGCGCGAAGTTTAATTCTATATTCTGCACTTCCATGGCTTCCACGGTGCCTTTTAAATCTTCCGTGGCTTGCTCGACACTGTCCTGTAATTCTTGTTGAGCTTGTTGCAAACTGGCCGCCATGGCATTAATACCACCAGATAACTCATTAAACTCTGCATGGTTTGAAAGTTGAACCCGAGCTTCAAGGTTACCGGACTCCAGTTCATTTAATGTGGCGCTCACCTGATGCAATGGCACGGTAATACGATTACTGGTGCGATAAGCAAGGTACAGGGCTAAAAAACAGCAGGCTAAAATCAGTAAAATACTGCTGAACAATGATTGGTACAAAATCAATTGCTGTTCATCAGTATTAAATTCAAATTCAACCCAGCCCAATAACTGGCTTTTGACTAGGCCACGGGAGTCAAAAAGCGGCGTGAGAATACGAATACTATGCGAGGTGGTGAATCTATGAGTGCCGTTTTCAATGACGCGCTTTGACGTTGGCTCGTACATGGTCGGCCCCACATGCATTAATGGGACTTGCTCACTATCGAGTAAACGAATGCTGCGTAAATGGGGTAGATCTAAATAGTTGCGCAAATGCTCTAAACTTTCCTGACCTGGCTGAATAAATAAGTCAGCCCCTTCAACCGCCAGCTGTTTGCTTAATAACATGGCTTGCTCATAGCCGTGACGCTTGAGCTGCTGGTGTTGGTCAAGGGTGAAATACCCACCTAATACCAGTGCTGTTAGTAAGCATGGTAATAGCGTGAGCCACAAGATGTGTTTTTGAATGCCCCAATAATTCATTTGCAGTCATACTTATATTTTGAGGCCGCCATTCTAACGGATTTGCACACACAATGCTCAGCTCTCCAAGCGTATAATTTCTAAGATATAAGCAAATTGCCTTTTGATATTACTAAAGCGATATAATTAAGCGTATTATTCGCAAAGATTGTTATATAAGTGATCACAGCATGGATTTTCCTACGATTGCCGATTTTGTTGGCCATACCCCATTGGTGCGTTTACAGCGTTTAGGCACCCATACCAGTAATACCATTTTACTCAAGCTTGAAGGCAATAATCCGGCAGGTTCGGTGAAAGATCGCCCAGCACTAAGTATGATCAGCCGCGCCCAAGACCGTGGCGACATTCAGCCAGGTGACACCCTGATTGAAGCGACCAGTGGCAATACAGGCATCGCATTGGCCATGGCCAGTGCCATCATGGGTTACAAGATGGTGTTAATCATGCCGGATAACCTCAGCATGGAGCGTCGCTGGGCTATGGAAGCCTATGGGGCTCAGTTAATTCTGGTCACCAAAGAACAAGGTATGGAATATGCTCGTGACCTTGCTATGCAAATGCAAGAAGACGGCAAGGGCAAGGTGCTGGATCAATTTGCCAACTTTGATAACCCACAAGCCCACTATGAGGGCACGGGTCCCGAAATCTGGCAGGATACCAAGGGCACAGTGACTCATTTTATCAGTTCAATGGGTACAACCGGCACCATCATGGGCACCAGCCGCTTTTTGAAAGAGCAGAACCCTGATATCCAGATAGTCGGCTTGCAACCAAAAGAGGGGGCATCCATTCCGGGTATTCGCCGTTGGCCACAAGCCTACCTGCCAAGTATATTTGAGTCCTCAAGGGTGGATAGTGTAATGGATATCGGCCAACAAGAAGCGGAAGACACCATGCGTGCATTGGCGACGCAAGAAGGTATCTTTTGTGGCGTGAGCTCAGGAGGCTCTATTGCGGGTGCACTTCGCCTTAATGAGCAGGTGGAAAATGCTGTAATCGTGGCCATTATCTGTGATCGTGGTGACCGATACTTATCAACCGGCGTATTTAATACCCCACAAGACGATTAAGTGATGGGTTAAAACCTTCCGGCGTGTTCGAGATGGTCGAAGCTAACCTGACTTTTGAGTCACTATTGGCGTAAAATAGCCATTCACTTGAAAAATCATTATTTGAGGCCATTAAAGGCCTCAAATTATTTTAGGAATGCGATTGTGGCAATTGTGCGCAACGGAAAAAAATCAGCAAAGCGCACAGAAAAAGCGCAAGAGCTGGACTTGATCATTGAAAGTCTAAGTCATGAAGCCCACGGTGTGGCGCGTCATGAAAGCAAGGTGGTGTTTGTGCCCAGCGCATTACCGGGTGAGCAGGTGCACGTGCGTTTACAAAAACAGCAGCGCCACTTTAGCCAAGGCCAATTAATGCGTATTGATCAGGCCAGCGAACACCGTGTCGAACCAAGTTGCCCGCATTTTTCCCGTTGTGGTGCTTGCCAGCTTCAACACCTTGCAACCGAACAGCAACTGCCTCATAAGCAGGATAATTTACACCAGCAGCTTACCCGTCAGCTCAAAATCACAGATATTCCGTGGCAAGCCCCCATTACCAGCGATGGCCTGGGTTATCGTCGTCGTGCTCGCTTAGGCGTGCGCTATCGCAAGCAGCAAGATGAAATCATCATTGGTTTTCGCGAGGAAGCCAACAAGCATCTAGCCGCCATAGATACATGCCCTGTACTTGAACCTACTTTGAATGCTCTGATTGTACCAATGCAAGTGTGTTTAAGTCAGCTTCAAGCCAAAGCCGTCATCACTCAAATGGAACTGATTGCCAGTGACCAAGGCTCTGTGGTGGTATTGCGTCATATTAAAGCCATTCAGAAAGATGACCGACTGTTACTGACATCGTTTGCGCAACAACACGCTTGCCATCTTTATTTGCAAGGCGATGACACCCTTGAATGTGTCTACCCTGAAACCGAAACTGCGCTCAGTTATCAGGTCTCTGGGTTTGATCTTGAATTCCAAGTAAAAGACTTTATTCAAGGCAATGCCAAGGTCAACCAAGCCATGGTGGATCTAGCGGGACAATGGCTCGATTTAAAGCCCAATGAAACTTTGTTGGACTTGTTTGCCGGTATCGGCAACTTCAGTATTCCCTTGGCATCTAAAGTTAAATCGTTACTGGCGGTAGAAGGGGTGGGCCCCATGGTGCAGCGTATTGAGCATAATGCCAAGCGTCATAACATCAGTAATATTTCCGCCATGGCGTTGAACTTGGCGGATGAAGAGCTGTTATTTCGTTTACCCAAGGCCGACGCTATTTTATTGGATCCACCGCGCACCGGTGCGGCCACGTTAATGCCTTGGTTATGCAAACAAAAAAGTCGAATTTTATACATTGCTTGCGAGCCTAGTTCACTGGTTCGTGATGCTAAGCCTTTGCTTGAAGCTGGCTTTAGAATTGAAAAAATCACCGTCATGGATATGTTTCCGCAAACGAAACATGTGGAATCTATGGCGCTGTTTGTAAGAGACTAATTATGGTTAAAGTACGGGATGACCACTTAATCAGTGACGGCCAGGTGAACGTTGACGCATGGATCAACAGTCTCACCGAACAAGTGGAAATTAAAGATGTCGCTCAGCTTCGTCAGGCCTGTGACATTGCACAAACCTTTGAGTCACAAGCCATCGCCAATCGTGAGCAATGGAACGCTGATATTTCCAGCTTACAAATAGCCACAGAAATGACACAAGTGTTGGCTGAGCTGCACATGGATCAAGCCAGCATTGTAGCCGCTATTTTATATCGTCCTGTACGAGAAGGGCGTTTAGCCCTCAATCATGTGGTGCGCCAGTTTGGTGAAGAGATTGCCAAATTAATTGATGGTGTTCTCAAAATGGCGGCCATCACCCAAGCACAATCCGCATCGAAATTAAAAGTCTTGGGTCAGGCTGAAGCGCAAGTGGAACACATGCGCAAAATGCTGGTGGCCATGATTGATGACGTGCGCGTGCCGCTGATAAAACTAGCCGAACGAACCAGCGTGATTCGTGCGGTGAAAAATGCCAGTGAAGAGCGTCGCTTAAAAGTGGCCCGTGAAGTGTTTGAGATTTATGCGCCCCTGGCGCACCGCTTAGGCATTGGTCAAATCAAATGGGAGC
>JAGDZK010000016.1:0-139316 GCA_049115935.1 Bermanella sp. | reverse complement strand
AACCTTTGTATGGGTAACCAAGAGAAAGCAGAAGCCGGTGATACGGTTCTTGCGACTTCTACCCGTCTTTTCCAAGGCCGTGTTGTAGAAGACTCTGCAGAGAAGAAAGGTGAATCTCTACTAGGTTCTACGCCAATGGTTGTTCTTTCTTGTATCCTAGGTCGCTTCCCGACTTTAGCTGAATACAAAGAAGCGGTTGACGGTATTAACCTAACGTCTTTCGCGCCACCGTCTGAAGACCTAGCGCGTCCTGCGATTCCTCTTAAAGCGGTTTAATACCGAGTTAAGAAATCGCTTAAACAGAGTAAGTTTTACGCCCGTTTACTTACTCTGTTTTAAGACATAAAAAAGCCCAAACAATGAGAGTTGTTTGGGCTTTTTTGGTTTATGTAACATAACTTATAAAACATAGGATAATCATTCTTCAACTTCTGACTTTTCAACTGTACCATTGCATTCAGAACAAGCTTCAGCAATATCTTTATAATCTAGCTCTACCACCTCTCCTTTTTCATTAAACTCATGATTTGAACGCACTACAACAATTCCAGTTCCATCACAAACCTCACACCTCATAACTCCCTCACCTTAAAAATATGGGCGGAAACCAGACACCCATGATAAGTATTATTCGTGGATATCTAAATTACATTTGTCCCATCTAATATTTATCAGGATCTAGCCTACTGTGCTGCTCTACGAACCAGACATTCAGCGATCATAGCAATAATCCCTGATTTCGGTGAACCCCACCTCTTCACGCTTTAGCCTGATCTCCAGATTGTTAAGGTGTGCAACACTTGGCAAGTCATCAGTTCCCGATATTTCAACCGAGAATTCCGCATTATAGATTTTACCAACCCTCGATAGTTCAACACTAAGCTGATTCAATATATCATCTCTTAGCAATAATTGGTTTCGTCGAAAGCGAATAAGTCGGTGACAATCGAAGAAGTCTGAACGCTTTGTCGAATCATATTTCCTACCATTCCAGCCCGTTCTTCGCGTAGCGTGATACAAAGCATACTCTTGCGTATCTTTCCACACTCGAAAATCGAAATGATTGATCGGATTCGGGTTCTCGTGTGTAGCCTGAGAGTGGAAACTGACCTCCCCAAACTGGTGTTTGTCGAGGATGGCTAAAATCCTGTTCTGTGCGGATAACATGCGTTTTATTAACATGGGCATATCAAAGCGTATTACTTTGGCTGAATCCAAAATACGTATTTCCCTCGAAAGTTCTTCGTCATCTCGATCAAAGTGTCTTTCCCGTCGTCTGGGAACCCATTGTATATGTGTACCAAAAAGACTCAGAACGCCGTATGAACTAAATGAAACCAGGTGAATTTTTTCCTGCTCTGTATCATCGTGAATGAAAAAGTACGCACTTCCGAACCAAATTAGCGACTGAGCTATTTCCTCCACCATCACACGTATTGATTCGTCAATAGTATGTGGTCTGTATCTCGTATTAACATTAGCAAGTAGCTTTTGCATGAGGTAGTCGTCATTCGACGTGATTTTGAATAAATTGCCGTTTCGATGATTCACTGAGTGAAACAATCTAGCAAAATCTTCATCGAACATCCTGCGATTAAAGCCAGAACTCTCTTGTTCACCTTTAACCAATAGTCGATCAATAAACCCATGATGCTCATCATAATGTTGATATTGGTGCAAGGGTTCGGATCTAAAAATCTTCATGCTAAACCTCTTCATCTTCCTCGCGCAACCGGCGAACAAGATCAGTGATATGGTAATCAATCTCGAAGTCTAATGGACCGAGTTGCGGTACGACCTGTGTTGCGAAAAACAGGTGAGACGCATCGGAATGCGACCTCAAAAATTCCCTTACGATTTGGTTTGGGTGCGCCTTCCCTCGCGTCATTCTCATTTGGTCCCCAAAACCATCTTGTCTCGCGCGGTGTTCAAATGACATCTTCCAGTTAATCCGAATTAGGTCTCTCGGCGACGCACTCCAGCTAAAACTGCGCGGGTTTGAGAAGAGCACCATTCTATTGAGGTATTGTTGCTTGTCTGTAGCGCGCTCAATCCAAGCATCGAACTTCGCTATTGCTCCCGCAGACAACTTATCGTTATCGAAATATGCCCCATAAAGAATTGCAAACCCCAAAACAGAAGCCAAATCATTTATCACTGTTGATATGAGATGAAGTCGAAACTCCTTGTTTACATCTAGCGATGGATCCGCAAACCTTAAATCCGCCGCCAAAAACGCTAGGGACATGAACATTGGGAGAACCTTATCTAACTTATTTTCATCATTTTGTTCAAACGCGCTTATACATGCTTCACCCAGTTCGAAGTATATCTGTCCAAAATGATCCGGCAGATCATCATTGTGTTTTGATTCGAAAATATGCTCAACCATGGCTCCTCTGCCGAGCCTCTGAATTGCGGTATCTCGGGCAGAAGCAAGCTGTTTGGCCATCTCGGCAATATTTATCTCAGGTAGCTTGTACTGCTCTTGGGTGTAGAATTCATATTTATGATACCCCTCCACTAGTTGTTCAAGATCATGAAACCAGCGCGGTAGTTTCCAATGGCTATGTAAGCTTGCTAGAACAACCTGTGTTGCAGACTCAGACATTTTCAATTTCAATAGTGATTCAACAAAAGCTGGAAGCAAATTCTGGTAAAAGTCACATATCGAAGGCAGGATGTTTGCATATTGATGCAAGAGTCTTTGGACTGCCAACTGTTGGACGTACTTTGGCTTAGATAGGCGCTGACCCTCAATCACTTGCTCAAACTCAATGCGTTCAACGATGAAGGCTAGCTCTACTTGTAAAAGGGCCGGTAGGTGACGTAGAGACTTCTCAGTCCAGTGGTCCTTCTCAAAGAACTTTTTCAGTTCTTTTTCAAAGGTAAGCATTCCGCGTAATGTTTCTAAGCAGAGGTTACTCCCTAGCGCTGCCCATGTATCTGCTATATCAATCTGTAACTTCGCAGATTTATCATCCGCTACGGAATTCAATGAGGCAAAAGCCTTCTCTATGATTTCTTTGAATCTGTTGAGTTCTTTCATACCAATCTCGAACTGAAATCCTGTTGCATAAGCTGAAATACGAGTCGAGAAGCGACCGATTAGCTTTAATGCAAGATCGAAGTCACCGGCTTGGAATGCGAGCTCAATATGGCCAGCCAACCTTTCAACAATTTCATTTTCGAGCCATTGATGATCAGGCTTTTCTTCAATCAGCAGTTGCTGGCTACTTGTTTTCAATGCCATAGAAGTTACCGTATCCCCCGCGAGGAACCACTGTTTATGCTTGCTACGCCTAGGAAACCAAAAGCTTTCTTTGTCTATTCTTTGTTTACGTTGAAGGTAGTACAAAAGCAAACCTGTATAGTCATCGGTCAACACAGGTAGATTATCTTTTAAACCCTCACTGCCAGCTTTGACACGATCATCAATATACGATAATTGTTCAAGAGCCAATCGCGCCGCCTTTGAATGATGATTGGCCAATGAAGTTGAATTTTTGCGGTTTGCCACACCCTCTATGTGACGAGCAATATTGGGAAGTATTTCGCTGCGAGCTAGAATAATTAAGTCAAAGAAGTTAAATAGTCTTTGGCCCAAGGGAAACAAAGCCAAAGCACTCAAAAGAGTCAATAAAGTACCACTGGCATAAACGAAAAGACCCGGTTCTAATCCAAATAAAGGTAAGGCGGTTGCGGCTAAACAGAACATCGCTGAAAGCACCAAAACACGAGAATACACACTTCCCACCTGCTCATTGGTTAGCATTTGGATGATATCTCTGCGAAGTCTGGTGTAACCGGCGCTCAGTATAATGCCAATTGTAGCGAAGTAGATCGAGAATATAGCAGTGAGCACTTGGGCGTAAAGCCTGAGCTGTTCAATATTGAACTTTTTGTCGTCTGCACTAAGTGTTGGAAGCCAAGACAAGTTGTGAACGACATAACCTTCAACAAAAATTAAGGCTGCCAAACTCAAAATGATCCAAAACAAGCTTTTCACACCTATCCATGTGAAAGAGCCGAAAATACGAATACTTACCTTTGCTTTTGAGAGTGAAGCATCTCTCTTATACGAACTACTCTCTACGGCAAAATTTATTTTTCCAAACCATGTTCGGAACCTC
This sequence comes from Bermanella sp., assembly GCA_049115935.1. Taxonomy (GTDB): domain Bacteria; phylum Pseudomonadota; class Gammaproteobacteria; order Pseudomonadales; family Oceanobacteraceae; genus Bermanella. The sequence continues at coordinate 135,183 of JAGDZK010000016.1, read as the reverse complement.
CAAAACCAAGACTTTGAGCTAGCCCATACCCTCAACCAATCATTCAAAAATTTCTCCTTCTAAATACTTATACCAATTCCTGAATCAAGGATTCAGAGTACTTGAAATACTCACATCAGAAAAGAATCAAATGGAAGCCAGACCCGTATCGATAACACTATGCGCCATTTATTCACGGCAACAACCAAAATCTAATTAAATATATGAAATGCCTGCCGTGGATAGTTAGGCGCGAAGCGGGGATGCGGGTTGCAACCCCGAAAGAGAAAACCGTATTGGCTTTAATTATCCAGAATGCGAAATTTTTTATAATTAACGCTACCCAGAAGACGCACTTGCGAAAATGGATACCCGCCTTCGCGGGTAAGACGACATAAGTAACACTATTGCATAACCAATCAGCAACCAAACCCGTATCGATAACATAATGCGCCATTTATTCACGGCAACAACCAAAATCCAATTAAATATATAAGATGCCTGCCATGGATAGTTAGGCGCGCCCTTCGACAAGCTCAGGATGAACGGAGGGGTACGGACTCCCACTGCGTTCGGGGGCTACTCACCCCGAAAAAGAAAACCGTATTGGCTTTTATTATCCAAAATGCAAAGTTTTTGATACTTCATACCATCCAAAAAAACCGCACTTACAGGAATGGATACCCGCCCCCGACAAAAACATTCGGGGGTGACGTTCCTTCGCGGGTAAGACGGTATAAGCAACACCATTGCATATCCAATCAGCAACCAAACCCGTATCGATAACACTATGCGCCATTTATTCACGGCAACAATCAATATCGAATCGAATATGACGTACAAGCTTTAATCCCCCACATTCAATACCACTTTGCCAATGGTATTGCCCTGCCTTAAACATTCGATAGCGGCTTTTGCATCATTAAAATCAAACTCGTGCCCCACATGAGGTGGCGTTATTTTGATGGTTTGCATGTCTTGTATCAGTTGCGTTAAATAATCAACCTGCTCCCACAACCAAATCAGGTTAAATGCCATGACGGATTTATTATCGCTGATCATGTCCATCACATCGTATTTAGGGCGTGTTAAAAATTTAAAAATAGCCGATAAATAATTGGGCCTATTTTTACCTGGGGTAAATTCCGCCGCACCAAATACAATTAATCGCCCCATTGGGTTTAAGGCATTAAAACTCGCTTTTTGCACGGCGCCGCCTACCCCGTCTAACACTAAATCAAATGCATACTGGTTTTGTTGCAATTGTTTTTTAAAGTTAGATCCACGAACCATAACTTCCTTAAAACCTAAGCTCTTTAAATAATCGGCTTTTTTATGTGAGCTCACTGTCCCTACTGGAGTACCGCCCATGGCTTTTACCAGCTTCATGGCTTGCAAACCTACGCCACCGGCGGCGCTGTGAATCAAGACGGTTTGCTTGGGTTTGATGTTGCCTAATTCGGTTAAGGCGTAATAGGCCGTTAAGGTTTGTACTAGATAAGCGGCACCTTGTTGGTGACTCCAACCGAATGGCAACGGTGTTAAGTAGTCGGCTTGTGTATTAATCACGGTACTGTAACCGCCAAAACGGGTGACACCCATAACCTTGTCACCTACTTTGAAGTTTGCACTGCGGCTTTCAATCACTTCGCCGCTGTATTCTAAACCTGGGGTGAACGAGCCTTGTGGTGTGGCACTGTATAAACCGGTAATGGCGAATATATCCGCAAAGTTTAAACCGATGCTTTTAACCGCCACCCGTACTTCGTTATTGGTTAATTCGACCAATGACTGTGTTCGCTGGGTAAGACGAGAGATGGCACCTGCTTTTGGGGTGTACCAAACCTGTGTGTTCATAGTGACTCCTTAGTGTGGTAATCATGACACACTACCTCGCAAGTCAACATGCAGATATAATCCCCAGCCTCATTTGTATTTAGGTTTTGTCATGGTTCTGGGCCTATTAAAAGTCTTCACCAGTAATAAAAGTTTTGCGTTGCCAGTTATTGGCAGCCCCCTGTTGAATAAATTAGGCTTACATACCTTTCGTATGCGTTTGGCCAATGGCTTTTTAGCATTGCGCCGCTTTCAGGTTGCCGGTTTTGTGCGCCCTATTGAATTTCAACAATTCAAACGTGATGGCATTGTGGTGTTGAAGGATTTTTTATCTGAAAGTGAATTCGCTAACTTGGTTAGTGAAGTGAAAAACACCATGGCCAAAGTTGATGCTTACAGCCCTATTCAAAACTATGGTGATCAAGGATTTGGTCAAAAGCATACATTCGACTGGGGTTTTGATCGCTACGATGGTGATACCTTAAACCGCTTTTACGCCATCAAACCTGAGCACAAGGCTACCCATGCTTTTATTAATAATAAACGCCTTAAAAATTTAACGTCTTTATTTGCTGGCACTTATCATGACACCAACAAGTACCACCTTTATAAGTTGTTTCACGGTAAAGAAGACACCAATGCCGACAGCCAAAAAGCCATTCACCGCGACACCTTCCATAGCGCCATCAAACTTTGGTATTTTTTAGAAGATGTAAAACCTGAACACGGGCCTTTTCATTACGCCCCAGGCACCCACAGACTTACCAGCCGCCGTTTAAATTGGGAAAAAAAGCGCAGCATCCAAGCCAGCAAAGAAAACAAAGGCGGCGCGTTTCGTATTAGTAATGAAGCGCTGAACACACTGGGTGATGGCCAACTCACGTCCTACCCAGTAAAAGCCAATACACTGGTCATCGCTGATATTAGGGGGTTTCATTGTCGCGGCGCCGCCCTTGAACATCAGTCTCGTTTAAGTATTTATGCCAATATTCGCCCGGCGCCTTTTTTACCTGCATTCCATTCTGGGAAATTAAAGGCCGCTGTAAACAAAGCTAAGGGGCTTTTTCAGCACTAGCCGTAGCTGTCGCTATGATTCATTTTCAGGCAATATACTGTTTTTAAGTTAAGTTACACATTATGGCCAAGTATAAGAAACAAGCAGTATCTGAGAAGTCGCAACAAGAAGCCGAAGCCATCACCAAAGGCACTCAAAAGCCGGGGCAAACAAAAGAACAGAGCAAGCTCATTGCACAAGGCATTGCCAAAGGAATCGAGCTATATAAGAAGCAACAAAAAGCGAAGTTGCGAGAAAAAAACAAACAAGCGAAAAAAGAGCTAAAAGAAAAAGCCAATGAAACCGAGGCGACAGCTGAGGCCAGTCAACAAGATCACTCCCCATTCATCTGGTTACCATGGGGGCTTTTAGTGGCATCTTGGGTTGGTTTCGCCCTGTTTTATAGCCAAAACGTATGACATAAATTATGTTTTACTATTGTCATAATACTATGTAAGCATTATATGATCTGACAAATTCATTCCACCGTATAGCCAAAGGACTGTGACTCTATGGATGCTAATATGTTAAATAAAATTCGATACCATACCGTAGGTGTCATTAGTGCCATCGCTCTGGTGGCCCACACCTTTATTCTTGGCGTATTTCTGTTTGCTGCCATATTGCCAAAATTAACCATGCCCCAGAAGGTCGTGCAGCACTTGGTTGACCCTTGCATTACATTTATTTCGAGCATGTGGCTTGAAGGTATTTTGTGGTGGATCAACTGGGTGTATCAGCCTAAGTGGAATATCAGCGGTGCTGATCAGTTAAACATGAAAGACTGGTACTTATTAACCGCGAATCATCAAAGCTGGGTTGATATCTTTGTGCTGTACCAGTTGTTTCACAAAAAAGCCCCCTTTGTTAAGTTTTTTATTAAAAAAGAGCTGTTATACGTCCCCATCGTTGGGCAGGCATGGTGGGCTTTAGATTTTCCATTCATGCGCCGCTATTCCAAAGAGTTTTTAGCTCAACACCCAGAAAAAGCCGGTGATGACATCAAAGAAACGCAAAAAGCGTGTGAAAAATTTTCTAGAAAACCTTCTACCGTCATGAATTTTTTAGAAGGGACTCGATTTACCAAGGCTAAACATAAGTCTCAACAGTCTCCTTATAAGCACTTATTAAAACCTAAGGCAGGCGGCATCGCGTTTACCATTCAAGCCCTTGGCGATAAATTTAATGCCCTGAGTAATGCCACTATCGTTTACCCAGGTCATACGCCTAATTTTTGGGATATGATGTGTGGTCGCATTGATCACATTTTGGTGGAGGTCAATTCAACGCCTATTCCACCTCACTTTAGCCAAGGGGATTACCAAAATGACCCTGTGCTTAAACAAGAGATTCAAAACTGGGTCACTGAGCTTTGGCAACAAAAAGACTTAGATATTGAGCGATTACTTTCTCAGCATGCTCGAAGCATAAAAGCCCACCAACCACAGCTAGTAAAAGGCTAAACGCCATCCTGCGGAGCTTAGGTTTGGCCTAGGCTCCTGCCCTGTGCCTCGCCTTATTGTGGTCACATTCAACGTATTTCTCATTATTTCGCCACTTTTCAAAAATTAAATGCAATATTGGCCAGATTAAGCCAAGGATTCGTTGACAAGCGCTCAGGCCTGCATATAATTCAGTCTAGCTTGAAAGTAAGTCTTATATTTATGTACACCACTGCGATGTCCTGTTTTTAGTCTTCGTACCTGTTTTCATAATTCAAAGCAAAAACTTCCAGCAAAACTCGTCTGCTTGCAGACTAAATTACACTGAAAAATCTGGATATTATTATGTCTACTGTTACTGGCACTGTAAAATGGTTCAACGAAGCTAAAGGTTTTGGTTTCATCGAACAAGAAAACGGTCCTGACGTTTTCGCTCACTTCCGTGCGATCACTGGTACTGGCTTCAAAACTTTGACTGAAGGTCAAAAAGTTGAGTTCACTGTAACTCAAGGCCAAAAAGGTCCTCAAGCTGAAAACATCGTTCCTCTATAAGGTTCAGTGTTTACCGTAAGGTAAAGCTTGAAACAAAAAAGGGTAAGATTTTAATCTTACCCTTTTTTTATGCCTACGATTTAAGTTAAGGCAAAAAAATAGGGCTTTACGCCCTATTTTCAATTTTAGCATCACATCACTTTGATGCAGCTTGCGGTCTACGACTTCTAGGCATGCCCGCAGGTGGCTTTTTGCCGCCATTAGCCGGTTTTCGCTTACCTGCAGGCTGCCCTGATCCTGCTTTAGAATCACCCTTGGCAACATGTTGCTTGTTCTTGCCTTGTGGCTTATGACCTCTTTTCGCCTCACCGCTGCGCTGACCGTCTTGATGCTCTGACCTTGGGGCTTTTGGTTTCTTTGGCTTTTTCGGTTTGATTGGGCGCGTATCTAAACGGGATTCAGGCAAGTTATTAACGGGCTCATACCCAATGATAAACTCACGATCAAGCACTCGCCCAATCAAGCGCTCAATGGCGCTTAATTCTTTAAATTCATCATGACTAACCAGTGATACAGCCTGCCCGGTTGCACCCGCGCGACCTGTGCGGCCAATACGATGCACATAATCTTCTGCCACATTGGGTAAATCAAAGTTTACGACTTGTGGAAGCTGATCAATATCGATACCACGAGCGGCAATATCGGTTGCAACTAATACTCGTATTTCACCGCTTTTAAACGTCTCAAGGGCGCGGGTACGAGCCCCTTGGCTTTTATTACCATGAATAGCGGCCGCTGAAATATCTTCAGACTCTAAGAATTTAGTGAGCTTATTGGCACCGTGTTTGGTACGAGAAAATACCAATACTTGCTCCCACTTATTGGTTTTAATCAAATAAGACAACAATTCAGGCTTGGTCTTTCTATCACTTGGGTAAATCCACTGCTTAACGGTTTTAGCCGTACTATTGGCAGGGCTGACTGAGATCTCTACTGGGTTATTCACCATAGACTTGGCGAGGTCTTTGATTTGGTCAGAAAAAGTAGCCGAGAACAGTAGGTTTTGTCTGTTTTTAGGTAAAAGCGCGAGGATTTTCTTCAAATCATGGATAAAACCCATATCCAACATGCGGTCGGCTTCATCTAATACCAGCATTTCTAGCTGGCTAAATTTAATCGCATTTTGACTATGCAAGTCGAGTAAGCGACCAGGAGTGGCCACCAATACATCCACACCGCCTCTTAAACGCATCATTTGCGGATTAATTTTCACACCACCATAAACAACGGTGCTGTTTAAAGGTAAATAATGGGAGTAAGTAGCAACATTATCCGCCACCTGCTGGGCCAGTTCCCTAGTTGGAGTGAGCACAAGCGCACGAATATGATTGCTTTTAGCCCGTGAGCCACCTAAAAGGCGCTGCAATATAGGCAATGTAAAACCAGCCGTCTTACCTGTACCTGTTTGGGCGGCCGCCATGACATCTTTACCACTGAGCACGGCAGGAATTGCTTTGCTTTGAATCGGGCTTGCTTGCGTGTAACCCTTTTCTTGTAGGGCTTGTAAAATATGCGGTGATAAACCCAGGGACTCAAAGCTCATAACATCTCTCTTTGGCGGCTAAAAATCAGCCAAAATTTGCGGCCGTGAAGCTTATAGGATTCATCTTATAGATTCTAGCTTTTTTGACCCATTCGACGCTTCACAGGTGCTTTTGCAGCACACTTTTACGCCCGTTAATATCAAATGGCTTACTTAGAGTCATAACGATTCATTTTCCTAGTATCAGCAAACTTAATTAGTATAAACACCTAATGAAATCCTGCTTGTATCGTTAAAAATGAAATCCTCCTACTTAATACCTGCACAGAAATCTAGTAACTGAAAGTAGGTCCGTTGTTCGTTATAATGAGCAAAAATCTGTATATGAGTAGTTCCTGTGACCCTATTTCGCCCCTGCATAGATTTACATGATGGCCAAGTAAAACAAATCGTTGGCGGCAGCCTCAATGACCACGGTGCAACCACAAATTTTGTAAGTTCATACAATAGCGCTTACTACGCAAATCTATACCGTGAAAACAACCTACAGGGTGGGCACGTCATCGCCCTAGGCAAAGGCAATGAAGAAGCAGCCATTGCGGCCTTAAAAAGCTGGCCTAACGGATTGCAATTTGGCGGTGGCGTAAACAAAGAGAACGCGGCTCATTACCTCAATGCAGGGGCAAGCCATGTGATTGTAACTTCCGCATTATTTGAAAATAACGAATTCAGCTTTGAGCGCTTAGAGGCGATCAAGCAAGAAACTGGCAAAGATAAACTGATTCTTGATTTAAGTTGTCGGCGAACCGATAAAGGCTGGCAGATAGCCACTAATCGCTGGCAGACCATTACATCTACTACAATCGATGAGGCTACACTAAAAGAGCTCAGCAGCCACTGTGCTGAATTCCTCATTCACGCAGCCGACGTAGAAGGCCTCCAAGGGGGAATCGATAAAGACTTAGTCGCATTATTAGGCTCTCACTCATACGTCCCTACAACTTATGCAGGGGGCGCACGTAGCCTAGAAGACTTAAAACTTGTCCATGAACTCTCTAACGGCAATGTTGATTTAACCATAGGTAGCGCTTTAGATATCTTCGGCGGAGATGGCGTCTCTCTTAAACAGTGCATTGACTGGAACCAGCAACACCGCAATGGCTGATTTATTTTCCCCTAAACCTGACCAATCTGATAGTAAGCCTATTGTGGATGATTTAGGTAAAGGGGTATTTCACATCAAACAAGCGATTTGCCCTGACACGTTGTTGCAACTCACTCATGACATTATTAAGCAAGCGCCATTGCGCCAAATGATGACCCCCATGGGGCACCTGACCAAAGCAAGTATGAGCAACTGCGCAGATTACGGCTGGGTTTCAGACTTATCAGGCTACCGATATAGCGCTCGAGACCCTTTAACACACAAAGCCTGGCCAAGCTTACCTGCTGAGTTTCTAAATGCTCATCACAAGGCTTGTGAATTAGTCGGAATAACGCCATTTGAGCCCGATGCATGCCTTATAAATGCCTATAACATCGGGCAATCTATGGGACGCCACCAGGATAAAGACGAGCTCAACCTAGAGTGGCCAATCGTATCAATTTCACTGGGGTTACCCGCTATATTTCAAGTTTTTGGCAACCAACGCAATGGCCAATCACTGGACATATTCCTGCAAGACGGCGACATACTTATATTATCCGGTGAATCTCGACTTTATTATCACGGCGTAAAACCAATAAAATTAGACCCGCTTAATCCTAACCTTAATAAACGATTCAACTTAACCCTTCGTAAAAGCCACTAGCGAACACCTAGACAAAGATTAGTTTGTTACTACAGTTAATTTAAAATCCATTAAAAATGAACAACTTGTGGTTACAGACGACTATCGCGACAAGCGGTTTCTAATTATTGACGATTTTGAAAGTTTTCAGCAGATTCTTAAACGTCTACTGCATGATTTGAATGTCAAAAATATCGATACCGTACCCAGCGCACCAAAAGCATTAAAGCAATGCGAAGAGCACCAGTACGATGTGATCTTCTGCGATTTTGACCTTGGTAAAGGACAAAATGGGTTGCAACTAATGGAAGAGCTTCGTCATAAGCAGTTACTGGCAAGTGGCACCTCATTTATTATCGTCACAGCAGATTCTAGTCGTGATTCAGTGATTGGTTCATTGGAATATAAACCCGATGCCTACATGAACAAGCCTATCTCGTCCGCCGAACTAAAATCCAGACTCATTAAATGTTTAAAACAAAAAAATGAACTGACAGACATAAATCAAGCCATTGATACAAAAGACTATGAACACGCTATAACGTTATGCAATGAAAAAATCACCAGCAATAGCCGTCAAAAAAACTGGTGCCTAAAAACCAAAGGGCAACTCTTACTCCAATTAAAAAAATGGAATGATGCCGAGCAACTCTTTTTAGAGGTATTAAATAACAGACCTTTATTTTGGGCACAACTAGGCTACGCCGACGCATTAGCTGCGAAAGAAAAATTTAATGACGCCCTAATTGCTTATCAGTTAGCCTACCAAGAGAACTCAGCCAGCTTAGAAGCATACGAAGGCGCTGCCCGTATGCTAATAAACTTAGGCAACCCGCAAGAAGCGCAAAAAATTCTCGAAAAAATTTCTCATATATCTTCTCGTTCTGTCTCCCGTCAAAAACTGCTAGCAGATGTGAGCAAAATAAACGGTGATTTCGATACCGCTGCTAAAGCCAGTAGAAAAGTAGTCCGCCTTGCTGAAAACAGTATTCATAAAAGTGCAGAGAACGAACTTGATTTAGCTGATAGCTTAACGGAAGCCGCCTTGCATAGCTCTGACGATAGAAAGAGCAAAGACTACGCAAAAGAAGCCATATCGACCATCCAAAAAACTCATCGAGAAAGTACCGATCAAGATATTAAAATTCAAAGTAAATTAATTGAATCCCGTGCGTATCACAGCATAAACGATGAAAAAAGTGCAGAGAAGTCACTTGAGTCGGCTCATAATCGCATTAAAAAAGTAGGCAACACTTCGAACCTTCGAACCCAATTAGAGCTAGCTAAAAGCTATTTAATATCCGGCCACAAAGATAAAGCCAATGAACTTTTAAACGCATTAGCAATTCAATACAAAGATGACCCTGAGGTTTCTGCAAAGCTAGATAAAATTGTTGACGAACCCATCACAGAATCTGGAAAAAATGATGTAATAGCCGCAAACAAAGAAGGCATAAAAATGTTTGAGGCCGGCAATTATCTTGATGCCATGAAGTGCTTTTTAAAAGCCACAAAAAACTCACCAAAACACATAGGCCTACGATTAAACATTGTTCAATCACTTATCTTTCAAATGAAAAAAACGGGTTTAAAAAAAGAAATTCTTCACCAATGCGACCAGCACTTAAGTGTCGTAAAAGGCATTTCCAGTGATCACCCCCAATATAACCGATACAACTCAATAAGAAAAACACTAGCAACCATCAACAAAAATACAGAAAAAGGTGACACAAATGGATAATGATTTTGACTTTCACCTAGCGTCTTGTATTCACGACATGAAAAATGCAATAAGCCTTATTCTTAACTCAATTGAAGAGGTCACAAATGACACGCCCGAAAACACTAAGAAGCATTTAGCCAATTTAAATTATGAGGCAAGTCGCTTAAACAATGACTTAATCCACCTTCTTGGTGTGTATCGTCTGGGTAGCAACCATTTGCATGTTGTAATTGATGAGCATCACATATGGGACATCATCCATGAGCAACAGTTAAAAAATCAAGCATTATTAGCCAAACATAACATATCACTCACTATCCAAGGCGATGAAGACGCCACATGGTTTTTTGACCCTGACTTGATCTCAAGTATTATCAATAACATTATCGTTAATACTGTTCGCTATACAAAAAGTCAGATTACTATCAACATAAAAGAAGAGAACGATTTTCTGATTATTGAGATCTGTGATGATGGCTCGGGCTATCCAGAAAACATGATATCCAATATAGATCAACCAGAAAATAATCTGGACTTTAGAAATGGCAGCACAAAGCTGGGCTTGCACTTTGCATCTCAAATTGCCAAAAGACACAAGAATAATGACAAAACAGGTTTTATAAGCCTGCGAAATGGTGGGGACTTAAACGGAGGTGTATTCACTCTGGCGCTACCTTAATCATTCAGGCATTAAGAACAAAATCCTATATACTTAAATGCTATTAAAGAGTAAATTAATATAAAACAATAAAAAAACCAACAACCTATATTTTACAAAGAGTTACCATAAAATCCCAAGCCGTCTTCTAAAAAATATTTTTTTCATTCCTTACTTTAATTTCAAACAAACCCAGTTCTCATTTATCCTAGATTAAAACTAATAGCGATTATCCAATGAAAATTATCATTGCTTGTTGGATGCTGCTTACTCTCACAGCTTGCAGTAGTGACTCCAAGACAAGTGAAGCCATTGATAGTGCACAAAGCATTTTACAGCAGTACGCGTGCTTAGAAGGCACATGGAAATCCAGCACTCAGGAAATAAACATTTTAGGTCAAAACTACCACACACCTGCAAGTATCAGCTTTATAATCATATCTAATCCCACTGAATTACCGAACATCACTCTCACTAACGATAACAATATTTATTTTAACGGTCTTGAAATTAGGACATGGACATCTAGCGATCAACAAACTATCGATAAGCATTCTAAATTCAGTAGCATTCTATTTAATGCTAAAGACAATAGTCGTTTTTTAACATTGGTAAATAGCTGCACAAATAAATATGAAGGCGATATCGATCAATCCAAGGTACCTCTATGCCCCGTTAGTGATCTTGAAACTAATACATTCACTCTATCATTTGAATGCAACGATGATGATCAACTCAGTATTTCCTCAAATACATCTAAAACTTTATTTAAAAAAATACATTCCAACACTGCTACCACTCACTTCAATAGTGATTCGGACCCTATTGACTTAAATATCCCGCTAGAAGCAGGTGTAGAACTATTAACATACAATGACATTCTTGAAATACTAACTCAGAAATTCCCTCTAATAGATATTGAGAGTTTACAAAATTATCTCCAGCAACTTTTACAAACAAGCCTATTCCAAGACACAAAAAATGATATCCCTATTCCCTCTCCTCCAGAAGAGAGCACTGAAGACAATAACGACTCACCCTCTTCAAACCCAGTTAGCGATTTAGACAATGATGGAATCAGCGATGATTTAGACAATGATATTGATGGTGATGGCCATGAAAATACCATAGATGCTTTTCCTTTTGACGCCTCAGAATGGAGTGACCTTGATGCGGATGGCATTGGCGATAATTCAGATAATGACATTGATGGCGACGGCTACAACAACACCGATGATCAATTCCCATTAACACCATCGGAGTGGAGTGATCTCGATAAAGATGGTATTGGTGATAACTCAGATGATGACATTGATGGCGACGGCCATTTGAATCAAGATGACATTGCCCCCTATGACCCCACCATTCCCCAAGACAGCACACTCATTTTTTCACAAGATTTTCAGGGATTTGATAATGGCTTAAATTGGTATTTAACCGACTTTGGTATTACAGAGCAGACCAAAAAGAAAAACTACACTATTGACGAGGAAATTTTATTCAATTTAAGGTGGACAAAACGAAGCAGGAAATTATTAGCAGATAGATTAGGGTATGAGCATGATGAAATGACTAACGAGTTAGCCGCACTACTATGCCCGCCCCAAATTGAGGTAGGTCGATCTAACACTTATAACTCAGGTTTATCAAGCAACATAATTGCTGAATTAGATTCAGACTTATACCACTGCAACATTAATAATAATGAACCAGCATCACTCAAAATACACTCCTTCATACCAACTGAGGCTGGCTACAATTACCGACTAAGTGTTGATTATAAAATGCGGAGTTACAGTAACCAGCCCATTAACGCTTATCGTCATTTTGTTTTGAGGTTTTCTGGAAAAAAAGAATATTTCCCACCTATCTTCAATACATTCAAAACGGCTTCAATTGAGGTTACAGCCAGCCAAAAATTTAGCCGAATCATGCTAATGGACAATGGCCTACCAGATAGCTATGGAATCTTGGTAGACAACATTAAAATTGAAAAGCTCGGTAAAAACTTCAATTACGATGTTTGCGCTAATTTATTTGCTATTAATACAAAAGGCTTTAAAAAATGTATTTTACAGCAAGTCGATACCAATGTTTTATGTGATGCTTCCACCTTAAGTGTTAAATATCAGCCTCAAGATGTAAATCCAGATAGACAAAATGTTGATTATTTATTTTTGAAAGAAGAAACCATTGGCAATGATATAAACTTCTTAAGTTTAGGCAAAAGAGGCAAGCTGACTGTATTTTGCTCAATACATGGCTACCCTGCTATTTTGCCCATACATCAAAAAAAGCTTACTCTAAATGAAATATCCTCAAATACTGCTAACACGCAAAACTATCCAGAGCATGGGTATATTTCAGTCAAATTAGTAAACTGCGATGAAGAAGCGCTAAACGGCAAGAACCAGATAGGCACGATTACAACGAATAAATTCTTTAGTTACGATTTTACATCCAATGAAACGGGTTTATCCTATAAAAATTGCGATCTAAAATCTGTAACCATAAAAGACCGAACACCTCATTCAAGCCCATCAACAGATGGACTTGACCTCAATTACTTCAATATTGAAGAACTATGAAGGTTTATTTATACAGCTAAAATGTGAAAAAAAGTCCCAAGATACACCCTAAAGCGGCCGTCCAAACCAAAGTTCTAAGAACGCCTTTGTTTGCCATATAAAGCAGGCCATAGACGACACGCAATACAATATAAGCAATAGCAAGATTATCTATTACGTTTTGAGCGCCTTGCATCTGATGGGCAATAATCACAGCTGCCATGAACGCAGGTATAGACTCATGAGTATTAAGCTGTGCCCAATTAGCACGCTTACGAAATCCATCTAGGGACTCTAAATATTCTCTTGGCGCTAAATTCGCTCTGGGGCCGTACTTTCCGGTAAATTTGGCAAGCGCAGTAAAAAGTAATGGCAATAAGATTGATATAAATACACACCAGTAAGCGATTGTCATATTTGATCCTTTTAATTTTATTTTTTTAAGGGACCGTCAAACTATCAAATTCTATATCTAACGCCAAGAAATGAGTTAAAAAACATCCATTCAGCCACCAACAAAACTCGCAAAGCTCATCTTCTCTATTAGGCTATAAGGTAGTCACATTTATGAGGAGGCATACTATGAAAACGCTTCTGGAAAGACTCATTAACTGGCTTGGAATACCCAAACAATCAGCGGAGTATCGCTGGAGTCAAACACGCAGTTACAACAAAAGAATAGAGTTAGTAAAAAATCTATGGATAGGAGGCGGAATTGTCATGCTAATAGTTGCACAACCGGCATTCATAGCCGGATTCAGCCTTTTTATTACCTTTCTAAGTTTTGCATTTCTAGAAAGGTAATTTCGTTCAGCTAAAATTAAAGCTTATTCTTCATGCTGCGAAAAGCATTGATCAAACCAGCGGTCGAGGCATCGAACATTCCCTCAGCGTCCCCACCTGCTTCATCCAGTAATGCATTATGGACTTTGTCACCTAGTTGCTTTCCAAGTTCAACGCCCCACTGATCAAAGCTATTAACACCCCAAATTTGCCCCTGAACAAATACCTTGTGCTCATACAACGCAATTAAGGCGCCAACTACTTTAGGTGTCGCTTTATCAAAAAAGAGCGTGTTACTAGGCCTATTACCTGGTATTTCTTTTTGAGCGGCTAAAACATTCAACTCATACTCACTATAACCTGCATTTTGTAGTTCTGACTCAGCTTCTTCTAAGGACTTACCTTGCATTAACGCTTGGCTTTGACTTAAACAGTTACTCACTAATAGTTCATGAAAGTGATCCACCGGGTTATGTGTCATAAGTGGCAGAATAAAATCACAAGGGGCAAATTGAGTCCCTTGGTGCAGCAATTGATGATAAGCATGCTGGCCATTACTGCCCACGCCACCCCAAATAATTGGGCCTGCTTGATAATCTAATTTATGGCCATCAACATTGACGGATTTACCATTACTCTCCATATCCAACTGCTGAATATGAGCAGGTAAACCACGTAAATAATGATCATAAGGCAAAATTGCGTGACTTTGTGCATCAAAGAAATTTACGTACCAGACACCTAACAGCCCCATGATCACAGGCATATTTTCTTCAAAGGGCGCCGTTTTAAAATGGCAATCCATCTCATACGCGCCCTGTAATAGCTGGCGGAAATTCTCATGGCCAATGGTAAGCATTAATGGCAAACCGATAGCACTCCACAAAGAGTAGCGCCCACCGACCCAATCCCACATGGGAAATATATTTTCTTCACTAATACCAAATTCTTTTGCTTTATCTACGTTAGCCGTCACCGCGGTAAAATGACGCGGCAAATCTTTTTCCGCACCGCCGTTATCCAAAAACCATTGGCGACACTCTGTGGCATTTTTAAGTGTCTCTTGTGTGCCAAAACTTTTACTTTGAATGATGAACAATGTGGTTTCAGGGTTAAGACCTTGAAGCACTTCGGTTAAATTGGAACCGTCAATATTGGCCAAGTAATGGCAGTCGATCTTTTTACCCCAATATGGCTTTAATGCTTGAGAAGCCAGTTTCGGGCCTAAAAATGACCCGCCAATCCCGATAGAGACTACATCTGTGAATGGTTTATTACTAAAGCCACGCCAGTGCTGGTTTCGAATACGCCAGCAAAATTCTTTCATTCTAGTCAGTGTTGAACGCACTTCTGGCATGACATCCACGCCATCAACCATTACAGGTTCATCTGAAAAGTTTCTTAAGGCGGTATGTAAAGCAGGTCTTTGTTCGCTGCGATTGATTAACTCACCTTCAAACATAGCTGTAATCGCTTGAGGTAGTTCTCGAGTGCACGCTAAATCAAATAAGAGAGGAAGTGTTTTTTCGGTGATACGGTTCTTAGAGTAATCAAGATTCAAATCTGCCGCAGATAGAGTAAACCGTGAAAAACGTTGAGGGTCGTCTTTAAATTGATCTCGCATTTTAAGGGAAGAGATATCTTTAAAATGCTTTTTTAGGGCTTCGTACTCAGGAAGAGATGTGAAAAGGCTAGGTGCCGGATTATCCATATATCCACTCAATAATTTATAATTGAATCACCCTAACAGTTATTCAGGGTGATTAACTTGTTCTCTTAATTCTTTACCCGGCTTAAAGTGAGGCACGTATTTACCCTTAAGATGAACTGACTCACCTGTTTTTGGGTTACGCCCTACTCTTGGGTTACGAAAGTGCAATGAGAAGCTACCAAAACCACGAATCTCAATACGATCCCCCTGGCTTAATGCTTGAGACATGGTGTCAAGAATGGTCTTAACAGCCAATTCAATATCTTTATTCGATAAATCAGGATGCTTATCTGTAATGCGCTCAATTAGCTCAGATTTTGTCATAAAAGGGCCACTCCCTTATAAGTTACACAAATCAGGCTGCCAAGTTGTACATCTTAAAACCAGCTTATCTAGCCACCTTCCAAACTTTGCCTTATTTTTATACAGGATACAAGCTAAGTGGCTGAATTTATTGATAATGTTCTGTATGCAATATTACACCACTACAGACTCTTCACTACTTCAATGATTTCTGTCGTCGATATTGAAGGGGTTCTCGGTAAATAAAGAACATCGCACAGGTTTTTCATGCCGTCGAACTTACCCGCCCAATCATCCCCCATTACCAAGACATCCGCCTGATATTTTTGGATATATTCAGGCTTTAATTCTAGGGACTCCTCAACAAAAACCTCATCCACAAACTTTAAAGACTCAAGGATTTTAATCCGGTCTTTCTGAGCATATATTGGGTATCGATTCTTTTTAGCAAAGTTTAATTCGTCAGAGGAAACACCCACTATTAAGTAATCCCCCTGCTCTTTTGCACGCTCTAATATATTTATATGGCCCACATGAAAAACATCAAATGTGCCAAAAGTAATTACTCGTTTAGTCATATATCACTATTCTGAAGCATATAATTCACAATACGCTCACTTGCCTTGCCATCAACCTTACCAGCTAGAGATAACGTATACTTAGCCCTTTGGACTGCGTATTGGTTGGGACGTTCGATTTGTTCATCTACAATATTTCGCAATTGAGCGTAAGATTGTGCATGGGCAGCTATATCTGCATACTTGTATAAATCTTGATCCATTCTTTTTTTGAAGCGAAACTTAAGAATACCGCGATAAGCCCACCTAAGCTTTAAAAAGTCACACCAAACCACTGGCTTATCAAGAGCCGCAAATTCAAATAGAGTTGAAGATGCGTCACTAATCAGCACATCCGAAACGGCCATAAACGGTAAAATATTAGACTCTTCAACCTGAGCCAAATATACATTATCAAAAGTCGCCCAGTGCTCTAATAGTGCCTTCTGTTTTTTATACTTCTCAATTGAAAGCGAAAAATAGTGAGGCTTCAAAATAATATTATATTGCCCAAAGTCATCAGGAAAGGAACGACTGAAACGCTCAATACTACTAGGATAAAACGTTGGTGCGTATAATAAGGTTTTCTTATTATTATCCAGCCCATAATCTGAAGGGGCAGACCCTGAGAGCTCGCCATTAATGGCTGGATCCAGTTTTGCGTACCCCGTATCAATAAAAGTTTGATTTGGGTACATTTGCCTCAAACGTTCAGTTCTATATGGGCCTTCGACAAAGCGAACATCAGTTGGAGTATCTGATACGGTGTAATAACAAGCTTTGGGGCCAATGCCGTGGCTTACCAGGGCGGTTTTAATATTTTCATTTAGCCTTGCTATTTCTTGGAACGAATTACCGATTATCAACCAGTCAGGCTTAAGTCGATTATAAAAATCAACCTCCTTCATCCCCTTAGGTATAAAATCAGTTTTCGCACCCTTTATAGTACCTAAGTTTACGCCATGACTAACAAACGTAATAATAAAACCTTTTTTTATTAACTCTTGTGCCACAGGAATATACTGGGGCATATAATATTTTTCTTGCACATCAAAGCAGACAAATACATCTTTACCCTTATTCAATGTTGATTCCTTGCAAGATTTTGCCGCTGACTAGCCACAGAGCATTTCTAAAAAATTCAATATTATCTAACGATTCAATTAAAAACGATCTCATAGTATCAGCAAGATTTAATATATTATGTACATAAACAACCTGGCCTAAAATAACGGTGTGAAATAAAAATTTCACTCACGCACCTCAAAGTCATTAAATAATTTCTGCTGACTTATGCACCAAAGAGAAGGCGAACCAAGAACATCTATAAACAATTGATCGCTATTTCCTTCGCCGAACTCTCGATAAGGTTTACAACTCATATTCTCCACTTGCTTAATCGCATTAAATATAACTCTTGAATCCCCTGAGGCATTGATTACTGATTCTGAAGTCGACCTATTATTTTGTCGGCTGCCAATATTGATTGATGGCAATCCATAAAATGGAGCCTCCCTCACACCCGCACTTGAGTTCCCAATCATAAATTTGCAAAACTTCAACAACACAAGAAAGTACTCAAAACGAATACTCGGGAATATTCTAACGCGCTGATTACCATCTAAGCGCTTATATTCATTTAAAATAACATCCGTACCATGATCATTGTTCGGGTATACAACCACGTAATTTTTATTAGATTCAATTACTGCATCAACAACTGCAGAGATTTCCGCTTTTAAACCATCCAATTCTGTTGTCACTGGGTGATACATAAGTACAGCATAATCGTTAAATGGAATTTGATACTTCTCAAGTACACATTCAATGCTTGGTAGCTTTTTAGATACCATAATATCTAAATCAGGTGATCCTATTATAAATATAGATGATTCTAATTCACCAAGTTGTAATAACCGCTTTCTTGCCAGTTCATTAGAGACAAAATGTATATGTGCCATCTTGCTCACTGAATGCCGGATAAGCTCATCTATCGTACCCGAAACCTCACCACCTTCAACATGCCCAACCAATATATTATTTAAACTTCCAACAATTGCACCCGCCATTGCCTCTACACGATCACCGTGTACTACAATTAAATCAGGGTTTAATTCTTTAACATAATCACCTAAACCAAGTACGGTTTTGGCTAAGACAACATCCATACTGTCATTTAGGTTTTGATTTATGTATTTATAGACATTAGAGAACCCTGAACTCTCAACCTCTATTGAAGTCAAGCCATACTTTGACATCATGTGCATGCCTGTCACAAATATATAAAGTTCAAATAAATCTGAATCTTCAACTTTTTTCATTAGGCTTTTAAGCTTTCCAAAGTCTGCTCGAGTACCCGTTAGAAAAAGAATTTTCTTTTTATTTAACATGTGTTTTTTTCAGCTGCGTATCTATATTAATATCTTCTCTAGCAGTTTTTCCCATTAAACTTTCAAAGTCCTCTGCCATAAACTCACCTGTACCAGGTCTTTTTACCCACAAGTTAGACTCATTAAAAACATCACCAGCTTTAATATCTTTAATTGTTACAACGCTTGCATAAGCAAAGTCAATGGTTACCTGCTCTTCATCAACAGGCCCTTTACAACCACCACGCATATTCTTCATACGTTTAGAGCTTTCTATTAACTCTTTACATTCTTTAACATCCATAGAGCACTCAATGTCTGGCCCTGGACGTTTCTTATGATCAGTAAAATGACGCTCAAGTACACTCGCCCCAACAGCAACAGCTCCTAAGCAAGCTAGATTATCAATACTATGATCTGACAACCCTACAACCGCATCAGGGAACGCCTCAGCCAGCTCTTCCACCCCTCCTAATCTAATTAAGCGATCAGGCGTTGGATATACGTTTGTACAATGCAGCAAACAGTAAGGAACCTGATGCTTACGCAAAATAGACACCGACTTCTCAATAGAAGCCATATCATTCATACCAGTACTAAGAATGATTGGCTTACCATAGCTGGCTACAAGCTCAAGCAGAGGGTAATTATTACATTCACCGGAGCCTATTTTATAAGCCACCACTCCCATACGCTCTAATCTTTCAGCTGCAGCTCGACTAAATGGTGTACTTATAAAAATAGCACCTTTCGACTCAACATAATTTTTTAACTTAATTTCATCTTCTTCGTTTAACGCACAACGTTCCATTATTTCGTAAATTGAAACATCTGCATTACCAGGTATAACCTTCTTTGCATCACCACTCATTTCATCTTCTACAACGTGAGTTTGATGCTTTATTATCTCAGCACCAGCATCTACGGCCGCATCTACCATTTCATATGCAGCCTGAAGGGAACCTTCGTGATTTATGCCAATCTCTGCAATAACTAACGGGTCGTACTCGTATCCAATTTTTCTACCTGATATTTCAAATTCTGGTTTCATGTCTTTTCCTCAATAATGATTCTGCTAAATCAAAGTCTTGCTGATCATCTATATCTACCGATTCTCTTTCAGACATTATATAAGGGTATACGTTTGTTTTTGGTATACCGTCTTCCGCAATAAAGGCATTTACACTAAAAATATAAATTGCACCATTTGGCTGAAAAGCACTCGGTAGCTCTTGCCTAGGCTGATAAGGTGCCGCCTTACCATAAAGCCCCTCAAGTTGACCAAGTGTATTCAAACCATATGCTTTTACAGGGCTATGTTTAGGCTCAAACACAGAAACAACACAGTTGGCCTTATTTCTCTTAAAAACATCAAAAGCCTCTGTTAAGTGCCTAGCTGTTCTCAGTGGTGAAGTTGGTTGTAACAGTACAACAACTTCTGGTAGCTCATCTACATTTTCTATTTCTCTTAAAAAATGCTTAATAACATCTTCACTAGTACTAGTATCAGTAGCTAATTCCAATGGACGCATTAAGGGCACCCCCCCCATTTCACAACTGACATCCAGAATCTTTTTGTCATCTGAACTTACATAGCAGTTATCTATCTCACTACATTCTAATGCGGCTTTAACACTCCAACCGATAAGTGGCACTCCACACATAGGTAAAATATTTTTACCAGGAAGCCCTTTTGACCCCCCTCTGGCAGTAATTAATGCAACATTCAAATGATTTCCTCCATAGTTAAAGGAGCAATGTTTAAGTATTGAAACAAACCTGTAACTAATTCAGCCTGTTGAGATGCTGTCTTAAAATATCTTACATCGCTGTCAGGGTGTAACCACTTGGCAGCCATCAATGCAGTAGAGACATCACCTATAATTAAATCAAAAGAGTTTGTCACGTAGTAAAGTTCTGCAGGGATAGCCGAAGTTAAAGCTTGCCCTAAAACACTTAAATTTAATGGGTCACCCTGCTCCCTAGGATGATACTTAAAGAAAACATTAGGATATTTTTGTGCCAACTTTGAGAGCAGTAAACCCAGAGCATCAAAAGAACCATAGACTTCTTTAATAATTGAGGAGTGTGGCAAAACAAATAAGACACTATCTTTTAAGTTAGCAGTGACATCAGCTGCATTTAAACACTTAGAGAGGTTCTTAAAATATTCAAATGCGATCTCTGACCTATAATAATCTTGTTTCAGTTCGAATAATTTTTTCTTTTTCAATGGGGCTGAAGCCACCTCGGGGTGTGCTAAATAACAGTTATCAACCCACTTAGATGCACCAAACACTTCAGGCCTACAATACCACTTCCCATAAACTAGTTTCTTCAACGGTGTATCAAGATATTTATCAGAAAGGTATCGAATCAGTTTACTATTCTGAAAGCTGATATAACTACCAGTGCCATCATCCAAAAAAGAGCCTTGGACACTCGCTCCCAACCCTTCCCTCATAAAGTTCATGGAATATTGGAATTCAACACGCCTATCATTTCCAGTAATAATCTCAACTGGCAAAATATCACTGAGTATATTCTGAAGTTGATTAAACCCCAATGAACGCACTTTCGATTTAGACTCTCCTTCAGCCTTAGAAGGAAGGTACGAAACACTGTGAAATGGATAGCCCAACTCACAGGCAGCAAGATAAACACTATTAGATTTAGCGGGAAGGGCTTGATCTATAAAGACCAAATGATAGTTACTATTTGGATCATTAAAAGCCAAGCCCACTGACATAAAATAATGCCTAAATGTACTCACTAGAATTAATTTATTCTCGACTTCCATAAACCCAATCTTTCAGAACGCTACGTACTTCATTATTACATAAAAAAACCCAGCATAAGCTGGGTTTTTAAAGCAAAACTATTAATTACTTAGTAATTAGTCGTTTTGAGACTTAAGTTGCTCTTTGATCAAATCACCGATAGTGGTTGGACCAGCAGCTTCAGGTGCCGCTTTTTGAGCGTGAGCTTTAACAGCTTCTTTCTCTTCCACTTCATCTTTGCTCTTCACAGAAAGAGAGATGTTACGGTTTTTGCGGTCAACCATGATGATCTTAGCTTCAACTTCGTCGCCTTCTTTCAACACGTTACGTGCATCTTCTACACGGTCTTTGCTGATTTCAGATGCTTTAAGAGTTGCTTCTACGCCTTCCATGATTTCAACGATTGCAGCTTTAGCATCAACAGATAGTACTTTACCCTTGATGATAGTGCCTTTATCGTTCTCTGCTACGTACTCAGCGAATGGGTCACGCTCTAGCTGTTTAACACCTAGAGAAATACGCTCACGCTCAGGATCGATAGAAAGGATAATCGTTTCTAGCTCATCGCCTTTCTTGTAGTTACGAACGGCTTCTTCGCCAGTTTCGTGCCAAGAGATATCAGATAAGTGAACTAGACCGTCGATGCCGCCATCAAGACCGATGAAGATACCGAAATCAGTGATAGATTTGATCTTACCGCTGATTTTGTCGCCTTTGTTGCACTTGCTAGAGAACTCTTCCCATGGGTTAACTTGACACTGTTTAACACCTAGAGAGATACGACGACGCTCTTCGTCGATATCAAGAACCATAACTTCAACTTCATCACCCACTTGAACAACTTTAGACGGGTGAATGTTTTTGTTGGTCCAATCCATTTCAGATACGTGAACAAGACCTTCAACGCCTTCTTCAAGCTCTGCGAAACAACCGTAATCAGTAAGGTTAGTTACCTTAGCAGTTACCTTGGTGTTTTCTGGGTAACGAGCTTTGATTGCAACCCAAGGATCTTCGCCTAGTTGCTTAAGACCTAGAGATACGCGGTTACGCTCGCGATCGAACTTAAGAACTTTAACTAGAGTTTCATCACCAACGTTAACGATTTCACTTGGGTGCTTGATACGTTTCCAAGCCATGTCAGTGATGTGTAGTAGACCGTCAACACCACCTAGATCTACGAATGCGCCGTAGTCAGTTAGGTTTTTAACGATACCAGTAACTTCTTGACCTTCTTGAAGGTTAGCTAGTAGCTCATCACGCTCTTGGCTGTTTGCAGTTTCAAGAACAGCACGACGAGAAACAACAACGTTGTTACGTTTCTGGTCTAATTTGATAACTTTAAATTCTAGTTCTTTACCTTCTAGGTGAGCAGTATCGCGAACAGGGCGAACGTCAACTAGAGAACCAGGAAGGAATGCACGGATAGTTGCAACGTCTACAGTGAAACCACCTTTAACTTTACCGTTGATAACACCGGTAACAACATCTTGTGCTTCGAATGCTTTCTCAAGTTCAATCCAAGATTCAGCACGTTTCGCTTTTTCACGAGAAAGTTTAGTTTCACCAAAGCCGTCTTCAACCGCTTCAAGTGCAACAGGAACTTCATCACCAATTTTAACTTCTAGCTCGCCTTTGTCGTCAAGGAACTGAGCGCGTGGAATTACCGCTTCAGATTTTAGCCCAGCATTAACGATTACCCAATCAGAGTCTATATCAACAACGGTACCAGTAACGATACTGCCTTGTTGCATATCAAGGCCATTAAGGGATTCTTCAAAGAGATCAGCAAAAGATTCAGACATTAAATTACCTAGAGGTTTCAACCATTATGCCAGTTAATGGGTCTGTTTAAATATGTGTCCGCCGTTCCGCACCTGGCAAGGGTTGACGCACACAGATAGAATTGGGCGTGGATTATACAGTGGATTTTTCAAAAAACCAAGCGATTAACCACTTACGGTTATCGCTTATGCATTTCCAGCTTACTAACAAAGCTCTAAAGCAAGCTATTACGCTTTAATTCAGTTACAACTACATCAAGCACTTGGTCAATGCTCATATTGGTACATTCAACCACCAGTGCATCATGAGCTGGTTTAAGAGGGGCCACCTCTCGATTCATATCGCGCTCGTCACGTTCTTGAATATCAGCCAATATCGCCACAACGTCAGCCTCTACACCCTTCTCCTGCAGTTGAAGAAAGCGACGCTTAGCGCGTTCTTCTGCTGAGGCGGTTAAGTAAATTTTTACAGGCGCATCTGGAAAAACCACAGTCCCCATATCACGACCATCTGCCACCACGCCAGGGGACTGAGCAAAATCTCGTTGACGCTCAAGCAGTGCTTGTCGCACCTGTGGCAATGCTGCCACCTTACTTGCCATTGAGCCCACTGCTTCTGTGCGTATGTCCAAGCTAACATCCTCACCTTCTAAGATGGTATTAACCAAGCCATCATCTTGAGGTATGAACTGCACATCTAAGTGCTTCGCCAATACAGCAACAGAGGTTTCATTATCCAATTCAACCCCATGTTTTTGGGCCGCCACTGCCGTCAAACGGTAAAGTGCACCGCTATCTAGGAGATGCCAGCCCAATTTTTTGGCAATCATATAGCAGATTGTGCCTTTCCCAGCACCGCCTGGACCATCAACCGTCAATACAGGTACCGACTTAACCTGACTCATGTCGTTTCCTTATAGCCAAATAGCTGGCTCGTTATTCTTTGACACCCAAAGCAAAGCCCTTGGGCACATCAATAGCGACCTATGACTCAATGGTCACATTCATGCCACTATTTTGGGACAATTCAATAAATCCAGGAAAAGATGTTGCAACATTAGCACAATCCAAGATTTTAATCGGCTTGGCAGCCCGAAGAGAAGCCACAGCAAAAGACATCGCAATTCGATGATCATGATGAGTGACAATTTCACCGCCACCAAAAGCACCGCCAACACCAAACCCATTAATGATCGCACCATCGTCAGTGCCTTTGATATCGACACCCAGCACTTGCAATCCATCAACCATTGCTTGAATTCGATCACTTTCTTTAACGCGCAACTCTTCAGCCCCGGTTAAAGTCGTTGTTCCTTGAGCGCATGCCGCAGCGATAAAAATAGCTGGAAACTCATCGATTGCTAAAGGCACCTGATCTTCTGGAATATCGATACCTGTTAACTGGGCATGCTGTATACGAATATCGGCAACAGGCTCACCACCCACTTCACGTTCATTCAACAACTCTAAATTAGCGCCCATCAAACGTAAAATATTAATGATGCCAATGCGTGTTGGGTTTATACCCACATGCTCAAGGGTAATATCACTTCCTGGGGCAATACTCGCAGCTACCATGAAAAACGTCGCTGATGAAATATCTGCAGGCACATCAATATTGGTTGCAGTTAATTGACCACCAGATTTAACCGTAACGGTATCGCCATTGACCTGCACATCATATCCAAAACCTTTCAGCATACGCTCAGTATGATCTCGAGTAGGCGCAGGCTCTGTCACAACCGTTTCACCTTCTGCATACAAACCCGCTAACAGCAGGCACGATTTAACCTGAGCACTGGCCATTGGCAGTGTATATGTAATGCCCTTCAAGGGTTTATCACCCTTAATCAACATAGGAGGACGACCTTCATCCGCCGTATCAATTTCTGCACCCATTTCACGAAGCGGGTTCGCCACGCGATTCATGGGACGCTTTGAAAGCGACTCATCACCTGTCATTTCCACATCAAATTTTTGACCAGCCATTAAGCCTGCCAACAATCGCATGGAGGTACCTGAGTTACCTAAATACAAGGTATTTGGCGGCACCTGTAATCCGTGCAAGCCAACACCATGGATAGTGACGCGCCCACGATGGGGACCCTCTATCACTACCCCCATATCACGAAATGCCTGAAGCGTGGCAAGACTATCTTCACCTTCTAAAAAACCAGACACTTCAGTTGTGCCATTGGCCAGCGAACCTAGCATAATTGAACGGTGACTGATGGATTTATCACCCGGCACTCTAAACGTTCCACTCAGGCTTCCGCCTGGGTTTGCAATGTAATTAATTTGTTGAGTTTTCATAGGTTCCACATAGGCTCTGCGGGCCAAAATTTTAGAAAAATGGTCACGTGCAACCTTGGCTCGGGTAAAAACCCCCATCATGGCTGTACTATCAGATTCAGAAACGGCTTGTCTTAATTGGCCCAAATCATGGGTAAATAGATCCAGTGCGTCAAGTACAGCATCTTTATTAGCTGTAAAGATGTCATGCCACATCTTGGGGCTACTGGCCGCAATACGAGTAAAGTCTCTAAAGCCACCTGCCGCATAATTGAAAATTTCTTTGTTTTCATGATTATGGGCCAAGGTATCCACTAATGAATACGCCAAAAGATGGGGTAAATGACTTGTAGCAGCCAGTACTTCATCATGATGGGCGATATTCATTAATTCAACTTTTGCACCTGTAAGACGCCAAAGCTCAGACACAACATGCACAGCTTCAGGGTTAGTTTCTTTAAGAGGTGTGAGAATAATTTTATGATTTTTGAAAAGCTCAGGATCCGCCGCTTGAATGCCACTCAACTCACTTCCAGCAATAGGGTGCCCTAAAACAAAATTGGGTAAAGGCGCACCAAAAACATCACAAATATCTTTAGCCACACAACCTTTAACACTACCCACATCGGTTAAAATGGCATTTTGATCTAAAGCCGGTTTAATTTCACCCAAGATATCGCGCACAGCTAAAATAGGCACAGACAGAATAATTAAATCCGCATTAACGACGGCTTCACGAGCGGTTAATGTGAACTCATCAATAATACCTAATGATTTAGCCTGCTCCATGGAGTCCATATTGCGGTCATAGCCAACCACAACTAAATCAGGGCGCTTTTCTCTTAACGCGCGAACCCAGGAACCACCGATCAATCCAAGCCCGATAATGGCAATTCGTGTAATTGAATTTGTCATTATCCTGCCAATAAATCCTTCAACTCAAGCAAGAAACGTTGATTTTCTTGCTGCGTACCGATAGAAACACGCAAGTAATCAGGCATTTCATAGTTAGCAACAGGCCTTACAATTACACCTTTAGCTAACAACCCTTGAAAAATATCCATTGCACGATTTGGAATTTCAAAACAAATAAAATTACCAACCGAAGGTATCCAATTAACATTCAATTGATCAAAGCCAGCTTCTAATTGAGACATGCCTTGATCATTCAATTCTTTACTCTGACGAACATAACTTTCATCTTTTAAACACGCAACTGCCGCTGCCAACGCTAAAGAATCAACATTAAACGGCGGTCGTACCCGATTCATTAAGTCCGCCAATTGCTCACTGCTCACACCATAACCCACACGTAAAGACGCCAAACCATAAGCTTTGGAAAAGGTTCGGGTAACAACCACATTTGGATAGACTGCCAAATAATCGATACCGTTTGGATAGTCTGGCTTATCGACATATTCAAAATATGCCTCATCCAACAAAACAATCACATGACTTGGAATTTGAGATAAAAACCCATCCAATTGGGCCTTAGTATTGTAAGTGCCCGTAGGGTTGTTTGGATTGGTTACAAATATGATTTTTGTTTTTTCAGTGACAGCATCCGCCATAGCCTGAAGGTCATGCCCCCAATTTTTAGCAGGCACTTGAATCGTCTTACCATTTTGCATTTGAGTCACTAATCCATAAATTGCAAAGGCATGCTGAGAAACAATGACCTCTTCACCTGGATTAACAAAGGTTTTAACAATAAATTCTAGAATATCACTAGATCCATTACCCAGCGTAATCTGCTTAGTATTCACACCAAGCTTTTCACTCAAGGTTTTTTTAAGTTCAAAGCCATTACCATCAGGGTAGCGAGTTAAGTCTTTTAATTCTCTTTCAATGGCAGCCAATGCTTTTGCGCTTGGCCCAAGAGGATTCTCATTACTGGCTAGCTTAATAATATCAGTAGGATTAAGGCCAAATTCACGGGCAAGCTCGTCTATGGGCTTTCCTGGTTGATAAGGACTTAGCTTTGTAATACCGGATACGGCGTACTTTGAAAAATCAATCGTCATTTAATTATCTCGAAACCGCTATTTATTAGACTCAAGGAAATCACAACACAGCTTTAGGATAAGAGCCTAGAATTTTTAAATCCGAGGCTGCTGAGCCTACTTTATCCAATACAGCCTGAATACCTGCATCTTCAAAGTGACCTTCAAAGTCGATAAAGAAATTATAATTCCAAGCACCACTTCTTGATGGGCGAGTTTCAATACGAGTCAGACTCACACCCGCCTTATGAAAGGGCTCCAACACATGATAAAGCGCACCAGGCTGATTACGACTAGAAACCATAATGGAGGTTTTATCATCACCACTAGCTTGTGTTTTATCAATACCAATAATTAAAAACCTCGTGGTATTATCTGGCATATCTTCAATATTATTTGCCAAAGCGTTAATAGCATATAATTGCGCTGCTGCATCACCAGCAATAGCCGCTGAATTTTCCTCTTTAGCTGCTCGTTTTGCTGCCTCGGCATTAGAACTTACCGCTATTCTTTCGATATTTGGCCAGTGGGTATCAAGCCACTGACGACACTGAGCTAAAGACTGCGGGTGACTGTAAACTTTTTCAATCTTGTCTTTGCTTTCATTACTTAAAAAGTGATGATGTATGCGCAACGCCACTTCGCCACAAATTTGCAAAGAAGATTCAGCAAAACTATCTAAAGTATGGGTAACCACACCCTCCGTAGAATTTTCAACCGGCACAACACCGTAATTCACTGAACCTGCTGCCACTTCGCGAAATACATCTGCGATGGAGACCTGACTTTCACACTGAACACTATGCCCAAAATGCTTAAGAGCTGCAGCCTGCGTAAACGTACCGTCAGGCCCAAGAAAAGCGACCTTTAAGGGCTCTTCTAATGCTAAACAAATGGACATAACCTCACGAAACAATCGAGCCATATCTTCATTGGCGATAGGCCCTTCATTTCGATCCATAACTTTACGCAACACCTGAGCTTCACGCTCAGGACGATAAAACTTAATAGCCTCACCGTTAGAGTATTTCTCTTTTACATGGGCAACATTTTGCGCGCACTTAGCACGCTCATTAATCAATTTTTGGATATTTTGATCAAGAGCGTCAATTTGATTTCGCAGTACGCCTAATTCTTGTTCTTCACTCATTACGAAAAAGTTATCCGTTTTGACTGGCAAATTCTTGCATGAATGCAATCAACGCATCCACAGCACTTTCGGTTACCGCGTTATAAATACTGGCGCGCATACCACCAACACTTCTATGACCTTTGAGATTCAATAAGCCAGCCTCATCAGCTTGTGAAAGAAATAACGAATCCAAAGCCGAGTCTTTTAGTGTAAATGGCACATTCATGCGAGAGCGATTATTCACCGCAACTGGGTTTGCATAAAAGCCACTATTATCAATATATTCATACAGCTTCTGAGCTTTACAGGCATTTATTTTCGCAATAGCATCAACGCCACCCTGCTGCTTCAACCAATCAAATACAAGACCCGCCAAATACCATGAATAGGTAGCCGGTGTGTTGTACATAGACTCATTATCAGCCGCAACCTTGTAATCCATGGCAGTTGGCGTGCCTGTAACTGTCTCACCTAGCAAGTCTTCGCGCACAATTACAATACACAAGCCTGCAGGCCCAATATTTTTTTGTGCGCCAGCATAGATCAAACCAAATTTAGAAACATCAAGCGATTCACTTAAGATACTTGAAGAAAAATCGGCTACTAAAGGAACGCTTCCTGTATCTGGAATATAATCAAATTCAACACCACCAATAGTTTCATTGGGCGTGTAATGCACATAAGCGGCATCAGGGTTGAGCTTTAAGTCAGACTGAGCTGGGGCGTATGAGAACTTCTTATCTTCAGAACTTGCAACAACATTCACATCACAATAATGCTTTGCTTCTTTAATCGCTTTTTGTGACCACTGACCGGTATTGATATAATCAGCAGTGTTCTTGCCTCGCAATAAATTCATTGGAATCATTGCAAACTGAGCCGTCGCACCACCCTGCATAAACAACACTTTATAGTTATCAGGTATTAACAATAAATCACGCAAATCTTGTTCAGCTTTTTTTGCAATAGAGACATACTCATCGCTTCGATGAGACATCTCCATTACAGAAAGACCTTTATCGTTCCAGTTCAACATCTCAGAAGATGCTTTCTCTAAAACAGCTGTCGGCAAAGCCGCAGGGCCTGCACAAAAATTATAAACTCGAGCCATACATCTATTCAGGCTTTCGCCTAACCTTCACCATATTTAACATAACAATCAAGCTCAGCGACGAGACCTAATCTTAGATTTAATTTTTTCTTTATGACGATGAAATGCAGCCATCAACAACGCCATCATCAAACCAACAAATACGCCTGCCACACAAGCTAAAGCTAAAATCAAAAGCTTCTTCGGTTTGATTGCACCTATGGGAACAATGGCCGACTCATCTACAACCGCCAAATGAACTTTTGAATAATCAACTTCTAGGGATTTCAATTGATCAATTTTAAATAAGATCTCTGGCAATTTATCGATAAAATGGTCTTCACCATAAGGCAGTTCTTTAGCCAAGCCGTCTCTATTTTTAATCGCCTTTTCTTCAGCTTTAAGCGCATTAGTGCCAAACATATACAAAGGGGGCTCATAAGTGCCGACTATTTCACTCTTACTAAACAAAGGTTGAGTTTGACCCACTGCCTTAGCAATTTCATAAGCCTCTTTCAGCATCAAATTACGACGTGTCTGTTCGCCTTTATACTCTTCACGTAACTGTTTAGCGTCATATTCAAGTTTACCAACTTGAGCAGCCACCTTGCTGTCTATGGTTTCTTTTACATCACCAAGTTTTGCTGCCAACGAGTAATCAGTATATGCATTGAGTAAATCAGCTGCTTTTTTAGCATCCGACAATTCAAATTTAATCTGAACATATGTCTCCACATCCTTTGCACCAGAGACCTTAGAAGAAAAAAGCTTATCAAAAGCCGCGAAGTTTTGAGCTTCAGTCAAACCTTCGTCATAAATACCTTTAACTGACTTAATTTCATCAATGTAAGCTTCATAAAAACTACGTCGATACTCTTTTGACAATAAAGCAGAACGAGCATCTGCAAATGCCTCCTCGACTGTCTTTGAGTATATGTCTTCAAGTTGAGGTACATTCAGCTCAACCACACTATTTGCTGAGGCAGGCTTAATCACAACCTGAGTCTGAAATATCTCAGTCGCTTTCAACAAGTAAATAGAAGCCAGTACGACACAAGCAAAAAAACCTAAAAACACCCAAAGTTTTTCTTCTACTATGTCATCCCAAAGATCAAACAAATCAATCTCATCATCCCTAACGTCATTAGCAAGGGAGGCATTCAATGCGTTTTTTTCTTCAATACTCATGCCCTACTCATCTCCTGCTGCATCTGCATCTGCATCATCAAGATTAACATCCGGATCCGCCTCTAAATCAGCATCCACAGGTACATCATGAGCAAACTCATCATCCGCATCTAAGATTGGAGCCACACCCACTAGGCGCTCATTTTCTTGAACCTTAATCAAGGTCACGCCCTGAGTATTACGACCTAACGTAGACACTTCACTAACGCGAGTACGAACCAAGGTGCCCTGATCACTGATCAACATAATTTCATGACCATCATGAACCTGAACCGCACCCACTAGCTTACCGTTACGGTCATTCACCACCATACCGATTACGCCTTGTGTGCCACGACCTTTTGTAGGGAATTCTGTAATATCTGTACGCTTACCATAACCCTTTTCACTGGCCGTTAATAAGGTACCGCCTTCTTCAGGAATAATAAGAGACACAACTGTTTGACCTTCGGCTAACTTAATACCACGAACACCACGAGCTGTACGGCCCATCTTACGAACATTCTCTTCAGCAAAACGAACCGCTTTACCACCATCGCTCATCAGAAGAATATCTTTGGTACCATCAGTAATAGCTGCGCCCATCAAGGTATCGTCTTCATCTAACTCAAGCGCAATCAAGCCACTTGAACGCTGACGAGAAAACGCGGTTAAATCGGTTTTCTTCACCGTACCTTTTTCAGTGGCCATAAAGATGTAATGGCCTTCTGTGTATTCACGGATTGGCAGAATAGTTGTAATACGCTCATCAGCTTCAAGTGGCAATAAGTTCACCACAGGCCGACCACGACTTTGACGTGAAGCCACAGGGATATCGTAAACTTTTAACCAGTACACTTTACCGCGATTACTGAAACATAAAATTGTATCGTGAGTACTGGCAATAAGCAGATGTTCAATAAAGTCTTCATCTTTAATAGCAGAGGCTGACTTACCACGGCCACCGCGTTTTTGCGCTTGATAATCAGTAATTGGCTGAATTTTCGCATAACCACCATGAGATAAGGTTACCACCATATCTTCTTCAGCGATTAAGTCTTCAAGAGTTAGGTGACGGCGGGTAGCCACAATTTCAGTACGACGCTCATCACCATATTCGCTGCGAACATTTTCAAGTTCTTCACGAATCACTGCCATTAGGCGCTCTTGGCTTGCTAATATTTCAAGATATTCAGCAATTTCTTCAACTTTGATTTTGTATTCGTCAATTAGTTTCTCATGCTCTAAGCCCGTCAACTTTTGTAAACGCATATCTAGAATGGCTTGCGCTTGCACTGGTGACATATAATACATGCCATCACGGAAGCCAAATTGAGGCTCTAGATGATCAGGGCGACAGGCATCAGAGCCTGCACGCTCAAGCATTTCAAGCACATCGCCTGGCTGCCAAGGAGTATTAATTAATTTTTCTTTGGCTTCAGCAGCACCTGGTGACGCTTTAATTGCAGCGATAACAGGGTCTATATTAGAAAGCGCTACCGTCAAACCTTCTAAAATATGACCACGCTCACGAGCCTTACGAAGCTCAAAAATGGTACGGCGCGTCACGACTTCACGACGGTGACGTACAAACGCCTCAAGCATATCTTTAAGGTTTAAAATCTTAGGCTGACCATCAACCAAGGCAACTGTATTAATACCAAATACGGTTTGCAACTGGGTTTGCGCAAACAGGTTATTCAAAACAACTTCAGGCACTTCATTGCGACGAAGCTCAACAACAATACGCATGCCGTCTTT
Source organism: Bermanella sp. (assembly GCA_049115935.1). GTDB lineage: Bacteria > Pseudomonadota > Gammaproteobacteria > Pseudomonadales > Oceanobacteraceae > Bermanella. The sequence continues at coordinate 102,370 of JAGDZK010000016.1, read as the reverse complement.
ATCTGATTCATCACGTAGTTCAGTAATACCTTCTAATTTCTTTTCTTTAACTAACTCAGCAATCTTTTCAATCAAACGAGCTTTGTTAACCTGATAAGGAATTTCAGTAAAAATAATCGATTCTTTACCGCTTTTATCGTCCATTTCAAAATGATGACGCGCACGCATTTGCACACGGCCACGACCAGTACGATAGGCCTCAACAATACCATCGCGACCATTAATTAGGCCTGCGGTTGGGAAATCTGGCCCCGAAATATATTGCATCAACTCATCAATAGATAAATCAGGGTTTTCAATCAACGCCAAACAACCGTTCAATACTTCTGTTAGGTTATGAGGCGGGATATTAGTTGCCATACCAACAGCAATACCACTAGAGCCATTTACAAGCAAGGCAGGAATACGAGTCGGTAATACTTCAGGAATTTGTTCAGTACCGTCATAGTTATCAACAAAATCGACGGTTTCTTTATCAATGTCGGCCAACATTTCATGAGCTAACTTATGCATACGCACTTCGGTATAACGCATGGCGGCTGCACTATCACCATCAACCGAACCGAAGTTACCCTGACCATCTACCAGCAAATAACGCATTGCAAATGGTTGCGCCATACGAACAATGGTGTCGTATACAGCACTATCACCGTGTGGGTGGTACTTACCTATCACGTCACCCACAACACGGGCGGATTTTTTATACGCTTTATTCCAGTCGTTCCCTAGAACATTCATTGCGTGTAACACACGACGGTGAACAGGTTTTAGACCATCGCGAACATCAGGCAAAGCTCGACCTACGATTACGCTCATTGCGTAATCCATATAGGACTGTTTCAGCTCGTCTTCAATATTAACGGGCAGGATCTGTTTGCTTAAATCACCCATGCAGGCATCCTTTATTCTTCCGCCAATTTATTCGGCGTTATTGTTATATAACAAGAGCCACTCAATAATGAGTCGAATCACTCTCTTATTCGGCGGTCTTGCAGGCCCCAATAAAGCCAGCCACTTTACCATAAATGAAAGTATTACCACTAATCAAAAGGGCCAAAAACCTGCCTTTTCAGTTATACTGGCAGCACTTTACTCAATTACGTTCACTTTTTAATCAAAGGGGTTGCACATGACGACACATCAAATGAGCCTAATTACTCCTAAGTGGATTCTGACACTTGAAGATGATGAATTATTAACCAATCACAGCCTTGTGATCGAACAAAATATCATCAAAGATATACTGCTAACCGAAAAAGCTCGCTCAGTGTATTGCGATATTCAAGAGCATGTACTTGAGAATCAATTGATCATGCCTGGCTTCATAAACTGCCATGGTCATGCTGCCATGAGCTTATTCAAAGGACTAGCAGACGACCTGCCACTTATGACATGGCTTGAAGAACATATCTGGCCCGCAGAAGGTCAATGGGTAAGCCCAGAGTTTGTAGCCGACGGAACCAAACTTGCCATTGCTGAAATGCTTAAAAGCGGTACCACCTGTTTTTCTGACATGTATTTTTTCCCAGAAGTCGCAGCTGAAGTGGCGGCTGAATACGGTATACGCGGTATTTTTTATGGACCTATCTTAGACTTCCCAACACCTTACGGCAGTGGCGCAGATGAATATATTGAAAAAATCGTACATGCCCACGATACATTCAAGCATCACCCATTAATTGATATTGGTTTTGGACCTCACGCACCCTATACAGTGAGCGATGATCCAATAAAAAAAGTGCGTTCCTTAGCAGACCAACTAGGCATGCCCATTCAAATTCACCTGCATGAAACAGAATTTGAAGTAGCGGATGCCATTGAAAAAACAGGGCAGCGCCCAAGTGAGAGACTACGGGATCTTGGTTTCTGGGGCCCTGACGTACAAGCCGTACATGTCACGCAAGCAAATGAAGTCGACCAAGACATATTTAAAGAACATAACGTTCACATTATTCACTGTCCAGAATCCAACTTGAAGTTAGCCAGTGGCTTTTGCCCTGTAGATGAGCTACAACAAAAAAGCATCAACGTAGCACTAGGAACAGACGGCGCAGCCAGCAATAACGACCTAGACATGCTAGGTGAAATGCACACAGCTGCGTTATTAGCAAAAGGTGTCTCCAAAAATGCCAGCGCCCTTCCCGCCATTGAGGCCATTAAAATGGCGACTATTAATGGCGCCAGAGCCCTTGGCAAAGAAAACGAAATTGGCTCATTAAAAATAGGCAAACAAGCTGACATCATTAGTTTTGATTTCAATGCTATTAACTGCGCGCCTGTTTATGATCCAATTTCCCATATTGTATACAGCACGAATGCCTCGCAAGTGGATCACGTTTGGGTAGCCGGAAAATTACAAGTACAAAACAAACAACTTTGTCATTTCAACACACCGCAATTAATTGAAATGGCTCAAAATTGGGCAAATAAAATTCGCCCCAATAAAGATTAAAACTGAATTTACAATTTTGATTTGGAAAGCATCATGAGCAATGTAGATCACGCAGAAGTGGCAAAATTCGAAGCACTAGCCAGTCGCTGGTGGGACAAAGAAAGTGAATTCAAACCCTTGCATGATATCAACCCACTGCGCACTAATTTTATTGATGGCCACGCACAACTAGCTGGTAAAGCCGTACTTGATGTCGGTTGTGGTGGCGGTATTTTAAGTGAAGCCATGGCACAACGCGGCGCCACCGTTACAGGTATAGATATGGGCGAAGCACCACTTAAAATTGCAAAATTACACGCACTAGAAAGCGGCTTAAATATTGATTACAAAAAAATTCCAGTTGAAGAATTAGCCGAGCAGCAACCAGCATCATTTGACGTGGTCACCTGCTTAGAAATGTTAGAACACGTACCGGACCCTGCATCCATCATTCAAGCTTGCTATAAGTTATGCAAACCTGGCGGTCAGGTGTTTTTCTCAACATTAAACCGCAACCCAAAAAGTTTTTTATTAGCGGTAGTAGGTGCTGAATATGTTTTAAACATGTTACCTAAAGGCACTCACGATTATAAAAAATTCATTCGTCCTAGCGAATTAGCCTCTTGGGCTCGCCATACTGGTCTCACCGTAGGTGAATTAATTGGCATGAGTTACAACCCTATCACTAAAACTTATAAATTAGGTCGCGATACTGATGTGAACTATCTAATGCAAACCTCCAAGCCAGCATAATATGAACATTAGCCACTCAGACTCTCAAGCCTATAAAGGTATTTTATTTGATTTAGACGGTACCTTAATTGATACCGCTGAAGACTTTATTCTTTGCCTAAATGACTTACGCGAAGAGAGTCAATTAGTACCACTACCCGCTAGTGAAATCAGAAAGGTGGTCAGCGATGGCGCACGCGCCATGATCACTCTTGGCTTTGACATCTCCGAGGGGCACCCTGAGTTTGAAAGCAAAAAACAACAATTCTTAAGTCTTTACCTCACTAACATTGCCCGTAAAAGTAAACTATTTGATGGCTTAAATGACACATTAAATTGGTGCGAAGAGAATCACATCCCCTGGGGAATTGTGACCAACAAACCTCGCATTTACAGCGAAGCATTGCTCAAAGCACTCAAGCTCGATAGCCGCATGAGTACATTGGTGTGCCCTGACGATGTAAAAAATACAAAGCCCGACCCTGAGCCACTCTATAAAGCGTGCAATGACATCCAGTTAAATCCAGAACAATGCATCTATGTGGGCGACCACGCTCGAGACATAGAAGCAGGCAAACGAGCTAGTATGGCAACTATTGCCGCGAGCTATGGCTATGTACACACTCAAAATGAAGCACAGAGCTGGCAAGCCACTTGGTGCGTTGAAACAGCCCATGAGTTAAACACTATTTTAAAGAAGCTATTGAGCCCACAAAGCGGCAAATCATCACCGCAAGCGGCCAATCGTTAATATTTTCGGAAACGTTATGAACACAAAACCCCTACAGGACAAAATAATTCTCGTAACAGGCGCCAGTTATGGCATTGGTGAAGCGGCCTCCTATGGTTTCGCACAAGCTGGTGCCACGGTTATTTTGTTAGCCCGCACCGAAGACAAACTTAACGCCATATACGATGACTTTATGTCGCAAGGCTTACCTGAGCCTGTCATCGTCGCATTCGATCTTGAGACGGCCCCTGAAGAAGCTTACTTTCAATTACGAGACATGATCCAAAAAGAGTTCGGGCGTTTAGACGGGCTATTACTCAATGCCGCCATGCTGGGACAAAAAACCCCCATTGCCAACTACAACTGGCAAACTTGGAGTAAGGTCATGGACATTAATGTGAACAGCCAATTTTTAATGTCTCGCACCCTACTGCCTTTACTTGAAAGCAGCGACAAGCACGCCTCCATTATTTTCACATCATCCAGTGTTGGCCGAGAAAGCAAAGCATTCTGGGGAGCTTACGCCGTTTCAAAGTTTGCCATTGAAGGCTTGATGCAAACCATGGCCGCCGAACTTGAAAACACCAGTAAAGTGCGAGTTAACAGCTACAACCCTGGAGGGACTCGCACCAGCATGCGTGCAGCGGCTTATCCCGCTGAAAACCCTGAGACCGTTAAAACACCTCACGCCATCATTGATGAATACATTCACCTAATGAGCGATGCTGGGCACAGCACTCATGGCCAGGCCCTTACATTCCAACAATAAACGTTTATTTGACGGCCAGCTTGTAAATACACAAGCTGGTCATAAAGCGTCAAAAGAATGTAATTCTTCATTATATATACGTTCAATAATCTGACACATCCCTCGTCGCACCTGCTTAAATTCCGTCAAATTACATCCAATCCGTTTCATTTATCGCCTAAATACTCTCAAGCCATTGATATATATGGTGTTTTTATAAAAACCTATCATTGGCATGGTTATCGCTTATTCAAATTGATATTTTTTGTATGAGGCCCGATTATGGCGACTCAGTTTTCCAACATCACAGAACATCAAGATGACAAGTTGACGCCTTACTCTCAGCTTGCAGCTAAACCTCAGATTAAATCGGATGTATTAATTCGCCTCGCGACTTTTTTACAAACCAGTTTGGACTATCAAACCCTGCTTGGCGTTTTTCAACGGGAGATCGCCAGCACTGTTTTAATCGACGGCCTTGTTTATGAAAATAGCGACCTAAATATTCAATTTACACTGGGCTCTTTAGGCGTACACAGCAGCAACTATCAACTAAAAGCCCAAGGTAACTACTTAGGTGATCTAACCTTTTTTCGCAGCACCCGCTTCCGTGAACACGAACTGGCTAATTTAGAAGCATTGATGGGGACATTGGTTTACCCGCTAAGAAATGCCATGCGATATCGCAGTGCACTTGATCAAGCGTTTAAAGATCCATTAACAGGAGCAGGTAACCGTATTGCTTTAGATGACAATTTAAACCGTGAAATCGAACTAAGTAAGCGACTTGATTATGATTTAAGCGTTTTAATGATTGACCTTGATCACTTCAAAAGTATCAATGATGGTTATGGCCACCTAGTAGGTGATGAAGTATTAAAAGAGGTAGTTGTTCAAATTAAAAAATGCATTCGGCAAACCGACATATGCTTCCGCTACGGCGGAGAAGAATTTATTGTGCTGCTCAACAATGCCAATATTGCCAATGCCCGCTTGATTGCAGAGCGCATCCGCATGACGGTCTCTGACCTTTGTATCTCAACCGACAAAGGGCTATTACAAGTTACATTAAGTACAGGGCTTGCCATGCTAAAAGATGATGACACCAGCAATGGACTATTGAAGCGTGCTGATACCGCGCTATATCAAGCAAAACAATCTGGCCGTAACAAAGTATGCGTTTGTAAAGAAAGTTACGCCGTCACTGCACAATAAAAGGTATTGGAGTCGCGTTTGATAAATGGCTAGAATGGCGCCATGAAATTTGATGTCACTCCAATCGCTTTTACACGCTCTTGTTATAAAGAGAAATTCGCCACTCCTCGACAACCGGGACTTGTAAGTGCGGCTACCGGCATAATTGAGTTCATCTCACCTTTTAATGACCCAGACTGCATTGCAGGTCTTGAAGAGTGCAGCCACATTTGGCTGCACTTTATTTTCCATCAATGCATTGATCAGGGCTGGAAAGCTAAAGTGCGCCCACCAAGATTAGGTGGCAACAAAAAAATGGGCGTATTTGCCACTCGCGCCACTCATCGCCCAAACGCACTGGGCATGTCCGTGGTCAAATTAGACCGTGTCGATATCACACAAGGAAATGTAGCATTGCATGTAAGCGGTTTAGATTTAATTGACGGCACCCCTATTATTGATATCAAACCCTATATCCCCTACAGCGATAGCATTGAACAAGCTGTTTATCCTTTTGCACAGACAGCGCCTAAATCAATCCCTGTCATTTTTTCTAAAGTAGCGCAAGCAGCGCTATCAAAAAACCCTGCACTTCAAACATTAATTATTCAAGTATTATCACAAGATCCAAAGCCTGCTTTTCATAAAATAGATAACAGCCGAGTTTACGGTGCAAAATTAGAAGACATGAATGTCACATGGATTTATGACATAAAAGATAATAAGGAGATAATAGAAGTAAAAACAGTTGAGCCGGTTTAATTAACAAGCTCAACAAAAACAAACAACAAATTATGCCGCTTGCTTAGTTTTGTTTACATCCGTTTTTTGAGTCAGGTCTGGCTTGCCCGCCAATGCATATTTATGCAAACCCGCCAAGTGAATGTTTTGTAAATACACCTTCCAACTGTAACTGTCAGCTTTCGTATTAAAAGCTTTTTGCTCGACAACAGAGAACCTACTTTGTAACTGCTCCAATTGCAGTGAATCAAATCGATATTTAGGTGCCGTATAAAATCCAAAGATCATAGCCAAACTTGCAGTGGTATTGGCTTTTTCCATTAATCGGCCAGCACTTTTAGAACCAAATGAACGCCCTATTATGGTTTTCAGCCACGTACTGCCTTTTAAAGCGGCCATATACAAACGGAACGTTTTTGGGCTCACTGTTTTAAATGTATCTTGTGGTTTGCCCGCAAATAATTTCGGCAGCTCTTTGTACTGTTGTAAAGAAGCTTGCTGCACATAATCGATAAACTGCTTTAATTTAATAGGATTCAAACGCCCACTGCAGCACTGGTAAATTCGATATGTCGTACTCTTTTGAAACAACTGCGCACTGCACATCAACGCAGAATTAGCGACTAAATCCACCGGAATTACATCAAGCACACCACTATCCTCACCTGGGAAAATAGACACACGGCCTTTTGCATAAGCATAAATAAGGGCATCCGCTACCTTTACGCCTTCAACCCAACCAGGTAATGGTGAACTCACCGCACTCTCAATAATCGATGGACGCAAAATAGTGACATTTTTCTTATCAAGGGCCTGGATCAGCAATTGCTCCCCAAGCCACTTAGTAAATGTATAGGTATCATTCCAACCAAAGTGCTGACTTTGCTGAATACCTAATTGAATCAATTTCTTTTGCTGTTTATCTAGGTTGCCTGTGGTTTGATAAATGCGATCAATTTTTGCGTTCAATTGCTCTATAACAGGCTGAATCTCAAAAGTATCGTCATCTTTTCGCGGAATTAATCCTGATGCTGGTGACACCACCTCTTCACGCATCACGCCACGATTAAAACCATTCACATAACACGTGGATACTTGTAAGACTTTAGTAGGATTAGCTGAGTCGCCTTTATACTGAGTTAAAGCCACAATATTATTTAGGCTCAAGGTATTGATTTTAAGCGCTTGGTCCATGGCCTCACGAAAGTTAACACTGGCCGCTGAGTTAATCACCAAATCAAGAGACTCGGCAATCTTAGAAAACTCAACTTCTTGCAAGTCAAATAATGGCGCCGTTAACTCACCTGAAATCACCTCAACTTTACTTGCAATAAAGGCATCAAACCCAGCTCCATGTTTATCTCTTAAAACACCAAATAAGCTAGAATCAAATACATCAGCCATACAGCGCTCATGGGCACTTAAGCGAGCACTTGAACGCACTAATACGTAGACCTTGGAGACATCAGGGGTTTCACGCAATATCTTTTCAAGAATAGCTTTACCCAGAAAACCGGTAACACCAGTGATTAAAACCCGTTTATGGGCGAATGATTCAACTACGGAAAGGGAATTAACCTGACTCATTGAAATGCCTGTTTTTGTTGTTTTTATTATGTTTTGGCCGAAACCAATCAGCTAGTATCAATTTGTACTGCACATTATGGCGCGATGCACCCAGACAGTCCACTTGTTAGACAATCTATTTTAAAGTTGGCTCAAATTGCGCTTTCAGCCTAACCTTTATAAGTTAGAATAATCATATAAGCATCAAATACTTAGAAGGCTACACTTTGCCAGCTAACATGACAAAAAACAGTCTAGTCAAACGACTATTTTTTATCTCACTGCCTTTCACACTATTGGCCGGTGTGCTTTATGCGGCGGTTATTATCTATATTGAAAGCCAGAGCCTAAAAGCAACACAATTGGCTCAAGTTAAAACTCAAGTTCAACAGTTGGCTAAAGTGGTCGCCATACCCACTTGGAACCTAGACCAGCAATTTATCAATAACTACCTCACGCAGTATGCTCAAGACCCGCATATTTTATGCATTGAGCTCATGTCGGATGCCAACTTCACCGAGAATTCACCGGAGAATTGCCAGCACCCTGAATCAGCCGATGTAGAGCTTTTCAGTGAACCTATTATTTTTGAAAACCAGTACATAGGGGTTGTGGTTGCATCATTTCGAGTTGAGCTGGATAACGATAGATTGAAATTCATACTACTGAGCCGCATACCCACCGCTCTGGTAGCTTTGCTCAGCATTTTTATCGTGGTTTTTTTAGTCTTTAGACGCTGGGTGGTTACCCCCATCGAGTCCATCATGAAAAGCATCGAGGCATCTCAGGAAGACGGCAAGCACCACCCTGTTGACTGGAGTAGTAACGATGAAATTGGCACCCTCGTTGAAACATTTAACGAAGCACAGCAACAGCAAGTTCAACATGATGAAATGCTGACTTCAGAGCGAGACAAAGCAGAGCAAGCATTGGTCGAACTAAAGCACGCACAGTCCCAGTTAGTAGAAAGTGAAAAGATGGCCTCACTTGGCTCCTTGGTTGCGGGCATTAGCCATGAGATCAACACCCCACTTGGCGTCGCCAGGACCAGCGCCAGTTATGTAGAGGACAGCCTTAAGCAGTTAGAAACAGGGTTTTACGAAGGCACTCTGACCAAAAATGAATTAAAAGTATTTATTGATACTTTTAACGATGGCATCCGTTTAATGACTGCCAACTTGGTTCGTGCCAGTGACTTAATGACCAGCTTCAAGCAAGTAAGCGCCGATCAAAGTTATGATGAGGATCGAGACTTTAATTTAAATGATTACCTGCAAGAAACACTTTACACATTAAAACCCAACCTAAAGCGTTACCAAGTGGCCATTATTCTTGATTGTGAGCCCGACATTATCATTCATAGCCTTCCCGGTGCCCTTTCTCAAGTATTCACCAATCTCATTATGAACAGCCTCATACACGCATATGAGCCCAGCGATAATGGCAATATTCGAATCCAAGTGAAACAACTCAAAGAAGATATTGAAATCACATACAGTGATGACGGTAAAGGTATGAGTGATGACGTTAGAAAGAAAATTTTTGATCCATTCTTCACAACAAAACGCGGTAATGGCGGTACAGGTTTAGGCATGCACATTATTTACAATATTGTGAGCCACAAGTTGCAAGGCACCATAGATGTAAACTCAACTTTGGGTGAAGGCAGCCAATTTATTATTACGCTACCTAAAAAAGTCTCTACTGATAAACTCGAGCAAAATTAAGCTACAGCGCCCAAACTGCCCATTCATTTTTGCATGGGTCTTGAAAGTGAAATCGGCGCCCACCTGGAAACTGAAAAATAGGTTTTATTATTTTCCCTCCTGCTTGCTCAACTTTATCTAGGCTATGCTGAATATTTTCACTATACAGTACAATCAATGCGGCTCCTTTTTGAGTTGATGATGACAGTGGCGATTTAAAAAAACCACCGTCTACACCTGAATAAGTAAACGCAGTATATTCTGCACCATAGTCCGTAAATTTCCATGAAAACGCCTGTGTAAAAAAAGCCTTCACCTTGTCTAAATCATGAGCAGGAAGCTCTACATAGTTAATTTTTTCATGGACAGACACAAGCAATCTCCAGTTATTTCTATACTTTGTTATAACAGCTTTTTAAAATAAAAAAAGGCCGCAAAGCGACCTTTTCAAAAATGAAAACCAAATCGAAAGCTCAACTAAGCCTTTTCTTTAATTTTATAAAACAAACTATAAAGCACAGGTACTGCAATCATAGTTAAAATCGTCGCAAATGCTAAACCACCCATAATTGTCACCGCCATATCAGCGAAGAAAGCATCGGTTAACAGCGGTGCCATACCCAAAATTGTGGTAACAGCCGCCAAAGATACAGGGCGTAAACGACTCAAGCTTGCTTCAACAATCGCTTCAAATTTATCCATCCCAGTTTCAATTTGAATATCGATCTCTTCAATTAAAACAATAGCATTTTTAATCAACATACCGAATAAACTTAGAAACCCTAATAAGGACATAAAACCAAACGGTAAATCAGCGATAAGTAAGCCAGCCACCACTCCACACACAGCCATAGGTACGATCAACCAGATGATCAAAGGCTCACGCACAGTACCAAATAAGAAGATGGTAATTAAAATCATGACTAAAAAGCCTAAGGGTAAACCACTACCTAATGCCTTTTGCGCTTTACCAGCGCTTTCATACTCACCACCCCATTCAAGACTGTAGCCATCCGGTAGCGAAATCGCTTCAATTTTAGGGCGGATACGTCCAAGTGCTGATGCAGCCGTGTCATTGTGGCCAGGCTCAGCATAAACGCTGATACTGCGAATACGGTCACGACGATGAATCAGCACACCTTCCGACTCAATCTGCATTTGTGGGCTAATCTGACGAACTGGTACATAGCTGCGTTGGTATTGACTCCACACTAACGCATCTTGTAATTGTTGCAGTTCATCTTTATTTTGTGCGGTCTCCTGTGGTGTTAACGCTTTAGCAATAATGTCATAGCTATAATCACCATCTCGTAACTTACCAAGCTTTAAACCGTTACTTGAAAACTGAACCGCATCTGAAAAATCTGCTCGCGTAACACCGGCAACGCCGGCCGCGTATTCATCATATTGCGGAACTAAAATCAGTTCTTTTTGACGCCAGTTTTGGCGAATATCGAGTAACTCACCATCTGCTTTTAAAAGCTCTTCGGCTTCATGGGCTAACTGTCGCAATACTGTTTGATCAGGACCCATAAAGCGTGCTTCTAATTTAGCACCAACACCTGGGCCAAAAATAACACGCGTATTATAAATACGGGCATCAGGGTCATTGGCTTGCAACTGAGCGGTTAACTTATCAATTAAGTGGGGAATTTGATCACGCTCATGAGTGCGGATAATCATCACACCGTAACTTTCGTTGGCCTGCTCTGGAGCATACGTTAATGTATAACGAGTCGCCCCTTTTCCAACAAAGGTAGTTACAGCAGCCACTTCTTCATAACCTTGTGCAAACGTTTCAGCCTGAGTCATATACTGCGCGGTTTCACGAATATCTCGAGACTGCGGCCCCCAATAATGCACATAATAAATTGGAGTGTTAGATGCAGGGAAGAAACCTTGTTTCACAAGTCCAAAACTCATGTAACTAATTAAAGTTACCGCAACCAGCAACCAAACCGTTTTGCCGCGATTGTGCAATGCTTTTAGCAAGTAGCGCTTATAGGTTTTGTGCAGCGAACTGTTAAAGGTTTCATCACTGCCTTTATCACCTACTTGAAAAAAGTATGATCCAAATAATGGCGCAACGGTAATCGCCAATATCCAAGACAAGAATAACGAAATTAAAATAACGGCAAACAAAGAAAACAAGAATTCCCCGGTTGCATCATTGGACAAACCAATACCAGAAAACGCAGCTATACCTATTGCCGTTGCACCAAGAAGCGGCCACTGAGTTTGTTTAACCACATAACTAGAAGCCTCTAATGCTTTGTAGCCTTTTTGCATTCTAAGCATCATGCCTTCAGCCACCACTATGGCGTTATCGACTAACATCCCCATGGCAATCACCAACGCTCCCAAAGAGATACGCTGTAGATTTAGACCATAAAGCCACATAACTAAAATGGTGCCTAATACAGTTAATAACAATACCGCACCAACCACCACGCCAGCTCGCCACCCCATAAACAAACATAATGTGGCGATTACGACGGCAACCGACATAATTAAGTTAGTGATGAAGCCACCTACTGCTTCATCAACCACTTGAGCTTGATCATAAATTGGCTGAAGAATAATCCCCGATGGAAGTTGAGAAAGAATTTGATCAATACGCTGACGAACCGCTATGCCTACTTCAACTACATTTGCATCAATGTTAGCTGCTACTGCTAAGGTAATAGCAGGTTGCCCATTATGGCGAATGAGTACATCTGGAATATCCACCACATCAAATGTCACCTGGGCGATATCTTTAATACGGATTTGGCTAGTGGAACCCGGAAGCCCTAAGGTAATATTTTCAATAGCATCCACATGGGAATCAACCCCTCCCACCGGAATACGAATTCGCTGCCCATCAACATGTAAACGACCACTGCCGTAAGGGCGTAAGCTATACGCTAATGCACTTTTTACATCCGGTAGAGAAATGCCTAAATTTGCCAATTGAGATGTATCAATATGCACGGTAATTTGCTGTTTAAGCACACCTTCAACGGCAACTTTCGTAACATTAGGTACCGTCAATAAATCACGACGAATGACACGTGAAAATTCACGTAATTGATATGGGGTAAAATCAGGTGCTGTTAAAGCATAATACAAGCCGTAAACATCCCCGAAATCATCAACGACACGAATCGGGTTAACACCCGTTGGCAATGAATTTTGCACATCACCCATTCGTTTACGCAGCTCATCCCAGATTTGAGGTAATTGATTACCGTCAAACGTCGGTTTCATCTCAACTGTGATTTCAGACACACCTGGCTTTGAAACAGAATTGACCGAATCCACCTGAGACATTTGCTGAATAGCCGTCTCTAAAGGTTCTGTCACTTCTTTTTCAACTTGTTCAGCGCTTGCACCTGGATAAGCGGTAATGACCATAGCTTGTTTAATGGTGAAAGATGGATCTTCTAAACGGCCAATTTCACCCAAGCCTATCAAACCACCAATGAAGCAGATAACTACCAACAGCCATGTATTAACAGGCGTTCTAATGGACGCTTTTGCGATATCCATAATTAGCCCCTTATTGCATGCTGTAAGGGCGAACTAACAGCCCTTCTTTCATATTAGTCACACCTGCTGACACGACTTTTTGGCCTTTTTCTAATCCAGCCAACACCGCAACCCAACCATCTACCATAGGCCCAACTTCAACGACCGTGCTTTTAATTCGTTGTGTTTGCTCATCAAAAACCCATACCGACATTGAGCTGTCTGTTCCTGTGACCAGTGCATTTACAGGCACACCCAACACCTGAGGCATGTTGTCGTCATTCCCTTTAAGCTTAACCGTAGCGCGAACCCCTGGTGTGATTTCTACGCCTTTAAGAGCATCCATCGCATACACAACCTCGTATGTTTGACTGACTGGGTCAGGCTCAGTTGAATACTCAACATACTCAATATCAAATTCTTTATTAATAGCGCCATCAATAAAAGCCGTCGCCTTTGCAACTTGGGAGCGGCTATATTGGTTCACCAAGCGCTCTGGGATATCAAACTGGAAATGGATACGAGATAAGTCTTGAAGACGAGCAATTGGCAAACCTGGATTTATAAATCCTTTGTTTTCAATCAAACGCTTAGATACCAATGCGTTAAATGGTGCTTTAAGTACGCTGTACTCTAAGTTTGCTCTGGCATCTTCTAACTCGATTTGAGCCAACTCAAAACTAACCTCAGCGTTATCAACTGATTTTTCAGAGCCGATACCCTTGGTAGCGATGGCTTTCACTCGCTTAAGCTCTAACTGCGCTTGCTTGAGTCTGACTTCAGCCATGCGCACAGCACGCTCAAACGGCTCTGGCTCAAGTTTGGCTATCACAGTGCCTTTTTTGATGGTCTTACCTTCTGGCAAGTTAATTGACTGCAAACGCCCACTCACTCTAAATGCGAGATCAACTGTCGTTTTTGCCATGACCTTAGCTGGGAATGAAAACTCATGCTCCGTGGTAGCGGTTCTGACTTGTGCAAGTTGCACCACAACCGCTTTCTCTTGCACCTGTTGCATTTCACTACCATCACCACAACCCACTAACGCAGTTATGATCAATAAGGCTAAGAATGAACCCTTATATCCCATGTATTTATCTCCAGATTAATCCATCTAAGCATAGTCGCGACTCATGGTTAGGCCAGCCACAACAATTTTTGGTGCGTATTTGTAGCATATTGACAGGTTTACACATAGTGATAATCTGTCAATATTAGTGACATTAAGACGTAAAACACCTATCTATATTTGCAACAGTGACCAACTAGGTAACCACATTGACCCTAAAAACTGAGGAAAAAGTAATCGCCGGTGCCAGGCAGTGCTTTTTTCAGCATGGCTACAAAGCCACTAATATGACATTAATCAGTGAACATGCAGGCTTTTCAAGGGCAACTGTACATAAGTATTTAAAAAACAAAGATGACGCGTTCAGAAAAGTGGTTCACCAATTTCAACTGCAAGCCAATAACGACTGTAAACCCATATTAGCCAAACAATTAGAGTGCTGGGAAACCATTAGCTTAATCATGCAAACGTGGCTTAAACCCACCTTTGATGAAGTCAGCAATCAAGTGATTTTGAACGATCTGAAATACCACGTGCAGCATGTAGCGCAAGACATATTCGCACAAGCGAGAAAGGATATTGAGACAATGTTATGTGATGTCATTACGAAAGCACAGCAACAAAACAAAATCTCACTAGAGCATATTAATGTGCAACCAAGAAAGCTGGCCACCTTAATTCTAGCCAGCTTAGATGGGTTGAGAGGTCATTTAGACAAACGAGATTTACAACAAGCCAGTAACGACATATTGCGGATATTTCAATTGGCTTGCCGTTAATCCAGAGTAATCTGAGCTTTTTGCTGACGGCGAGACTGAGCATATAGCTCATTAAACACTGTAAAATATTGATCCAAGGAACTGGCCGCATTTGGCTGGCCATGCTGGTTCAATAATTCAATTGCCACTTCTACCGTACACAAATGGAACTCATCCGGCGCTTTACGCAATTTATAACGACTGTGCCTTTGAGTATTTAAAGGCAAAACAGGGATGTGCTGTAAATATTCACTTAACCGAAACATGCGCCCAGCCTGACGCCAACTGCCATCTAAAATGATAAACAATGGGGTACGCCCATTTGATAAATCTGCTTGAGAAACGACTCGCTCTTCATAACCACCGCGATCACCTGGAAAGATAATATACGGCTGAAAAGCAGGGTCATTTAATAATTGAATAAAACCAGAATCCGGCTCTGTACGATGCCAGTAAAAACGGTGGGTATAGTTAGGTAAAACATGTTCAATCAAGCGCCCAGTATTACTGGGCTTATAGCTTTCTTCTTTGTGCATCAACAAACAAATGTGTACCGGCTGAGTATCATCTTGCTGAACACTTTGTTTATAAGCACACAGGCAGTAACCATCAGCCATTAAACATTCAGGGCAGCGCTTAACGTTACTGCCCTTCGCCAAATACGGTTTACGAGGCGCATCCGCTTGAAACATTAGCTAAATGACCTACTTGAGTATTTCATTTATTTGCACAGAAACACGCTTAGTCTGACTGCTAATAACTGCGCTCATCCCTTGTAAATCACCCGCTTTAGCATTGCCTACACCGCTTTTACTAACACGAGCTGTAATCACCACATTTTCAAATTGGCTTAAACGCAGATCTGGCATCATTGCCATTGAGTCATCTAACGTCACTGTCACAGGCCATTTTTCAACATTAATCCGCTGAACGGCAAGGGGCATGGGTGGGCCATTTTCAGCTTTTGCTAAAACAAACAAATCCGCATTTTTAGGCAGCTTAGCAATCATATCTTGTGCAACATTGACTGTAATTTGAATCACAGCAGGCTGTATAGCGGCTTGTTGTTTTTCAATGTTTGCACGCTCTGATTCACTCATACGTTCAAGCGCTTTATTGATTCCACCTTGTATGGCAGCCACATTAGGATTACCTTCCGGCATCATACTAATTAAACGCTGCCAATAACCCACAGCCTCAACATATCGGCTTGAATCAAACGCTGCCACACCTAATAAACCAAGGGATGTTTCATCATTGGGGTTAATTGCTAACACGTCTTTAAGCAGTGACTCTGTAGCTACGTCTAATTTGCGGTCATTTGCAAAAAATTGCGCCTGCGCCAATTGTGCCATTGCAACTGCTTGATCTTGTTTAGAGTCAATGGGTAATAACTGTAACGCTTGTGTAAAACCAACCACAGCCTGATCAAACTGGCCCATATCAAAATTCAAACGGCCAAGCAGATACCACATCTCGGTATCTTCAGGCATTTTTTCGGTTTGAACACCTAAACGCGCAATCAAATCTAACGCATTTTCTTCAGTGAAATTTGTTTGACCGCTCTTTTGTAATAACTGAGTAATCGCCAGTTCATTTTCAGCGCCCAACTTAAAATACAAACCAATACTGACCAGCAATATTACAACCAAAGAAGGGATAAAAATCCAATTACCCGTTTTAGTATTCTGCTCGACTTCTTCATCTTGAGTGTCGACCAGCAAATTAAGTTTGATCTCCTGACTTAAACCATCGTATTGCGCTTGATCAATACGACCACTATTAAGATCGGATTCTAAATCCGCCAATTGCGATTTATAAATCACCACATTGCTTTGTTGTCTTTGTAATTCACTGCCACGCAATGACACAAACAAGGGTAAGCACATGACGGCCACGGCTAATACAAGCAGTACAGCAATACCTAGCCATAAATCAAACATGGTCATCCTCTTTATCTTTAGCTAAAAGTGCATCAATACGTTTTTGTTGCTCTGGCGATAACGCCTGCGAAGAAGCACTACTTTGTTTACGTTTACGCACAATGAAAATTAAACTGATCAAAGCAACAAGCAGTAAAGCCACAGGGCCAAACCACAACACATACGTCATGGCACCCATTTTGGGGCGATACAAAACAAACTCACCGTATCGATTGACCATAAAATCAACAATACTTTCGCCATCACTGCCTGATTTCACTTGCTGATATAACTCACGACGTAAATCCCCAGCGATCATGGCATTACTGTCTGCAAGGTTTTGATTTTGACATTTTGGGCAGCGCAGCTCTTCGGCAAGTTTTTGAAATAACGCAGCCCGATTTTGATTTTCTAATTCACTGCCATCATCAAAAATGTATTCATGACCATCAACCATGGCATAAGACATTTGAGAGAAAAATAAAACAAAAAATAACAATACATGCTTCATCATGGTTGGCTCACCTGTGTCGCTTCATCCACCAATGATTGCCAGATTTTCTCAAGTGGCGCCCAATTACCTTGAGTAATCGGCCCTTGATGTTTGTAACGAACCACACCTTTAGCGTCTACAAAAAAGGTTTCTGGAGCACCAGTTACCCCTAAATCCATGGACAAAGTCCCTGCTTCATCATCAACCGAAAATACATATGGATTACCCAGGTCATTTAGCCATTGACGAGCAGGATCATTTTCATCCTTATAGTTAACGCCCACAATACGCACACCCTGCTGGGCAAGCTTTACCAAAAACGGATGTTCGACCTTACAACTGATACACCAAGTCCCCCACACATTCACTAAGTGCACATCGCCTTTCAAACTTTCTTGTGTTTTTGTCTCGCCACTGACTAATGTGGGCAGCGAAAAATCAGGGAAAGGTTTATCCACTAATGCTGACGGAATATCTTTAGGATCAAGATACAAACCTCGCCACAATAAAAACCCTAATAAGGTAAAAATAATAAACGGTAAAAATAACGCCCAACGTTTCATAAGTATCCCTTATTAGTTAGCCAATTTAGTGCGAGACAAACGGTAGCGTTTATCACATACCGCTAAGATGCCACCTAGGGCCATGAATATGGCACCTAACCACAACCAGCGAACATAAGGTTTATAGTGAATGCGCACCGCCCAAGCATCACCTTCTAATGACTCACCTAACGCCACATAAAGATCACGGAATAAACCAGCATCAATATCCGCTTCTGTCATGATATTGCGCTGCACTTTGTAGTGACGTTTTTGCGGCTTCATAGTGGTGTAATACTCATCGTTATAAAATACTCGTATTTGGCCTTCATCCGCGATGTAGTTAGGGCCACGTACCTTTTTCACACCATCAAAAATAAAGTGATAACCCGATGCATCTACCGTATCACCTGGCACCACTCGCACATCATGTTCTTGGGTGTAATTGCTTACAATACAAATACCCATTGCCGTGATCGCCACACCCATGTGCGCCAAAATCATACCGTAATAACTTAAACTTAATTTTTTAAGACCCGCTAATAAACCGTTTTTACTATTGGCTTTACGATAAAGATCAAGCAAGGTCGCGCTAATCACCCAAGAACTTAATGCCACGCCAAACACAATTTGCCACGTATAATGCACGCCATAAATAAGCGGGAATACCGCTGACAATACGATAGTAAATACAGCTGCTGGCCATAGTTGAGAAGCAAGCCACTTACCTTCGGTTTTCTTCCAACGACTAATAAAACCTAAGCTAATAAACAGCACCAACACCGACATAATCGGCACAAAAAATAAATTAAAGAACGGCGCACCTACGCTGATTTTTTCATCAAAAAAGTAATCCGCAATCATTGGGTATAGCGTACCAAGCAAGATCATGGCGCAAGTCACAATCAGCAATACATTATTTAATAATAAGAAGCTTTCTTTACTCACCCAAGAAAAACTCACTCTCGCCACAACCGTGGGTGCTTTTAATGCATATATTAATAAAGAGCCGCCAATTGAAATAATCAGTAACGCTAAAATAAACAATCCACGATCAGGGTCACTGGCAAATGCGTGAACGCTGTTTAAAACACCAGAGCGAACTAAAAAAGTGCCAAGTAAACTTAAACTAAATGCAAAGATCGCCAGTAAAACCGTCCAGCTTTTGAAGGCGCCGCGTTTTTCTGTTACGGCTAATGAGTGAATTAAAGCCGTACCCACTAACCAAGGCATAAACGATGCGTTTTCTACTGGGTCCCAAAACCACCAGCCACCCCAGCCAAGTTCGTAATACGCCCACCAGCTACCTAAGGCAATACCCGCAGTTAAAAACGCCCAAGCAACGGTTGTCCAAGGACGTGACCAACGTGCCCAAGCCGCATCTAAACGACCACTAAGCAAAGCCGCGATTGCAAACGCAAAAGCAACAGAGAAACCCACATAACCCATGTACAACATAGGCGGGTGAACAATTAAACCAAAGTCTTGAAGTAGCGGATTTAAATCTTGGCCGTCCATTGGAATATTAGGCAGAATTCGCTCAAACGGGTTTGATGTGAATAAGGTGAACAGTAAAAAACCAATACTGACCAAACCCATAATGGCCAACACACGGGCTAAAATGTCGATGGGTAAATTACGTGAGAAAATACTCACGGCCACAGTCCAAGTGCTTAACAATAAAACCCAAAGCAACAAAGAGCCCTCATGGGAGCCCCACACCGCACTGATTTTATATTGCACAGGCAATAAACTATTGGAGTTGTTGGCCACATAAGCCACAGAAAAATCATCATTTACAAAGCTTGTGGCAAGGGCCACAAATGAAATCAATAAAAATAAGAACTGACCCCAACTTAACGGTCGACTCATGACCATCCATTGGGTTCGTCCTGTAGCCGTACCAACCAAGGGGACAACACCTTGCAAACAAGCAAAAATCAGCGCAAGAATCAGCGCGAAGTGACCTAATTCAGGTAACATATTTTATCTCCTAAATTAGTAGCGAGCGCTTTTAACGTCTTGTGTACCGTCGTTATGCGCTTTTTCTAAGGCATCGGCGACTTCTGGCGGCATATAATTCTCATCATGCTTAGCAAGTACTTCTGAAGCGACAAACCGATTGTTTTCATTAATTTGTCCCAAAGCCACTATGCCCTGCCCCTCACGAAACAAATCTGGCAAGATCCCTTCGTATTCGATGGTGATAATATCTTTGCCGTCCGTCACATCAAACTGAACCGTTAAGCCGTCTTTAGCGCGACTCACACTGCCTTCAACCACCATACCACCTGCACGAATGGTACGGTTAATGGGTGCTTCACCCGCTGCAATTTGTGTCGGGGTATAGAACAGATTAATATTTTCTTTTAACGCCACCAGCATCAGCGTCACAGCCAAGGCAATGCCGCCGAGCATGAATAAAATAATGAACAATTTTTGTTTTCGTTGTGGATGCATTACTTCTGCTCCCGGCGCATCTGGCGCTCAATATCTTTAATGACTTTTTTTCGAGTAAACATAGGACTGATGAAATTGTGCGCTACCACTAAGCCGGCAACACCGTAACTTAGCCAAACAAACAACCCATGACCGCCCATATTAATAAATTCTGCGAAGCTATCAAAAAACATTAGTGATTCGCTCCCGTGCTAAGAAGGCTTTTTACCCATTTAGTTCGACGTTCGCGCCATAAAATTTCATTTCGTGTGCGCGCAAATACCCAAACCGCAAACCAACAATAAAAACCGATGATGGTTAACATCAAGGGAATAAACATTTCTGGGGCCATTGTGGGTTTTTTAGTCAGTGTAATGGTGGCTGGTTGGTGTAAAGTGTTCCACCATTCAACACTGTATTTAATAATCGGAATATTAATACTGCCCACCAATGCTAAAACAGCTGCGGCTTTGTTTGCCATCTCTTCGCTTTCAATGGCGTTATAAATGGCCATTACACCCATGTATAAAAACAACAAAATAAGCATTGAGGTTAAACGTGCATCCCAAACCCACCATGTCCCCCAAGTAGGCTTACCCCAAATGGCACCAGTAACCAAAGCCACAATGGCCAAGCCCGCACCAATGGGGGCAATGGTTTTACCCACCACAAACGACATTTTCATTTTCCAAACCAAGCCTACTAAGCCTGCCACTGCCATCATGATATAGGCGCTTTGGCTTAATAAAGCAGCAGGCACATGAATATAAATAATGCGAAAGCTATTACCCTGCAGGTAATCAGCCGGGGCAAATGCGAGCCCCCAAACCACACCCACCAGCATTAGTGCGCTACCGATCCATAAAAACCACGGCGACCAACGGGAGGTGATTTCATAAAACCACTTCGGCGAACCCAGCTGATGATAGAGTCTTTTAAGTGCAGACCACATATAAAACGACCTTATAAAATAATTCTTCTTTAACGAGCGATTGAAATTTTCAACGCCGCGGCACTGGCAACAGGTGCCAGTACTAACATTAATGCCAAATAGGCACCCAAAAATGCCAAATGTCCGGTGTAACTATTGCCATCTACGCCCGCTTGAACAGAGCTTGCGGCAAAAATTAAAATCGGTATGTATAAAGGCAAAATAAGTAATGGCATTAACATACCGCCTTTTTTAAGACCTACTGTTAAACCGGCCCCAATTGAACCTAATAAACTTAAGGTAGGCGTGCCTAATAACAAGCTGAAAATCAAAGGCCAATAACCCCCTTCAGGTAAAGCCAGCATAACCCCTAATAACGGGGCTAAAATAGTCAACGGCAAGCCAGCGGTTAACCAGTGCAAGCATGTCTTCACCAATACAAATAGCAACGTGGGCTGGGGCTGTAATAACATCTGCTCAAGACTGCCGTCCTCATAGTCACTCTTGAACATTAAATCTAAAGACAGCAAAGTTGCCAACAATGCCCCTACCCAAATAATCCCTGGGGCAATTACCCCTAAAAACTTAGGATCAGGTGTCACCGCAAGCGGAAACAAGCTGGCTACCATTAAAAAGAACATCAAAGGGTTCAGTAGTTCACCGCGATTACGAAAAGCAATTAACAAGTCTCGCTTAAATAAGGCCATTAAAGGTGATGAATGGGTCATGTTAATTCACACCTTCTGCTGGTTTCGTACCCAGTATTAGTTCATCTACATCAAAATCTAATTGGTGGTGAGTGGTTAACACGACAAAGCCACCGCTTTTGGCATGTTCGATAATGCGCTGCTCTAACTGCGCCACACCATCTTTATCAATCGCGGTAAAAGGCTCATCTAAAATCCAAATGGGCTTTTCTTCTAGATACAATCGAGCCAATGCAACCCTACGTTGCTGGCCAGCCGATAAACCTTGAGCGAGCACATCTTCAAAACCATGAAGTCCAACCTTCTCAAGTGCCTCGAAAATAGCCGTTTGACTGGCTTGTGGGCATAACCAGTTCAAATTTTCTTCAGGGGTAAGGCTGGTTTTAATACCCACTTGGTGGCCTAGGTATAAAAGCTCACTGCGAAAATCATAGCGGGCACGCTGCATAGACTCGCCTTTAAAGTAAAGATCTCCTTCAAAAGAAGCACCCAAGCCCAGAATAATACGAATCAATGTACTCTTACCGGCGCCATTTGGACCAGAAATACGCACAATTTGCCCCGTCTGCCAGTCGAAATCGAGCTGTTCAAACAATACTCGATCATCACGCTCACACATCAAAGCACGGCCGCTTATCAATGCCTGTGGCGTATCTGTCGCATTTTGTTTGTCAATTTGAGGCACAAAGGTTCCTAATTCCAAAAGATTTAAACCACAAGCTCTATACTAAATGTTTAATTCACCCAATATCTGGCCGATATCAACTATGTACAGACCAAATACGCGCGCGGCATTATATACAAAATAACGCGCATTTACGGCAGATTCCTAAATTATTGAAGGTTTAATGAAACTTCCACACGAACCAACAATTAACGTGCAATCAACCTCACCGACTCAACCCCCACCAAAAGGGGCTCAGGTGAGTCGCTCAGGCTCGCCTACATCCACTACAAACCCAAGCATTCAAGCATTAATTAACACTTGGGCCAAAGTGGAATCCAGCCAAACCCTTCCAGCGAGCCAAAACCAGCAAGTTCTTCGTCAGCTGGCATTATTAAATGGCCAAACACCACAGTCTTCGCAAAACCAAGTAGTGGGCGGTGGTATCAGTGAAAAATTAAACCTCTCAAACATTGCTCAAACCTTAACCAA
The DNA here is from genome assembly GCA_049115935.1 of Bermanella sp. Taxonomy (GTDB): domain Bacteria; phylum Pseudomonadota; class Gammaproteobacteria; order Pseudomonadales; family Oceanobacteraceae; genus Bermanella. Next base: position 78,995 of record JAGDZK010000016.1, on the reverse strand, counting down.
GCAAGCTGCACTACCGGATAACTTAAAACTAGTTCTGATAAAACTTTTAAGCGTACAAGGGCCTATTAATATTCTTTCCAATCGGCCCATTGCAACTAATACTCACGTTTTGTTGCAACAAACCCCCGAAGGTAAGCTCAGCATTCAAAGTGCACAAACACCCACCCCTTTAAATCAGTTTCGCTCACAGTTTGTGGCTCAGAATTTTATCTTAAAGCCCATTGCGCTTATTGATAACAATCAAATTACCAATAAAGAAATCCCCCTTAAATTTCCATTTACAACTTTGCCCACCACAACCTTGCAAAGTCATGTGCCACTTGCACCCACCACACTCAAACAAGCACTTATGGATAGCGGGCAAAACTTTGAAGCTAGATTAGCGCAATTGCTGCAATCAGTACCCCAAGCAACACAAGGTAAAGCACAAATCGCGGCCACTAGCACTGTCAATACAAATGCCACACAAGAGAATCAATCTAACACACATACCAACATGCAAAGTAAAATGGCAGAGGTAGAAAAGAACATTCAGAAGTGGGTCAGTTTGTTTCAACAAAAAATTTCTAGCTCCACTGCTAATAATGCTCAGGCAAACACGCAAGTACCCAGCAACGCGTCATCTCAAAGCACATCAGTTGTACAACAACCCTCTCTTTCTAGCATAAAGAATGCTGATAATTTAAAAAGCGTCTTAAGCCAAACACCCACATCAACTAGAAGCCATGATTCGTTAAATAACGATCATAAAAATTGGCTTATTCAAAACCAGCACCAATTACTTGAGCAACTAAGTAAACAGTTATTGCAGCGCAAAGATAGTTTTATTCCAAATTGGCCTGCCACAGCATTTCAAGGTGCAAATGCTGGGGCCAGTATTAAAACATTCCAAGATTTAAGCCAATGGCTCACTATGCTCATGATCCCGAAAACAAACACTGACAGCCAAGCAGAGTCCATTTGGCCTAAATCTCTAGGTGTACAGCCGCAGTTACAGCAAACCCTTTTGGCGCTATCCAATAGCCTTAATCAAAACGACAACGAATCATTATTGTTACGCCAGTTACTGGGCATTAATCAAAGTTTATCTAAACTCACACACGACCAAATACAAAATCGATTTTTTAATACTCAAGACAACACCCAGTTTCAATTATCTTTACCCTATGTACATCAAAACCAAATCCAATGGTGTGACTTCGAATGCAAGCAACACACTTCTACGCCATCACAAAACGAAACCGTGCAAGGCTGGCATTTAATATTGCGCTTTGCTCAACAAACCTCACACGCATTTGCAGTTGAAAGCCAGCTTAAACAAGAGCAACTGGCTGTCACATTATGGGCAAGTGAGGCCGAGCAATTGAAGAAGCTTCATCAACATATACCGCTAATTAAAAGTAAACTCGAACAGGCTGGATTCAAAATAGACAGTGTGACCAGCAAACATGGTGAACCCAAGCCACTGCACCAACCTATTCAGCAATCATTAATCGATGTGCATACTTAATAGGCCCAACTATGAATAATCACATACCTAAGCATGAAATTGAGCAGGCATTAGCACTGTTTTACGATGGTGGCCAAGCACCCGTTGTCAGCGAAAAGCGCTTTGGAAAAGCTGCACAAGAGCTGGTCAATATTGCCTATGAAGCCGGCATTCCCATCTATGAAAACCCAGAACTATTAGAGCAATTAAGCGCCCTTAGTATTGGTGACAACATACCACCCGAGCTTTACCGCTTAGTGGCCGAAATACTAGCCTTTGCTTTTTTCATTCAAGGTAAAGCGCCAAAAGGCTACCAAGAGGCATGAATCGCAGGCACAAAAAAGCCAGCAATGAGCTGGCTTAATATGCACATGCAATGATAAAAGCTATTCAACCACAAGCATATTGGCGGTAGCAGTAAACACGTTCCAGCAACCATCACCCACGGCACCTTGTTGTTCAATCTTCACATCACTAATGGCGTTCGCTCCCAAGCGGTAGGCTTCAGCCTTCATATCAACAATTAACGTTTTTTCCTCTGGGGCTTCACTGAACATGGAACTTTGACAGCGCTTAGAGCTGACCTTTCCTAAAGAGCTACTGGTCTGAGGTTGAGCTTGTAAAACTTTCACCTTGTTATCAGCCATGCGCTTATCACGTAAGCTTAGGTGGCTTAAATCATTGCCTTCTAAAGCGCCAGGCATAGAACTGCAACCAGTAAGCGCCAGAGCAAACAACGTCATGCAAACGACAAATAGAGTATTTATTTTTGAATTCATTATTATTATTTTTTAGTGATGAATGATGACTTCAAGGTTAACAGGCTAAGGACTCACAGGAAAGTCAGCGCATGACCTCGAACTGCGCCATTTTTTCATCCAGTTGCGCCACTTCACACTCAACATTACTGACTTTGGCCAACATTGGCCCTTTTTTGCACCAATCTAATAATTTCTCCAAAGATTCAGCATCCCCTTGCGCAAATATTTCAACTCGCCCATCGGTCAGATTTTTTACCCAGCCCGACAACCCAAGAAGCTGCGCTTTCTTGGCAGTAGAGGCACGGTAATAAACCCCTTGCACCTTACCTGACACATACACATGATATGCCTGTAGTTGATCCTGTTGCGCTTGCACTGTCCTCTCCTTAAACAAGCCGAGCCACAATATAGGCTCGCATTTGCAGTATCGTCAAACACCTCTTGAATTTTTTATGACCCATCGATTAATACGATCATTCCCAACAATTAAAAGACAGGCTTTAAAAAACAGAAACACATCACAAAAAACCGAATAAGAATGCGGCTTTAAACCAAATATATCCCCTAGGGGTTATATCTTTATCATTGGTAAGAACGGGACAATGGCCTTAATCCACATGTGCCCGCAATATCTCATTTAGGCATAAGCATTACCCCGAATTCAATAAAACCATACCGAGACGAAAATGCCGAATTTGATCAAGGCGATTTTATCGCTGACTCTATTTGCTTGTGTATTTGCTCAGCAAGCCCACAGTGACCCACAAACCCTAAGGGTATTAAACTGGGGGGAATACATTGACCCAGATGTACTAAAAGAGTTTGAACAAGCCAACAATGTGACCATTGAATACGCTGAATTCAATAGTGTTGATGAGTTCACCGAGATCTTTTTCAACCCAAAAAACCAATTTGATGTGATCTTCCCCGCTTCTGCCATTATTCGCATCATGGCCAACAACGATTTAATCATTCCCTTGGATAAGGCCCGTTTTAAGAACTTTTCAAGCCTAAACCCAGTAGTCATGAACGGCCTTGAATTACTGGATACCGGTAATGTGTACAGCATTCCTTATATGTGGGGCACAACTGGTCTTGGCATCAACACCAAAGAAGTAAAGAAAGTTGGTATCGATCCAAACGAGCACTCTTGGGGCTTGTTATTTGATAGCGCAAAACGCAAAAAGCTTTCACAGTGTGGTATTGGCATCGTAAACGAGCGTGATGAGATCTTTGCCGCAGCCCTTAAGTATTTAGGCTATTCCATCAACACTAGCTCAAAATCAGAGCTACAGTCTGCCGGTCAATTACTCAAAGAAACCATCGCTGATATTAACTACTTACACAGCACACAATACACGGATGATTTAAAAGAAAATAAAATTTGCTTAGGTGTGGGTTACTCTGGGGATATTCTAACTGAAGTGGCTCAGAACCCTAATCTGCAGTATGTAATCCCCAAAGAAGGTGCCGCCATGTGGATTGATATTATGGCTATTCCTAAAAACGCCCCCAACAAAGACATGGCGTATACATTCATTGACTACATGATGAGCGCTAAAATTTCAGGCCGTAATTCAAATTACACGGCCTACCCTAGCCCTATGTTAAATGCTCAACAATATGTAGATGAAGAGATTTTAAACGATCCCACTATTTACCCAAATGCACAAACTTTAGCGGGTTTACAAATGATGGCGCCCAAAGAGCGTCAAGTGAATCGAATCAAACACCGCCTATGGGTGAAAGCGATTTGCTCAAGCGGCAAGTGGTGCAGCGTACCGATGCAGAGTTATTTCTAAATACTCATTGCCAGTCGTGCTCAGCGCGGCTGGCTTGACCCAAAGCAATATTCCATTGCAAAGGCCTTGTTAACATAACCCATCTTTAAAATGTGGGTGTACCATGAATCTTCAAACTAATATCCAGTGGGACATTGAGCTAATTAAGCGTCATGATAAGTCTGGCCCACGCTACACCTCATACCCTACCGCCGTACAGTTTTTACCTGGCTTTGACCTAGAGCAATACCAACAAGCTCGCCTGAGCAGCCACAAACAAGAAGAAGGCCTTTCTTTGTATGTGCACATCCCATTTTGTGCCCATGTTTGTTATTACTGCGCCTGTAACAAAGTCATCACCAAACGCCGAGAAAAAGCAGAGCCTTATCTTGAAGCGCTATTTAAAGAGATCGAAATACGCGCCCAAGGCTACAATGACAAACGCTCCATAGATCAGCTGCACTTTGGAGGCGGCACCCCGACGTTTTTAAATAATGAACAAATGAGCAGCTTAATGAATAAGCTTGCTGAACACTTTAATTTATCTCAATCCCAAGACCGTGATTTTTCAATCGAAATAGATCCACGAGAGCTTGAAGAAGACACCCTTGCTCACCTTAAAAGCATTGGCTTTAACCGTGTAAGCTTAGGGGTACAAGATGTAGACCCGGCCGTACAAAAAGCGGTTAACCGCGTGCAGCCTTTAGAGATGACTAAAGCCACACTTGATCAAGCCCGAGAACTTGACTTTAAATCCATCAATATCGACCTAATATACGGCCTGCCATTACAAAACCGCGCAGGTTTTCAGAAAACATTGCAGCACATTATCGACTTAAGTCCTGATCGTATTTCAGTGTTCAATTATGCCCACTTGCCTGAGCGCTTCATGCCTCAGCGTCGCATTCAAACCGAAGATCTACCAAACCCTGAAACCAAACTTGGCATGTTACAAGATAGCATTCAAATGCTCACACAGGCTGGCTACATTTACATTGGAATGGATCACTTTGCGAAACCCAATGACAGCCTTGCCCAAGCTCAACAAGCAGGCAAGTTACACCGTAACTTCCAAGGCTACACCACCCACCCTGACTGTGATCTTGTGGCTCTAGGGGTATCGTCCATTAGCCAGATCGGCCACAGCTACATGCAAAACAGCGCTGACATTGAGGTTTATCAGTCCCAATTAGAGCAAGGCGTTCTGCCCATCAATAAAGGTCTTACCCTGACCGATGAAGACGAGTTACGACAAGCTGTGATTAAACAGCTGATTTGCCACTTCAACTTATCATTTAGTGACATTGAGCAACGCTTCAATATCAACCCAAAAACACACTTTGCGAAAGAATTAGACAACCTGCAGCGCTTCGAAGAAGACGGCCTATTAAGCGTCTCATCGCAGGGCATACAAGTGCACGATAAGGGCATTTTATTGATCCGAAGCATTTGTATGGTATTTGATGAGTATCTGACTCGCCCAGATCAAGGTATACGCTATAGTAAAGTGATATAAATTATCTATGGCTATAGGTCTACCATGACCAAAGATCCATCCAATATAGCATCGCAAACTGCAGCGGCTGCCACCCGCTCTGGCCACCTTTTTCAAGGCTGCATCATTGTAAAGCCCATGACCACAGCATGGCCAGCTGCGCAAAAGCTCTTTGACTGGTTTTAAAAGACTCCACGTAGGAATCGCACATATTAAAAAAATAGGTAGGCAGCAGTTGCTGCCTACCTAACACGCTTCAGCCTACCACCTGCATTCATAGCACCTTCCACCAGAGCTAACTGCTAACAAGATATTTTCGCCCATACAAAGATAACGGTATAAAATCAATTAGATAAACACCTGTTCCTAAAAAAGCATAGTAAACACCTTAATTAACCTATATTTCATAATAAATTCATTTACTGCTACTTTTTTTCAGCATACACTTGTTTACTGAAATTATAGGAGCTATGCATGCAAAACATCGCATCAACCAAAGTAAATAAAGCGTGGCAATGGCTTATCGGCAGCTTAACCAACCACCAGAGTATTCGTGCTTACTTTGAACCCATTATTCAGCTGGCCCTACCACGCTGGCGTGCTGACTTGCTTCGCAGTCGAATTGTGGAGGTTCGCCATGAAAGCAAAGACATGTACAGCCTGGTTATTAAAACCAATAAAAGGTTTCAGGCATTTAAAGCGGGTCAATACATTGAGCTTACCGTTGAAAAAGATGGGGCATGGGTCAGCCGCTATTTCAGTATTTCATCCAGCCCAGCTTATTTTAAAAAAACCGGTTTAATTGAACTCAGTATTCGCATTCAAAGCCATGGTAAAATTACACCCTGGCTGCCTAAAGCATTAAAAACCGGTAGCGTTGTTAATATCTCCAGCGCCATGGGCGACTTTACCCTAAACCCAGAACATTCATCTGTTTGCATGATTGCAGGTGGCAGCGGCATTACGCCCTTTCGCTCAATGCTTCAACAAATCAGCTTAAGCTCACGCAATCTAGCCAATCAGCAAGATATTACGCTGCTTTATTACGCACGTAGCAGTGAGCACTTTTTATTTAAAAAAGAATTCGAATCATTTGCTAACCAAAGCTCAAGCTTCCATTTAAAACTTATGGATAGCGAACTAGTAGGCAATATGAACGCTGCACACATAAGCCTTACAGAGCAATTTAATTCACACACTCATTTTTATATTTGTGGCCCAAGCCCAATGATTACACTGGGCCGTCAGTTATTAAGCGATCTAAACATCAGTAGTGATCATGTTCATTACGAATTTTTTGGCCCTGAGCCACTATCAACTGACATTCAAACTGACGATGCACAGGTGCTATTCACCCGAAGCAATAAACAGATTGTAAGTGCATCAAGTAATCAAACTTTATTAGAGTTAGCCGAAAAAAATGACATAAAGCCCGTAAGTGGTTGCCGCATTGGTGTATGTCATCAATGTATCTGTCAAAAGAAAAGCGGTGTTGTCTACAACAGTAAAACCAAAACCTATAGCGACACTGGCGCACAAGAAATTCAGCTATGCATTAGTGTGCCTGTGAACGATGTGGTTTTGGACTTATAAAAGGAGATGAATATGAATGCACAAACACAATTCGCAGATTCGCAATATATTGATCCAAACAATCCAAGCATTGAAACTTTGGACCAGTTCGCAGCAGAGCTTAATGATATCCGCGAACGAACCATGGCAAAAGTAGGTAAAGCAGACGCTCAATACATTCGTAACATGATTCGCGTACAACGGGTAAGTGACATAGCGGGCCGCATTTTAATCGTACTGGGTTTTATTCACCCAGCCTATTGGGTCATCGGTGTATTAGCATTAGCCACTGCAAAAATATTAGACAACATGGAAATCGGTCACAACGTTTTACATGGTCAATATGACTGGATGAATGATCCAAACATTAACAGCCGAAATTTCGAATGGGATAACGCGGGAGACAGCGCATCATGGAAGCGCTATCACAATCACGAACACCACACCTACACCAACATCATAGGGAAAGACCGCGACTTTGGTTATGGTTTGTTACGCTTAAGCGATGATATTCGTTGGAAGCCTAAAAATCTTTTGCAATTTTTTACCTATATTGCGTTATGTTTAAATTTTCAATGGGGCATCGCCTATCATGAATTAGCAGGTGAGCGTGTATTTATGGGCAAGCAACGCAAAGTCAGTAAACTGCCCATTACACGCGAACAATTAAAAGCCGCTTTTTTTAATAAAGCTGCGCGCCAGTTATTTAAAGATTATATTTTTTATCCGTTACTATGCTTCCCTGTATTTTTGCAAGTATTAGCGGGTAACTTTGTGGCCAACCTGTTACGAGATATCTGGACAAATACCATTATATTTTGTGGCCATTTCACCGAAAACATTCACACCTTCAAAGGATCTGATTGCGAAAACGAAACACAAGGTCAATGGTATTACCGCCAAATACTGGGATCTTCTAACCTCGAAGGCGGCCGTTTGTTTCATATCATGACAGGCCATTTAAGCTGCCAAATGGAACATCACTTATTTCCAGACGTACCCGCGAAACACTACCCTGACATGTCAAAAGAAGTTCGCAGTTTATGTGGGAAATACAACATCCCATATAACAGCGGTGGTTTTTTAAAGCAGTATTTCAGCGTGGTTCGTCGAATTATCCGTTACAGCTTCCCAAGCAAAGCCTCTACTGCTGCGGCCTAGGTCATTGTGCAAATACTAGGAGACCTCAATTCTCCTAGTATTCGCTTGGCCCACATAATTTTTGAGGGTCTAGCAGCTTTTCAAGTTCATCTCTTGACAGATCCGTCATCTCCAGCGCCACATCAATTAACGGTAATTCATTTGCTAAAGCATGCTTAGCAATTTTTGCGGCTAAATCGTAGCCTATGACGGAATTTAAAGCCGTCACTAAAATTGGATTTTTTCCCATGTCTTCATGTATGCGTTTTTCATTCACTTTAATATGGCAGATACTCTTGCGCGTGAGATGCTCACAACCCTGACCGAGTAAGTCGATACTTAGCAACAAGTTATAAGCCAACAAAGGTTGCATGACATTTAATTCAAACTGACTACTACCCGCCGCCATCGTATTACTAGCATCCAACCCTACCACTTGCGTACATACCATACACACAGCCTCTTCAATGACTGGATTCACCTTAGCTGGCATAATGGAAGAGCCTGGCTGCAAAGGCTTTAATTGAATTTCCCCTAATCCGTTATTTGGCCCAGAATTCATCCAGCGAATATCATTGCAAATTTTATACAGACTCATGGCCAAGGCTTTTAACTGTGCGCTGATTTCCAATGGCACATCTGCACTTCCCTGTGCGGCAATGGCATTACTTGAAGGCACAAAATGAAAACCTGTTTGGTTTGATAGAGTTTCACAAAATTTACCTGCAAATAATGGGTGACTATTGACACCAGTTCCTACCGCCGTACCACCTTGGGGCAACTGACAAATCCTAGGAATCGATTCAATAATGCGCTCAATACTTTGCTCTAACTGACTCGCATAAGCCGAAAATGCTTGAGCAAAACTTAAGGGCATTGCGTCCATTAAATGGGTGCGCCCAGTTTTGATAACATGAGCATACTCATTGCCCTTTTGAATTAAAGCCTCTTTTAATAATTCCACATTAGGCATCAAGGTTTTCTCAATTTCCTGCACACAGGCAATTCGAATAGCGGTCGGTATCACATCATTAGAGCTTTGACCCAGATTCACGTGGTTATTTGGGTGAACAATGTCTTCTATTAAATGAATATTTGCCAATTTAGCAATCACTTCATTGGCATTCATATTGGTCGACGTGCCAGACCCCGTTTGAAACACGTCAATATCAAATGCATCTAAATGTTGACCACCAAGTAACTCATCACATGCAAAGTTAATGGCGTTTGATAAGTTTGTATCTAACAGGCCCAATTCATGATTAACCTGCGCGGCGACTTTTTTAATCCGCACCAAAGCATAAATAAATGCGTGGCTAAATCTTAAAGAACTAATCTGAAAATTATCACGGGCCCGCTGAGTTTGAGCGCCAAACAATGCATTCATTGGCACTTCAACTTCCCCCAAAGAATCTACCTCTTGGCGGGTTGAGGCTGAGGTCTTTGATTTAGGCATACATCCCCTTACTAGCTAAGTTATTTCATCAGTATAGGCGTTATTTATCAGGCAATTGTGAATTGCCATTTTGAGCACACCCTTTTGACAAATATTCTCAAACTAAATTCAGATTAGACTTGGCCTTCTATTTTAAATTGAATTAAGCTACAAACAATCTCACGTAAGGAGCCTTCATGAAACGTATCGTGATTTTTGGCAATTCAGGTTCAGGTAAGTCGACGTTAGCCAAACATTTAAGCCAAGCCCATAAACTCCCCCACCTTGATTTAGACACTCTAGCCTGGCAAGACACTCAACCACCTAGCCGCAAACCAATACCTGAATCAATGGCCAGCATTGATGCATTTATGGCACAACACCCATGCTGGGTCATTGAAGGCTGCTATAGCGATTTAATCGAACCTATTTTAACTAGCTGTAATGAAGTATTTTTTATGGATTTACCGACGCAGTCTTGCATTGAAAATGCAAAATCGAGACCTTGGGAGCCTCATAAGTACGACTCAAAAGAAGCACAAGATGCAAATCTTGAGATGTTAGTGGATTGGATTGCTCAATACGATGTACGCCATGACACCTTTTCGCAAAAAGCACATCAATCTTTATTTGAAGGCTTCCGCGGTACAAAACATTTGTACAAAGAGAACCCAATACTTAAAACTCAAGACCTGTAACCCCTCACACAAATATAAGCCTCATTAAAAAGGCCATTTATTCAAAAAATAAATGGCCTTTAAATATCAAACCTATTATTTAAAAATGCTCGGCATGAAATTTTATATGCTCAGCAATAAACGTACTAATAAAATAATAACTATGATCGTAACCCGCTTGCATGCGTAAAGTTAACGGATACGCACTCACCTTCGCAGCCGCTTCAAGCGTTTCAGGTTTTAGCTGCTCTTGTAAAAAGTTATCAGCATCCCCTTGATCCACCAGCGCAGGTATGGGCTTGCCTGTGAAATTTTTCATTAATTCGCTGCTGTCATACTCCAACCAATCTTGTTGATTTTCGCCTAAATAGCCGCCCAACGCTTTTTGCCCCCAAGGGCAATTGATTGGATTGGCAATAGGACTAAACGCCGACACAGATGAATATCGCTCACTGTTTTTTAACGCAATACTTAAAGCACCATGCCCACCCATTGAATGGCCACTAATGGCCCGCTGCTGGGTCACTGGAAAATTTGCTTCTATTAGGGCAGGTAATTCATTCACCACATAATCGTACATTTGGTAATGCTGATTAAACGGGGCTTGTGTTGCATTCACGTAAAAACCCGCCCCTAAACCAAAGTCATAACTACCATCAACATCATCCGCAACGTCTTCACCACGGGGGCTGGTATCCGGTGCCACTATGGCTATGCCCAATTTAGCGGCCTCGGCAAACGCACCCGCTTTTTGCATGAAGTTTTCATCGGTACAGGTTAAACCTGACAACCAATACAACACAGGGACCTTTTCACCGGTTGCCGTTTGCGGCGGTAAAAAAATCGCAAAACGCATGGTGCAATGGGTGCTCTTGGATGGGTGAGTGTATTGCTTATGCCAACCTTCAAAAACCTTAGCACTACTTACAATATCTAAACTCATAAAACTCTCACTTTAAAAAAGTAGGCTTGGTGATAAACACCAAGCCACTTAACTTTATTTATTGTAATGAATGACCGAACGAATGCTTTTGCCTTCATGCATTAAATCAAAGGCTTCATTAATATCTTCAAGACCCATTGTGTGAGTAATAAAGTCATTTAATTTAAATTCGCCAGCAAGATACCGTTCAACGATGCCTGGTAGTTCACTGCGCCCTTTCACACCACCAAAGGCACTACCTCGCCATACCCGCCCAGTCACCAACTGGAACGGTCGAGTTGAAATCTCTTGGCCCGCACCGGCCACACCAATGATCACTGATTCGCCCCAACCTTTATGGCAACACTCTAAAGCTGAACGCATGACATCCACATTGCCTATACATTCAAATGAGAAGTCCACACCGCCATCTGTCATTTCTACAATCACTTCTTGGATCGGCTTATCAAAATCTTTAGGATTAATGCAATCGGTCGCACCCAATTGCTTCGCCAGTTCATATTTACTTTCGTTAATATCAATACCAATAATGCGCGAAGCGCCCGCCATGGTGGCACCAATAATGGCAGACAAGCCAATACCGCCTAAACCAAATATGGCCACTGTATCGCCCTTTTGAACTTTTGCAGTATTCATTACCGCACCCATACCTGTGGTCACACCGCAACCAAGCAGACAGACTTCTTCAAGTGGTGCTTCTTTGTTGACTTTGGCCAATGAGATTTCGGGTAATACTGTGTATTCAGAAAACGTCGAGGTTCCCATGTAGTGATAGATTGGCTCGCCGTCTTTATAAAAGCGTGTGGTGCCATCGGGCATTAAACCCTTACCTTGGGTTTCACGGATTTTTTGACAAAGGTTGGTTTTACCTGAGGTACAAAACTTACACTCACCGCATTCAGGGGTATAAAGCGGAATCACATGATCGCCAATGGCAACACTGGTCACCCCTTCGCCAACCGCTTCAACCACACCGCCACCTTCGTGGCCTAAAATAGCAGGGAAGACACCTTCAGGGTCTTCACCTGACAAAGTGAAGGCATCGGTATGACATACGCCTGTGGCAATGATTTTAACCAGCACTTCGCCTTTACGGGGCATCATTACATCCACTTCTTCGATGCTCAGTGGTTGTTTTGGCCCCCATGCAATGGCGGCTTTGGATTTTATAAAGGTATCGGTCATGGTGACTCCTAGTAAATTCAATCAGCTAACACAAAACAGCTTAAGTACAGCTCAGGGCGTTAAGCTTGTCTAATCATTCAATTTCATTGTAATTACTTCACATATAATGATAATCACCTTATATATTAAAATACTTTTACATATAGGTAATAATCTTGAATATTTGGGAAGGGGTATCTGAATTTGTGACAGTGGCCGAACGTGGCAGCTTTACCCTCGCAGCAAGCTCACTGGATGTCTCTGTAGCACAGGTGAGCCGTCAGGTTTCCCAACTCGAGAAACGACTCAACACCAAATTGCTTTATCGCACCACACGTAAGGTGTCCCTTACTGCGGAGGGTGAAACCTATTACCAACACTGCCGACAAATATTAAACGACCTTAAAGATGCTGAGCGAGCCCTAGGTAACTTAAAAGACACACCTCAAGGCAGTATTAAACTCACCGCCCCTGTCATGTATGGGGAGAAATACATACAGCCATTAATTCATGACTTTATGTTGTTACACCCTGCTATTGATGTGGTATCAAATCTGACCAATCAGCAATTAGATTTAGTAGAAGGTGGCTATGATATAGCCATTCGGCTTGGTAAATTAAAAGATTCAAGCTTAATGGCAAAACCCATCGGCCAACGCAATTATCGAGTATGCGCGTCACCAGAGTATTTAAAACACCATGGGACGCCCCATTCTTTAACGGAATTGAATCGACACAATTGCTTAATGGGACAACACAGTTATTGGCGCTTTGACGATAATCAAAAAGAAAAAACCATAAAAGTCACTGGTAATTTAACCTGCAACAGCGGTTATGGTTTAGTGGATGCAGCACTGAAAGGCATAGGCATGGTGCAATTGCCTAGTTACTATCTTGATCAACATATCAAACATGGGAAACTGGTTGAGGTACTGACACAACATAGAATAAAAGCCGAAACCATTTGGGCGGTTTACCCAAACAACCGACATTTATCGGCCAAGATTCGTCAATTAGTGGCATTTTTACAGCAAAATTTAGAGTCACAGTCATGACCTATTAAAAATCACAGCCCAACCTGTTCGCTAAAACGTAACCAGACATCTGAATAATGATCATCCTGAATCACCAAACCCTCACTGCCTGCTTGCCACATATTGTTTAGCTGCACTTCATATGCATGAAGTAAATGATGTTCAACCAACAATGCATCGTGATCCGCTTGGCTTAACGCATCATCCAATCGTTTCAAATAAAACTCACCGTTATTGGCATAAATCTTATCACCAACAATGGGGTGACCTAATTCACTAAGATGGGCTCGAATTTGATGTTTACGACCGGTTAATAATTCACATTCAATTAAACTAAAACCATTTGCGTAGGCCAATACGGTAAAATGCGTTTCACTGAACTTGCCCTGCCCTTGCTCAACCGAATGCATTTGACAGCGTATGGCGCTGTCTTTTTTGGTATTTAAATAACTTTTATGTTCGAGAGTTTGCCAATTAGGCTCGCCATGAACTATAGCCCGATATTTTTTAGTCAGCATAAGCTGGGAGAGTTTAGGCTGATAATATTTAGCCTGCTCATTATTGTGAGCAATTAAAATAATACCGGAGGTTTCTAAATCTAATCGATGCAAAAGGTGCGCATCAGGCCAAGGGCTTTCACGGCGTAATATTTGAATCAAGGTGTTATAAACATTGCGAGTGGTGCGACTGACTGGCAAGTTGGCGGGTTTATGCACCGCTGCAATGTGTTCATTTTGCCAAAGCAGTGACCAATTGATATCCACCTCATCTTCTTCATAATCAGGGACGATGTAATCAATCACCTGCCCAGTACTCACAGGGCAATCCGACAACACCACCTCATCTTGTAATTTAATGCAGCCGCTCACTAACAATTGCTGCCATTGCTCTACACTTAAATAAGGAATACAAGGCAGTAAACACGCTAATAAGCTTGTTTGATCATGTTGCTGATCAATTGTCATACGAAAATGAGCGTCCAAGAGCATGCCTTGTAAAAATAGAAAAACTAATGATAAATCATTATAGTGCCAACATCAGCGCATATTGTTTAAAAGGTGTTTTATGAGCTTAAAACCGCTATTAGCCCTAACCTGTTTAATTCTCAGCCAAGGGACCATATTACTCAGTTATATCATCGCCTTACAATTCGACCACCCCAAAGTCGAAAGCTGCAATCCATTTTTGCAAGGGTGTTTAAATATTACCGACGCAGGCATTTACAGCCCTGAAGGCTACGTTTTTCGTGGCGGCATGATTGCAGCGTGTGCGTTTTTTATTATGTGGTGGGCGGTGAGTTTCAAAGAAGCAAAAAAAGTCACCAACAGCTGGCTAAATCCAGCAAGTTCAGCATTAGGTGTGATAGGTGCTGTGCTTTTAATCGTAGCTACCGCGGTTTTAATTCCGCCACGAGAGGCAATCAATTGGGACGTTCACGTGGCGGGTGCCATCTTATTCTTTTTAGTCACTTTTTTAGCGCAAGCGTTACATCTTGTTTTGTGTTTACAAAAAGAAATTAAACCAACCCTTTCTCATATTTCATTAAACATAAAATGGGCAACGGTGATTATCCAAGGCGTGATGATTGCCGTCGCACTGTCACTTAAAGCAATCGATAGTGGTGATGATATCGTTAACGCCATCGAATGGTGGTTAGCGCTATTAATTGGGGTGTACTTTTATTCAGCGTATTTTGATTGGCAAACTTCAAAATAAAATAAACAAGGCATACTCAGTACGCCTTGTTTATTTAATAGCATGATTTATTTTTTGCTAGAGTAATTCACCAGCAACTGCATGAACCAACCAAATATTCTTGGCATAAAACGGGCTTGAGCATAAGATATTCTAGCCATTAACCCTGGTACAATAATAAATCTATTTTTATTGATACCTTTTATAGCTGCATGCGTCACCGTTTTAACGTTCAGCGTCCCGCCAATATCTTTAATAAAACGAGTTTGTGGCAATATATTTTCTGATTCTTTAGCCACCATAGGAGTATCCACCTCTGGTGGGCATAATACACTGACTCCCAAACCGTACTCATGCATCTCTTGGCGCAACGCCCCCGCCATACCAATCACAGCAAACTTTGACGCACTATAAGCACTATAACCATAGGTAGAAATAATGCCGCCAAGGGAGCTCACAAAACAAATCTGCCCACTTTTTTGTGCGATCATATCGTTAATAAATGCACGCACAACCAAACGACTGCCCATGACATTAGTTTGCATAATACTTTCAAAGCCAGCATCGCTTTGCTCCACAAAACGTTCGCTGGCCACGATACCTGCACTTAAAATTAAAATATCTGGGGTTGAAAGAGTTTGCTTAATGTCTATAACACATTGAGACAGTGACTGTGCGTCAGCCACATCCACACTGTACGCTTTAATGATTTGATCTGCGGTTTTCATTAACCCCTTACAACATGTAACCGCTTCATCTAAACGAGCTTGGTTACGAGCCAACAACGCCACATCACAACCTTGTTGTGCATAGGCTTTGGCTAAATCTAATCCAATGCCGCTTGAGCCACCGGTAATGACCACTGTTTTTTTTGCTTTCATATTTATTTACATCTTATTTTTGTTTTGCCAGCTTAACAGACAAAATGAACACACAAGGTATCTTCACAAGACAATATCATCAGCATATTAAGCCAGCATTTTTTCGTTAATTTTCAGTACTACTTTGCAGCAATAAAGCAACCAAAACCCATTTGCTGCCCCAGTTCAGGCTGTAGCTCACCATCACGCACAGCGGGTTTGCCATTAATAAAAACATGCTCAACAATACCTGGATTACGATTGACTAAGCGTTGCAACCCAAAGTTCTCCATCTCACCCCAACTGACTGCTTCTAAATCTTGATTAAAACAAGCAGGATCCATAACCACTACATCGGCTCGATCCCCCATTCGGATTTTTCCAGCATCCACATTAAACCAGTCGGCTTGGTCACCGGTCATGCGCCAAACGGCTTCTTCCATGCTCATCACAGGCTGATTTTCGTCAATGCTTTCTTTCACTAATTTCAGCATACGCAGTGGTAAATTATAAAACGCCATATTACGAATATGGGCACCGGCATCGCTAAATGTGATCAATGATTTTTTATCTTTGACCATGTTTTTAAGCACACTTTTACGATGATTAGCCACCGTGGTGTACCAGCGTAATTTCTTTCCGTATTCAACAACCAAATCTAAAAATAAATCCACCACATGCACATTGCGTGATTTTGCTACTTCGTCGAAGTTTTTCCCCACAATGCTTGCATCTGGACAATCTAAAATAATGGCATCACCAAAGTCACGTTGCCAAACCCTTGGGGTTAATTTTTCACCATAAAATTTACGAAAGTCTCGACGATAGGTTTCATCTTTTAATAAACTGTTTCTCTCAACCTCGGTTTTTAAATCAAGCGCCATTTCACCAGCACCAAATTCTTCAAAAAACACCACATCAATGCCATCGGCGTAAACCGTAAAAGGGGTTGGTAAAACCTGCCAACGAAAATCACCATTAAAAAAGTTAGTGATCTGAGCGGCTATATTGGTAATTTTGCTTAAATATACACTGCCTTTTAAATCCATGCGGCTAATTAAGGTGGTTTTTAATTTCTTTTTAAATATCCCCATACACTCGCGCATGTACTGATTAATCTGCAATACCTGAGCGGCATTAGGCGCCCCTTGATGCACACGATCGTATTGTCGTAATAAATCATTTAAGCGGGACACTTCTTTCCAGTGGGCGTAAGTACTGGGTAAACTTTTTGACCATTCACGGTCACCGTCGATCTTGTCCCACTTTAAACACATGGTAGATAAGCCTAAAAAACCTTCATCCAAAGCTTCTTTGAGTAAAGCTTCCATCTTTTGCATTTCGGTTTCTGTGGGTTTGATATTTCGGTCGGTCGCTCGACTTAGCCCCATGACACCTGTACGTAAATCACTGTGGCCTAAAAAACTAATGACATTAGGGCCAAGGGGTAAGGTTTTTACAAACTCAACCCACTGTTTTGGTGTATTCCATGTTTTATTTTTTTGCAAAATCGGTAAAACTTTTTCACGGGGGACGGTTTCAACACGGGTAAAAATATCGGATGCGTCCTCGGTTTCGCTGCAAATCATGCTTAACGAGCAGCTGCCCACCAATACTGTCGTCACACCATGGCGCACAGATTCAGACAAACTAGGGCTCACAATAAGCTCACTGTCATAGTGTGTGTGGGTATCTAAAAACCCTGGGGTCACCCATTTACCCTGAGCATTGATAATATACTGGCAATCAGCATCTTCAATCTCATTGGGTGTGACAAGGGCAATCCGCCCGTCTTTGATAGCGACATTCTGAATGGAGGATGGCGCACCTGTGCCATCAAAATATCGCCCGCCATTGATGATCGTGTCGTATTGAGCCATTACACACCTCTTATGTTTTTATTTTTGTTATTTTTTTATGAGTCGATCTTTCTTGGATTAAACCTAAGATACGAGCTGATCACTTGGATTTCTTGTCATTTGGTGCCAAGCTATGCAGACTGATGACACCGAAATAGCCATAACTCAATATGACTCAAACCTTCCACATCAAAACCAGTGCGCTATTTGGTATTGATGCATTATTGGCCGAGCTAAACGTTAGTGCTGATGAATGGCTGGAGAAACAAGGCTGCGATATGGCCTTTATTAATGCCCCAGAAAACGTGATGCCCATTCATGATTTTGTTGCGTTATTACAAAACAGCGCAGCAACATTTGATTGCCCTGACTTTGGTTTACGCCTTGGAGCCAAACAAGACTTCCGCATTTTGGGGCCACTTGGATTATTACTCAAAAACTGCACAACGCCCCACCAAGCATTAAATGCCGCCCGTGGTTTTATGGCCTTTCATAATCAATCTGAATACTGGGATTACACACAACAAGGGGACAACCTATATTTACGCCGTTATGAAATATTCCATGATTTATCCGATACCAGGCAATACAAAGAGCTTTCATTTAGCGCCTGTTTTCAACTGTGCCGTTTAGTTATGGGAAATAATTTTCGCGGTATTCGCATAGAGCTCAGCCACGCCGCACTGAGTCAGCAACCGGCTTATGAAAAGTATTTTAAAATGCCCGTGGTGTTTAACTGCGAACACGATCAATTGGTCATACCCGCCCATTATTTAGATACGCCCATCCCCAATGCAGATAAAACCATCCATGCATTTGCCCATCACTATTTACAAAAATTTGATCAACAGCATGACGATATCGTGCAAAGCGTATCCTCTTTAATACAGCAAACCATGGGGGATAAAAATCAATCTATTGATAACATTGCCGATCTGTTGAATATAAGCAGGCGAACCCTTCAACGTCGTCTTTCAGAGCAAGGCGTGGTATTTAAGGTTTTATTACACGACATCCGCATCAAAACAGGGTGTTGGTATTTAACCTCTAGTAGAATCGACATCACCTTATTAGCAGAAATATTAGGGTATAGTGACATTAGTGGGTTTTCACGGGCATTTAAAAAGGTAACTGGTCTTTCCCCTATCCAATGGCGCAATCAAATGGCTCAGCGTTAACACACCCATTACATCAAATTGTCTTTAAGGTTGTGTTAAGTTTTCTAGATCAAAATAAAGCATCAATCATTTATATATGAAGGTTTTCATGAAACGCGCTCAACTTATGAAATTGCATTTAATTCTGGCCGCCATTTTACTGCCTGCCATTGCCATGTATGCCATCACAGGTGGTTTTTATACATGGGGGGTAAAAGGGGGTTATGACACACAAACATTCAAACTACCCATTGCAACACCTTTGAAGGGCGACCTAGCCAGCCTAATCACGTTTACTCAGCAAGAACTGGATAAGCAACAACACCCCTACCCAAGCGGTTCAGCCAAACTTAAGTCCAGCGAACATTCCCATATACTGGAATGGACAGGCAGCGAAACAGACATCAGCCTAACCACCACCAAAGGCAGTCAACTTGCCCAATTAGACGTCAAAGACACCAGTGCATACCGCCAATTAGTACAACTACATAAAGCCAAAGGCGGCACAATATTTAAAGTTTATGGCGCAATGATGGCCATTGGCCTATTGGTTATTCTGATCAGTGGTGTATTAATGGGCCTTGGAATGCCTAAATACCGCAGTACCACCCTATTATCCCTAGGTGCAGGTATCCTGATTCTACTGGGCGCGATTACATTGAGTTAATAGCATAAAATTTCTTATGGCAATGCTATTGATAATCCATCTCATTTACACTACTATTAGACCCATAGACAAATTTAATGGGTTCATCACTATGTACGTGTGCCTTTGCAAAGGAATTACAGAGCGCCAAGTTCAGCAAGCCATCGATAATGGCGCTGACTATAAAGCGTTACGCGAAGAACTGGGTGTTGCCGGTGATTGCGGCCAATGTGGCAATATCTGCAAAGAAATGGTGAAAGCTAGCCAAGAATGCGCTTTTTATGATGCTCTGATCCCGCAAGTGGCCTAGCGCAAACGCCCGCTCCCCCATCAAACCGCCATTAGGCGGTTTTTTTATGCCCTGCGTATTTCCCCTGTGAGCCTTTAACTCAAATACAGACTTCTATAACATTGGCGCCCTTAATCGTCATTTAGCTCAGTTTTTAAGGGACATTAAATTAGCTATGCCCACATTTCTCACGAGTACAGCCCTTAACTTGGGTGTATCCGCTAGATGCTAAAATCCATTCATAAGACCATTGATGAATATGGCGCCATTGAAGTCCTAGATGACGGAGCCAAACGCTACCTCACATTTGGCAATGAACATGAACAAAGCTGCCAAGTAAAAGCTCAACCCCACATCCCACAGCATGAATACAGCCGCGCAATTATGCTCAGCTTGCTCTTTTGTAAACCTCAATCCATCTGTGTAATGGGGCTAGGTGGCGGCACCCTTGTATGTTCTTTCTTAAACGCCTGTGACGAAATAAAAATGAAAGCCGTGGAGCTTCGCACCGATGTGATAAGAGTGGCTCATCGCTTTTTTGCCCTGCCCAAGCATGACGAACGACTCACAGTGATTCATAGTGATGGGTTAAGCCACATTCAAAGCAATGAAGATACCTATGATATATTGGTCGCCGATATGTACCATCACCATGGCATTGATGAATCTCAAATGCAGCGAGACTTTTTAAGAAGTTGCGCAAAGCGCATTACAAAAAATGGTTGGCTCGTGCTTAATTATTGGCTAGACCATGACTTAAACACCGATATTTTGCAGCAATTAAACGATGATTTTGAATGCCTTTACATGTGCAACAGCGGCGGTGGCAACTTAATTATTTATGCTGGCAAGTCACTGCCAGATGAAGACTTTTTATTACCCAAAAACACAAAAACCCTAGCCAAAAAACTAGGGTTTTCGTTAAGTTATTACATTAAACGCCTAAAACACATTACCGCCGTTTAGGTTTACGCATAAACACTAATACAAAGAAAACAAGTATCGCCCAGTGGTCAAATGCTCCACTGCCTTGGCGGCTTTCAATCATGCCCCCTGTTGCTTTGCTACTGGACAAGCGATCGGCTTCGCTTTTAAACACCACATCACTAGAAACACGATTGGCATAAGTAATGGTGTAGTCACTGTATTGCAAAGTTGAACAAACCGAATCTAGCGAAGCATTTACAGCTGGATCATCCACAACCGCTAAGTCATCTGTATTGTAATAACCACTGGCACTGGAGCAGGTAGACTCATTAAAACGATCACTACACACCCGTAAATTATTTAACTGCACATAACCCAATGACACCATGGATTGAAAATAAATAAACATCACATGATTCATCCCCGGCTCAAGTTTAACCGCATAACTAGACCAATTTGCGCCATTGACAATCACAGGGGTTTTCTCATTTACATACACCCCCAAATAATTGCTACCACCATTGTTCACCTGCGATTCAAATTTTAAATACTGAGACTCGGTATGCACAGGCCCATTTAAGTAAGTTAATAAAACAGAACGGCCCCCTAATGGCGCATTACCGGATTTCATCACCCCACCTTGTTCGGCATCCGTTTGTTGATACCAAGAGGCGCCATGTTCGGTATTTTTTGAGGTACCGCTAAAAAATTCCCAGTCGGTATCCAATGCCGTAGCAGATATTTGATTCAATACTTTTGAATTAAGCGGGTGAGAGACTTCGTAGTCACCAACCTCTAATGTCAGTAACGCTGAATGTTCACCGGTATAATCTCCCTGGGCATTGACTTTAAATTCACAGGCAGAACCACTAGGAACAGAATCACCTAACAGCCAGTTAGATTCATCAATATCAAAGTAAATATTATTTACCTCTTTACTACTGATGGCCTGCGCCTGGCCAGACAAATTAAGCAGAGTAAACGTACCAGGCTTAGCTCTATTCTCCCCGACAAATCCTAGTTTTTCTTCACCTAATAACGTCACACCACTGTGACGCTGCTCAATCCAATCGGCCATGGCTGATACCTCGGTATACACCCCATATAAACCAGCTTCAGCACAACCACTGCCCCAACTCACTAAACCCGTTAGGGCCCATTCATCATTTGCTTTCACTAAAATGGGGCCGCCACTATCGCCCTGACAAGAGTCTTTGCCACCACTGACTTCACCTGCACAAAAGCTGCGATCCCAGTAATCCGAAATACTGCTAATTGGGTACGTGCTATTACAAATGTTATCGCGCTGAAAGCTGACATCCACTTGTTGAAGCACGCGCGAAGTAGAACCGGTATCCGTCACACCCCAGCCTAATATGCGCAGTTGTTCATTCTGTTGAAGTGCCACAGTGTCCTGTCGACTTAAGATATCAATGGGAGTTTTTGTGGAGCTTTGCGCAAGCTTGATAATGGCTAAGTCACTATAAAATAATTTATCGTTGTAATCTGGGTGAATCAAAAACCAATCTGCTTTGCGCATATCACCACTGGAAACTTGAGATAAATTATCTAGGCCAATATAAAGGGTTAACTCTTCAGCTGTTTTATCATCAAGACAATGAGCCGCCGTGAGCACCCAGTCCTTGGCAATGAGTACGCCACCACAAAAGTGAGAACCCCGAGCGATGGATACCATCCACGGGTACCTTTCAGTATGTTGCACGCCACCAATAATACGGTTACTGGAGTCGAATGTTGAGGTCACACTGGACCAAGAAAAAGTACTTATTAAAACCAATGGGAATAATAAACACCTAGCTAACATCGTTTTCATAGCTAAACCTTTTGCTGATAAGAGAGTTCCCTCTCGAAACCACTAGCATGTTTAACCAGTATAGAAGCCCGTTTTCATTCCACCGTATGCCAATCTGTTCTAATAAAAGCCAGTAACATTACTTAGTAATCAAAAGCCATATTTAAAAAAGCGGTGCTATGCTTATTAAAGGTATTGATTGGATAAGAACATGGCCGTTTTGAAGTATTTCCTAATCGCAGTAATTGCCTTGAGTACGGGTTGCGGGGCATTGGATGACAGCAGCTCAAGTGGACCCGCCCAATTAAAAGGGTTATGGCTAGGTGAAACCGAAGAACAAGACGTGACTGAAGCCTTAACCACCACCGTTGTATTTTTTGAAGAACAAGTCTTTATTCTGCGTGAAGATGAAGCCCATATTGGCACCTATGAAGCCCTTGAAAATAATAGCGCCCTGTTAGATACCACGATTTATAGCTACGCCGAACCAGACACCACCAACAATTTTTATGTGGGCGCCCGTAGCAGTAACCGCATTGAAGTGGATGCGTTATTTGCAACGCAGCAGAGCCTATTTATTAACTTTGATGGCAATGGCCGCTCAGGCAGTGCCACCCTAGAATTGGATACCGGCCAGATATCCAGCATGAGCCTAAAACAAG
The DNA here is from genome assembly GCA_049115935.1 of Bermanella sp. Lineage (GTDB taxonomy): Bacteria > Pseudomonadota > Gammaproteobacteria > Pseudomonadales > Oceanobacteraceae > Bermanella. The sequence continues at coordinate 55,596 of JAGDZK010000016.1, read as the reverse complement.
TGCGCGGCACTTGGACCACCACTGATTCCGTCATGTACATAAACGATGCAGGGGGTCTTCAAGGCAGTGACAGCGCCACTGGCTGTCAATGGAAAGGGAAACTAGAAAGTTTCAGCGGAGATTTTTTAAAACTCTTTATCGAGCGTAAATTATGCGATTCATTCAACCAGCCGGTAGATATTCCTACCGAGGGTTTTGCTCTGATTGATGGCGAGGGTAATTTACATTTTATTGCTGAGCAACCAAACGAATTTATGTGGATGAAATTTGAGCCAGACACCACTGCAACAGCAGCAGATGGCGATGAAGCCGCCGAAGAAGAGAATGCCGCAGAAGATGACGCTGCCGAAGAAGCTGCTTAGCTTAAGGAAAATAAACAATGTCAGCATCTGGCTGCCATTGTTTATGTTTAGTCATGATACGGTTAAATACATCACAGCTCAGCCAGTGGTTTAGCCAATCCTTTAAAAACACATACTCACTATTTTCAAACCAAGCTTTATTCACATGAGCAAATTGCCTTACAAATGGAAAAATAGCTAAATCCGCTAAACTCACATCGTCACAGAATATATTTTTATGCTGGGTGAGCTTTTCATTTAGCAATGCTAAAAACTCTTCACCTTTTTTACGATAAAAAATTTCACTCTCTTCATACCGGTCTGCATACTTATAACGATCAAGTGCCCACTTAAAGTCACCGTCATTAATAGCAATCAGTTCATCAATTTCATTTTTAAGGTTATCTGGGTATAACGAAGTTTGTTTAGTTTTATTTTGTGATAATGCAAAGTGCATAATATCGATACTTTCTTCAATCACACGTTGCGGTAATTGCAAAACCGGCACGGTGCCCTTTGGGCTAATATCCAGCATAGCTTGGGGCTTGTCTTTTAAAACCACCTCGCGTAATTCAACACTGTCCGGCGCTAAACACATGGCAATAGCCAAACGCGCACGCATAGCATAAGGACAACGACGAAACGAATACAGCACACCCAACATATCAAGCCTATAAAATAAAAATGCCCATCAAAGATGGGCATTCTAACACACAAACATTCAGCACTTAATTAAGCGGCTTTTTGTTTACCTTGAGGCTGGTTCTGCTCTGGTTTTGGCGCTTGATAGTTTTTGAATAAATCCATTACCGCTTTGCCTTTTTTAAGCCCAAGCATACACATGGTACTCATTACGCCCCCCATTAAGCCACCACCAACACCGGCTGTCATGGCGTCTGCGCCTGTCATATACAGGTTTTTAATGGGCATTTGTGGGTGCAAACACGACTGTTTAAAGCGATCAACAAAATGATCTAACCCATAAATCTCACCTTTTGCATTCAACTGATAAAACTGAGTTGAAAGCGGGGTAGAAAATTCACAATAATCCAATGCATCACGTAACTGTGGTAAACGCTCAAATAAAACTTCGAGCAGTTGCTGTGAAAGCTGCTCTTTTTTTGCTTCATAATCATCGCCACGTTGTTGCCAGGTAGAGCCATTCCATTGCTCATAATCATTCATATTTGCAATGGTGACAATTTCAACGGTACTTTTTCCTGGAAAGCGATTTTCCCAATCAGGGTCTTTTGATGACGGAAACGAGACATAAATCAGCGGCAATGGATTCGAGCTATCTTTAACATAATTAGCGACGTTAGCATCGTGATCACCATTTGGGTAAATCCACAGATTGGTGGTATTTAACCCCAGCTCTTTGGCAGTACCTTTAAAACCCGCATACAAACAATGGGTCGATTTTGAATACTCAATAGCATCGGTATTTATCCATTTATCAACTTTATGCTGCTGACGACTTGCCTGTGGAAATAAGCGTTTTACCGTATTCATGAAGCCAACATTAGTGAACACCACATCGGCTTTTATTTCATCACCATTGGTCATTTTCACACCACGACAAACATTATTTTCAACCAATAGCTCATCAACTTCGGCATAGGTAAAAACCTCACCGCCACTTTTTTGAATGGTCGGAATAATGGTTCGTGCAATTTCAGACGCGCCACCCACAGGGTAGGCACCACCCGCTAAATAATGTTTTGCGATTAGCGCATGCATCATAAAAGCCGCTTCGTTTGGGGTTTGACCGTAGTCACCCCACTGCCCGGTTAATACACTGATCAATTCTTGATTTTGTGTAATCCCTTCTAACACGTCGCGAGTGGTTTTAAAAAAAGATTTATCCACTAATAACGGACGTACTGTGTTGTACAACACGCCTAACCATTTTGGCATGGCTTGAGCGGCAAAAAATTTAGGGGTTTGCGTGGATATTTTTCGAATAAGCGCCACATAAGTTTCAATATTTTTACGTTCATCAGGAAAGTGTTTGCTCAGCTCATTAATAAAATTGTCACGCCCCGCCACAAAATCAAATTCTTTGCCTGCAATAATAATTTTATCGTATACAGGCTCCATCGCCGCCCACTTTAAGCGCCCTTCACTGATGGTATCAAAAATGCGTTTGAGGGAGCTTGGTTTGTGTACCTCACCAATGTAATGCACACCCACATCCCATTCATACCCTTCACGTTCATAAGCATGGGTAAAACCACCCGCGGTGTAATGCTGTTCAAGCACGCATACTTTTTTGCCCATTAGCGACAATAAGGCCGCATTGGTTAAGCCGCCAATGCCCGACCCAACCACAATGGCATCATAATGATCATCCGCACGACCACTACGATAACGTTTGCCCGTTCTCACCTTTACTTTTGCCATGAAGCGCTCCACTGTCATTTGCATTATTGTTATTTTTATATGCAACTTATTGCATATTGTGATCTGAGTGTAAGACGCCTTATCGGCATATGCAACTATTTGCATATAAGACTTAAGCATCATACACTTTGCGCTTATTCAGTCTTGATACGCACCATGTCCCTTAAACACGCCATTTTAACCTTACTTGAAACCGAAGAAGGTTCAGGATACGACCTACTCAAGCGCTTTAAGGCGCGACTTGGTTTTTTTTGGAACGCCAGCCATCAGCAAATTTACAGCCAGTTAAAAGCGCTGCATCAAGATGGTTTAATTGAATGCACTTTAGAACCCCAACAAGGCAAACCCGATCGCAAGGTTTATCACATGACCCAAGCGGGCCATGACGCCTTAGTAAGCTGGCTAGAAAACCCTGTTAAAGTCGATAAAGTAAATGATGCATTATTAGTAAAAATGTACGCAGGCCACTTAATCGACAAACCCACAATGCTGGCTGAACTCAATACACACAAGGTCATTCATCAGCGCATGCTCGATACCTTTTTAGCATTAGAACACGAGTTTTTAGCCTTAAGCCAAAGCAAAAAGCAGCCTTATGAATTGCCCTATCTCACATTACGACGCGGGATTCTGGGTGAAAAAGCATGGCTTGAATGGGCAAAAGAAGTTGAAGGTTATTTACTAAAATAGCCTTTAAACCTGATATCAAAATTACTTAATTACTATCGCGAAGCCTATATAAGCGCAGTCTAATTTAGCGACTGATAACTGACTTTTGTTATTTACAGCCTGTTTTTTTTAAAACCATGGTCACAATATCACTGACTTATTATGACAATTTCATCATCTTTTTAAGCCAAAGCGATACTACTGATTCCCTAAACCGTGATTCGCGAGTAGCCTAATAAACAAACAAAATAATAATAAAGAGTGATGCCCCACACTCATGTCGAATCGTATTGCCTCATATATAAGTTTAAGCACACCCGATGTCATGCATCAGGGCATGCAAGATTTTGGTATTCCCGTTGCCAATTTTAAGCCATTGGTGAAACTATTAGTCACCCAAGGGGTGAAGTTAGAAGCGTTGCTAGCGGATACTGGCATCACGTTAAATGACTTCATTCAGTTAGATCACACGGTTGTGTTAGAGCAGTACCGTCGTCTACTCACCAACGCACGGCACTTAACCTTAGACAAAAGTTATGCGCTAAAACTGGGGGAGCAATTTTTTATAAACCACGATGGGGTATTGGCTTGCCGCGTGATGAGCAGTGACAACCCCAACCAAGCCATGGCATTGCTCGAGGTTTACCAATCGTTGTTTACTCAACTTTTGCATTTTAATTTTGAAAGCGATGAAGACGGTGGCATTTTTACCATTGAAGAAAAAATCCCTCTAGGCAAAATTTTACCTCACTTTATTGAGTTCACATTCTCTGCATTATTTTGTCTTGGACGATTTTGTCTTGGCCAAGCACACATGGACATTGAAATTGAATTCAATTATCCCTGCCCTGGTAATCAAACTGTATTTGAAGAATTTTTTAATAACCCAGTACGTTTTAATTGCAAACATAACCGTGTCTTATTTCCAGCCCATACATTAAAGCAATCCATTATATTTTCGAACGCGTTGGCTGCCAGCGAAAATGAAAAACTTTGCCAGCAACACCTTAGTCAAATGCAATCTGATGAGATACTTATTAAACGCGTAAAAAAAGTCATACGAGACATGCCTTTTACTCAAGTGTCTTTAGAGAACCTCGCTCAAAATATGCATATGAGTCCACGTAGTCTTCGTCGGCACTTACAAAACCATGATGTAAATTACAAAACGTTACTTGAAAACGAGCGTAAACGTTTGGCTTTAAAACGCATTCAATCCAATGATTGTTCACTTGATGACATTGCACATGAACTTGGTTACTTAAATGCTTCAAGCTTTAGTCGTGCGTTTAAACGATGGTTTGGTGTCGCCCCTTTGCATTACAAACAAAAAAGCATCTCTGATGCATAACGCTTAAATGCACCTCAAAATAGTCATGCCATGCCAATTTTTCATTTTGGCCACAAGTGTATTAACACTTGTCCTTTTCAGTAATGGCGAGTTCACAAATGCCTACTAGTATTCACTCACGTTATTTCATAGAAATATTTTATGATTTGACAAAGGGAAGTTTTACAAAAGGAAACAACAATAATAATTAAATACCGATAGACTCGTAATCTGTCCAAAGGGCCTCAATATGCAAAAAAGTATTAAACAGCTAACACGTACCGTGTTAAGTGTAAGCGCATTACTGACAAGCTTTGTTTTTAGCCAAAGTGCAATGGCTGAAAATTGTTACATCATGGTTCATGGCCATGGTACAAATGGCACCATCAAAAGTGGCAGTAATCAACCTGCCCTTGACTACTGGCGCAGTTCTCACTTCAGCCAATACAACGGCGCAGACTTCTTAGCTCATTTACTTGGCCCTAACGACAACTACGGCATTGTGGGTTACAACTCAACAGATGAAGCGGGTTACCCTTACTGGCGCGATGAAACCGCCGGTGAAATCACTCGCCAAATCATTGCCATCAAACAAGGCAATGGCGATGGTTATAACCATGATCAAGCAGGCACCCAGTGCAATAGCAATGATGATTTCTGGGTAGTAAGCCACAGCCAAGGCGCACAGCAAATGACGTTCATTTCTGGTAACGCTATTTCAGGCTCACCCTATTACAACACCGCATTTAATGCCAATGGTTCAGCGGTAAGTGCTAATTACTCAAGCGCCATGAACGGTGTATTGGGTGTCTTCACCACTGGTGGTGCGATTAGCGGCACCGAAGGCGCAGACCGACTTTGTAACGGCAACTGGTTAGATGCACTGATCAACGCGGCTTTCTTGGGTAAAGATTGCAACGACAGCGTTAAATGGATGCAAACCAATGACTCTTATTTAGCCCGTAATTTAATCGGCACCAATTTAGCCGCGCCAATGTATGTTATGGGAGGTTATAAAAGCTTTCCGGGTATTGAGGGTGCGTCTGCTGCCATGCTGAACGGTGAAGACGATGGTTATATTAATCTAGCATCTCAAATGAGCTGTGCAGGTTCGCCAAAACGCAGCCTTTGGGATGACCTTAACCAATATAAAACCTTCTTTGGTATCGCGTACGGCTCGCCTAAGTTCCGTTGTAATAATGCCAACAAAGGCACACCTCGTACTTACAACATGGCCAGTGTTTATACCGACCACGATGCAGAGCGTAACGGTGGCATTAGCTACCCAGATTACACCAACATTGAAAACGGCATGAGCTGTGGTAATGGACGTAACATGGCTGCACGCATTGGTATTTGTACCGAGCTTTAAGCATTAACAAAAGCCCTTTGCTTATTAAAGCTTAGGGCTTTGTTTGAGATTTATATTTGAGTAGTAATATGTCCAAAATAATAATAACGGTCATTATCGCTTTATTCATTGGCGTAGGACTTTTAAATAATAAAATTGCTTTAGTAGATTCATCCACCACTGTTAACAGTCAAGCGATCACTCCTAGCCCCTTAGTAATCAATGGGCAAGCGACGAATGCCAATCAAAATACGAGCATTCAAAAAAACACCAATCACTTACAACCTATTCAAGTTACGCAAGCTTCAACCATTGCTCAAACCATTGCGCGAATAAAAGAAAGTAATAACCGCACACCATTGCATGACAGCATCATCAATGATCATGAAAATTTCAAACGTTATCCAGAAGGTAATTCAGCCATAACCGATGCCGAGCACGACCCAGTATTACAGCGTTATGCTGTTGATGAACGCACCACCATGAGTAAAGATAAAAGTGCCGGCTTAACCATCTGGAGCGATAAAAAGTTTTATTTGAAAACCGATACCGTACTTGTATCTGCATACATACAGGATACTGAAGGCAAAAAATTATCGGCTAATTTTGATGCCACCCTTTTAGATACACGCCAGCAAAATCTTGCAAAACTTACCTTTGCCAAAGGTGATAACAACACCTATGAAACCCGCATTAATCTTGCTGATTTTAAATCCACGCAATTAAAGGCAGGCATTTACAAAGTGCTTATCAACAATAAGCAATATGAACTAACTGATGCACTGACGTTCACCCTTACCCAGCCTGACATTGAGTTAACGGGTGAATTTAAAGAATATATCGATAGCCAAGGCCAATTAGTCATCGAGTCGCAGGTATTAGTCGGCAGTAGCAACCAATATTACATGCAGGGCTCACTTTACAGTGAAACTCAGGTCGCCATTGGAGTGGCGCAATCATCAACACAATTAACACCGGGTTTACATTGGTTAACTCTCAGTTTTTCTGGGTTAATGATTAAAGATGCCCAAGAAAATGGCCCTTATGTGTTAAAACATGTCTCCCTCGCTAAGGTGACCATCCCCATGATGCGTACACCTCTAATTGAGCCAGCGTTTTCTACAAACTCTTACCGTTTAGATGAATTTGGAAATTAAACTGTTTATATAAAAATCATCTTATTAAAAATAAATAGACAATCACTCTTACCTACAGTGATGACTAAACGTTACTAAGCTGAAAATACTTTCGGACACATTTGAAACTAAAAAGCTCAAAGGGAGCCCTGGATTCTTCTTGTAAGTATAATTAAAACTTTTTATTAGCACATATAGTAAATGAAATGTTTTCATTGCTCATCGAGCTCAAACTGAATATTGTTTTCTAAAGCCTAATATATAAACACCTGCTATTAAACATAATACCGCCCATAAAAAAACCGCTGCAACTTTCATTGCAACGGTTTTTTTGAATCAGAAAGCTTTAAAAATTAAAGCTTGTCAGATTCTTCAGAAAGGTACTTAGCAACGCCTTCTGGAGACGCGTTCATGCCTTTATCACCTTTGTTCCAACCAGCTGGGCAAACTTCGCCGTGCTCTTCAGTGAACTGAAGTGCTTCAACCAGACGGATTAGCTCTTCCATGTTACGACCTAGTGGTAGATCGTTAACGATTTGAGAACGTACAACACCGTTAGTATCGATGATGAATGCACCACGGAAAGCAACGCCACCGTCAGATTCAACGTCGTATGCTTTACAGATATCATGAGAGATATCAGCAGCAAGAGTGTATTTAACTTGGCCGATACCGCCATCGTTAATTGGAGTGTTACGCCATGCGTTGTGAGTGAAGTGAGAATCGATAGACACACCGATTACTTCAACGCCTAGCTCTTTGAATTTGTCCATACGGTGATCAAGTGCGATCAACTCAGAAGGACATACGAAGGTGAAATCCAACGGGTAGAAGAAAACTAAACCGTATTTGCCTTTAATGGCTTCTGACAATGTGAATTCATCAACGATGCTACCATCGCCCAGTACTGCTGCTACTGTAAAATCAGGTGCTTTTTTACCTACAAGTACGCTCATCACTTACTCCATTTATAGTTGTAGCTGTTACGATTACCATAACAGGGGTTAGAAATTCTTCAGTCGAGCCTGAAAAGCTCGATATAATACAATGCTGTTTAGCTAAATCCTACCTCTTAGGTGGGATAATCCTTGGGTAAACGCCGTTTTCAATCATAGGCCACAAAAAGTGACAATAATGTGAAGCTGAGTATTCTGCCAAACACACTGCATCGTGCAATTAATAAACACAGCTGGTTAACCGCAATATTTTTATCAGTAGCGGTTCATGCCGCCATGTTAGCCGCTATATTCCTTGTATGGCCAAGTGCGTCTTCTAAAGGGCAAGGCCAAGTGATGTTACTTGAAGCGGTGCACGAACAAACCCAGTTGCAAACAAATACGCCGCAAAGCCATGCCAGCACACCCTTGCCGCAAACCCAAAAAGAAACACAAAAAACCAAACTCAACGGTCAAACCAAGCAAGCCGAGCCCGCTGTAAACAAGGCTCAACCTAAGCAAGTTGAACAGCTTCAAACACAAGCCAGCTCCAGTAATAAAGGGGCATTAATTGACCAGTCGGGTAAATCACCCACACCAGAGGATAGCTATAAACAGCAGCTGCTCAAACATTTGGTCAACAAAATGGAGAAATCACCGGTAAGCGGCAACGCCATTATTAACCTGACAATTATTCCTCAAGGAATTGCCATTAACATCAACGTAGCCGTACAAGAAGGTGGTGCGCGTTACGAGCAATGGACCCAACAAAAAGTCCTCAATGCCAACCCTTTCCCACCTATACCTAAAGCGCTAGGTAGTGGTAACTTCACAACCCAGATCCATATTTTTACTGAACAAGATGAATAAGTTTATTAGTTGGCAATTAAATCTGTGGTGGGCATACCCGAGTGCAAACGCATTAAGCGGTCTGGCTGGGTAATAAAGGCATCTTCACACTGCAAGAAAAATTCAACACGGGGTTGAATGTCTTCTTCAGAGTATTTTTGCGCAAGGGTTAAGTAGTCTTTGAAATGACGGGACTCGGACTTAAGCAACGAAATATAAAATTTTTGTAACTCGTCATCTAAGCTTGGGGCTATTTTATGAAAACGCTCACAGGAGCGTGCTTCAATAATACTGCCAATGATTAAACTATCCGTAAGCTTGCCCTTATTATCAGGGCGAATGTGCTGGGCCATATTAAAGGCGTAACTGCTGGCTTTCATGGTACGAAACTTAATACCGCGCTTTTTAATAATCTTAAGCACTTGCTCGTAATGCACCAGTTCTTCACGGGCCAAGCGCGACATTTTGTTTTGAATATCCATATTTAATGGATTACGCGCCATTAAGGTCATGGCTTGTTGGGCTGCTTTTAGCTCATTAGTGGCATGGTCTATCAGGATTGTCTCTTGGTGCTCAAGAGCGGCTTGCACCCACTCATCGCTGGTGCGATTAGGCAGGTACTCAACCACAGGGGCAATCATTTCATCAATATCTATCTTAGCCATTTACCACTAACTCATATCAGCCCAGTTAATTTGGGGCGCTATTATAACGACATTTGTTCTAATAGCTCGCGCACTTCACCTTCAATCACCACAGATTGATGGCTAGCTTGATCCAGCACACAAAATGTCACTTGTGCATCGGCCACTAGTGTTTCAGTGCCTTTAAGGTACATGGTTTGCTCAATGGTGCAGCTTTTGGTGCCAATTTTAGCCACCTTGGTACGAATCTCTAACACTTCTTGAATGAATGCTGGGCGGCGATAATTTATATTGATGTTCACCAAGACAAACGCCAAGTTATGCCCGTGGATCTTCTCAACCAATGGGAACTGCTCAAAGAAAGACCAACGAGACTCCTCTAGGAACTCAAGGTAACGCGCGTTATTCACATGCCGGTAAACGTCCAAATGATAGCCGCGCACTTTAATGTGGTTAATATGCATAATAAACTCAAACAGAAAAATCGCGCCATTATACAGATTTCAACCTCAATCAGAATGCCCCTTCTCTTCTCTACTGACTATAGATAAACCAGCCACCTAAAATTCGATGATTTACGTAAAGCTCCGGCTGAATACGATACCCCCTGCATTGTCATTTAGAGTCTTAGAAATTGGCAATTGATAGGATTTAGCTATATGAAAAATACCAATAAAAAGCAGTAGTTACATAAATTCATATAAAATTTCACATATTAAACACTTAATTGAATATCAAATCATATAAAGAAATAAGCCTAATACTCCATATAAAAAAATAAGCCTAATACTCCATATAAAAAAATAAGAACAAAAACCTCAAACAAAAATTTAATATAAACTAGTATATAAGAAACCCTATCACTCTTTTAGTAAATGAAGGTGACTATGAAATATCACTTCTTCAACATCCTTAAACTTAGCTCTTCTAATTTTAAAGAGATAATCATTCTTTTAGTTTTAACACCCATTTTCTTAACTGGCTGCAAAGAAGAAAGTAAAACCAAGACTTATTCAGTTTCCGGGTCAATACAAACAGAAAGTGAAAGTAAATTAGAAAATGCACTTGTTACTATAGACGGCATCGAAGCGACAGAACTAACCACAAGTCAAGGTAGTTTTATAGTAAATAGTAATGATGACTTTGAAAGCACTGCATTATTATCAGTAGCCAAAGATGGCTATGAATCACACAGTCAAGAGGTCACCCTCACGGCTAATGGACATGCTTATACGGTTGAAGACAACATCACACTAACAACGACTAACCCTTGGGGCCATTTAGAGGTTGATGTACAGCCCAGCAATCAAAGTAGCTCTCTCCTTAGGTATTCCGAAATAGACGCACAAAAAAGCCTAACCGCAAAAGCCGACGTATGTGATTGCACCGTTGCCGTATCGGGTAAAGCCTATAAAAAAGGTGGCAAGAACAGCACCGCTTATATCTTATTAGCGGTTGATGCATCAGGGAGCAGTGCAGAGCAAACCATAGGGGATGAAACTGTATTTGAAGTCGAAGTAAATGCCTTAACTACCCTAGTAAATCGTTTAACCGAAAATGATCAATTAAAAATCGGTATCATAAGGTTTGCAAGCCAAGCCAGCATTGCTCTTGACTTCACATCTGACCTTGGGCTAGTTAAAAATACGTTAAGCGCAATGACACCTGAGACACCCGATTCCAGCGAGGCAGCCACAAACTATAAAGCAGCACTTGAGCTAGCCATCACCAAATTTGATGGCCAAAATCCAAAGAAAAAAGATATAAAAAGCATGGTTTTTCTATCTGATGGCATACCAACCTTCCCTTCTGGTTCTGGCGCAACTCAAGAATCTGGAGACCGCTTAGCTGCTATCAATACAGCAGAACTATTGAAAGAAGAAAATATCATTGTTAATACCTTTGCAGTCAACATAAACAGCAAACTTACAACACTACCGGCTATTTCAGCTATTACAGGTGGATTTTATTATAAGCATGCGGATGAACCCACCAGCAGTAGCATTATTAAAAATAGCTTAGTTGGGCTGACGGGAATCGAAGTATTTAATGAAACAACAGACACTCAAGCACCTGATTTTGAATTACTTCCTGATGGAAATTTCAATGGCGAAGTCTGCTTAACAGACGACAGTGACAATCTCATAAAAGTCACGCCCTTAGTATGCGATGACTGTGATCAACCTGCCTATCAAAAAATCAAAGCCTCTTGCGCTAAAGAAGAATGCTCACCATGCGCAGGACAAATAACGATGCTAGAACTCGAATATAACGGCTTATTGGGTAGTGCACTCATTAGTGTTGAACAAAGCAAAAATGGTAAAAAGAGAGAGGTCATTTTTGAAGATATTGTGTTACTTGGAGGCCACTTTCAATTTTTTGGCTCTGCTAAAGACAAAACAATGGGGCCTACTATTTATGTCTATATAAACGGTATCCTTAATGCTGAATTTTCCACCAGCTGCGGCCAGCCTAAAACGGTTCCAGGCCTAATCAACGGTGATATAAAAGTAGTAAGAGGATATAGCCGTAACGGCGGTCTCATTTGTGATGGGTAGTTAAATATCAACTACTTTCCAGCATGGCACCTTTTATGCAATGCTGGAGATATAAAAACCGCACTACTTAATATAATAAAAACAAGTTATGCATATATCATCACATAAACACATACCAAATTTGCTAGTGAAAATAAAATATAAACTGGCAAAGGGCGTATAGGTAATCATCTCGGTGTGAATTGATAACTTAGAAATACTGTAACAATGATTCACTGCTATCCGGCTTATTACTGCAATCTTTCAAATCTAAAAGCTCCAGGTCTTTAATATAAAACTAAAGACCTTCGGCTTTTAAATAGAAATTAAATTAAGCCGCTTCTAAAGTTTTAATGAAATCCACAATATCTTGCACACGTGTTAATTTTTCTGCCGATGATTCATCAATCTCGCACTCGAACTTTTCTTCAAGTGCCATCAGTAACTCTACTGTGTCCAGTGAATCCGCGCCTAAGTCTTCAATAAAGTGTGATTCGGGCTTTACTTGCGCCGCTTCCACGCCTAGTTGCTCGGTTACTACTTCAATTACTTGTTGTAAAATATCAGACATTTTATTCTCCTAAGAATCTGATTAATTAAATTACCCTGCTTTTTTCATACCCGATAATTGGGAAAAGTCATGAATGGCAGGTGGTGTTAGTGGGTCTGGCTTTTGACCATAATCAATAAAGTCATAAGCAAAACCAAATTGTTGTAAGAAAGCTTGTTTTAAAGCATCGACATCCACTAAATCTCGCAGGTTTTTGCTGTCTACTTGTTCAATAATGGCGTTAATACTGGCTTGAATTTGAGTGTCGCGCTCTAAGTCATCTACGCGTAAACGCAGATCCGGTTTTTGTGAACGATTTGATAAACATTGAGACAATAAACGAGTCACTTGTTGCAATGTACTTTCGTATTTATTGGCTCGTTTTTGCTCTTGATTTAAAGCTGCAATGTAAAGCGGCAAACTGGGAATAACAGAGCTTGATGGTGTTACCAAAGTTTGCAACAAACCAATGTGCGCACTGGCGCCCATTTTATTTAAGGTTTGGTCTAAAGCGATGGCCGTTTCATGCAGGTGAGCCTTGGCTCGTCCTAGGGTTCCGTTACCGTATATTTCTTGGGTTTGATCTGGACCTAAATAACTGTATGCAATGGTTTTAAAATTGGGTGCCAGTACACCGGCTTTTTTAAGTGTGTTTACCCATTCTTGCCAATCTTCTCCGCCCATGACTTTTATGGTGGCATCTATTTCGTCATGGCTGGCTGATGGGATTTCTATCTCGCGCATTTCACCTTTATAAACATCTAAGGTCTTGCCAAAAAAAGTTGCATTGATGGGTTTAATGGCACTGGTGTATTCGCCCACTCCTTTTATGTTTCGCTTTGGAGCGGCCAGTGAATACACTAATACATCAATTTGTTTTTCTGACTGCTGTAATTTTTGTACTACCCAGTCTTTTGCGTTGCGCTGAAAGGCATCTTGATTACAGGTAAGCGCCATTTTATCTGCACGGCGCGCATAATATTCAAATGCTTGGTTATTGTACCAACCCGCACTGCCATATTTGTGAGCTTGTGCGGCGCGATCACAATACACTCCCAAAGTATCCATGCCGGCTGAAAATGTAAGAGCAATACGAGAAGCCAAACCAATACCAGAACTTGCACCAATGACCAGTGCGGTTTTGCCCTGCATTCCTTGAAATTTATTATCACAGGCGTTTTGCACTTGCTGATACACGCTGTAATAACACCCAACCGGATGTGCATTGGTGCAAATATTATTTTTTATTCTTGGCTGATAACTCATATCCCCTCCTACCGATTTTATTTTTTAAAGGTCAAATACCTAAACAGCCTTAATGACTAAACATGCGTTTGTGCCACCAAAACCAAAACTGTTGCTTAATGTGGTTTTGATTTTGTGTTCTAGGCGCTGCCTAACCAGTGGCAGGTGCTGTATGTCCGGTTCGATGTCATCCGCATTGGCAGATGCACTGATAAACCCTTCTTGCATCATGATTAAACTAAAAATGGTTTCATGTACGCCTGCTGCGCCTAAGCCATGACCGGATAATGATTTTGTTGAACTGATATACGGCACATTGTTTTTGAATACATTTTCAATGGCCCTTAATTCAGTCAGGTCGCCCCTTGGGGTACTGGTGCCATGAGTATTGATGTAATCAACGGTATTCAACCCAGCATCTTTTAATGCAATGCGAATGGCACGCTCTGCCCCTTCGCCACTTGGAGCTACCATGTTGTCGCCATCACTACTGGCACCAAAGCCGATGATCTCTCCTAGAATATTGGCCCCACGTTGTTTGGCGTGCTCCCACTCTTCTAAAATCACTATGCCTGCCCCTGCACTTATGACAAAACCATCACGATTTTTATCGTAGGGTCTGGATGCTTTTTCAGGCTGATCATTAAACTGCGTTGATAACGCGCCCATGCCATCAAACTGCATGGCATGGGACCAATGGGCTTGATCCACGCCACCGGCAATGGCGGTTTTCATTAGCCCCATTTTAATTTGCTGATAACAAGTGCCAATGCAATGAGCACTGGTGGCACATGCGGATGAGATGGAAAAACTTGGGCCTTTAATTTTAAAATTAGTGGCCAGTTGTGCTGAGGGTGCACTGCCCATTTCTCGCGTGACTCGATACGGGCCAATACGCTTTATGCCTGAGGTTTCTAATGTATTAATTGCATCAACTAAATCATCACTGGCAACACCACCTGCGCCAACAATCAGTGTGGTTTCATCACTGCTCAACTGTTCTTGTGAGATGCCAGCTTGCTTGACTGCATTTTCCATGGCCACATGACACCATTCACCGTTTGTGCCCATGAAGCGACGTAATTTACGATCAATGTTGTCTACTTCTGGACAGTTTATGTAGCCACTTATATGCGAGCGCAGACCTTTTTCAATAAAGCTTTCATTCACACAAATGCCACTGTTACTTAAGAACAAACTATCACGTACGCTTTGCCAGTCATTACCTAAACTGGAGACCAGACCCACCCCTACTATGGCTACGCGATTCATTTAACTTCCCCAATTTTTTGCTCTGTATTTTTTACTTCTGGGAAAATGCCCACTTTTAAATCTCTTGCTTCATAAATGAGTTTGCCATCTACTAACACTTCGCCATCGGCTAAGGCAATGACCCAGTCTCGTTCAACGAGTTTGCGAATATGTAAATGAAACTGTAAGCGCTTTGCTGTGGGCAGCACCTCACCCGAAAACTTTAAACTGCTGACACCTAACGCTCGCCCTTTGCCTTTAAAACCTTTAAGCGCTAAATACAAACCGAGGCTTTGCCATAAGCCTTCAATGCCTAAGCAGCCTGGCATAATTGGATCATCGGGAAAATGACATTTAAAAAACCAAGACTCAGGGTCAATCACCATTTCGGTCACGACTTGACCCTTGCCATAACGCCCACCTTTATCTGACATTAATGGCACATGATTGAGTAAACGTAATTCACCAACGGGAAGCTGGGCACTATTACCGCCAACACTGTCCATTAAGGTTTGAACATCTTGATCAATCACTTCTGCTAATGCCGACATATCACTTACTCATTTAAGTTGACTGCATATGGCGATACTCTGGTATGTATGCCCCATATAAAAACAAACAGCGCTTTTACGGTTTTCATCTTCAGGGCATTTGTTTACATTTTTATGAATCTAACAAATCGCACCACATGTCAGTGGTGGCTAATATAGGAGGGTTAGCTAGGGGAAACTTGACTCTAGGTATCAGCAGATTGATTGAACGTGACAAACAACCATAGAAAATGAGAACCCGTATGCGTTCTCATCGTTTGGCAAAGCATGGAAATAAAAACTGAGCCGGTCAGAATTGACCCGCTCAAAATGGCAACGTGTGCTTAGTAAAGTCTGCGCACATGACAGGTAATTTCTTCGCGGTCGTGATACAAATGCTTAGCTGAAATCTCGACATTAATGTCTGCCTCTTGGCATTTTTGCTCAATTAAATCTAAGCATTGACGCACTTCTTGATAGCGTTTTTTCATAGGCAGCTTCAAGTTGAATACGGTTTCACGACACCATTCATTCACCACCCAGTGCGCCATGCGTTCGGCCACTTTGATAGGGCTTTCGGCCATATCGCATACCATCCAATGTACTTTTTTACTTGGGCTAAATTTAAAACCATCTTCTTCATGGTGAGTCACTTGGCCGGTTTCCATTAGGTCCCCTTTCATTGGGCCATTATCAACCGCATCCACCATCATGCTGCGTTTAACTAATTGCCATGTCCAACCACCTGGTGCCGCGCCCAAGTCTACGGCGCGCATACCTGCACTTAAACGCTCTCCCCACTGGCGCTTTGGTATAAACCAGTGCCAAGCTTCTTCTAGCTTTAAAGTAGAACGGCTGGGAGCATCTTTTGGAAATTTTAAATGCAAAATGCCATCGGGCCATTTACATGCGTTATTAGTAAAGTGATACCCCACATGGGCATGTTGACCATCAATAAAGAAAATCATTAAACGCGGGATTTTATGATTACGCTTAGCACTGAGTTTATTCTTTTTACGCAGCGTCGCGGCTAACGGGCCTGTTAAGCTTTTGCATAATCGGCTGAGTTCTTTTGCCTCGTTGGTGTCGGCGTGGATTAATTCCACTTCACCGCAATGAGGTGTGCCATCTAGGCTATGCAAAATAGACGATACACGGTCTGTGCTTTCAAGCTCAATCGCATCACCACAAATAAACCACTGGCGTACAAAAATAAGTTGGCGAAAGTTCACATGCTCAATAAGTTGTTTTAGCTGATGATCTTCTGCAATAAAGCTCACATAACCTTGATCACTTTGGGTTTTACAGTAACCAAAGCAACCTGCTTGTGAAGCGATATCTTGTATTTCAGCTGCGGTTTCAGCTTCAAAGCCCTGTCTACATAACAGGATTAATTGTGTCATAGCCATTACAGCGGGCTCTCTTTGTCATTAGGCTTAGCCTAAGTATTAAATTAATAGCAGCGCTTAATAAAGTCAGCGCAAAACTGAATTGTCTGATCTAAGTGTTGTTTGTGAGTAAAACCACTTTTCACTCTTGGCTTAAGATCATGGTCGCCGTCTTCAAGCCATAAAAATTCTATATCTTTGGGTATTGGCAATTGTTTTACCTCATCAAGGCTACCCAGCTTATCGCGGGTACCTTGTACGATTGCCATAGGAATATTCACTTGGGGTAAATGATCTATTCGTAACTTTTCAGGCTTTCCTTGCGGATGAAATGGATACCCTAAAGCCAATACGCCAAGCACTTTAGCTGTTTGAATCGATTCACTGGCTAATATGCTAGCCATTCTGCCACCCATTGATTTGCCCATTATCACACAAGGGCCTGTTTGGATCTCAAGTACTTGATTAAAACATTCAATTAATTCGGGCTGACGATTAGGCGGGCGTTTTTTACCATTTAAGCGGCGTTCTTGCATGTATGGGAATTCAAAACGTACAACCCGTATACCCATTTGGGATAATCCCTTGGCAATGATTTGCATGAACTCACTGTCCATTGGTGCACCCGCGCCATGGGCAAACACGCAAGTAACTGGATGCTGTTCACCATCGACCATCAACATAAAATTCACGCCAAAATACAAAGGCGTTAGTGTAATAGTACTGTCGTTCATTGTCAGGTGTTGTATTTTTAACCATCGAACAATTTCACTGCTAAGCTTATTAACACTTGGCCTATAAGCGATTACTGCGCAATATTTAGACAAAATAGCTAACTATTTGTTATCACTGGAGAAAAGGTTGACGTGCATCATGGCTTTTCATTGCATTTAGACCCGCCTTTACTGATAATTGCGCCGATTTTTTAACTTGCTGCGAATGGAACTAAATCATGAGCACTGCTATTGAGCATCCAACCTATAACTATAAGGTGGTAAAATATTTTGCCATCATGACTGTGGTCTGGGGTATCGTGGGCATGTCCCTAGGTGTCCTGATTGCCTCTCAACTTGTTTGGCCTGAGCTGAACTTTGAGATTCCGTACCTGACGTTCTCTCGTTTACGTCCGTTACATACCAATGCGGTTATCTTCGCATTCGGCGGCTGCGCCCTTTTTGCTACTTCTTACTATGTAGTTCAGCGTACCTGTCAAGCTCGTATCTTTTCTGATTCTCTTGCTATGTTTACCTTCTGGGGTTGGCAAGCTGTAATCGTTGCTGCGGCAATCACGCTTCCTTTAGGTTTAACATCTACTAAAGAATACGCAGAACTAGAATGGCCAATCGATATTTTGATTACCATTGTTTGGGTGTGTTACGCCATTGTGTTCTTTGGCACAATTGCCAAGCGCTCTCAGCCGCATATTTATGTGGCTAACTGGTTCTTTGGTGCGTTTATCATCACCATCGCCGTATTACACATTTTCAATAGCCTTGCTGTACCAGTAAGCGCGTTTAAATCCTATTCGATTTATGCCGGCGCCATTGATGCCATGGTTCAGTGGTGGTACGGNNGGCCATAACGCAGTAGGTTTCTTCTTAACGGCTGGCTTCCTAGGGATTATGTATTACTTCGTACCTAAGCAAGCTGAGCGTCCAGTTTACTCTTATCGTTTATCGATTGTTCACTTCTGGGCATTGATCTCTATCTACGTTTGGGCTGGTGCTCACCACTTGCACTACTCTGCTCTTCCAGACTGGGCTCAATCGGCTGGTATGATCATGTCTTTGATCCTTCTTGCACCTTCTTGGGGTGGCATGATCAACGGTATGATGACCCTTTCAGGTGCTTGGCATAAGCTTCGTACTGACCCTATCTTACGTTTCTTGGTTGTTTCTTTGTCTTTCTACGGTATGTCTACCTTCGAAGGCCCAATGATGGCAATCAAAACGGTAAACGCTTTATCCCACAACACTGACTGGACCGTAGGTCACGTGCACTCTGGTGCCCTAGGTTGGGTGGCGATGGTGTCTATTGGTGCTATTTATAACCTTCTACCAGTTGTTCTAGGTAAGAAACAAGGTGAAATGTACTCAACTAAGTTGATCAACATTCACTTCTGGTTAGCCACTATCGGTACTGTACTTTACATTGTTGCTATGTGGGTTAACGGTATTATGCAGGGTCTAATGTGGCGCGCAGTAAACGCTGATGGCACATTAACTTATAGCTTCGTTGAATCTCTTGAAGCTTCTTACCCAGGTTACTTTGTTCGTGCCTTAGGTGGCGCCATCTTCTTAAGCGGTATGCTTATTATGGCTTACAACACCTATAAAACGGTACGCGGTGCCAACGCCGAACAACAAGCTAAGTTAGCGCAAGCATAAGGACGAGAGATAAGTATGAAACACGATATCGTCGAAAAGAACCTACCGCTAATGATTGTGCTGATTGTCATTGCAATCAGCTGGGGTGCATTAGCTGAAATTGTTCCTTTATTCTTCTTGAAAGAAACCACTGAGCCAGTTGAAGGTCTTGAGCCTTTAACAGCCGTTGAACTTGAAGGCCGTGACATCTACATCCGTGAAGGTTGCCACGTATGTCACACCCAAATGATTCGTCCATTCCGTGCTGAGACAGAACGTTATGGTCACTACTCTCTTGCAGGCGAGCACGTATACGAGCACCCATTCCTATGGGGTTCTAAACGTACTGGTCCTGACTTAGCTCGTGTTGGTCAGCGTTACTCTGACGATTGGCACCGCGCTCACTTGTATAACCCTCGTGACGTAGTGCCTTCTTCAAACATGCCTGCTTTCCCATGGTTGTTTGAAAATAAAGTTGATGGCCGAGATACTCCTAAGAAAATGGAAGCTCTGCGCTTCGTTGGTGTGCCTTACACTGACGAACAAATTGCTGGTGCTAAAGATGCAGCTGACGGCGTTCGTGAAATCGACGCGCTTGTTGTGTATCTACAGCAGCTTGGCACAGTTCTAACCCAGAAACGGTAGAGTTATGGATATTAACGACGTACGCGGTTTAGGTACTGTATTCGCTTTAATCGCTTTTCTAGGCATCATTGCTTGGGCGTATAGCTCATCTCGCAAAAATCGCTTTGACGATGATGCCGATATGATATTTAAAGACGAAAAAATCGCGCAACGTACAGCTGACGCAGAGAGAGAGAAAGATGACTGAACTAACAACCTTTTGGCACATATGGGTAAGTGTCATTGTAATAGGCTCCATGATCGCTTCTGGTGCCCTGATTATTATCACCAAGCGTGGTCAAAAATTTGATGAAGAGACCGACCAAACTACGGGTCACTCTTTTGATGGTATCGACGAATTAGATAACCCACTACCTAAGTGGTGGATGTACTTCTTCTGGTCCACCATCGTATTTGGCTTTGCTTACATTCTTATTTACGGTGTTGGCGACTGGACGGGCTTCTCTAAGTGGAGCTCGATTGGCCAGTGGGAAAACGAAGTGGCAAAAGCTGAAGAAAAATATCAGCCTTACTACGACAAGTTAACCGCCATGAGCATTGAAGAACTAGCTACTAATGAAGAAGCACTGGCTACTGGTCAGCGCATCTACGCTTCTAACTGTTCTATCTGTCACGGTCCGACTGCTTCAGGCTCAGAAGGTTTTCCTAACCTGACCGATAATGATTGGCTATACGGCGGCAGCCCTGCTGCGATCAAGCAAACTATTCTTGCCGGTCGCAACGGTGCCATGCCAGCAAACGGCTTAAAGCCTGATATGACCGACGCCCAGCGCACAGACATCGTGGCTCACGTATTGTCTTTATCTGGCCGTGAAGGTGCAGGCGATGCTAGCAAAGGTAAAGCTCTGTACGCTCAAGCATGTGCGGCTTGTCACGGTGGTGACGGCAAAGGCATGCAGGCTGTTGGCGCGCCTAACTTAACCGATAACATTTGGTTATACGGCGGCAGCGAAGCTAAGATTGATTTCACCATTCGTCATGGCCGTGCTGGTGTAATGCCTGCTTGGAAAGAAATCTTAGGTGAAGATAAGGTGCACGTTGTTTCAGCATACGTTTATTCTTTGTCTCAAAAGCAAGAGTAATTGAGCTAGCTCAATAAACGACTAAAAAGCGGCTATATGCCGCTTTTTTTATGTTCATTAGCTGACGCTAATGTTTTAAACTCATTACAAATTAAATCTCTAGAAGATTGTCTTAGGCAATAACAAAGAAATGGCCCCATAAGTTTTCGCCATTCCATAACAGCCTCTAAACTATAAAAAATACAATAATGTTTGGCATGACACTTCTTGCTATCAAGGTGGTCAGTATGAGTGAAAAAATACCTGTCAAAGATGTCACTCCTTTTAACGCAAGCGAAAAATACGAAGGTGTTGCCGCTAAAGTAAATGGCAAATTATATGTGCGAGCCATAAACGGCTTTTTTAATAAATTAAGAACCTTTTCTTTATGGGGATTAATGCTCGCTTACTTCATCACCCCTTGGATCAACATCAATGGCGCACAGGCCGTTTGGTTTGATTTACCCAGCCGGCAGTTCCACATTTGGGGGCTAACATTTTGGCCTCAAGATTTTATTCTATTATCTTGGCTATTAATCATTTGTGCCTTTGGTCTATTTACCATCACCACCCTTGCTGGGCGCATTTGGTGTGGTTATACCTGCCCTCAGACTGTGTGGACGTTTATATTCATGTGGATAGAAGAAAAAATAGAAGGCAATCGTAATCAGCGCATGAAGCTTGATAAAGCGCCACTTACCAAGTCAAAATTCTTTAAAAAGGCAGCTAAACACAGCATTTGGTTAGTAATATCTGTGGCAACAGGCATTGCCTTTATCGGCTATTTCTACCCTATCAGAGAGCTAGTGCCTGACTTGGTTACGTTCACTATTGCCGATCATTGGGCCACTTTCTGGCTGCTGTTTTTCACTTTAGCCACATACGGCAATGCCGGCTGGCTGCGTGAACAAGTGTGCACGCACATGTGCCCTTATGCTCGATTCCAAGCGGTTATGTTTGATCAAGACACCTTAATCGTGTCTTACGATGAAAGACGCGGTGAACGGGGCACTGGTCGTGGCGCCCGTAAAAAAGGCGTTGATCCAGTAGAGCAGGACATAGGTGACTGCGTAGATTGCAGTATGTGCGTGCAGGTTTGCCCTGTGGGTATTGATATACGTGATGGCCTGCAATATCAATGCATCAGTTGTGCGCTTTGTATTGATGCCTGTGATGAGATCATGGATAAAATGGAATACCCTAGGGGGCTTATTCGCTATACCAACGAGCATGCGCTTAAAGGCAACGAAGTTCACATCATTCGTCCAAAATTGGTTGGTTATGCTACGGCACTGATTGTGATGATTGGCATATTCATTTATTCCGTGTTTGACCGTTCCCCTGTTGAGCTTGACGTCAGTCGTGACCGCGGTGCTCTTTACACCAATAGCAGTGACGGTCGCCTACAAAATAGCTATTTTGCAAAGATAATGAATATGTCGTCACAAGAGCACGTGTTCACCATTGAGGTTCAAGGTTTACCTGGGGCTGAATTAAGCGGTAAAACCGAGATTCATTTAATGCCTGGTGATGTGGGTACCATGCCCCTTAACTTAAAAGCGGTTCCTTGGGAGCTGAAGCAGTCACGTACTGACATCCGCTTTATTGCCACCCGTGATGATGGCTTTGTAGTTGAGGAAGAAAGCCGTTTCATCGGCCCCGCTGGAGGTTAACGTTTACGGAACTTCTGGACAAAACCCCGTTCCAACGTGCCTTAAAACTTGTTCAGCGCCAGTGTAGTGATACACTGGCGTCCTTATTTGATATAGCAGTAATTCACCATGACAGAACCTCAACGCCCTTGGTACAAAGAACCTTATGTATGGATGCTAATCGGCTTTCCATTAAGCTCCGTAATTGTCGGCAGTTTCTTTATTACTATTTCTGTTTTAAATAAAGACACCTTGGTACGCGATAACTATTACAAAGACGGCCTTGCCTATAACCAAGAATTGCAGTGGGATAAAAAAGCCCTATCTCTGGATATCCGCATGGAGATTTTGGTTAAAGGTAATGAGCTTCGCCTACAAATGATCAACTCTCGACAAACGTCCCCTTCGACGCTGAAAGTGACTTTGGGTCATCCAACCATCCCAGACAAAGATCGCGAATCACACTTACAACTTTCTGAAGACAAAAGTTACATTGGCTTCATTGAACCAACAGAAGATGGTCGCTATTACCTACTGGTAGAATCCGCCGAACAGCAATGGCGCATTCGTAAAGATATTTGGGTTAAAAACGGCGTACCTACTGCCATTTAATCATGAATAATTGTTATCACTGCGGGCAAGCAGTTGCCGAAAATATACATTTAACTGCCCGTGTATTTGGTGAAGAGCGCAGCATGTGCTGCGTAGGCTGCCAAGCTGTCACCAATGCCATCGTCCAAAGCGGTAGTGAATCGTTTTACCAATATCGCAGTGATACAAACACCACGCCCGACTTCACCTTAGATAATTTACCTGCCACCGTTCGCCAAGAGCTCACCTTATTTGATAATCCAGATGTGCTTGGCGATATCGCAACGGTTCGTGATGAGCAATTTGAAACCGTACTGATTATTGATGGCATTACTTGCGCCGCTTGTGGCTGGTTAATTGAAAAACAACTGCAGCGTTTTGACGGGGTTGAAGCGGTTCAACTCAACCTAAGTCAACATAAGCTCTATATTACTTGGCAACAAGATATTACAGCTCTGAGTGAGATCATCTCACGCATTTACAGTTTGGGTTTTAAAGCCCAACCTTACACACCAGATGCCGCACAACAGCAACTACAGGCCGAACAAAAAAAAGCCATTCAACGTTTAGTGCTTGCCGCGCTTGGCACGATGCAAGCCATGATGTTTGCCGTACCGCTTTATGCTGATGACTGGGCTGGTATATTCATTAAATTTGAAACCTATTTCCGCTTTGCTGGTTTAGCCATTACCACTCCAGTGATTCTTTATAGTGCCCGCCCATTTTTTACAGCGTTTATTCGCGACATCAAAACCCGGCACCTCACAATGGATGTCCCCGTCTCCATTGCTATTGGCGGCGCTTTTTTAGCGAGTGTGTATTCAACATTTACCCATGGCGAAGAAGTATATTTTGATAGCGTGTGTATGTTTACTTTCTTCTTACTGGTTGGCCGCTTTTTAGAAACACGAGCTAGATTACGAAACGGTGAAGCGGGTAATGAATTACACAACCTAATGCCAAGGGCTTGCGTAAAAATTCTTGAAAATGGTGACGAGGCGTTACTGCCTATTAATCAAATTGCCATTGGCGATTGCATACGCATCGTCCCTGGCAGCACCATCGCCGCTGACGGCGTTATTGTTAATGGCAATAGCAGCATCGATGAATCCATTATTACTGGGGAATTTGTCCCCTTACACAAGCAAGTAAATGACGCAGTGATTGCAGGCAGCTTAAATGTTGAAAACCCAATTGATATTCGTGTCACCGCCATGGGGAAAGATACTCAAATCTCCACCATCATGTCTTTGCTTGACCGCGCCGCCCAAGATAAACCCAAGATCGCTCAATTAGCTGACACCTTAGCCCAATACTTTGTGGCTGGTGTATTAATCATGTCGGTTATTGTTTTCACCGCTTGGTATTTTATTGATAGCGAGCGTGCATTTTGGATCACGTTATCGGTATTGGTTGCCACCTGCCCATGCGCACTGTCTCTTGCAACCCCTACTGCGCTCACCGCAGCAACGACGGCTCTTAGACGAAACGGCGTACTTATAACAAGGGGCCATGTACTAGAAACCTTACGCAAAAGTCGTCGTATTATTTTTGATAAAACAGGCACACTCACACTTGGGCAACTGACAATTGAAGAAACCATTATCGTCAGCAAAGTAAATACTAACCCATTACAAGTAGCCGCCAGCCTCGAACACTTTAGTCAGCACCCTATTGCCCATGCATTTCAGTTCGAGCATTTATTACCTGCCAGCAACATTCATAACCATGCTGGTGAAGGTCTAAGCGGTATTATTGAAAATACAGAATATAAAATTGGCACTGCTTCGTTCATTAACAATGATCAAATTTCAGCTCAAGCACCGGACCCGCGACACTGGATAGCACTTGCAGATAACAAACACGTTTTAGCCTGGTTTTTATTAAGTGATGAAATTCGCCCCAATGCTAAACACACCATTGATGAACTAAATCAATTAACGCTTGAGTGTGAATTACTAAGCGGTGACCAAAGTACTCATGTCAGTCACGTGGCCAACGCCATTGGCATCAAAAAGTATCACGGTGGGGTTAGCCCTCAAGGTAAGTTGGATTACTTAGCGAAACAAAATCCCAATGATGTGAGCATCATGGTAGGTGATGGCATTAACGATGTGCCAGTATTGGCCCAAGCACCGGTGTCTATTGCCATCGGCAGCGCCAGTGATTTAGCGAAAACACACGCCGATGTCATATTGGTCAATAACCAATTAACCAAACTGCCGCAACTTATTAAGCAGGCCCATAAAACCGCTCGTATTATTAAACAGAATCTTGCCTGGGCATTGCTGTACAATAGCAGCGTATTACCACTTGCAGCCATGGGATTACTGCCGCCTTATTTAGCCGCTATCGGTATGTCTGCCAGTTCTTTAGTCGTGGTATTTAATGCCCTGCGTTTAAATAAATTACCCAAATAATAGAGGTTGTCATGGAAATTATCTTTATAACCATCCCGATCACCCTGCTGTTCATTGCATCTGGCGTGGGGATTTTCTTTTGGGCAAACAAAGGCGGCCAGTTTGATGATTTAGACAGCCCTGCCCACCGTATTTTATTTGATGACGACGACACGCCAGCGCAAGAAAACACAAAACCTGAAATTGATGACAAAAACAAAGAGCCTAAAGACACAAATCAATGATTGAACCGCTTTCTTACCTGACCGCTTTTCTGCTTGGGCTGTTTGGCAGCATCCATTGCATGGGAATGTGTGGCGGAATTGTAGGTGCTCTGTCAGTTAACACTGAGCACGCACGGCCATTTACACTTCAATTAAGTTATCACCTTGGGCGTATCACTACCTATGGCGTAATCGGTTTATTGGCCGGTGTAATTGGTCTTTGGCTCGCATCTAGTCACGAACTTGCTGGGGCCATTTTACGCTCTATATCTGGCGTAATTTTGATCTTAATGGGGTTATATGTACTGGGTAGTACCCAAAGCTTAGTTTGGTTAGAAAAAGGCGGTTCAAAGCTTTGGCGTTATGTGCAACCACTTAGCAAGCATGTACTGCCTGTACGCTCTGTTAAACAGGCTCTAGGGCTTGGACTGATTTGGGGTTTGCTTCCATGCGGACTGGTCTATAGCACGCTTAGCTGGGCCTTGGTGTCGGCCAATCCCTTGCACAGCGCGACGCTTATGATGGCATTTGGCTTAGGAAATATTCCCGCCTTATTAAGTTTTGCAGTGTTTACCTCTCAACTTAATCATTTCAAACGTCACTGGTTAGTTAAATTGGCACTTGGCGGGACCATTATCATCTTTGGTATTTGGACCATAGTTGCCCCTTGGGCCATAAATTTAACCTGACAATAGCATCTATAAATAATAGTATTGGTTTATTGTACTTAGTGTTATTGCAGCTATAGGAGAAACTCATGTCAAAGGATACGCAATCGGTTCATTTTCTTGCGTCGAGCAAAAGTGGCCAAACCCATTGTAGTACCTGTAGCTTGAGTTCTTTGTGCCTACCAATTGCACTTGAACGCGCCGATCTTGATGCGTTAGACAAGGTCATTAAGCGTGGCCGTCCCATTCAAAAAGGCGAGCTTTTATTTAAACAAGGCGATCCTTTTAAAGCCGTATACGCCATTCGTACCGGTGCCATTAAAACCTATACGGTGGCTTCAAGTGGTGAAGAACAAATCACTGGCTTCCACTTAGCTAGCGAACTAGTTGGTTTATCCGGTTATTCTAAAGACACCTACCCTTTATCGGCTAAAGCATTAGAAACCACCACTGTATGTGAACTACCACTTGATCAACTCGAAACCCTGTGTGATGAAATACCTGGGCTGCGTAAACAAATCATGCGCAATATGGGTGGTGAAATTCGCCAAGACCAACAAATGATGCTGCAGCTTTCTAAAAAAAGCGCGGATGAACGTATGGCCTACTTCTTATTGGATTTAAGCTCTCGATTCGAACGTCGCGGATTCTCTGCAAAATCTTTCCGCCTTTCCATGTCACGGGTCGACATCAGTAACTACCTAGGTTTAGCGGTTGAAACCGTAAGTCGAATATTTACTCGCTTCCAAAAAAACAGCTTAATTAAAACAGAAGGCAAAGAAATCTCTTTGCTGAATGCCGCTGAACTCAATGCTCTATCGGGCAACCCAGAAACTCCTACCTGCGATCAGCAACACTCCTAAGCAGTAACACCTTGAGATTAAAGCAAAAAATAGATTGCAAGGATTTTTTTGCTTTTTTCATATTAACATCTAGTGTTTAACTAACTTTACCAACAAGCATTACCGCACTAGATGCAAGGACACCACACATGGGATTGTGCCCCGATGAACTTAGGCACTTGGTCATTCGCCCTACCTTGGAGTATTTAAACCAATACTCCTTAGCCGCTGAAACATTATTAATGGGTACCGCTGCAGTTGAGTCTGCTATGGGCTATGAGTTAAAACAGTTAAGCGGAACAGGTTTAGGTGTTTATCACATCACGCCTCGAAGCCATCAACTATTATGGGACCAATTCTTAGCAAAAGACCCTGACCTTGCCAGCCGAGTACGCGGTCTTGCCAGTCAGCATGAGTTTTTGCTAAACCCTCACTGTGAACTGACAACCAACCTGCGTTATGCCACTGCCATTGCTTGGCTAATCTATGTGCGCAAAGGTAAACCGTTGCCCAAAGCCGATGACTTGCCAGCTATGGCTAAGTTTTGGCACCGTCACTTCCACAGTCGCCCCCATGCCAGCGTTAACGCATACATTGAACGCTTTGAATCATTAAAGAAAAAATCAAACCTTGCAGCCTAAACACGCAAATCAGCCAGCCTTATAACCCTATTTCATAGGCAAGTAGGTGCAAATTGCGCTAGAATCCGCGCCTTAAGCAGGTTTAGCTAGGTTGTATAATGGTTCAGTTCGTTGATGCCAGTGTGTCTCAGACACCTGAAGCAGACAAAAAGCAAAAAACAGAATTTAATAAACTTCAAAAGCGTATACGTCGTGACGTGGGTCGAGCGATTGCCGACTTCAATATGATTGAAGAAGGCGACCGCATCATGGTGTGCCTATCTGGCGGCAAAGACAGCTATACCATGCTGGATATCCTAATCAGCTTGCAAAAAAGCGCACCAGTTAAATTTGAGTTAGTGGCTGTTAACCTAGATCAAAAACAGCCGGGCTTCCCTGAACACATACTACCTAGCTACCTAGATACGTTAGACATCGAATACTACATCGTTAACCGTGACACCTACTCCGTGGTAAAAGAAAAAGTGCCTGAAGGAAGAACCACCTGCGGGCTTTGCTCTCGCCTTCGTCGCGGCACCCTATATGCTTTTGCAGAAGACATTAACTGCAATAAAGTAGCACTTGGTCATCACCGCGATGACATTGTAGAAACCTTATTCTTAAATCTGTTTTATGGTGCACGCTTTGCTGCCATGCCACCAAAGCTATTAAGTGATGACAAGCGTAATATTGTCATTCGCCCATTGGCCTATTGCAAAGAAAGTGATATTGCTGAGTTTTCAAAAATAAAACAGTATCCAATTATTCCGTGTAACTTATGCGGCAGCCAAGAAAACCTACAGCGTCAAAATATTAAAGCCATGCTTGCTCAATGGGAAAAAGACACCCCTGGGCGTGTGCAACAAGTGTTTAATGGCTTACAAAATATTGCGCCATCACAATTAGCTGACACTCAATTATTTGATTTTGAAAACCTTGCCATTGATCGCAGTTCTGAAAGAGAAGCCTATGAACATGCTGACGGCCAAGTCATTGAAGGGGTTGGTAAATTTGCACAAATGCCGCCAAGATTAAAGCCTGATAATTTAATTGATGCTATTAATCTTACCAGTGAAACACCCACCGATTAATTCATACTTTATACTTATTTAACATCCGTTTATTACGCCGAATTTTTCGGCGTAATACTCACATTCAGCCTGAAACCATCCTGCCCAAGCGCATACAAAAAATTTTTTAGCATTTCCTGTTTTTTATCTATTAACGAAATATATTTTCAAACCTTTATAGGTAAAATCCGCCAAGCATCCATTCATTGAGACTCAGTATTAAAATTGTCATAAATCATTGCTTAACTGACTACATATCCTCAATGGCAATCTCACAATGTCTCATGTTATTTCTTTAAATGTGAATGGTTCAGGCACACCTTTTATCGTATTAACAATGCAAGGAGAGGAAAAGCTTTCACGAGATTATACTTTTCGCTTAACACTTCAATGTTCAGGCAAAGAGAATATCAACACTCAGGATTACCTAAATCAAACCGCTCGCATTAAAATCAACATAAATAATCGTGATCACTTTATTCATGGTGTCATCATAACCATGCAACAAAACTTCATGAGTGACAGCAACCAGCAACAATTCGAAATAGTACTATGTTCACTTTTATCCCAAAGCAATACTGCAATATGTTCGGATATATATTTAGAACAATCACCCTTACAAACTATATCTGAAGTATTATTAAAATATTCAGAACTTGATTTTCATATGGCTGTCACCGATGTCATCCCAAGTAAAACCTTCATACACCAATACAAAGAAACTGATTATCATTTTATCAATCGATTAAGCGAACATTGGGGCGTTTATTATTACTTTGATTATGAAGCGGATGACAAACTCATTTTTGCCGACGACAATCAATACCCTGTCGATGACCGAATATTCGAATTTAATGAACAGCCAAGCTCATCCCAAAAAGATACTTCAATTTTGTCACTCAGCATCAACAAAAGTACAACGATCTCTCATGTTACGGTTGAAGGACGTAACCCAAGTAATGACTCATTATTAATTCAATCGCAAGCTGGATCATTTCAATCAGAACAATTATCTAACGCTATTCATAATATTGGTATAGATAGTGAATTAGAAGCAAGCATCATTGCACAAAGACGGCTTGAACAAGAGCAGTGCAAAGCCGATGTATATGAGGGGAAAACCAGCGCAACAGGGCTAAAACCTGGATTCGTCATTAATGTACAGCTAACTCCTGGTGCCTCACCAATTGAGCTGCTTATAACGAACGTTAAGCACTCAGCCATTAACCTAGACTATTCAAAATCCGAGAATGATGTAGAGTATCTCGCGCATTTCAGCGCAATCCCTGCCTTATTGTATTACAGACCTGAACATGAAACTGCAATTCCAAAAGCCATTTCATCAACAGCCCGAATTTTTTCAAGTTACGACAATCCTTCACTTTCTTATCGAGATAATTTAGGCCGCTATCAAGTAACCTTTGATTACATTAAAAGTTTAAAAATATCCCATTGGATTCGTCGCTCACTCACAGCAGCAAAAGATAATCACCTTGATATCCCATTACTACCTGGCACCGAGGTACAAATCAACTACTTAGGTGGTCACCCAGATTTACCGTATATCAGCTCAGCATTAGAAAATTCGCAATCAACACAAATAGTCAGTAACAATGAGAACCCTTACACGGCTCATTTTTCTACCAGCGGATTAATGAACATAGAAGCGGGTCGCTCATTTACAGCTTCTTTTCGTGCACCAATGAACAAACAATCTAATCAAAACATACCTGCAGGGCAGTCCACCACAACCCCCACATCAGCAACAGCAACAATCAGTAATTATCAACGACTAGATAATCAAGGTACCTTATTTATACCAAGTGAAGCATTAGATTTAAACAGCATGAATTACAACCTTTCATCAATACAAGGTCAAAACTATAAAATCCAAGACAGCGTAACTTTTTATCTTGGTGATAACCCTAGTTATTATTTTGGCCAACAGTATCGTGAGGTCCATGCTAAAAAACCTGATCAAATTTATACATTGCCCAACCAATCATACTCATTTAGCCATAGTTTAATATTAAATGACGATACTGCGCATTATAACGCATCCCTAAATGCCCCTATTGATCGTCAAGTTGGCATGGTTAGAAAACTATTTGGCAATCGCTACAATTTTCACGACGGTCACATTGTGACGGTTAGAAAAAATGACCTAGGCCCGCATAAAACTTTAAATTACGGACCTCGCTACATTGAGCACATAAATAACGACCAAACTAATGCAACGGACTCTATCACCAGTGGCTTTCCAACTGACCATCAACCCACAGCTGATGACTACATAACCAGAAACCATCTTAATCAATTTAAAATAAGTCATGCGGATACAGTTAATATTCAAGAAGGCAACTCATACGTAAAACGCACAGGCGATACTCAACGAATACAAAATAACGGCCGAAGTTCAGTCGAGATCGATGGTATCAGTCGTGACAAGGTCATTAACGTATCTGAACATTCCAAAAAACATATTACTGCTAAATCAATTGAAGCTGTTTTCAAAACATCTGAACTTTATAAAGCGCTCTATGGCAATCGGCGAAGTGAAACTTTTGGTAGTGAAAATTCGATGGTGCTTGGTGCAAAAACCAGTCTCATTGTCGGGCCTGTCATTGCTATTGAAGCAGGCTTATCAGATAAGCAAATACTAGGAGCAAAAATAGAAACCATTCTAGGCATGAAATTTGAGGGAATCATGGGGCCAGTCATAAAATGGGCGTCCAATGTCGAAAGTAAAATTGGCCCAGGTAATGCGAAAAAAGAAGGGTTTTCCTTAAAGGATGCTGAGGTTCAAATACAAAAAGTCAAAGCTGACTTACATACCACTAAGGTTAGTGTTACTAATGCTCTACTAACCATTATTGGATAGGCCCAATAATTCGTATCATTACTCAAATTTGCACGAATATACACCTAAATCCTGTACCTGGATAATCCCCCTTAGGGATGTTTTGTCGTACAGGTTTTCTAAGCCTAAAACAATTTTGCGGGAATGCCCCACAGTTTCTCTTCGAATAAAGTCTACTTTGAATCGACCCTGTTGTTGAATCTCTTTAATCGCCATCGTGCTTTTTACAATTTCAGGGCCTTTATCATCCCATTGCACCCACTGTAAAAACACCTCATCTTGTTTCTGCGTACGGGTAATGACCAGTCGAATTTGCCCGCCCCGACTGCCTTTTTGCCAGTTACCCATGCCTTTTACATCATATATAGATGGGCTTAATTTATAGACATCTGCAACACTGCTACTGCCCTTTTCGGCATGTACAATATTGACCAAGCATAGACATAGCAAAAACAAAACAAAACGCATAAGGCTTCTCCAAAAAGATGCTCTTATAAGTTTAGATCAATCCGGAAAAGGCGCTAATTTAGAAAAACGGCAAGATAAGCAGCTAGCCCCTTACCTTGTAATGTATGTGTGTGATGTACCACTCTTGGGCTCCGCTTGGTGTATTTACCACCACATCATCACCTTCTGACTTACCCAACAGGGCCCTTGCCATGGGGCTATCTATCGAAATATTCTTACTTTGAGCGTAAATCTCTTCTGGGCCAACTATTCGAAAATGCTTTTCATCACCCACGTCATTTTCAATTTCAACAAATGCTCCAAAAAAAACCTTTCCCTCTTGTTCTGGTGAATACTTAACCACCTGCAAACTTTCAATACACTTACTGAGATAACGTACACGACTGTCAATTTGACGCAGTATTCGTTTATTCTCTTTATAATCGGCGTTTTCTGAGCGATCACCCAAACTTGCCGCCCAAGTTACCTTTTGCGTAATCTCTGGGCGATAAACACGCCACAGGTGATCAAGCTCCTCTTTTAAAGCAGCAAAGCCTTCTTCCGTTACGAGCTTAGTCTTCAAAATACACCGTCATACACATTCTTATATTATTAACCCAATACAAACCGTCACACTCAATAGTAAATGTAATTTTGCTGCATCGAACCGAATCTCTTTTAATGAATTATGATCACTATCTTGGGCCTTAAAAATGATTAAAAGGTGTCGAAATAAAACAGGCAGCAAAATAATAGGCAATAAAACCCAAACCCCTATATAAAACGACAAAATAATCAAACACACCAATGCCGCTAAATAATAGGCAACCTGTAGCCATCTAGCGCGATTAAACCCTAAAACACTCGCTAGAGTTTTTGAACCACTGGCAACATCAACACGGATATCATTCAAATTATTTGCGTTAAGTATGCCACAGGCAATAAATCCAAAATATCCGCCTAAAATAATTACCAGAGGATGTACATTACCAGTAGCCGCTATAGCAATGCCCATTGTTAAAGCTGGGCCACACAACAAAAACACCAATAAATCGCCCAATGCTCGATATTTAAAGCGAAACGGTTTACCTGAATAGCCAATCACACCAATACCCGCTATCAAAGCAATGACGGAAATATGAACAGAATATTTTAAAACAGCAGGTAACCCGCATACACAAGCTAAACACAAAGCACCCAAAGCAATTGTCTGCATTTGCTTGGCATTAAACCAAGCGGATTGAATAACCCCACTTCCGCCTAAAGATCCTGGTAAATCAATTAACTTAAAGTAATCCTCCACATCATTAAATACATTCACGGCAACCTGTAAAAACAGCACGCCCATAACAGCCGCTGTTAAAATAAAGACATCAAGTGTAAAACCTAGATTAATACACAATAGTGCCGTCGCAATAGCAGGCAATAACGTGGCCGTTAAACTAATGGCACGTACGGATTTAAAAAGTCTAAATATAAGCTTAGGTGGGACCTCACTCACCTGCCTAAACACCACATCACTACCTTGTATTATTTGAGCCACCCAACCATGTGACCCGTTAATTCGGCCATGTTTAAGAGCATCATTTAACGCTTCAGATTTTAAAGGTATGCGTATATCGTCCATTATATTCCTTATAAAAATCGCCATATTCGACTAAGCTAAATAGACCACATAATGACAAAAAAGCCATGTTTGATTTTGATCTAAGCCAAGATATCGAAAAATTTATTCTTAGTCACTCGCCCTGTAAGGAATACGAAATCATTCAGCATTTACAGCAACTTGGCCGGCTCAATAAAAACTGTATGTCGACTGATTTATCTTTATTTCGCTGTCATTTTTTAATTTTTAATGCCTTGTATCGCTTACAAGTTTTAACCAGTCTTCATGGCCGCTATCAGCTTTTTATATCTAGCCTAGAAATAACGGTAAAACTCAACGCCCAACCAGCTTCTACTGAAACAGGATTGATTGAGCACAACCCTCTTTCATTATTTTATTTAGATATATCTAATTTATTAAATACCACGGAAAGCGATATCGTTACATTGCTCGATAATTTTTGGAACCACTATTTTAATAACACCCAAAAACAAAATGCACTCAATAAATTGGGGCTCAGCGAGCCCGTTGACTTTAAAACCATAAAACAGCAGTATCGGCGACTAGCAATGCAGCATCACCCAGATAGAGGTGGCAATGCTGATACACTTATTGAAATCCATCAGGCGATGCAATGTCTTCAACACTGTTACAATTAAGTTTTTTTATCGGTATTTTTATAATTGCCACCGCGTCTCACAGTAATAGTATAAACGTTCAAAACGACCCTATACGTCAGCACCAAGCGATTATATTGCAATATCATCATGTCAGCACAGATACCCCGGCAAGCACCAGTATCTCCCCAGAGGCCTTTGCCGAGCATCTAGAGCTCATAACGGAGCTAGGTTTTGACGTTAAACCTTTAGAATTTGTGATTGAAAGCATCAAGAACAACACCCCTTTTTCAAGGAAAACCGTCGCCATTACGTTTGATGATGGCTACGACTCTATTTATCTGGCTGCTTACCCTCAACTAAAATCTAAAGGTTTTCCATTCACCGTCTTTATTTGCCCAAAGGCCATTGATAAAAACCATGGCAGCACCATGACTTGGGAGCAACTTAAGGAAATTGACAACAATGGCGGTAATATCGCTAATCACAGTTTTGAACACTTACACCTACTCGAGCAGTTAAATAACGAAACTCAAGATCAATGGCAAGCTCGCATTACAAAAGACATTTCTATGGCTCAGCAGCGCTTAGAAGAGCAATTAGGGCCACGACTTAAATACTTCGCCTACCCGTACGGTGAATTTAATGAAATATTAAAAAACTTACTAAAAAATGAAGGCTATATGGCTTTTGCCCAACAGTCCGGTGCCGTTAATCAATTTAGCGATTTACAAGCCTTACCGCGCTTTCCGGCTTCTGGGGTTTATTCAAATCTACAAACATTAAAGACAAAGTTAAACAGCTTAGCTTTCCCTGTGATTGAATATTCACCAAAGCAAGAGATTCGCAAAGCCAAGGAAGCAACACCTAGAATAACATTAAAGGTTCATGCTGAAGATATTAGACACCACCAAGCGCAGTGTTATTTTTCAGGCTCGCCTGTTCCCACTACCACTACAATATCTGACAACCAACTGACTATTGAAGCACAATTTGATGGCCCGCTACCTCTAGGGCGCAGTCGATACAACTGCACTGCACCATCAAAATCACAAAAAGGGTATTACTGGTTCTCGATGCCATTTATCAGCATCCATGAAGACCAGAGCTGGCAAGATTAATCTGCTGAGCCTAAGGATGAAAGCCTTAACTCATCCAGACTTAACTGCTTTTTTATATACTCTTGTGTACATGTTTTAATATAGGAAGCTAATAACTGTGTCGCAGGCCCTGCAATGGATTTATTGGCAAATACTAGGTACAAACTACCATTTTTTTGGTAGTTCTCCTCTAGATCAAGCGGTAACAACTGACCTTTCTGAATGTATTCACATGCTTCGTGTAATGGAATCCAAGAAAAGCCTAATCCCTCTAACACCAACTGCCTAGCACTTTCTAAGTTCGTTACCGTCCAACGTAAATCAGAACCTAACCAACCTGAATCCCTATTCTGCTTTACGCCTGAGTCTTTAATCACCACATGCAAGTGTTGTGTTAAATCGTTACTGCTTATTTTACGACCGAGTTTATGTAATTCATGATCAGGATGAGCCACAGCGACAAAATCAATACTCATGAGTTTTTCACCCATAAAACCAGGTGGCACCCATGGCGTGATAGATAAATCGACTTTTTTCTCCAGTAAAACCTCTGCTGCACCGGACAAGACTTCTTCTCGCATGAGCATTTTACAGCCACGGCTTTCAGGGAAAAAACGTTTAAAAGCATCAATTAAGATTGGCTTTGGAAAAATTGCGTCTGTCGCTAAGGCCACTTGAGCTTCCCAGCCTTGTTCAAGGCTAGCAGCTACCTGTTCGATTTCTATGGCATGTTCAATTAAATGTCGAGAGCGCTGTAGAAGGGATTCTCCGGCGCTGGTTAGTACCGCCTTTCGACCTTCTATATGTAGAAGCTCCATGCCGATTTGCTCTTGTAATTTAGCAACGGTATAGCTAATAGATGATTGGCTTTTATGTAGGGCCTCTGCGGCCTGTGCATAGCCACCATGATCCACTACTGCTTGTAATGTTCGCCATTGTTCAAGTGTTACTCTGGGTCCGCGCATGGGCTATAAATCTGCTAAAGTCTGATATACTCCAGCATAAATCAGTCTATCTGTTAATTACAAGCGAACATGCCTCATGACTATCACTGCCGCACTGAATGAAGATCAATTAGAAACCCTTGCGCTTTTTTTAGAAGACCAAGCAGAGGCCGCTGAAGGTTTAGATTTTTTTGCCCTTCACGGCCTATTAACCGCCAACGCGGTAAGCCCGTCAACCTTATCAACCCTTGATCTTTTGCCAATGATTTTTAATGGTGAGCCACAATGGGGGTCAACCAGTGAAAAAGATAACATTACTAGTCTGATCAACTTATTACAGAAAGAAATTATTGAACTAGTAGAGTCAGGTCAAAGCTTCCCTGTACCGTGTGACTTAAATGTAGAGGCAGATGAAGATGGCGAAGCCGCACCGCTAGAAAACTGGGCAATTGGCTTTATCCTATTGAGCATTGAGCAACACGAACAGTGGTATGGTAAACATGAAGAAAATGCTGCTGAACTGCTATTTCCTGTTGTTTATGCGTCTGGTTTAAATGCTGACGATGATGCTTTTGCTGACATCGATGACGATGAAGATTTAAGCCTTCAAGTTTGCGCCAGTATTCCTGATAACGTAATTGATTTATTCTTACTTTATAACGGTGATGATAGCTAAATCTCTTCACTTAATTTTTGATTAACGGGAAAATCAGTTTCTACAGCACTGCCGTTTTTCATATATTGAGTACGCTTACATACGCGGTGTATTAGTGATACACCGCGACCAAAAGAATCTCCGCCACCACGCTCCATCAGCCCATCTACATCAAATCCTACGCCTGAGTCTTCCATTTTTATTCTTAAAACAAGTTCATCGTCATTGTCGTAAAGTAATTTACAACTGATTTTAATATACGCATTTTCAAGCTTATTAAGACGTGCCTTACGTTGATTATAGTATTCAACAAAACCTTCTTCGGTGCTCTTCATGTCTGATGATAGTTCTAATATACCGTGCTCAAGAGCATTGCTATATAGCTCAGCCAATAACAAACCAATCACATCACGATTTGGCCTAAGTAACGTCTGAGCCCCTAGCACAGACATGATTTCTTCTACTGGGTTTTCTTGCTGTAAATCCGACACGCTTAAGTTGAAGCGAATATTCCATAGTATTCCATCATACTGAATATTCGCCTGTGATTTTTGACCTTCAATTACCACCTGACCAGAGCTTACTTCTACTAAGGTGATGTCATCATTTTGCTCAGCTCCTTGAGTAAAGACATGCAACCTTTCTAAAAGAGTACTCATAGGATCAGTCGTACCTGAAGCAAAGGTTTCTTTAAACCCTTCTTCTGTGAAGAATTCTCCTTTTGGATTTTCAGCTTCGATAATACCGTCAGTTAACAGTATTATTTTTTCACCTTCTTCTAATTTCTTAATTTCAAATGCTTTATTAAATTTCTCACTACTTTCAATACCAAGTGGAATATTTTTTGATACTATTGGCTCTTTTATACTGCCATCTGCTGCAATGATATAGCCATCAGGTAAACCACCTGACCACAACTGCACACTGTTACCACTGGCATTCAACTCTAATAATGTTGCACAGCAAAACATATAATCCGGCAACATGGTCAACAGCATCCGATTAAATTCATAAGCAATTTCACCGATACTTAAATGACGATTCACTAATTGATCAAAACTATTTGCAATTGGCAGGGTACCTATTGACGCCCCTAAACCATGGCCGGTAAAGTCACCTAAGAACACATACAAACCGCCCCCAGGACTAGGTGCGGATAATAAAATATCACCATTAAAAGTGGATGCTGGAGCAATATGACTACGAAGACTTCGACAGTCACTTAAGTTATGTTCTAGCGCTCGGTTAAAGATATGTGAAACAATATTTTTTTCACGCTCCCAACGACTATTATGCAGTGTTAACTCAATATTTTTTTCTTTAATTTGCTCGGTTAATTCACGAATTCTTAGGTGCGCTGAAATCTTGGCTTTTAGTACGGCTTCGTTATAGGGTTTAGATAGAAAATCATCCCCACCTGAATCTAAGCATTCACTTAGAGCTCTATCATCCTCTAGTGCTGTCAGAAAAATAATAGGAACATGCCGATTATCGCCACACAGTTCTTTGATTTTTTTTGCTGCTTCAAGACCATCCATCACTGGCATCATGACATCCATTAAGACAATATCGATCGATGATTCTTGAAATAAATTAACCGCTTCTAAACCATCTTTTGCTTCAATAACCTCATGGCCTTCGTCTTCTAAAAGCCAAACTAATATCGCCCGATTGGTTTCTTGATCATCTACTACCAATATGCGCATAGTTACACAAACTTAAACTTTTTATCAAAATGAGCAATTGAGAATATTTTCATTAAATTAGGCTGGCAGTTTTTTATCTCAATTTGCCTGTCTTCTACGCCTAAATGGTTTTTCATATTTAACAGCATACCCAGAGCAGAACTATCAATGTATTCGGTCTGAGCTAAATCAATGACAAATTGACCTTGTGATCCTTCTTTTTCAGAATACGCATCACGAAACTTTTGCAGGATATTAAAGTCAAATCGCCCCTCTATAGCGATGAGCAATACCCCAGCGCTATCACTTACGTTAACAGTACTCATAATCTACCTTTCATTTATCTGTTCTTATCACGTAAAGAATAGATGCTGCATTGGTGTTTTGCTCACGTAAGTGATAAATTTTTCAATGTTAAGTAGAAATTGAGTTCGAGAATATAAGATCTAATGGAAACCCTCCCTAAAAAACGCCATAGCCTTATCATATGGACTCTTATCATCATTGGCTGGCTCAGCGTGTGCTTAGGGGTTCTGGGTATTTTCTTGCCACTTTTACCCACTACTCCGTTCCTATTGTTAGCCGCAGCCTGTTTTGTACGCTCTAGCCCTCGTTTTTACCAATGGCTAGTTGAACACCCAAGATTAGGGAAATATGTGTTGCACTACTTAAATGGCGAAGGTCTGCCCAAAAAAGCCAAGATATACACAATCATGACGATTTGGTTAACGATGGGTGTGTCTGCTTGGTTAGTGGTGCCTATTATCTGGGGGAAATTAGCATTGTTATTGATCGGTGGGTGCGTCAGCATTTATATCTGGCGCTTACCCACTATTGAGAGCTCTAACGTAACCAAACCTCAACACGACGGTTCTTAACTTTAGATGCCCCTTCGAAAGAGGCCACAGGATTAAAGTCACCGTAACCTGTGGTTTTCTTCGGGTAAATACCTAAACGTGATAGCTCACGTTTTACCGCCATGGCTCTTAATTTAGATAGCAACTTAGATCGGTGCTCATTTTTACGTTTATCACCAAACCCAATCAATAATAGCTTTGAATTAGGCATTTGCTCACGCACATAATACGCTAGGCGCTGAATATCTTTTATGGCTTTATTATCAAGTTGGGCACTGCCTTCTTGAAAACGAAAGTTAACACTCAAGCGCTTAGCGCCTTTCACCATTTCAACATAATCAGCCGGCATATCGTCCGCTAAATTTGCAGCCATTGACTCTACATTTTGAGAGATAAACCCCTCATTTCGCACAATCGATTGACCATAAATACCTTGAGCAAAACTCATAAATTCTTTTACATATTCGCGACTAGGCTGCGCATGAGTATAAAAGAACAGTCGGCGTGATAATGCATAATCTTCCGTTGCGACGGTTAGCTGAGAAGGCTCAAACGCCTGTGCTGGACCGTCACTGATGGCTAACAGCTTACTTTTACCTACGAAGGCCATACCAATAAAACCGATACCCCCCTCATTTTGTAAGACATTACGTACTAGGTTTTCACTGGATTCAAATCGTTGAGCCGCTTCGCTTAATTGGTAGCGCTTGCCAAGTACCATGTTCTTAAAGCTATCCCAGGTACCTGAGTTTTCATCCCTTGCGAATAACGAAATCGAAACATTTGGTCCACCAAGTTCAGACCAATTAGTGACTTGGCCTGAATAAATCAAACCTAACTGCTCTTTACTTAGCTGCGAAA
The DNA here is from genome assembly GCA_049115935.1 of Bermanella sp. Taxonomy (GTDB): domain Bacteria; phylum Pseudomonadota; class Gammaproteobacteria; order Pseudomonadales; family Oceanobacteraceae; genus Bermanella. The sequence goes on along the minus strand of JAGDZK010000016.1, from coordinate 14,667 downwards.
TATTATTTCTTGGATTAACCACAATGGCTAACCCATCAATACCCAATACATGCTCGGATTCAGGCTCTTGTAAATCAGAAAAATCTTTAGCCGCTGATACCTCTTTATCTTTAACTGGCCGTGAAGACGCCCAAATATCAGCATCACCATTTAACAAACTTTTAAAACCAGTGCTTGAACCATGGGCGGCAATGGCTACCTCAACTGTTTTACCCAGACTCGGAAGGTCGCCTTGTATCAATTTTTCATTAGGTGTAGCCAAAGGCACGATACGTAAGTTTTTTGCACCTTTCGCTTCAAGGTATGCCATGACCATTTTAGGCGCCAAGCTTTCACCTACGGTATTAGATCCATGAATCGTAAACAGCGTATGAGTTGAAGAGCCACCAGGAAGGCTCTTAAAAGCAACAGGCACACCATTAATAGCGGTTTTAGCTTGTTCCCAGCGTAGCGCTTGTTCTGTCGATATAGAGCCGTAAGCTAAGCCTGCACATAGCAAGCTCGCTAAGAAACCCAAAAAACGTGACGTTCTAATCATTCTGAAACCTGATATTTTATAATTGGACGCAGGCTAACTTTTAATTGTTACAATTATATTACAAGCCACTAAAGCGTGTATTTATGAGGGTTTCAAGGCGATAACAAATAACTAGGCACAAAAAAACCGCCCTTAGGCGGTTTTTTAAACAAGGCTCAAATTAAGCTTCGTCTGGTACAGCTGCGTCGATTAACTTTTTAAGCTCACCGCTTTCTGCCATTTCAGTGACGATGTCACAACCACCTACTAACTCACCTTTTACCCACAACTGCGGGAAGGTTGGCCAATTAGCATACGCTGGCAAGTTGGCACGCACATCAGGGTTAGACAACACATCAACGTACGCAAAACGCTTACCACATTCCATCAACGCAGAAACAGTACGAGCTGAAAAGCCACACTGAGGCTGGTTTGGATTGCCCTTCATGTAAATAAGGACATCATTGCTACCAATTTGCTCTTTGATTTGTTCGATAATATCAGACATATATAGGCTCTCATCTGGTGTGCTAAATTTTGCGACATTTTAAACAATAACCAAGTCCATTACTAGGATAAGAAAATCCCACTAGCCTGAGGCAGGCTTGACCTCAATCAAATCCTATAATCTAAACCAAGGCATAATGCGCCGTTTTATCCAATGCCAATGTGACCCATGAAAACTGAACTGCTAAGCCCCGCAGGCACCCTCAAAAACATGCGCTATGCCTTTGCCTACGGTGCTAATGCCGTTTATGCAGGGCAACCTCGTTACAGTTTAAGGGTACGTAACAACGACTTTGATCTCGCTAATTTAAATACCGGCATTCAAGAGGCCCATCTACAGGGTAAGAAATTTTATGTGGCCAGTAACATTGCGCCACATAACAAAAAGGTGCACAGCTATCTAAAAGACATCGAACCTGTAATCAAAATGGGACCTGATGCCCTAATCATGTCGGACCCTGGCCTGATTATGCTGGTAAAAGAGAAATGGCCTGACACACCAATCCACTTAAGTGTACAAGCCAACGCCGTTAATTATGCAGCGGTTAAATTTTGGCACAAACAGGGTATTAAACGTGTCATTTTATCACGTGAATTATCGTTAGAAGAAATCGAAGAAATCCGCATGCTAGTGCCAGAAATGGAGCTAGAAGTGTTTGTTCATGGCGCCTTGTGCATCGCCTACTCTGGGCGCTGTTTATTAAGTGGTTACATTAATAAGCGTGACCCTAACCAAGGCACCTGCACCAACGCTTGTCGCTGGAAATACGACACCCACGAAGCCACCCAAACCGATACAGGTGACATTATCACCAAAGACAGTGCTCAACTTTGGCAGCCAGGGCAACCCAACTTTGAACCCACATTAGGTGAAGGCGAACCCACTGACGGTTTGTATTTATTAGAAGAACCTGGGCGCCCAGGTGAGTACATGCCTGCGTTTGAAGACGAACACGGCACCTACATCATGAACTCAAAGGATCTACGTGCCATTCAGCACGTGCAAAAACTGGTAGATATAGGCGTACATTCCCTAAAAATTGAAGGTCGCACCAAAAGCCACTATTACGCTGCCCGCACAGCACAGACTTACCGCAAAGCCATTGACGATGCCTTAGGTGGAAAAGAGTTTGATCGCTCGCTCATGGATACCCTAGAAGCCCTATCTAACCGTGGTTACACAGAAGGCTTCTACCGCCGCCATGTTCACGATGAATACCAGAACTACGAACGGGGCACTTCCGAAAGCACCAAACAGCAGTTTGTGGGTGAGGTCATTCAAGAAATACATCCAGATTATTTAACCATAGATGTAAAAAACCATTTTAAAGAAGGTGATCACGTTGAGCTCATGAGCCCTTCTGGCAACATGCGCTATCAACTTAAAGGCATACTGGATACCAAGCAACAGCCAAGAGAAATAGCACAAGGCTCAGGTGTAAAGGTATTGATCCCCAAACCAGAGGGTTATATAGACAACCCTTACACGTTGTTAATGCGAGACTTGGTATAACCGCCACTCTCTGGTACCGCTCATGGGGTTAATCCATTAACGACTACGATGCGTATAGTATTTATAATCACACTTGGGTGAGTCATGAAACTATACGCACTGCTTTTCGCTATCATACCTGCAATTTCTTGGGCTCAATGCCCTCAATGGCTTGATACCAGCATCAATAAGTTACATAGCTCTGACGTCATAGAACTGTGTGACATTGTAAAATATAAACCTCTTCTGATCATCAACACCGCCAGTCATTGTGGCTATACCAAACAATTTTCAGGTTTAGAAACACTACACCAAGATTACAAAGACAAAGGGCTCGTTGTTATAGGCTTCCCTTCCAACAGCTTTAATCAAGAATCTTCTAACGAAGCGCAAACAGCCAGCATTTGTTATAAAAACTTTGGTGTCAGTTTTACTATGAGTAAACCAATACGTGTTAAAGGTGATAATGCCCACCCAATATTTGAACACTTGAATTCAAAACAGGGTGAACCCAAATGGAATTTTAATAAGTATTTAGTTGATCGCCAAGGCAACGTTGTAAAACGCTATGACAGCTCTATTAAGCCCAGTTCAGCAATCTTGCTTAAAGACATCAAAGCGGTCCTTTAAGATGACGATATCTAATGAAAAGATCACTGTTTTTTATGATGGCTCATGTCCTTTATGTAATTGGGAAATCACCCATCTAAAAAGAAAAGACACTCAAAACCGCATCATTTTTGAAGACATACAAGATGAATCGTTTGAGGCTAATTATCCCGACCTTAACAAACAAACCCTAGATGCGCTGTTGCATGTAAAAACCGCAAGCGGTGAGTGGGTAACAGGATTAGATGCAACCTATTTATTATGGAGTTCGGTGGGCCTGGGTAAGTGGTTCTCACCTTTAAAATGGCCATGGCTACAACCCATCACAAAACCGTGTTATTTGCTGTTTGCAAAATATCGTCATCAAATAACTGGAATATTCTCTAAAAGAAAACAATCAAGGCCCCTTTCATGCAACAAAGGAGGGTGTAATGAATAGTATCGTTATCGGTGCAAACAGCGCGATTGCAACGACGATTATTAATCAGCTTGCACCTTCATGTGACAATATTATTGCGGTATCACGCAAAGCATTTAGCTCAAATCATGACAACATTAAAAGTGTTGTTTGTGACTACACTGAAACATCGATTTCCAACGCGGCTCAACAAATCAATCAATTCCACCTACCATCCATAGATCGTATTTACATTTGCAATGGCATTCTTCATAGCGAAAGCCTAAAGGTTGAAAAGCGCATTGAAGATATCGACCCAAATACATTTTCATCCGTCATAAATGCCAACACCCTAACGCCTATATTATGGCTACAAGCGCTTTTCCCATTAATACAAAAACAACAATGTAAGGTCATTGTTTTCAGCGCACGAGTGGGCAGTATTTCAGATAACAGGCTAGGAGGTTGGTATAGCTACCGAGCAAGTAAAGCGGCTTTGAATATGCTTTTAAAAAATGCGAGTTTGGAGTTTGCCAAAAGAGCCAAAGGCATTAAAATTCTTGCGTTTCACCCAGGCACAACCGATACAAATTTAAGTAAGCCGTTTCAGAAGAATGTCGCAAAAGGCAAACTTTTCACACCCGAGTTTGTAGCCCAGCAACTAGAAACGATTGTTAACCAAATTCAAGCAGATGGCCGGTTGAGCTACCTTGATTGGCAAGGCAAAGAAATGAGTTGGTAACCTAGTGTGAGTGGGTGTTAGCTAGCCATTCCAGTGCATCATCCACGTCATCAAAATACTTAACATCACCAGAGATAAACCACTCACCTATCTTTGCTGCCACCTGCAACCAACGCTTATTGCCGCATATGGCAATTCTTTGAAACTCACGTCCATGCTTAAGCCCTAATTTGAAATCATCCCAAGCCGCTCTTAATTCCCAACCATCAAGTTCGGTTGCATCAAACAAAACATCAGCATGGGGATTCTCAACTTGTGATAATGCGCCATCTATTAACGGAGTAATAGCTAAATAATCATCATGGGTTAACTTGCCTATCGCCTTTAAAGAAATAAAGCAGTCTTGATTAATTCTTTCGATGCCAATTGTTAAGCCATGTTTAGTCAGCATTGTTATATCCCAAATTGAGTATTCTGCGATTTAGATGGGCACACGTTAACTCCGTTTTAGATTCAAACCCCTGATATAGGTCATTAACCAATAATCAATAGGCAAAAAAAAGCCCTCTTATGAGGGCTTTAGTCAGCAATCAGGCTTACCAACCTGCTTTTTCTTTCAGTGCTTCACCAATATCGGCAAGACTGCGCACAGTTTTAACACCAGCCGCTTCTAGGGCTTCGAACTTTTCAGCCGCTGTACCTTTACCGCCCGCGATAATCGCGCCAGCATGGCCCATACGCTTGCCCGCAGGTGCGGTCACACCGGCAATATAGGAAACCACAGGTTTAGTGACATTAGCTTTGATGAATTCAGCCGCTTCTTCTTCAGCGGTACCACCAATTTCACCAATCATAACTATGGCTTCGGTTTTTGGGTCATCTTGAAAACGTTGCAAAATATCAATAAAGCTTGAACCCGGAATTGGGTCGCCGCCGATACCCACACAAGTTGACTGGCCAAAACCGTAATCCGTGGTTTGCTTAACCGCTTCATAGGTTAATGTACCTGAGCGCGATACGATGCCCACTTTACCCGGCTTATGAATATGCCCCGGCATGATGCCAATTTTGCTTTCTCCTGGAGTAATCACACCCGGACAGTTAGGCCCAATCAAGGTCACACCTAATTCATCACAACGGATTTTACATACCATCATGTCGAGAGTAGGAATGCCCTCTGTGATACACACAATGAGTTTAATTCCACCGTTAGCGGCTTCCAGAATCGAGTCTTTACAAAATGGTGCAGGCACATAAATAACCGAGGCTTCGGCGCCGGTTACTTCTACCGCTTCTTTTACCGTATTAAATACAGGTAAACCTAAATGCGTGGTGCCACCTTTGCCAGGTGTCACACCGCCGACCATTTTTGTGCCGTATGCAATGGCTTGTTCTGAATGAAAGCTACCTTGTGAGCCAGTAAAGCCTTGGCAAATAACCTTGGTATTTTTATCAATTAAAATGCTCATTATTATTGGCCTCCTGCTGCTTTTACCACTTGTTGTGCGGCATCCGTCAAACTGGTCGCGGCAATAATATCTAAACCGCTTTCAGCTAATTTTTGTGAGCCTAGCTCTGCGTTGTTACCTTCTAAACGAACAACCACTGGCACCTTAACACCCACTTCTTTCACTGCACCAATAATGCCTTCTGCGATCATGTCACAGCGTACGATGCCACCAAAAATATTCACTAATACAGCCTTTACGTTGCTGTCAGAAAGAATAATTTTAAACGCCTCGGCTACACGCTCTTTGGTTGCACCGCCACCCACATCTAAGAAGTTAGCTGGGTCGCCACCATGCAGTTTAATAATATCCATGGTACCCATGGCCAAACCAGCACCGTTAACCATGCAACCGATATTGCCATCCAATGCTACGTAGTTAAGTTCCCACTTAGCGGCTTCTGCTTCACGGGCATCATCTTGTGATGGGTCATGCATGGCTTGTAAATCTTTGTGTGCGTATAACGCATTGCCATCAATATTAATTTTGGCATCTAGACAATGAAGATCACCCGCTTTGGTTACTACCAGTGGGTTGATTTCTAATAACGCTAAGTCTTTTTCGAAAAACAGCTTTGATAAACCTAAAAAGATTTGGGTGAATTGTTTGATTTGATGATCTTTTAAACCCAATTTGAAGGCGAGCTCGCGGGCTTGATGAGGCTGAGCACCGGTTAGAGGGTCTATTTCAGCTTTCAGAATTTTTTCTGGAGTTTCGTGTGCGACTTTTTCAATTTCAACGCCACCTTCGGTGGATGCCATGAAAACCACACGCTGAGACGCACGGTCAACCACTGCACCAAGATACAACTCTTGATCAATATCTGTACATTCTTCGATTAAAATTTGATGTACAGGCTGACCGCCTGCGTCGGTTTGATAAGAAACAAGATTACGCCCCAGCCAATGGGCGGCAAATTCTTTAATCTCGTCTTTGGTTTTGACTACTTTTACGCCACCAGCTTTACCTCGCCCACCGGCATGAACCTGCGCTTTAACTACCCACGCACTACCGGGAACACTATCAGCCGCTTTTGCGGCTTCCTCAGGCGAAGTGGCAACTACCCCTTGGGAAACAGGTAAACCATAAGCGGCAAAAAGCTGCTTAGCCTGATATTCATGTAAATTCATGATGACCTCGTCGTGCTTCCTTGGTGAAAATAACGCACCAAAAAGATTCAGTGCGCCTTATAGATTTTTGTTATATCAAAAACCTAGAATAAAAGACACTTTAGAGGTGAAAACCAGGGTGTTTAACCAAAAACTGGCTAGCTTTTACGCTAACCAGTTTATTTTTCAGGCTATTTACGTTTACGATTCTGCTTATGAATGGCGTGATTATTTACGCCCAATGCAGCTTCGTGAACCGCTTCTGATAAGGTTGGATGTGAGAACACCATCATACCTAAATCTTCTGCACTTGAGCCAAACTCCATGGCAATCACCACCTGCTGCACCAAATCACCAGCACTTGGTCCAATCACACTGGCCCCAAGAATGGTGTCTGTTTCAGCATCAGCAATAATTTTTACAAAACCAGCTGTGTCATTGGCAGCCATTGCACGACCAACCGCCGCAAATGGGAAAGTACCAACATTATATTTATCACCAGCTGCTTTTAGTTCATCTTCACTTTTACCTACCCAAGCAATTTCTGGGTGCGTATAAATAACCGATGGAATGCAATCATAATTCACTTGCGCTTTATGGCCGGCAATACGCTCTGCAACCATCACACCTTCTTCAGATGATTTATGCGCCAGCATTGGTCCACGAACCACGTCACCAATTGCATATACCCCAGGGGCATCCGTCGCACAGCGGCTATTTACAAAGATAAACCCACGCTCATCTAGGTTTACACCACAATCACCTGACAATAAGTTCTCAGTGTAAGGACGACGACCAACCGCAACGATTAATTTATCAAAGGTAATTGTTTTATCGCCTTCACTATCGGTATAAGAAACCACTACTTCTTGCTTCTTGCCTTTACCTTTAACTTCGGTGCCAGTTAAGCGAGCACCCAGCATGATATTCATACCTTGTTTTTTAAATTGCTTGGCCGCTTCTTTACCAATTTGAGAATCAACTAGGTGCAGAAATTTATCTTGAGCTTCAAGAACCGTTACTTCAGAGCCTAAACGATTCCAAACACTGCCTAGCTCTAAACCAATCACGCCGGCACCAATCACACCTAAACGCTTAGGCGCTTCAGTAAATTCAAGAGCACCTGAGGAGTCAACAATCACACCTTCAGTTAATGGCGCGGGTGGGATTTCAACCGGCACAGAACCCGTGGCGATAATTACGTTTTCAGTTTCTAAGACTTCAGTTTTGCCAGCATGGTTGGTGAATTCAACTTTTTTACCCGCAAGCAACTTACCAAAGCCTTCTAAAGGTGTAACACCGTTTGCTTTAAATAAGCCAGCAACACCTTGAGTTAAATTCTTAACGATTGTCTCTTTACGAGACAACATAGCAGGCACATCCATTTTGATATCTTTGATGCTGATACCATGAATGTCATAATTATGTTTTGCTTCTTCGTACTTGTAAGAGCTGTCTAATAACGCTTTAGATGGGATACAACCAACATTTAAACAAGTACCGCCAAATACACCTTTGCCATCTGCATTTAACCATTTATCGATACAAGCTGTTTTTAGACCTAATTGGGCTGCACGAATCGCTGCAACATAACCACCAGGGCCACCACCAATTACAATTACATCAAACTTATCCATGACTTTTCCTTTTATGCGCGCTTAAGGGCATAACATAAATTTAATTAAAGCCCAGCTAACACTGGGCCTTTTTATTTTTAAATCAGATATCCAATAAAATACGAGCTGGATCTTCTAGCAATTCTTTAATAGTCACTAAAAATTGAACCGCTTCTTTGCCGTCAATCATTCTGTGATCATAAGATAATGCTAAGTACATCATGGGGCGAATTTCAACTTGGCCATTAATCGCCATAGGACGATCTTGAATCTTATGCATACCTAAGATAGCAGTTTGTGGCGGGTTTAAAATAGGTGTCGACATTAGTGACCCAAAAGTACCACCATTGGTGATGGTGAATGTACCACCTTGCATCTCTTCAATACCTAATTTGGCTTCACGTGCTTTGCCGGCAAAGTCACTAATACTACGTTCAATATCTGCAAGGCCCATAGCATCAACATCACGCAGTACCGGAACCACTAAACCTTTCTCAGTAGAAACAGCGACGCCGATATCCTGATAACCGTGATAAACCACGTCATTACCATCAATTGATGCGTTCACAGATGGAAAACGTTTCAGTGCTTCGGTTGCCGCTTTAACAAAGAAAGACATGAAACCTAAGCGCACACCGTCATGTTTCTTCTCAAACATGTCTTTGTATTGTTTACGCAGCTCCATCACCGCTTTCATGTCCACTTCATTGTAAGTGGTTAACATGGCCGCATTTTGCTGAGCAGATACTAAACGCTTAGCGATTGTTGCGCGTAAACGAGTCATAGGGACACGTTTTTCAGCGCGCTCACCTTGATTAAAACTAGGAATCGCAGGTGCCGATGCCACAGGTGCAGGCGCACTTTGAGATTCAGCGGATGCCGCTGAAGCAGGTGCTGGAGCAGCTGCTGGCTCAGGTGCTGGCTCAGGTGCTTTATTGAGATGATTAAGTACATCTTCTTTTGTAATGCGACCATCTTTACCTGACGATTTTACGTCAGCAAGTGATACGCCTTTTTCTTCAGCTAGCTTACGTGCCGCAGGATTCACTTTTAAATCATCACTGCTAGCTGGCTCTTGCTCTGCACTTTGCGCAGCTGGAGCGGGTTCATCAGCAGACGCGCTGCCTTCAGCCCCGGCTTCAAATATTGCAATCACTTCAGCACTTAAAATGGTATCCCCTTCGGCTTTGATGATTTCTTTAATCACGCCGTCAGACTGGGCAACAACCTCTAGTACCACTTTATCGGTTTCAATATCAACCAAAAGCTCATCGCGTTTTACCGCTTCGCCAGGTTGTTTGTGCCAAGTTGCAATGGTGCCATCAGCAACTGATTCAGGGAAAACGGGGGCTTTAACTTCTGTACTCATGTTGACTATTCCTAATTCGTTGTTCGCTTGACCTTACAGGCCCAATGCATCTTTGATCAATTGCTCTTGTTGCTCTAAGTGCAACGCCATATAACCTGCAGCTGGAGAGGCTGACGCTTCTCGACCTGCATAATCTAAATACAGTTTTGAGTCATGTTGATTAACAACACGACGCATATGGTGCTGAGAGCTATACCAAGCGCCTTGGTTCATTGGCTCTTCTTGACACCAAACCGATTCTTTTAAGTTGGTATATGGAGAAATCGCAGCAAACAACTCTTCTTCAGGGAAGGGATACAACTGCTCAATGCGAACAATAGCAACATGCTTCATTTCTTCTGTACGGCGACGATCGATCAGATCGTAGTAAACTTTACCGCTACACAGAACAAGACGGGTAATATCTTTTGGATTCACGTCTTCAACTTCTGGAATAACATTTTGGAAACTGCCTTGGGCAAGGTCTTCCAATGTACTAATCGCTTCTTTATGACGCAACAAGCTCTTCGGTGACATTACGATCAATGGTTTACGTAACGGGCGAATCGCTTGGCGGCGTAACAAATGGAAAATCTGCGAAGGTGTAGAAGGCACACAAACTTGCATATTGTGTTCAGCACACAACTGCAAGTAACGCTCTAAACGAGCAGAACTATGCTCAGGACCCTGACCTTCATAACCATGAGGCAACAGCATAGTTAAGCCGCATAGACGACTCCATTTATGCTCACCACTAGAAATAAATTGATCCATTACCACTTGAGCACCGTTAGCAAAGTCACCAAACTGCGCTTCCCAAATCACCAGCATGTTAGGCGTTGTTGTAGCGTAACCATACTCAAAACCTAACACAGCTTCTTCCGAAAGCAGTGAGTCATGAATAGTATAAGTTGGTTGATCTTCACTCATATTTTGCAAAGAACAGTATGCAGTACCATCTTTTTGATTATGCAAAACCGCATGGCGATGGGAGAACGTACCACGACCCACATCTTGACCCGTTAAACGAATGGGATAACCCTCATCCAGTAACGTGGAATAAGCCATGGTCTCAGCAAAACCCCAGTTAATTGGTAAGGCACCCGCTGCCATTTTACGGCGATCTTCTAATATTTTGTTCACCTGACGCTGAACAGCAAACCCTTCAGGCACATCTTGCATTTTATAAGCAAGTTCTTGTAAGCGTTTTAGATCAAACTCAGTGCTAACAGTAAGCGTGTTATCGTGACCAAGGTAAGGCGCCCAATCCACAAACATTTCAGACTTAGGTTCAGTTACCAAACTTTTAACAACGTGTTTACCCGCTTCTAAGGCATTACGATAGTCTTCATCCATAGACTGAATGATCTCATCGTTAACCACACCACTTTGGTTCAACGCTTCGGCATACAATGTACGAGTGGTTTTAATCGCTTTAATGATTTTATACATCAAAGGCTGAGTAGCAGAAGGCTCATCTGCTTCATTGTGACCACGACGGCGATAACACACTAAATCGATTACCACGTCTTTGTGGAATTCGTTGCGGTAATCAACCGCTAATTGCGTCACAAACAATACCGCTTCTGGATCATCGCCATTCACATGAAGAATCGGCGCTTGAACCATTTTAGCAACGTCCGTCGCGTATTCAGTCGAACGTACGTCTTCACGTTTGTTCGTGGTAAAACCTACTTGGTTGTTAACAACAATATGTATCGTACCACCGGTTTTATAACCACGGGTCTGAGACATTTGGAAGGTTTCCATCACCACGCCTTGACCAGCAAACGCTGAGTCACCGTGAATGGCCACAGGTACAACAGCCTCACCAATGGTATCGCCACGACGATCTTGACGAGCACGTACCGAGCCCTCAACCACAGGTGATACGATTTCAAGGTGAGACGGGTTGAACGCCAATGCAAGATGCACTTCCCCACCTGGGGTTAATACATTTGAAGAGAAACCTTGGTGATATTTCACGTCACCAGAGTGGTCAAATTGAGCTTTACCATCAAATTCATCAAATAAATCTGAAGGGGCTTTGCCTAGTGTATTGATCAAAAGGTTTAAGCGACCACGGTGGGCCATACCGATTACAATTTCTTTAGCACCATAAGTGCCGCAACGTTGAATCAATTCATCCATCATTGGGATTAAAGATTCACCGCCTTCAAGACCGAAACGCTTAACACCTGGATATTTAGAGCCTAGATATTTTTCTAAGCCTTCAGCCGCGGTTAAACGCTCAAGTAAATGTTTTTTTGCTTCGTCACTGTATTCAGGTTTTGCACGCACACTTTCAATGCGCTGTTGAAACCAACGTTTCTCAGCGGTATCAACGATGTGCATAAACTCAGCACCTACGGTTTGGCAGTAGGTTTTATCCAGTGCTTCAACAATTTCAGATAAAGGGGCTTCTTCTTTACCAATAAACAAAGAGCCTGTTTGGAAAATGCTATCCATATCCGCTTCAGATAACTCATGGAAGCGTAAATCTAAATCTGGGACTTGCTCACGTTCCATAATACCCAATGGATCAAGCTTGGCGTGCTGATGTCCACGGAAACGATAAGCATTAATTAGTTGGAAAACGCGTAACTGCTTCTGATCATAGCCACTTGACGCTTGGCTTTGAGTTACGGTGCCAGCATGACGCTGGTTTTTAGAGATAAGAACAAACTGCTCTTTGATCGGAGCATGGGGAATATCGTTAAGACTACCACCCTCAACTCTTGGCAGGGTCGCGAAATAACTGCGCCATTGTTCAGAGACCGCATTAGGGTCCGTTAAATATATTTCATATAGCTCTTCTATGTACGCTACATTCCCACCAGCCAGTTGGGACGTATTCCATAGCTGCTCCATCGAGCCTTCGTGCATGACTAAACCACCTTTCAATTATGTCTAGGGGCACTACTTTCCAAACCTCCCTGCGTGGATCGACAGATGACCGGATATGGTCTGAAGTTTTTCAAATAATACGGGGGTTACCCGATTCCCTGTTTGGTATATATATTTGTAACTATATAACAGCCTAGCAAATATGATGCTAGAGGGCCTTTTTTTTATATTTTTTTACGCCATGCCTGACGTATTTTGTTTCAAATGCACAGTCACAACAAATAAAGGGGCATATAGCCCCTTTATTTATTTAGATCTCACGAGTCAACAGCATGTTGCGAATGTGGCCTATTGCACGGGTTGGGTTCAACCCTTTAGGACATACGCTTACGCAGTTCATGATACCGCGGCAACGGAACACACTAAATGGATCATCCAACCCATCTAAGCGCTCTTGTGTAGCGGTATCACGGCTATCCGCTAAGAAACGGTAAGCCTGTAACAAACCAGCAGGACCGATGAATTTATCAGGGTTCCACCAGAAAGATGGGCATGAAGTTGAACAACATGCACATAAGATACACTCGTATAGGCCATCTAACTTTTCACGCTCTTCAGGGGACTGAAGACGCTCAATAGCAGGAGCCGGAGTATTGTTCTGTAAGAAAGGCTTAACCTTTTCAAACTGTTGATAGAACAAACTCATATCAATTACTAGATCACGAATAACTGGCAAACCAGGCAATGGACGTAATACTAGCTTATTACCTTTAACACTTTCAGATAAAGGCGTCACACATGCTAAACCATTTCGGCCGTTAATGTTCAGGCCATCAGAACCGCACACACCTTCACGGCATGAGCGACGATAAGCTAAAGAGGTATCTTGCTCTTTAACCAAAGCCAAAACATCCAACACCATTAAATCTTTACCACCAGTGTCAACCTGGTAGTCCTTCATGTAGGGTGCAGCATCTGTTTCAGGGTTGTAACGATAAACGCTAACTTGCAACATATTCTCTCTCCCCCACTCTTAGTATGTACGAATTTTTGGTGGGAACGCTGGCATTGTTTTCGGCTCAAAGTTCACAGCACGTTTTTTAATGCTTTGATCTTGAGGGAAGTACAATGAGTGGCACAACCAATTTTCATCATCACGCTCAGTGAAATCGTTACGCGCGTGAGCACCACGAGATTCTTTACGCTCTTCAGCAGCAATTGCAGTTGCAAGGGCTACTTCATACAAGTTATCTAGCTCAAGAGCTTCGATACGTGCAGTGTTAAAGGCTTGAGACTTATCTTCAAGGTAAGTGTTTTTAACACGTTCACCAATCTCTTTAAGCATTTCAAGACCTTTCTGCATGGCTTCGCCTTCACGGAATACACCGAAGTAAAGCTGCATACATTTTTGAAGATCTGCACGTACTTTTGCAACATCTTCACCAGATGTTGAGCTGTTTAGACGATCTAAACGAGCCATTGCACGTTTGATGTCTTCTTCGCGAGGATCGATAGAATCAAAACCTTCACGGAAACTCTTCTCAATTTGTAAGCCAGCAGCACGACCAAATACAACAAGGTCAAGCAGTGAGTTACCACCTAAACGGTTAGCGCCATGTACCGATACACAAGCGGCTTCACCACAAGCGTATAAACCTTCAACGATTTTGTCGTTACCGTTTTCGTCTTGAGTGATCGCCTGACCACCAATGTTAGTTGGCACACCACCCATCATATAGTGACAAGTTGGAACAACTGGGATTGGCTCTTTAACAGGGTCAGCGTGAGCAAATGTACGAGATAGCTCAAGAATACCAGGCAGTTTAGCGTTAAGCGTTTCTTCACCTAGGTGATCAAGCTTAAGCATTACGTGATCGCCTTCAGGACCACAACCACGGCCTTCAAGGATTTCCATAACCATTGAACGGGCTACCACGTCACGACCTGCAAGGTCTTTCGCGTTAGGCGCATAACGTTCCATGAAACGCTCGCCGTCTTTATTGATTAGGTAACCACCTTCACCACGACAACCTTC
>JAGDZK010000015.1:0-126170 GCA_049115935.1 Bermanella sp. | reverse complement strand
GAATTTCATGGCTCATATTTGCTAAAAATTCAGATTTTGTTTTGCTGGCATCCAAAGCAGAGCGGCGTGCAAAGTTAAGCTCAATGTTTTGTACTTCCATGGCTTCTACGGTGCTTTTTAAATCTTCAGTGGCTTGCTCGACACTGTCTTGTAGTTCTAGTTGGGCTTGTTGCAAGCTGGCTGCCATGGCGTTAATGCCGCCAGATAATTCATTAAATTCGGCATAATTAGGTAATTGAACGCGGGCTTCTAGGTTGCCAGCTTCCAGTTCATTTAAGGTGTCACTGACTTGGTGCAAAGGTACTGTGATTCGAGAACTTGAGCGGTAAGACAAATAAAGTGCAAAGCAGCAACAGGCCAATATCAATAAAATGCTGCTGAAAAGTGATTTATACAACACTAATTGACGCTCAGTGGTGGCAAGCTCTAGCTCAATCCAGCCCAGTAATAAGCTCTTCATTTGTGAGCGTGAATCAAAAATTGGGGTGAGAATACGGATGCTATGTTCAGTTTCAAAGCGATGAGAGCCGTTATCGATAATGCGCTTTGAAGAGGGCGCATGCATGCTAGGGCCAATATGAATAAGCTCTTCTTGCTCACTATCAAGTAAAGAGATGCTGCGAATGTGTGGCAAATCTAAATACTGTTGTAAGCGATTTTGGGTATCACCACCGGCTTGATGGAATAAATCGGCCCCTTTAATGGCCAGTTGTTGGCTCAGAAGTTTGGCTTGTTCGTTAGCTTGGCGCTTTAACTGATAGTGCTGATCAAGTGTAAAATAGCCACCTAATGCCACTGCCGTGATTAAACAAGGCAATAACGTTAGCCAAAGAATGTGTTTTTGAATGCCCCAATAATTCATCTGCAAAATACTTATTTTTAGAGGGTGGCCATTCTAACGGATTTGATTAGGAATTACCCAGCCAGACAGCCCAGTTTCTCAAGATATAAGCAAATTGCCTTTTGATATTACTAAAGCGATATAATTAGGCGTATTATGCGCTCAGATTGTTATATAAGTGATGACAGCATGGATTTTCCTACCATTGCCGATTTTGTCGGCCATACACCATTAGTTCGCCTACAACGCCTAGGCATGAATAGCAGCAATACGATCCTATTGAAACTTGAAGGGAATAACCCAGCAGGTTCTGTAAAAGATCGCCCAGCGTTAAATATGATTAAACAGGCACAACAGCGCGGTGATATCGCCCCAGGTGATACCTTAATTGAAGCGACCAGTGGCAATACCGGCATCGCATTGGCCATGGCCAGCGCCATTATGGGCTACAAAATGGTGCTTATCATGCCTGATAACCTCAGTATGGAGCGTCGCTGGGCCATGGAAGCCTATGGTGCCCAGCTAATTTTGGTCACCAAGGATCAAGGCATGGAATATGCTCGTGATTTAGCGGTACAAATGCAGCAAGATGGTAAAGGCAAAGTGCTTGACCAGTTTGCCAACTTAGATAACCCAATGGCCCATTATGAAGGGACTGGCCCAGAAATTTGGCAAGATACCCAAGGAAAAGTCACCCATTTTGTGAGCTCAATGGGCACAACTGGCACTATTATGGGCACAAGTCGATACCTTAAAGAGCAGAATCCTGAGATTCAAATCGTGGGCTTACAGCCCAAAGAGGGGGCTTCTATTCCTGGGATTCGACGTTGGTCACCTGCGTATTTGCCTTCAATCTTTGATGAGACACGTGTTGATACTGTGATGGATATCGGCCAACAAGAAGCCGAAGACACCATGCGTGCTTTAGCCCGTGAAGAAGGCATATTTTGTGGTGTAAGCTCTGGCGGCTCAGTGGCAGGCGCATTACGTTTAAGCGAACAGGTCGAAAACGCCATTATCGTGGCCATTATTTGTGATCGTGGCGACCGTTATTTATCCACGGGTGTGTTTAATGAGCCTCTTGATAAGTAAATAGCCGATTTGGTCTAAGCTAACCTGCCTTTTTCGCGCCTGTTGCCGTAAAATGGCCAGCTACTTGAAAAATCAATATTTGGGGCCATTAAGGCCTCAAATTGTTTTAGGAATGTGATTGTGGCAATTGTGCGCAACGGAAAAAAATCAGTAAAGCGCACAGAAAAAGCGCAAGAGCTAGATCTAACCATTCAAAGCTTAAGTCATGAGGCCCACGGCGTGGGTCGCCATGAAAATAAAGTGGTGTTTGTGCCAGGTGCCTTACCAGGTGAAGAGGTTAAGGTTCGTTTACAAAAGCAGCAGCGTCACTTTAGCCAAGGCCAATTGCTAAGCATTGATAAAGCCAGCGAACACCGAGTTGAGCCAAGCTGCCCTCATTTTAGTCGTTGTGGCGCGTGTCAGCTTCAGCATCTTGCTACCGCGGAACAGCTGCCATACAAGCAAGAAAACCTACACCAACAGCTGACACGCCAACTTAAATTGAGCGAGATTCCTTGGCAGGCGCCTATTGCCAGCGAAGGTTTTGGTTATCGTCGTCGTGCTCGTTTAGGTGTGCGCTATCGCAAGCAGTTAGATGAAATTATTATCGGCTTTCGTGAGGAGGCCAATAAGCACTTAGCGGCCATTGATGCTTGCCCAGTATTAGAGCCTGCTTTAAGCGCCCTAATTACACCTATGCAAGCTTGTATCAGTGAATTAAACGCGAAAACCGTCATTACCCAAATGGAATTAATCGCCAGTGATCAAGGCCCAATTGTGGTGCTGCGTCACCTAAAGGCAATACAAGCTGACGATAAAAATACATTAAAGGCCTTTGCTAAACAGCATGAGTGTTTAATGTATTTCCAGGGCGATGAGTCACTTGAGTGTGTTTACCCAGAAACTGAATCAGCGTTAAGTTACTCGGTTTCGAACTTTGAACTTGAATTTCAAGTGAAAGACTTTATTCAAGGTAATGCTCAAGTGAACCAAAAAATGGTGGAACTGGCGGCCCAGTGGTTAGATTTAAAACCAGAAGAAACCCTTTTAGATTTATTTGCCGGTATCGGTAACTTTAGTATTCCACTGGCACCAAAAGTGAAATCCCTGTTGGCGGTAGAAGGGGTTGGCCCAATGGTTGAGCGCATTAAACATAACGCTCAACGCCACAACATGGACAACATCACTGCTATGGCCCTTAACCTAGATGACGAAGAATTATTGTTTCGCCTACCAAAAGCCGATGCGATTATTCTTGATCCGCCACGCACGGGCGCAGCTACGTTAATGCCATGGTTAAGCAAACAAAAAAGCCGAATTTTATATATCGCATGTGAGCCCAGTTCATTGGTGCGCGATGCACAACCTTTGCTAGATGCTGGGTTTAGAATTGAAAAAATCACCGTTATGGATATGTTCCCACAAACAAAACATGTGGAATCCATGGCGTTGTTTGTAAAGGATTAGTTATGGTTAAAGTACGGGATGACCACTTAATCAGTGACGGACAAGTGAATGTTGATGCGTGGATTCACAGCCTCACTGAGCAAGTTGAAATAAAGGATGTTGATCTGCTGCGCCAAGCGTGCGACATCGCACAAACCTTTGAATCGCAAGCCATTGCTAACCGCGAACAGTGGAATGCCGACATCTCCAGTTTGCAAATAGCCACAGAGATGACACAAGTGCTGGCTGAATTGCATATGGATCAAGCCAGTATTATAGCGGCTATTTTATATCGCCCTGTACGTGAAGGGCGCTTAGCACTGAATCATGTGGTGCGTCAGTTTGGCGAAGAAATCGCTAAACTGATTGATGGTGTGTTAAAAATGGCCGCCATCACTCAAGCTCAATCCGCTTCAAAATTAAAAGTATTAGGTCAAGCCGAAGCACAAGTGGAACACATGCGTAAAATGCTAGTGGCCATGATTGATGATGTGCGTGTGCCACTAATAAAACTGGCCGAGCGAACCAGTGTTATTCGTGCGGTGAAAAATGCATCGCAAGAGCGCCGCTTAAAAGTGGCCCGTGAAGTATTCGAAATATACGCCCCCCTTGCGCACCGCTTAGGTATTGGTCAAATCAAATGGGAGCTTGAAGATTTAAGTTTTCGTTACATCGAGCCAGAAGCTTACAAAAAAATCGCCAGCTTGTTAGATGAAAAACGATTAGGTCGTCAGCAGTATATTGATAGTGTGGTTGAAACATTAAAGAACGCCATTGAAGGGGCGGGAATCAAATGTGACATCCAAGGGCGAGCCAAACATATTTATAGTATTTGGCGCAAAATGCAGCGCAAGAATATCGACTTCTCAGAAGTTTACGATATCCGAGCGGTACGCATATTAGTGCCTGAATTAAAAGACTGTTATGCCGCGTTGGGTATCGCCCATACGTTCTGGCGACATATTCCACACGAATTTGATGACTACATCGCCAATCCCAAAGAAAACGGTTACCGCTCATTGCACACCGCCGTAATCGGCCCTGAAGGTAAAGTATTAGAAGTACAAATTCGTACCTTTGATATGCATGATGATGCGGAGCTGGGTGTGTGTGCCCATTGGCTATACAAGGGCACAGATGTCAGTGGTAAAGATAACGGTTATGAAGAAAAAATCTCATGGCTGCGTCAAGTACTCGAATGGCACGATGAACTAGGAGACATAAACGACTTAATGGGAAGTCTACGTCAAGACGTAACCCCTGATCGCATTTATGTATTCACACCAGACGGCCACGTGGTTGACCTGCAGCCAGAATCAACCCCTGTGGATTTTGCTTACCGCGTGCACACTGAAATTGGCCACCGTTGTCGTGGCGCCAAGGTAAACGGTCGTATCGTACCGTTAACGTATAAAGTGAAAACCGGTGAGCAAATTGAGATTTTAACCAGTCGTGATGCAAGACCATCTCGGGATTGGATGAACCCAGAAAACGGCTATGTAAATACCACCCGTGCCCGTGCAAAAGTAGCGTCATGGTTTAAAAACCAAGCTCGTGACCAAAATATTTTAGATGGTAAAGAGATTCTTGAGCCTGAATTAAAGCGTATTGGTTTCCACAATATTGATGTGCACCAGCTCACTCAGGACTTAAACTTCAAACATTTAGATGATTTATATGCCGCAGTGGGGGCCGGTACTGTACGTATATCTCAAGCGATCCATCATGCGCAAAAACAACTGCAAAAAGAAGAAGACCCTGATCAGCAATTAAGTTTATTGCCAACACTGCCGCCTAAACCTATCGATGGTAGTGATGTTTACATCCATGGTGTGGGCAAATTGCTCAGTACACTGGCCACATGTTGTCATCCTGTGCCTGGTGATCCTATCGTTGGTTTTATTACTCAAGGTCGTGGCGTGAGTATTCATAAAGCGGACTGTAATAACTTGCTTAATTTGAAGCAAAATCAGTCTAGCCGTATTACAGAGGTTAATTGGGGTAAAACGCCGGAGAAACTGTATCCGGTTGACCTAATGATCAAAGCTTACGATCGTCGCGGATTATTAAAAGACGTCAGCATGACACTGTCTTTTGAAGACATTAATATTTTGTCGATGAATACCTTAAGCCAACAAGATGGTACGGCTGATTTATTAATCACGGTTGAGATTGATAGCTTAAGCCATCTTGGTAAGTTGTTAAATAAACTTCAACAGCTGCCGAACATCATGGATGTGCGTCGTCATAATCAGTAATTCAAGGGATAACGCAAGATGTACCAGCTCGATGATTTGTTGTATTTAATGTCCCGTTTACGCGATCCTAAAAATGGTTGCCCTTGGGACTTAAAACAAACCTTTGCCAGTATTCTACCTCACACCCTAGAAGAAGCGTATGAGGTGGCCGATGCCATTGAAAAACAAGACTACGCCCATCTAAAAGAAGAGCTAGGCGACTTGTTGTTTCAGGTGATTTTTTACAGCCAGCTAGGTAAAGAGGAAAATCATTTTGATTTCCCGCAAATCATCGACACGTTAGTTAGCAAGCTCGTTAGACGTCACCCCCATGTGTTTCCAAGTGGTGAACTACACAGTACAAACAATGATACCCCGCTAAGTGATGAGCAAATCAAAGGTCGCTGGGAAGCTATCAAGCAACAAGAACGAGACGAAAAAGCCAAGCAGCAAGGCACTCAAACCATTGAAGATACCAGCGTGCTGGCGGATATCCCTCTGGCTTTACCCGCTATTCAGCGGGCTGAAAAATTACAAAAGCGTGCGGCAACGGTGGGGTTTGATTGGCCTGAGCCTGTTCAAGTACTGGATAAAATTGAAGAAGAAATCGCTGAATTACGCGAAGCCATGTTGCAAGGTGAGCATCACCGCATAGAAGATGAGCTAGGTGATTTAATGTTCGCCATGGTGAATTTAGCACGCCATGTACAAGTAAAACCCGAACTAGCGGTGCGCAGCACCAATGCAAAATTCGAACGTCGCTTTAACTACATCGAAAGCCATTTGCAGTTACAAGGCCGCGCCATTGAAGACGCCAGCCTTGAAGAAATGGAAGCCCTTTGGCAGCAAGCTAAGACCTTAGAAAAAACAGCGTAATTGACGAGCGGTTAATCCTTCATCCCTTTATTGACATAAATATCAAACCGATTCGCTTTCCCTTCTTGGCTAAGCGTGGGTTTTTGATTATTTAAAAACGGGCTTTTACGTGGGCGCTTCACCACAACTCGGTATTTTGCCGCGTTAAGCGCTGGCAGTAATAACTCATCCGCATCTTCGTCTTTACCCACCATATCGCGGAAAAACTGCATGGACTTTTTCACTTGTGCCTGTTGTTTGCCTGAATGGGGAAACATTGGGTCTAAACACACCACATCAAAGCTATCGGCTTCACACTGTTTTAAAAATTCAATGCTACTGCCTGTGTGCAGCGACATATGCTGTGTAATGTCATGAACCTCTGGGTTGAGCTCAGCGCGCTCTAAGGCGTCTGCAAGCAATGCTGCCACCACAGGGTGACGTTCTACCATAGTCACCTTACAGTCCAATGCAGCGAGCACAAAGGCATCTGTTGCGGTGCCGGCAGTGGCATCCAGTATGTTGAGTTGTTTTCTTTGTTTTAAACCCACCGCTTTAGCAATGGCTTGACCGGTACCGCCGCCATGTTGGCGACGCCAAGTAAGCGCGCCATCGGTGAAATCAATTTGCAGATCTCCCACAGATTTATCAAAGGGTTTACACAGACTTAATCCGCTTTCATCTAAATTTAAAACAAATTCAGCGTGTTCAGGAATGCGTTTACTCATAGCAATACCCAAATTTTCACTAATGCGTTGGGCTTGTTCAGCTAATTGCGGCACTTGGCATACAAGCGTAAGGGGCTGCGTCATTAAATAAACCATCCCATGGCTACGCCTAAAAATAGAAATGCGCCAAGTAGTAAGCGGTAAATTACAAATGGCGTCATAGAAAGCTGCTCAATTAGCTTCAAAAAGAAATAAATACAAATATACGCGCTCACACATGACACTAATGCACCCATAAAGATAAAACTCCATGGAATAGGGTGAGTGGTGGTGAGCATTTCATAGGTTTTGTAACTGCCTGCGAGCAATATAAGGGGAATAGATAACAAAAAGCTAAAACGCGCAGCCGCTTGACGATCAAACCCCAATAACATGGCCATGGTAATGGTGATGCCTGAACGACTGGTGCCGGGGATTAAAGCTAATGCTTGTGCACAGCCGATCAAAAAGGCTTGGCGAAAACCAATATCAGTAATGGGTTTGGTGAGGTTTTGTTTACGGTCCGCATACCAAAGCAATAAACCAAATACGATAGTGGTGGTGGCAATTACGAGTGAATCGCGTAAATAGGTTTCAATACTGCCATTAAGACATAAACCCAAAAAACCGGCTGGTAGCGTCGCCAAGATAATGCACCAGGCTAATTTACCGTCCATGTTGGGTTTGGCAAAAAAAGTACTATCGAAGAACCCCTTTGTTAATTTAACGATGTCATGACGAAAATAAGCCATAACCGCTAATAACGTACCCACATGTACAGCCACATCAAATGCCAAACCTTGATCCGGCCAGCCTAATAGTTGGGAGGGTAAAATTAAATGGGCTGAACTGGAAATCGGTAAGAATTCTGTTAGTCCCTGCAAAATGGCCAAAATAACGGCTTGCCACCATTCCATATGAATCCTTAATGTTAGCTTTGTTGTTTTTGTTGCTTAATGGTTTTCCAGTGACTTTGTTCACGCAGGTAAACAAGTTCAATATTCTCAGGGGCTAACACTTCGCCTGCACTATAAAGAGAAAGGGCTTGAGGAAATAATGAGTCGGCTTTTAAGACCTGTTCTACATCTTGCTGAGTAATTAAAGACTGTAATGATGAGTCAAACTTATCCCATAATTTCAATCCATGTCCGCAGGCGTAATGATTGGCGTTTAATAAATTCAACGCATCTGATTGCACGTTAATAGGGCATATTAAATCGTCAATACAGGCTGTCATTAAGCCCGTATTTGTATCCAGTGAGTATTGCCCTAAGTAAAGCTCGTTCATGCGAGCGTCCATAATGGCAAGAACTTGATCTTTGTGTTGCTCGATAAATGCTTGCTGGGCCATAGCTTGCAAAGTCGATACGCCAATTAATGGGATGTCACAAGCAAAGCCAATCCCTTGAGCGGTGGATGCAGCAATACGTAAGCCAGTAAAAGAGCCTGGTCCTTTACCAAAAATAACACTTTCCAATTGATTTGGACGGATCCCCGCTTCGCTCATAACATCGTTGAGCATAGGGTAAAGCAGGCGACTGTGCATACGCGGTGCCGCTTCAACACGTGAAATAAGTGTGCCGTTACAACTTAATGCCACCGAGCAACTATCGCTGGCAGCTTCAATGGCAAGAAAGTTGGCCATAGGAATACTTCAATAGACTAATTAGCCAAGTATTCTAGCAGAAACCTAACTTTGAAAAAAACGAAGCATTGAAATTAGATGTAACAAACAGGTAGGCATAAAAAAACCAGTTCAGCAAAACTGAACTGGTTTTTGATCTAACTAACCATCAAAGCTTATTTTTTAGCTTTTTTGGCCTTTTTACGACCCGCAGGCGCTTTTTTAGCGGCAGGTTTACGTACTGCAGCTGCTTTTTTCTTAGCAGGCTTTTTCTTAGCTGGCTTTTTCTTGGCAGGTTTTGCCAGTTGCTTCAGCTTAGCAGCGGCTTTTTTAGCAGCGGCTTTGGTTTTAGCTTCTTCTTTCTTGGTGCGAGATTTCACTTTAGCAGCGTCTTTCTTCGCACGAGATTTAAGCCATTTAGCTTCATAAGCAGCAAGTGCTTTGGCTAGATCCGCTTCAGCTTTGCTCGCCAGTGATAGCTCATAAGCTTCAAGTGCCGCTTTAGCAGCAGCAGCAGCAGCAGCCGCTTTAGCTTCTACGTTAGCAGCTTGAACGGAAGCTTTAGCGTCACGTACTTTATCTTTAGCAGCAGCAAGTGCTTCTTTTTGCTTCGCAGCAGCAGCACGAGCAGTTACAACTGCTTTTTTAGCAGCGGCTGTTTTAGTAGAAGTTGCCTTCTTACGAGCAGCGGCCAATTTTTTGTTAGCAGCATCTACTTTAACAGTAGCAGCTTTAACACCAGCATTTGCTTTATCAACCGCTTTGGTTGCTTTAGTTAGTGCTGGAGAAACGACGGCAGTAGCTTTTTTCGCTACACGTTTTTTTGCTGCAGTTTTTTTACGACCTCGAGCCATAATATTTTCCTTCTTGTTGTGGACGGTGTTTCAATAAAAAAATAGCATAAAAAATGTAAGAGCATAGTCTTATGGGGAAAAATAAATGATTTTTTTGCAAAAAACTACTTTATTGGCCCCAAATTAGAAATATTGGCGCAAAAAAATGTGATTTTTTTTAATATTTTGGATTTTTAATAAAAAAAGAGGCCCGTTCAATAAATCTAAATCAGATTCAAAACGGGCCCATTTGTGTGAAAAACGGAAAACATTCCTATATCGCAGTGGTCATATTTTTTTATAAAAAAGGTTTTACTAGCTCTGCCATCATTTCGATATGTTCAGCATCATCATTTAAAGCAGAAATATAACGATATTGCTCGCCGCCGTTTTCTATAAAGATTTCTTTGTTTTCTTCCGCGATTTCTTCAATGGTTTCTAAACAATCGGCACTAAATGCTGGGCAAACCACGTCAACAGAACGAATTCCATCTTTTGCCCATGCTTCAAGTGTTTTATCTGTATAGGGTTGTAACCATTCTGTGGGGCCAAAACGACTTTGAAAACAAAGCTGGTATTCGTTTTCTTTGAGTTTTAACTTTTCTACCATTAATTTGACGCTTTTCTCTACTTGCGCGCGATAAGGGTCGCCTTTTTCAACATAAACTTTTGGAATCCCGTGAAAAGAGAACAATAACTTTTCACTGCGGCCATTTTTTTGCCAAAAATCCTCAATTTTTTTCGCAAGCGCATCAATGTAAAAAGAATTTTTATGATAATCCTTAATTAAATGGATAGCGGGTAAGTTACGCTGGCTTTTAATAAAGGTGGCCACTTGATCGTAAATAGCGCCGGTTGTGGTGGCGCTATATTGTGGGTAAAGCGGTAAAACTATAATGTTTTCAAACCCTTGCGCGTTTAGTTTTTCAAGGCTGTGTTTAAATGAAGGGTGGCCATAGGTCATCGCTAGCTCGACATGCACGGTATCACCTAGTAGTGACTGCAATTTTTCTTGTTGTTTGTAACCGATTGTACGAATTGGGCTGTCACCTTCCCAGATACTTTCATACAGTTTGGCTACTCGCTTTGGTCTTAGAGTCAAAACAATGCCATTTAGTACCAACCACCAAAGGGGGTTACGTTTTATAACGCGGTCATCCCATAAAAATTCTTTTAAATAGCGTCGAACGGCTTTTGCAGTAGGAGCATCAGGGGTACCAAGGTTCACTAAAATAACGGCGCTTTTTTGTGACATGCTGATTCTCGATAAAAAGGGTAAATGGATTAAATGAATGGGTACATCATAAATTATTTACGCAGGTTTACGAACCCAAACAAAATCTGGTTTACTTTTGTCGTCTTTTCTTTGATTTGGGTCATTGGCTGATAAGCAGACATAAAAAAAGCCAGCAATGCTGGCTTTTTTATGTCACGGCAATTTATTAAGAAATGGCTGCGAATACGGCATCACGAATGTCATCTAATGTGCCCACACCAGGAATGTGTGCATATTTAGGTGCATTGGCATCGGTTAGTGATTTATAAAAACCAACTAAAGGTGCCGTTTGCTCGTGGTAAATACCTAAACGGTGACGCACGGTTGCTTCTGCATCGTCTTCACGTTGAATTAGGTCTTCGCCGGTTTCGTTATCTTTACCTTCAACCGCAGGTGGGTTGAAAATGACATGATAAGTACGACCAGAACCCGGGTGAACACGACGGCCACTCATACGTTTAACGATTTCTTCGTCATCAACGTCGATTTCAACCACATAGTCGATATCCACGCCAGCTTCGATCATGGCTTCTGCTTGTGGAATGGTGCGTGGAAAGCCATCAAACAAACAACCTTTTTCACAATCAGGTTCAGCAATACGCTCTTTAACTAAAGAGATGATCAGCTCATCAGATACTAATCCACCTGTTTGCATAATTTCTTCTACTTGTTTGCCAAGTGGTGTGCCGGCTTTAACCGCTGCACGCAACATATCACCCGTAGAAATTTGTGGGATGTTGAACTTTTCGCAAATGAACTGAGCTTGTGTACCCTTACCGGCGCCAGGAGCACCTAATAAAATAATACGCATTCATGTTTCCTTAAGTTGTATCGATTCAATCTCCCAATGACATGACAGCGTTAAATCATTGGGGCATTGCACCGCTTTGTTTAATTATTGAACAGAGCAATAAAAAGGAGCCAAACGATACCGCACCAGTGCGCCTTGGGCAAGTGTCACAATGGCAACTTTCAATGACTTAGAATGGCCGTGATAGGTTTTAAGATGACTTGCAGGTTTGTAGTTACTAACCTCATTTTTCAATGAGGCCAGTAATCACTTAAATTTAGCCAGTGTTACGCATGCCGGCAGCAATGCCAGCCATGGTGACCTTTAAAGCATGCTCCAAGCTTGGGTTGACTTGCTCCCCTTGAGCTCGAGTTCGATACAGAAGCTCAGCTTGCAGATAATGTAGCGGATCTGTGTATGGGTTGCGCACAGCCATTGAATGGCGGAAAGCGGGATTATTTTCTAATAACACGCTTTGCTGTTTAATGTTTTGAATGGTTTCGATGGCTTGGCTTAAACGGGTGCGCAGTTGTAAACCTAAGGCTTGTTTTGCCTCTAGGCTGCCATTTTGGTTGATGAGTCTGTTTTCATAATATTGAGCAATACCTTGATCGGTTTTGCTTAGTACCATTTCTAGCATATCCACCAATGTTTGAAAGAACGGCCATTTTTCTGCCATATTTTGCAGTGTGGCCAGCTCTCCTTTATCAATAAAGTCTTGCAGGGCTTTTTCACTCCCCAACCATGCAGGCAGCATTAAACGAATTTGCATCCAAGCAAAAATCCACGGAATCGCCCGCAAACTTTCAACGCCGCCAGTGGCTTTACGTTTAGCAGGGCGCGAGCCCAGTGCCAGTTTACCCAGTTCTTGCTCTGGGGTGACGTTACGAAAATACGAAACAAAATCGGGATGTTCACGTACCACTCCACGATAACTGTTAACGGCAATGGTGCTTAACTCATCCATAATGGTGCGCCATTGCGGTTCTGGCTCTGGTGGTGGTAACTCCGTGGCTTGTAACACTGCAGACATGTAAACCTGCAGTGATCTAAGGGCGACCTCTGGGTTACCAAATTTAAAGCGAATCATTTCACCTTGCTCAGTAACACGAATACGCCCACGAACAGAACCTGGCGGCTGGGATAAAATAGCACTGTGGGCAGGGCCGCCCCCGCGACCAACCGTACCCCCGCGGCCGTGAAACAGCATTAATTCAACCTTGTGAGCATCACACAGGTTCACTAACTCTTCTTGAGCTTTATATTGTGCCCAACTGGCTGCTAACTGACCTGCATCTTTTGCGCTGTCACTGTATCCCACCATGACCATTTGTTTGTGTGAGCAGTATTCACGATACCAAGGAATACTCAGTAAGGTTTCAATGCTCGCTGCGGCGTGAGTTAAATCATCTAGGGTTTCAAATAAAGGTGCCACGGGCATAGGCTGCGTGCGACCACTCATTTTCATCAATAATGCGACGGCTAATACGTCACTGGCTGCGCCAGCCATTGAGATGACATAAGCACTAAAACAGCTAGGGTCTTCTTTAGCTATGACACGGCATGTGTCGAGTACTTCTTGCACATCAGGACTAGGCTCCCACTCTTGAGGTAACAGCGGGCGCTTGCTTTGCAGCTCTTTTAATAAAAACGCCACGCGTTTTTCTTCATCCCACTCAAGGTAATTACCTAACTCTAAGTAGTCGCATAATTCAGCGAACACCTGTGCATGGCGTGTGCTTTCTTGACGAATATCAAGTGGGCAAAGCGTTAAACCAAAAGAGTGGGCGCGGCGAATGGTATCCAGTAATTTGCCATTGGCGACTACCGCCATATTGCAATCGAGTAATGACTGGTAACAAAGCTGCAACGGTGTAATAAGGGATGCTAAATCAAATAAACCTTTATTGTGGTTGTCGTGATTGCCTTTTAATTGATCTTGGGTGTATTGCTGGGTGTCCCGTAATCGCTGTCTTAGTTCATGCAGTAAGTGCCGGTAAGGCTCTTTCACATTACCAACTACAGCTCGTAAAGAAGGATTGCAATCTTCCATCGATAAATCATTAACAAGCTCACCTAAGTCTCTAAGATATAAATCAGCGGCCATCCAGCGTCCAAGCATTAAGACATTTGAGGTCACCTTTGCAGTGACATTTGGGTTGCCATCACGATCGCCACCCATCCACGAATGGAATTTAATCGGCACAGCATCAAACGGCAGGTGATCAAGGCCGCGTTTTTCAAGCAGCTCATTTACTTCACGATAAAATCTGGGAATCGCATGCCAAAGGGCACCTTCGATCACCGCAAATCCCCACTTGGCTTCGTCTTCTGGGGTGGGGCGTTGTTGTCTTATTTCATCGGTATACCAAATTTCGGCGATGACCCGTTTTAAATTCTCGAGTATTTGTTTGCGCTCATACTCAAAGGGCTGGGTATCTAAACCATTTAATGCATTGAGGATTTGTTCGTATTTGCCAATTAAGGTGCGCCTTGTGACTTCGGTGGGGTGGGCGGTGAGCACCAATTGAATATCAAGGGCGTTGAGCTTTTGCTGAATTTCATCATTACTTAACTTGCTGCCCATATCTTTAAGAACAGTATCCAGTTGCTCAAGAAAAGCCTCGCCGTCATTACGTCGACCGCGAATCACATCGTGATATTGCTCGGCAATGTTGGCGAGGTTTAAAAACTGATTAAAGGCACGGGTAATGGGAGTAATGTCGTCATCTGCTAACTGCCTTAGGTTTTCGATTAAGTCGGCGGGGCGTTCTTTTTGCGCACGAGCCTGTTTAGCTAGGGTGCGAATGCCAATGATTTTATCAATGAAGCTGGCCCCTAAATCTTGCTCAATCACATCACTGAGCAGGTTACCTAATAATCGAACATTTTCTTTTAAATCGGCGTCTAGGGTGTTGGTCATAAACCTTCCTAATGGCAAAAGTCGAGCGTTAGATTAATTGTAGTCGGTTTGTTTTTAATGCAAATAGTGACCTTAGTCTACATCTAAAAGGCTTAAGGTATAGCAAGCAAAAACAGCGCCAATGTATTTTGTAATAAATGGTAACCAAATCCGCCATTTAGCCAAAGCTGAGCTAAACTGATAAAGGTAAGTTGTTATTGTTTGAGGTTAGTTTAAATGAATGTTCGTGAGCTCATGTCTACATGGGAATCAGCCCGCCATCACGACAATGGTGATGAGAAATATCAAATCAATCTACCACTTAAAGATGCAGCCCGCATCGAAGCCCTCACCGGACTTTATCCCGGCTTAAATCGAAACGAAATTATCGCCCAATTAATCGGTGTGGCCTTAGACGAGGTTGAGCGACAAATGCCCTATAAGCAGGGTAAAAAAGTGGTTTCGTTTGATGAGTTAGGAGACCCAATGTATGAAGATGTGGGACTGACTCCTAAGTACCTACAACTGCGGCATCAGTTTGCGCAAAATTTTAACGGTAAGAAAAAATCCGCTTAAGACCCTAAATAACACATGAGCATGATCCTTAGGTTATGCTCGTTTTGTTTGATCCTCTAGATTTATCTCATAATGGCTAATCACCTGTATGCCCAACGCACTCTCTTCGTTCGCGGATCACCCGCGGGTGCGGGTTCGTACAGTGTGAGTTAATTTAAAAATAATACGTAGGAGCGCGCACCTGCGCGCGAATAACAGTTAGCCGATTACTTGGGTGTCTAATGCACTTTCTTCGTACGCCAATCACCCGCGGGTGCGGGTTCGTACAGTGTGAATTAATTCAAAATTAATATGTAGGAGCGCGCACCTGCGCGCGAATAGCCGTTAGCCAATCAACCGAATATCCAACGAATTCTCTTTGTTCGCTAATCACCCGCGGGTGTGGGTTCGTACAGGTTGGTTGATTTAAGTCGTAATTGTCGCTCGTAGGATGGGTTAGAAATGAGTTCACGAACTTCGTAACCCATCAATAGTGTGATTTAAAACGATGGGTTACGGTTCTCGCTGCGCTCAAATCTAACCACATCCTACTGGGCGTATATCAAAAACACACACCCGTCATTCCGGTTTCGAGGAACGAGAAAACCGGAATCCATGCAAAATGAAAACAATCGCCAATTAGATTGGATCCCCGATAAAAACACTCGTGGATGACGAACGTAACCCATCACTATTATTAATAAATAGCTCACTAGGTAGCATTTCTTATGAGCGCCTTGGTTATTGTTATTCATAACTTGGTTGCTGCATAATGAGGGTAAGCTAGAGCTTGCAAGGTCTTATGAATAAAATGTTAGAACTACAAAATATGAAAAGCATCGATAGTCTGCTCAATAAAGTTCTGTTAATTGGCATTACCGTCTTAGACGATGATGATGAAGTAATTACCCAAATTCAGGTCTATGGGCCAGTCATCAGATCAAACGCTGATGGTATTGTAATTCGTCGCAATCAAACCCAAAGTGAATTCACTATTCCGCCTGATTTCGATAATGTGTCTGAGGCGGATCCGGGTGAATATAACCTTCGTTCAACAGGTGAAACAGTTGTCGACCCAGATTACTTGTCATCTTGGACTGTGCGCTGTGGCAATAAAGAGAAAATAAAACAATATTCAGAGGTCGGCTTCAGTGGCTACCAAAAACAGTAGTTCTAACAAGTGCATCTTGTCGGATTTGGGTAAACTGTCACCTGTTTTGCAAAAACATGTAAAACAGCCGTCATTTTCACTCCTCCGTTTAGCTGAGCGCTAGGCAAAAAAATGTTTAAAACTATCAAAACGATATTATCTGCAATTCGTAATCCACCAGACCCGAATTGGCATATTGAAAAACAGGCAAAACCAAACAAAACTCATCCGTTAGGTGGGTTTTGGAAAAAAAAGGAAAGTCATAACTTTGGTCTTGCAATAGGCAAAGCTTGTGATTGTTTGTATTTTGTTTCTTTTTGCGGGCCCGGTGGATGTTTCGAGAAAGGAACATATCGACCTAACACAAAAATCGACGGAGATCCTTCTTACAGAGTTATTGATAAAAATACCATCGAGGTTAGGGGGCAGAAAGGGTTTGAAAAATATACTAGGTGCAAAAAACGAACAAGTACTGCTAGTTAAAAGCAAGGCAGGACGATGTTCAGTTCGTAGGATGGGTTGAAAGTGAGTTCAACGAACTTCGTAACCCATCAATAGTGTGATTTAAAACGATGGGTTACGGTTCTCGCTGCGCTCAAACCTAACCACATCCTACTGGGCGTATATCAAAAACACACACCCGTCATTCCGGTTTCGAGGAACGAGAAAACCGGAATCCATGCAAAATGAAAACAATCACCAAGTAGATTGGATTCCCGATAAAAGCACTCGGGGATGACGAGGTAACCCATCAATCATTATCAATCGCCATTAGAAATTTTCAAAAATTATTAGGTACATAAAAAAAGGTGAGCGGTTTAAACAGGCTCACCTTTTTTATTGCGACTATGAATTAAACATTAAAACGCTAGTTTAATGTCACCTGCAAAATACTACGGCGCAGATCTGCGTTTAGCAGGATCTTAGCATCATTGGCGATGCTTTCGATGCGGTCGCCAAATTCGATGTTGCCTTCTTCGTTTAAGGTAAGCACTTTACGTTCAAGTAACTCTTCAATTAAGTTTTTAAACAGTGACTTATCAAAAAACTCTGGTGCATTTAAACCGTGCAAGATCGAAATACGCTGAGCCATTAACGAGCAGTTTTTCACCATGTCATCTTTGCTCACGCTGCCAGTACCTGCCCGTTGCAGTAGGGCAATCGCAATATAATAACGCTCAAGAATTTGAATCACTTGCTGTGATAACACAGACAACATAATGTAATTATTTGAACTAACCGATGGGCGAATAAGATCATCACCATCTTGAGTTAAATACCCTTTACTGACACACAGGTCTAACCATTGGTCAATCACACCGCTGATTTCATCTTCTTGCCAATGCAAAAATAATTCAGCTTTAAGGTATGGGTAAATGGTTTTTGCAAAACGCACCACATCGTCACGTTTCATTTTCACATTATTGATAAACAAACAGGCCAACATGGATGGTATGGCAAACAAGTGAATCACGTTATTACGGTAATACGTTAGCATCACAGCTTGGGCTTCATCCATACGGATAATGTCGCCAAGAGGATGATTTAAACGCTCAACCACGTGCATGTCTTCTGCGTACTTGATCCAATCGCTGCCGTTTCCTTCTGGCAGTGTGGTTAAATGGCTGTAAGGCATGTCTTTAGCTAAGTCGCGGTATAAGTTAAGAGTCTGCGCTAAAACGGTTTCATCCATAGCTTGTTTTGGTGCAGCTAAAATTGCCAAGGCCAGCATGTTAATCGGGTTAAGGGCGGCCGCTTTGTTGATGCCGGTAACCACATCAATCGCTAACTCATTTACCACTTCTTTTGTCCATTCTGGACGGTAATCAGTACCGTGGTCTTCGGTTTTCCAACCAGGGCGTTTGTCTTCAAGATACTGGTTTAGATCGATGGCATCACCAAAGGTTAGGTACACGCGGCCAAAGTTCTTTTTAAGATCTTTTAAGGTTTTAAAAATACCCAAAACGGATTCTTTCTTTTTGGTTTTGCCGCGCAGCTCACCTTGGTAGGTACCACCTTCAAATACTTTTTCGTAACCAATGTACACGGGCATAAATACGATGGGTTTATGGCTGTCACGTAGAAAACTACGAACCGTCATGGCAAGCATACCGGCACGGGGTTTTAATGTGCGCCCCGTGCGAGAACGGCCGCCTTCGATAAAGTATTCGGTTGAATAACCCGATGTAAAAATAGCATGTAAATATTCATCAAATACGGCGCTGTAAAGTGGATTGTCTTTAAAGCTGCGGCGCATGAAGAAGGCACCACCACGGCGTAAAATTGGGCCAACCACTGGCAGGTTTAAGTTGATGCCCGCTGCAATTTGTGGCGGCACAAACCCATTTTTAAATAACACATATGACAATAATAAATAATCGATGTGGCTGCGGTGACACGGCACATAAATAATTTCGTTATCTTTGTAGGTGGTTTTTAGCTGGTCAAGGTTTTGAACTTGAACACCGTTATAAAGTTTGTTCCAAACCCAAGTCAGTACGATATCTAAAAAACGAATGGTGCTGTGGCTTTGGTTTGATGCGATTTCGTCACCGTATTTAATGGCTTTGGCCGCCGCTTTTTCGTAGCTGATGCCTTTGTCTTGCATTTCAGCTTCAATAGCGGCTTTTACCATGGGTTTACGAATCAAACGGTGAACAAGTGTTCGGCGGTGAGATAAATCTGGGCCGATTACTGCACTGCGGGTATGACGAAAATGCACACGTAAAACACGGCCCAGTTTACGAATTAAACGGGGCGCTTCCATGTTCGGGCTTTCGCTGATGATATTTTGAATATCCAGCGGTGGGCTTACATGCACAAACGTATTGCGGCCATTTAAAATAATACTCACGATACGGCGTAATTTACTGGCAACCGACCAAGTATCACCTAACCATATTTTTAAAAAGCTTTTTTCTTTATCGGGCGAGCGTCCCCAAAACACATTAACAGGCACAATTTGAGCCTTAATTTCAGGGTTATTTTGGCAAATGTCGATCATGTCCGGTACTGACTTATGCAAGTAAGGCATAGAGCGACGGCGTAACCAGCGACCTTCTGTTTGTGATAAATAAATAATACGGTTACTAAATTTTATGCCGTTAATTTCAACGGCTTCAAGGGCATGAGGCAAACCTTTTTTGCGGGTCTCGCTATCTAGCACAAGACTGGCAGAGTAGGAACGGTGCGGTAGCGCGTAAAAAATCGGTTGATCAGGCTGGTTAGTTAAAACCTCTTGTGATTCTTTGATTCCAACCACATTGGTTCTAACCCAAATTTTAAGAAGCCCGCGAGATAACGCATTAACAATAGAAACTAGGGCGCGCAAAGTCATCACCTTTTTATATATAAACCCAAAGCCAAAATAGCTCTGTAGGCAGTAAAACCAGACTACTTATAAACCATAGTCTGGACGCAAAACAATGACGAATTGTAGCAGGTCTTGCTTACAAACCAACGCTAAAATCGTAAGCCGTTAATGTATTCACAGAATCGAGCTATTGTAATCGGAAAAAGTGACGCTATATTGACAGCACTCAATATATGGGGATGAAACTTTCCCCGATTTTAAATGACTAATCTGCGCCCAATAATAATAGAGAGTTTAATCATGATTCGTGTGCAAAATCTCACCAAGCGT
The DNA here is from genome assembly GCA_049115935.1 of Bermanella sp. GTDB lineage: Bacteria > Pseudomonadota > Gammaproteobacteria > Pseudomonadales > Oceanobacteraceae > Bermanella. The sequence goes on along the minus strand of JAGDZK010000015.1, from coordinate 106,240 downwards.
TTTGACCAGTTTACAGCGGTCAATAACCTAAGTTTTGATGTATCACCCGGCGAAGTTCTGGGCTTTTTAGGCCCAAACGGTGCGGGTAAATCCACCACAATGAAAATGATCACCGGTTTCATTGAACCCACACAAGGTGGGGTGAGTGTGTGTGACATCAATGTGAGCGAAAACCCACAAGCGGTACAAGCTATAATGGGTTACTTGCCTGAAGGTGCCCCCGCTTACGGTGAAATGACCGTGTTGGCATTTTTACAGTTCATTGCCAAAGTGCGTGGCTTAACCGGCCAAGATCGTGAACAGCGTTTAGCAAAAGTGATCGAACAAGTAGAGCTTGAGCCGGTACTGAACAAACCAATCGACACTTTATCAAAAGGTTTTGCTCGTCGTGTAGGTTTAGCACAAGCCATTATTCACGATCCAAAAGTATTGATTTTAGATGAACCTACTGATGGTCTTGACCCAAACCAAAAACACCAAGTGCGTGAGCTGATCAAAGGTTTGGCCAAAGATAAAATTGTGATTATCTCTACCCACATATTAGAAGAAGTGAGCGCCGTGTGCTCTCGCGCCCTAATTATCAGCGAAGGCAAATTGTTATTGGATGGCAAACCCGATGAGTTAGAGCGTCAAAGCCGCCATCACAATGCCATTTGTTTGCAACTGGCCGAAGAATACACAGATGTGCAGCAGCAACTAGCCACTATTGCGGATATTGAAAACGTAGAATGTGTGGCCGACTTAGAAGATCGCACGTTTATGCTCTTCCCAAAAGATGGCCAAATGTTATTACCAGAAGTGGTGCGTTGGTTAGACGACAAACAATGGGAAGTTGAAAATATTCACCTAGAAAAAGGCCGCCTTGACGATGTATTCCGTCAAGTGACTCGCGCCCAAACCGTATAAGGAGCATGCCATGACGTTTAACATGAATATGACAGCCATTGTCATGCAGCGACAACTGCACAGCTATTTTGCTACCCCCATCGCCTACGTGTTCATTTTAATGTTCCTAGTATTGGCGGGCGTATTTAGTTTTTACCTTGGTCACTTTTATGAAAAAGGCCAAGCCGACTTAAGTGCCTTTTTTAACTTTCACCCTTGGTTATACCTATTTTTTATGCCAGCCATTGCCATGGGTTTATGGGCACCTGAGCGTCAAATGGGTACCATCGAATTACTCATGACCTTACCCATTGGCCAAACCAATGCGGTAATCGGCAAATTTTTAGCCGCATGGGTGTTTGCAGGTTTAGCTTTAGTGCTGACTTTTCCGATGTGGATCACAGTGGCGTATCTGGGTGACCCAGATAACGGCGTGATTGCAGCGGGTTACATTGGCTCGTGGTTAATGGCAGGCAGCTTTTTAGCCATTGGCAGTTGCATGTCGGTTTGCAGTAAAAACCAAATTGTTGCGTTTATTTTTACCGTGGTGGTGTGTTTTATCTTTATGGTGAGCGGCGTGCCTATGGTGCTTGATAGTTTTGCTTGGGCACCACAAAGCATGATTGACTTCATTGCCGGTTTAAGTTTTTTAACCCGCTTTGATGCCATTGCCCGCGGTGTTTTAGATTTACGTGACATCACTTACTTTTTTGCCATGATGGCCCTTTGGTTGTATCTCACACAAGTGATGCTGCAACGTAACAAAGCCAAATAACACAAGGAGAATAATATGAAACCGTCCGTATTAAAGTTTGTATTGGCCCCTGTGTGTTTTGTCCTGGTGCTGTTGATTAGCCAAGTAATATTCAAAGGCGCCCGTGTGGACTTAACCGAGCAAGCAATTTATAGCTTGTCTCAGGGTTCTAAAAATATCGTAAGCAACCTTGAACAAGAGGTGACCTTAAACCTGTATTTTTCAGACAAGGCCACCAAAGATTTAACCGCACTGCGCAGCTACGCCAAGCGAGTAGAAGAGCTACTGCAAGAATATGTGTTGTTATCTGATGGTAAATTAAAGCTTAACCTCATTGACCCTGAGCCATTCTCAGAAGCGGAAGACAAAGCCGCCGAAGCAGGCTTACAAGCCGTACCCATTGCCACAGGTGATGATGTGTACTTTGGTTTGCAAGCAAAAAACAGCAAAGGTGATGAATCCACTATTGGCTTTTTCCAACCAGATAAAGAGCCATTTTTAGAATATGAAATCAGCGAACTGATTTACCGCTTAAGCCAAACCCGTATCCCTGTGGTGGGTTTAATGACCAGCCTAGAAATGCGCGGCGGCTTTGATATGCAACGCGGTGGCACCACTCCACCTTGGGCCGTGTTTGAACAACTTGATCAGCTATACGACGTACGTTGGGTAGAAGATCAAATTGAAGAAATCGAAAAAGACATCGAGCTGTTAATCGTTGTGCAACCGTCATCACTGGACGACGTCAGCTTGTACGCCATTGATCAATTTGTCATGAACGGCGGCAAACTCATTGCCTTTGTTGACCCAAAAGCCGAAGGCAAACAACCGAGCCCAATGGGTGAAGACGATATTGCCATCAACCCGCTACAACCGTTATTGCAGCAGTGGGGTGTGATTTATGATGACAGCCAAGTGGTCATCGATGCGCAATACGGTTTAACCGTGTCCATGGGCCAAGGCATGCCACCGGTGCGCCACTTAGGTTTACTAGGGTTGCAAGCCGATGGCCTTAATCCAAATGAAGTGGCAACCGGTGAACTTGAAACCGTTAACCTAGTCAGCGCAGGTTTTGTAGAGCCAGCAACTGACGCCACCACCACGTTTGATGCCTTGTTATGGTCAAGCACAGTGGCACAAACCGTTGATGTAAACCGCTACAACATGGCCCAAGACCCACGCCAATTAATGGATGGCTTTGAACCAACAGGTGAAAGTTACGTATTGGCCGCCCGTCTAAGTGGTCAAGCAAACAGCTACTTTGAAAAAGCGCCGGTTGAATTAGAAGTACCTAAAGAGCACGTGGCCAGCAATGACAATATTAATGTCATGGTAGTGGCCGACAGCGATATGTTAACCGACCGCTTATGGGTACAAGTGCAAAACTTCTTTGGTCAACGCATTGTGCAACCTTGGGCTGACAACGGTGCATTGGCTAACAATATGGTTGAGCAATACCTAGGCAGCAATGACTTAATCGCCATTCGTAGCCGTGGCCGTTTTGCCCGCCCATTTGAAGTGGTGCAAGACTTACAGCAACAAGCGCAAAGTGAGTTTTATGAAAACGAACAAGCATTACAGCGCCAGCTAGAAGAAACCGAACAACGTATGGCCGAGCTTGAAACCCAGCGTGATAAAGACTCGCTTACGTTAAGCCCAGAACAAGAAGCCACCCTCAACGGCTTTCAGCAAGAAAAATTGCGCATTCGTAAAGCCCTGCGTGATGTGCGGCACGAACTAGACAAAGACATCGAAAGCCTAGGCAGCTGGTTAAAAGTACTGAACATCGCCATTATTCCGGTACTACTGACCTTGCTGTTATTATTGCTGGCTCGATTAACATTACGTAAAACACGCACGTCGTAGCGTTGATAAAACAGTAACAGGACCAACATGCAACACGGTTTAAATGACGTTGAACTAGAAGGTAACCTCTTCATATGCCGCCCAAAAGGCGCGTTTAATATGGAAGGGGTCACCGAATACGAAACCAAGTTCGCTCAAATGGCGGCAACGCTAAAAGGGCAAACCTGGGGAATTATGAACGTCTATGACGACTACGAAACCGGTGGGCCAGATGTGCAAAAGCGTATTTGGTCCCAATTTAACTGGTCGGCTTTAAACGGCTGTGACTTTATTGGTTTTGTGGTACACAACCCGTTGCATGAATTTGCAGCTAGGGCCACCACTAAAAACATTCCCATAAAAGACATGCGTACCTTCAAAAACGAAGAAGAAGCCTTTGCTTGGATTAAACAAGCACTGGCCCAAGCCAATGCCTAACCCATGAGCACCGGTTACTGAAAACCAAAAAAGCCAGCAACAGCTGGCTTTTTTGGTTTTTAGACGCCCATTCACGGACTGCGTCCTATTAGCATGCGCCTTGGGTAGGGAGTGACGGTAGCGGTTTAATCGTAATGACAGCTACCTGTCAAACCGTCTTTCCCGCGAAGGATCGTCATCCCCGAATGTGGTTATCGGGGACGGAATCCAATCCTTATCGTCGATAATTCAAAATAGTGTAAAGGCAGCTAAACAGAATACATGGACTCCCATTCACGGACTACGTCCTATGGGAGTGACGATATAAAAGGCATCTGTAAGAGTAAAAGTGACGGTAGCGGTTTAATCGTAATGATAGCTACCAGCCAAACCGTCATACCCGCGCACGCGGGTATCCAGTATAAGGGCGACAACTGGTGAACCAAATAGAGAAGTCATACCCTCGAAGGAGGGTATCCAATCCTAAACGTCGATAATTCAAAATAGTGTAAAGACAGCTTAACAGAAGACATAGACTCCTATTCACGGACTGTGTCCTACTAGTATGCACTTTGAATAGGAAGTCACGGAGCAGGCTAATAATGAGGCGGTGGCGTCTCATCTTCAGGGCTGCGAATGTTAGCAGGGGATACCTGCTCCAAACGGCTGCTTAAATATTTCATTGCACGTTCCATCATCGCCATTTGCGTTTGCTGGCTGGTGACGATTTCGTTCAATTCATCGAGGTTTTGTTCTAAGAAGGCAATGCGCATTTGCAGGTCTTCAATTTGCTCTTGGTCGGATTGGGTCATAATTTCTATCGTGTTGATTTTTAACGCTAATTCATATTAGATACACAGGCTTGCCTGAATTGTACACCAAGCAAGTGTAACAACTGACAAATTACGTAAGAAAGAAGGTTAAAGATGCAAAATTCACTGTTAAAGAAAGCATTAGTCTGTGTGCTGTTGGCACTTCCAACCCCTGCTTTGATGGCAGCACTGTTCTCTGTGGCTGGCGGTAGCGCCATCTTCATATTCGCACAACCACTGGCCGATCAAGGTGGTGTATCACTATTTTTACAACAAGACGGTGCAATCGCAGCTTATTTAGCCGCTGTATTTGTCGCATTTGTTGTATTGTTCATTGCAGCAAGCACATCTAGCCAAGCGCAATTCAAGCGTCGCGGCACTGGCACGTTAGTGGAGTCAGATGTTGATGATGGTCGTGAGCGCGGTCAAGTTAAATGGTTCAACGTTAAAAAAGGCTTCGGCTTTGTAACCCGTGACAATGGCGACGACGTATTCGTTCATTTTCGCAGCATCCGTGGCAGCGGCCACCGTTCACTAAGCGAAGGCCAAGCGGTTAAGTTTAGCGTAGTAGACGGTCAAAAAGGCCTACAAGCAGAAGACGTATCGGTTGTACGCTAAGCCCTAACCCGCAAACGCAAACAACAAAAGAAACCCGCCGCCTGCGGGTTTTTTTGTGCCCGTGATAAATCCATACGCCACCATCGCGCTTTATAAATTGTACGAACCCGCACCCGCGGGTGAATCCCCGTTCCCCTGATAAATTGTATGAGATCACCCCGCACCCCCAAGGCCAAACAAATACCTGATCAAATAGTAAGTTTTGGACATTGTGGCAAAACTAATAAAAAGGTATAAAGATATTAAGATTAAAGTACCAAATAGAATATCAGCGGTTAAGGAATGACCACAAAGCTATCACCATAGCGGTTATTCCTTTCCCTAAGGAATGCACATGGACACGTTCGAGCAGTTAAAAGCCCCCCTGCAAGCCTTCGCCGACGAGCGCGATTGGGACAAATTCCATTCACCAAAAAATCTCTCCATGGCATTAAGCGTTGAAGCATCTGAATTAGTTGAATGCTTTCAATGGCTCACCGAAGAACAATCCAAAAACTTAACCCCAGAACAATGCCAAGCGGTTATTGATGAAATGGCCGACTTACAAGTGTACTTGCTGCGCCTCGCCACCAAATTAGATGTAGACATGTTAAAAGCAGTTGAGCAAAAAATGGTGAAAAACGCCGCGAAATATCCGGCAGATTTAGTGAAGGGCAGTGCGAAGAAGTACACCGAATATGAGCAACACGATGACAAGGGCCATAAGCCGTGAGCAAGCCCGAATTCAAAATAGAGAGCTACAGCTTTTGTGAATGGATTCCTTTTATACGACATTAAAACAGCAGCCGTAATTAAAATTGTATTTGTACCGCACCGTGATATTGAAGACCCATATCATGGTGTGGTAATCCCCCCTAAAATTAACTGCAATTTACTTGGGCTTAATTAGATAGACTGAATGCCACACTTTTTAAGATATTCAAACGTTGCATCGTAATAAGCTCTTAATCGAGTATTATCCATATCATTCCCTTGAGGTATGAAAATCACAAAGCCTTGACGTGCTCTCGTTAATAAGACGCGATAAGCATTTTCTAGGTAGCGTTTCTCTGCCTCTTTATGGCGCTGGTGCCATTTGGCACCAACAAACTTCCAGTGCTCAAATTTGTTATTGATATAGCGATAGTCTGCGTCCCACGCAACTAAACACCAATCCAGCTCAAGGCCTTGAATGTCAAATTCGGTGGCGACATCTTCTAAATAATGACATGACCTAATATCGGTATCGTCATTTAGGAACCATTCTTTTGCATTGAATCTATTTTTAACAAATACACCTTCAGGCTTTAATCGTATAGCACCTGAAGAAGCGATTAGCCCTTTGGTCTCATTGGCTCTGGCTTTATCTTTAGTCCATTGTTTAGCGGTTGATAAACATCGGGTTACAGCGATCGGGTAAAGGTCATGAAGGTCGTCGTAAATAATCTTGGATTTGCAGTAATCACCCTTTACTAAATAATGAATCATCTTTGAAAGATTCTCAGAACGGAATGATCGCATTGAGGTGGCTAAGTGTAATGAAGAGTCCGCTTTAATCGGGATGTTTATTTTATTGAAATCCAGATTATTTGTCACATATTCATCGGATGCCAATTCTGTGGAGCAATAACAATCCCAATGGCTGAAATTACTTTCTATTGATTTAAACCATTCAGATATACCAGCCTCACCCGTATTTATTTCTTGGCCGCCACCAACTAACGCAATAACCACACACCAGTCATCATGCCTATCCATTACACTGATTAAAAAATCAGGTTCAGATTGATTAAAATCTTTTAGACCTCGTTTGCTTTGCATAAATTTACTGGTTTGTTGCTGGTCCCAAGCACGCTGTGCTTCATCAAAAATAACCACCTTTTCCACAGGTGCTAATTTATCCTCTATGGAAGAGTCGCGGAAATGATGAATATTTTGTATAAACTGGCTGGATTTCCGAGTGGCCTCTGCTTTTGTTAATCCTACAGTTCTACTTGACTGGTCACGGGCTAGTGCTTCACGTAGCACTTCAACCAAGGGTCCATTGCCACTTAAAAATACAGCGTACTCATCGTCATCTTTATTTGAATGTTTGGTTGCGATGTTTAAACCAACAAGAGTTTTACCGGCTCCGGGAACACCGGTTACAAAGCAAATGGCTTTTTTATTGTTGAGTTTAGATTGGTGAATAATTTCAAGCAGTTTACTCGATGTTTCTTTTATATTTTTTGCTCCAGCATCGCTTCTTGATATCTCGTCAACGGAGTGGTTTGCATATAAAGATTGAGCTGCTTCGATAATTGTGGGTGTCGGTCGGTACCCTGTATTACACCAGTCCAGTGGGGCAACTGTTTCAGCTTTAAACTGATTGCAAGCGGTTTTAATAAATGTTGTTAGCTCGTTTCTATTTAACAGTATTGGGCTGACCACATTGTCATCAGAGAGTTTCATTTCATTTTTTACAGTCTTTGCATGGGTAGCAATAAGTATTGGTATGATTTTTTTATTATGACTACCATCATGAAAGTTCTTTAAGTCTATTGCGTAGCCGTGTGCTTGCTGAATATCGGCACTATTATAATTGTCGCTTCCTACTTTAAACTCAATAACGAATATTAATCCCTTATGTACAAGAACAACGTCGGCACGACGCCCCATTCTAGGAATTGAAAATTCAAAGAATATAAAGCTTTTGTTACAGGTAGAAACAAGCGGCGCTAATTGGTTTTGAAGGATTTCAATTTGAGACGACCAAGCATTGGTTTGTAATCTCACTAAATCCTGAGATTGTTGCTGGGTAATGCAGCCAATGATTTCATTTTCGGTAGATGTTAAGAAATTGCTTAAGCTTGACTGATAGTAGGCTCTAGTCATGGTCATTGACCCATGAAAACTCTAATAGGGCACTGACTTTAAGTTCTAGCGCTCCGGCAATTTTTATTATGTTTAATAAACTAACATTTCTTTTGCCGCGTTCGATGCCGCTTATGTAGGTTCGATCTAGTTCGGATAGGGATGCTAATTGCTCTTGCGATAAATTCTTACCTTTCCGCAATGCCTTTATATGTAAGCCAAATTTAGAAAGAATTTGCTCGTCCATGCTGAAAACCATTATTAAATAATGTTTTATATCTTCCTTTTGTGTTGACTATCAGTCTACGGACTATGAGTATCATTATGAGGGGTGGTTAATTGGGATGTGTGGGCTTGAATCAAGGGGACGGAGTATTTGAAATATTGAACATTCTAAAACTAATTTTATTACACATATTCCACTAACCCCAACCAATCTCGATTCAGCATATTAATCCCACCACGGTTCCGATTCTTCTTGCCAAGCTGTCCTGTATTAAAAGTGTCTAACCTTAAACAAATAGCTACCTTAGGTTGGATGATGTTGATCATGGTTTTTTGAAGTCTGAGTACAAAAAATCGATGTGGCTACGAAAATAAAATCGACAAGACCCAATTTGGGGTCTATAGTACCCAAATTGGGTCTTATAGTTGAATGCCATGAATACAAACATTGGGGACGCCTTGTTCACTAAGGCGCAGCAAAAAGTGCTGGCTTTGTTATTTGGTCAGCCAGAGAAAAGCTTTTATTTAAATGAGGTCGTGCGTATTGCAGGTATGGGCAGAGGCGCTATTAGTCGTGAATTAAGTAATTTGGTTGCAGCTGGATTAATAGTGATGAGTAAGAAGGGGAACCAGAACCATTATCAAGCAAATGAGGTTAACCCTATTTTTACCGAGCTTGTTGCTATTGTTAAAAAGACATTTGGTGTAAAAGGGGTGTTGCAGGGTGCGTTAGCGTCTGTATTACCTAAGCTAGAGCTTGCCTTTATTTATGGCTCCATCGCTAAAGGTGAAGAACACGTAGGGAGTGATGTGGATGTAATGTTGGTCGGGAATGATTTAAGCTACACCGAGATCATGACTTTATTAGCGTCAGCCGAAACGCAATTGCAGCGGCCAGTGAATCCAACGATTTACTCACCACAAGAACTGACTCAGCGTTTACAAGATGGCCAAAGTTTTGTGAGTAAAGTGATGGCCCAACCCCAAATTGATTTATTAACATAAAGCTATAGGCAGGATGCCCGTGCAAGCGTTGGACAACTTAGTCAAAATACAACAATTAAAACCTGAGCCCCCTGATGCGCAAGAGTTCGCGGGCATGTGCCGTGCGGGCGAAATAAAGTTAAACGATGCTTTGATTCAAGGATTAAGTGAAGACAGTCAATTTTCGTTAGCGTATGGAGCAGCTCATGCCCTTTCATTAGCTGCTTTACGCTGGCATGGTTATCGAAGTGATAGTCGTTTTTTGGTGTTTCAGTGTTTAGAGCATACATTGCAATTAGATAAAGCAAAGTGGCGGGTATTGGATCAATGTCATAAGGCCCGAAACTTGGCAGAGTATGAAGGTCATTTGGATGTGAACCCTCAATTGCTCAAAGAATTAATCGGCATCAGCAAAGAAATTTTAGATTTAGTAAAAGCACTGCCACCCATCGAGTCATAATAAAATATAAGGAAGTAAGGCGCTTCCTTGATGGCGAGTTTATAGCCAAGCATGACTGGCTATTTTATACATGAGCCGATTACTTAGATTATTCGGCTCATGTTAGGTTCGATCAGTTATATTCCTAAATAAACCAAACCATTCCTGCCTCCCACCACTGCTATAACCTGTTATTCTTTGTTGATCTTATTGAGCAGAACCCCATTATGGAACTGATGAAAAACGGCCTTGGCCTGCCTGCGGTTAAACGCATCAGTGATGCGCTTGCAAAAACAGCGGCGTTAGAAAAATCATTTGATGAAGCGGCCTTTATTCAAGCAGCCACAGGCCCCCTTGAATCATTAGAATTAAAACAACGGGTGCAGCATCTTATTAAGGTTTTGCATGAGTTCTTACCGCAAGGGTTTGAGCAAGCAGTTGAATGTTTGTTGCAGTTGCCCAGTGTGTGGGACGCAGGTGACCCTGATGATCCGCTGCGGGGTTTTGCCGCTTGGCCCATTATTGATTATGTGGGTGAGCATGGGGTGGATCACCCACAATTGGCGCTGCCTGCGCTGCGTGATTTAACTCATTTGTTTTCAGCGGAATTTGCCATTCGCCCGTTTTTGTTGGCACACCCTGAGTTATGCCATTCACATTTTGAAGCTTGGGTACAAGACGATAGCGAACACGTACGCCGTTTGGTATCAGAGGGTACACGGCCCCGTTTGCCGTGGGGGATTCAATTAAAACCCTATGTGAAAGACCCAAGCGATAACCTGCCCTGGCTTGATGCGTTAAAAGACGATGCCAGTTTATATGTGCGCCGTTCGGTGGCGAATCATTTAAATGATATTAGTAAAGACCACCCGCAGGTGGTGTTGGAGCAATGCCATGCTTGGTACCCCAATAGTAATGCGAACGTGAAGTGGGTGATTAAACACGCTACCCGCACCTTGGTGAAAGCGGGCCACCCTGAGGTGTTTGCGTTATTGGGTCATAGCAAACAGGTTAAAATTAAAAACCTTGTTTTAACGTTATCGGCTGATCACTTAGTGCTGGGTGATAACTTGGAGTTTGAATTGTCATTGGAGTCAGCGGCAAAACAGTCGCAATCTTTGGTGGTGGATTTTGCGCTGCATTTTGTCAAAGCTAATGGCAGCACTTCGCCCAAGGTATTCAAATGGAAAACCCTTAATTTAGAGGTTGGGCAGCCGGTACGTTTGCAAAAGAAACACGCCATTAAAGCCATTACTACGCGCCGGTATTATACGGGTACTCAAAAACTTGAGGTGCTCATTAATGGTAAGCCCGTGGCGCAGGCTGAGTTTTTTCTTGAGGTGTAGTGGGTTGCTGTCTTTTTAAATTTTGAATTATTGACGTTAAGGATTGGATACCCGCATGCGCGGGTATGACGGTTTGGCTGGTAGCTATCATTACGATTAAACCGCTACCGTCACTCCCATAGGACGTAGTCCGTGAATGGGAGTCTAATTCATACGTTTTTCTAATTGTGGGTGTAAGAGAGTTGTTCCAACATAATTTAAAAAACATGGATAGTTAAATGAACCCCTGCACTTATATCTTGGCAAGTAAACCAAATGGCACTTTATATGTTGGTGTGACGAGTAATTTGGTTCAAAGGGTTTATCAACACAAGCATAATTTAATAGAAGGGTTTACTAAGAAATACGGCGTTCATACCCTCGTATATTTTGAACTGCATGGTGATATGTATGCTGCGATTACTAGAGAGAAGCAAATAAAAAAATGGAATCGCCAGTGGAAGATTGATTTGATTCAAAGCCAAAACCCTAAGTGGGTGGATTTATGGGAGAGTATTAATACTTAGTTGTTTGTTTTTACTGTCACTCCCATAGGACGCAGTCCGTGAATGGGAGTCCATATCTACTGTGTTGCTTGCCTTTTAAGTTTTTGAAGTATTGACGTTAAGGATTGGGTTCTCATCCCCGATAACAACATTCGGGGATGACGATCCTTCGCGGGAAAGACGGTGTGGCTGGTGGTTGTGGTTGTTGCTAGGCCGCTACCGTCACTCCCATAGGACGAAGTCTGTGGATGGGAGTCCAGTCTTTAAATTTTCTACATTTTAAAAATCAATAATCGTCGAGACTATTTCCTCACTACCTGTTTGCAGTGACAACTTAATCTTGTTGTTCTCCCAATCAATATCAATCTGCCCATAGTTACTGCCTGATTTATTAATTATGTGGCGATCAGCCGTGGATACGCTGCCTAGGTTGCTAGGTACTTTACCCACTTGGCCTGTTGGGATGGTTGCGCCTTCAGGTGCGCAGTTGCCCCATGCGCTGTTGTCGGCATTGGTGTAACACCACGGTTGGTCGTGGTCGCGGCTGATGCAGTGGTCGTAGTTGATGCCTGCGTACTTAAACGGCAGTTTGCAGGTTTGGTTGTATTGGCCGTTGCCTTGTGTGTCGGCGTAGACCTTTAACCGGTTTGGGTTGGCAATATCGAAAGGCCAGTTTTGGCCAAAACCTGATGCGGTGATCTCATACACAGTGGTAGAAGGGCCATAGGTGGTGCTGGCAGGAATGGTTTTTTCTAATAGTTCCCCCCAGTGTTGATCGCCGCTAACAAAAATAACCTGTTTGGTTTTACCAGTGTTGATGGCTTGTTGTGCAAGGCGTAACAATTTTTCGCGCTCTTGTGGAATTTCGGCCCATGATTCAAAGCTGGTGCCCGATTGATTATTTTCGTTAAGGCTGCTTACGGCTGCGTTAAATTGTTGGCCATTACCGTATGCACAATAACTGCTTAAGCTACGATCACGGTGTAGGGGCGGTAACACTTGAATGCCTGATGCGATGATTTTAATTTCCGATGGTTTTGCTAATTCTTGAGCTAACCATGCCCATTGTGCGTCACCTAACATGGTGGAGTTGTCCCCTTGGCAAGAGCCATAACTGCTAAATGTTGGTGAGCGAAAGTAGCGTGCATCTAACATGATGGAATGCACTTGTTTGCCTTGTGGCCCTTGTACTATTGCGCTGTAAATACCGTCTTGTTGGTTGTGGCGCACATCACTGTTAGGAATATCAAAGTGTCGTAAAAACTGTTGCTGGCTTTCTTCGCGTTTGCTGTAGTTGTTGCCCGCATTGTTTGCTCCAAAGTCATGATCATCCCATGTGGCCAGTACTGGAATGTTTGCTTCTAAAAAACGCTGATAATCAGTGTTTTGTTTTTTTGTGTCGTACTTATCTTGCATCACACTCATGCTGGTGGTGTCAGCGTAGATGTTATCCCCTAACCACATGACTAAGTCCGGCTGGCTTTTAACAAGACGGTTCATGGTTTGGCTCATGTTGCCTTGTACTTTAAAGCACGAACCCACTGCAATTTTTTCAAGCAGCTCACTGGGTTGAGGCTGTGTATGTGCAAGCAGTTCATTGGGTTGGCTGCTGACGTTGCAGTTTTCCCAATTTTTGCCATTGCCTTCTGTATAACACCAAAAGTCATCGTTATCGCGGGTGCTGCAACCGTTGAATTTTTCTAATTTATAGTTGCTAGATGTGGCGCAACTGTTACCAGAAACGGTGGTTTGTTGAGGAATGGTTTCTTCACGCACCACCCCCCAATTGCTGTCATTTATTGGATTTTTCAAATAACACCACTGCCCACCAATGTGGTCGCGGTTGGTGGTGCCCACATATTGATTGCCCTTGTAGGTGAAGGGTTGTTGGCATTGGTCGAAGTGAACTTCGGGGGCTGCTATGGCGCTTTGGCTTAGGGTACTTAGTAGGCCAGTTAATAGTGTGGCGCTGCTAAAAATTTTGGGTCGGTTTAGGTTCATGCTGGGCTCTCTTTTTTTGTTTTATGGTGAGTGGCGCGCTGTGAATCTTAGGTGGGGAATATGACGAAATTCTTAATTTATATTGAACAGTTAATTAATTTAAAATGACAAGTGGTTTTTGGCCACTTGGATTATTGAAAAATAGGGTGGGTTCTTGTTTCCGATAACAACATTCGGGGATGACGATCTTTCGCGGGAAAGACGGTTAGCTGGTGGCTTTGATTAGGATGAAACCGCTACCGTCACTCCCATAGGACGTAGTCCGTGAATGGGAGTCCATAAACACTTGCTGCTGTCATGACTTTTGCTCAATCCCATAATCACGAATCACATTGTCGATCAGGGTTTTACAGGTTTCTACTGCGTCTTCACTGGCGTGACCTTCGGGTTGGCTGAGGGCGTTGCGTAGCCAGTAGCCATCAATTTGCGCGGCGATGAGCTGTGCGCTCCATTCTACTTTTTCATCATCTATTAAATGTTTAAGCGAATATTTTAAGTTTGAGATTAAGCGTTTGGCGTTTACGCGCTGCAGACGGGCAAGTTCGGGGGAATGCATGGATTGTGTCCAAAATACCAGCCAAGTGACGGCGGCTTTTTTTGAGCGTTGTACACTGGCAAAGTTAGCATCAATGATGGCGTGTAAACGAGCACGGTGGTCATTGCTGTTAGGCAAGTGCTTGAGCAATTCTTGTTTAAGTTGTTCTAGTAAGTAACGCATGCTGGCGTCAATTAGGCCTGCTTTGTCACCAAAGTAATGGCTAATAATGCCGGTGCTGACGTTAGCTTTTTTACTGATCACAGAAACAGTGGTGCCGTGAAAACCGTATTTTTCGATGGCTTCTAAGGTGGCGTCGATGAGTTGGGCTTTACGGATTTTCTCCATGCCGACTTTAGGCATATGCTCCTCACATGTTTTTATTTGCCCTCATCATATGACAAAAATATTTCACTTTAGTTAAAGACAGAATATCAAGGCTTAATTAGAGAATTAAAATGGCTTGATAAGTGATTGTAACTAATTGATTCACCACATTATATTTTTTTATATTGAACGCACGTTTAATTTTAAAAAAACTGTCATATTTGCAACCCATACTGCGCGCCAACAGTGAATAAAGCTGTAAAGAATTTGAAATTAATAAAAAGGAAGGCGCTATGAAATTCTTACCATCAAAGAGTATGTTGGCCGTATTGGTTAGCTGCTCATTTTTAGCCGCATGTGGTTCTGATAGTAGTAAGCCATCTGCAGATGTAAAAACAGCAGATGAAGGTAAAGTTAAAAACGTGATCTTAATGATCGGTGACGGCATGGGGGCGCAACAAGTTGGTTTATTAGAAGAGTACGCGCGTCGTGCGCCTAACTCTGTTTTGGCTTCAACCAAAACTGCGTTACAAAATTTTGCAGATAACGGCCGCGTTGGTTTATCAATGAATGCACCTATGGGGGCAAACCCAAGTTTAGTGGTTGACTCTGCGTGTTCAGCATCACAACTTGCAACGGGTAAAGGTTCTATTTCTGAGGCGGTGGGTCTTGATGATAACGGCAATAAAGTACAAACCATTTTAGAAAAAGCCAAAGCCATGGGTAAAGCCACGGGTTTGATTTCTGATACCCGCTTAACCCATGCCACACCGGCTGCGTTTGCTGCACATCAGCCTCATCGTTCGTATGAAAACGAAATAGCAGAAGATTTATTAACGGTTGGTGTGGATGTCATGTTAGGTGGTGGTTCCCGTCACTGGGTGCCAGCAGGTGACTTTGCCGCTATGGCTGCTGAGTTAAATGCACCTACTCATGTGATTAAAAAATCAAAACGTAGCGATGACCGCAATTTAATTAAAGAAGCACAAACGGCTGGTTACGGCTTGGCATTTACCAAGGCTCAACTAGCGCAAGCCAGCGGCACTAAGTTGTTGGGTTTGTTTGATGATTCAGCCATGAATGATGGTATCGAATACACAAATTGTAAAAACGGTACTGTAAGTGATAAGTGTGCGGATGAGCCATCGCTAAAAGAGATGACTATGAAAGCGTTGGATATTTTATCAAAGGATGACGATGGCTTTTTCTTGATGATTGAAGGGGGACAAATTGATTGGGCGGGTCATGTAAACGATACAGGTTGGTTGTTGCATGAAATGCTGAAGTTTGACGAAGCGGTAGCCGCCGTTTACGAATGGG
Source organism: Bermanella sp. (assembly GCA_049115935.1). GTDB lineage: Bacteria > Pseudomonadota > Gammaproteobacteria > Pseudomonadales > Oceanobacteraceae > Bermanella. Next base: position 90,415 of record JAGDZK010000015.1, on the reverse strand, counting down.
TAAAAGAGCGTGAAGATACGCTAGTGGTCATTACCGCTGACCACGAAACCGGTGGTTTTGGTTTTGCTTATCACAAACATGACATCCCAGAAGCTAAGCAGCTTTCAGGTGACGGCATGAATGGTAAAGAATATAAACCTAACTTTAATTTTGGATCATTAGATACACTGGATAAAATTTTTGCACAGAAAAAATCTTACTACGATATTTTTAGTGATGTTGAAGGGGATTGGGATTTCTCAGCTTCAAGCCCAGCTGAATGGAAAGCGGCTGTGAATGCTAACATACACGCTGATTTCCATGTGTCCGATGAAGAAGCAGAACACATTGCTGCGCGTACCATGAACGAGAATCAAATTGCAGGTCATAAATATTTAGATGTGGCAGAGCTGCCGTTAATTAATGATTACAGCGATTTTTATGTGTATCCAGGTGAAGACCATGGTGCACTAATCAGTCGTGCCATTGGCGCAGAACAAAGTGTGGCGTGGAGTAACGGTTCTCATACTGCTTCACCAGTACCTGTGTATGCGTTTGGCCCTGAAGCTATTGCTAATCAATTTTCAACTATGCAACACCATACTAATATTGGCCAAAAGCTAATTGATGCCTTGATTGTTGAGTAACTTTTATTAGTTTCAATTTTAACAGCGCTTAAATGACTAAGGGTTGTTGGTTATTTAAAACACCTTAAGTGCACTGCGCTTAGGGTGTTTTTTTTGGTTGAAGATGGCGGTTTGGGTTGTAGCTATGGCTAGTATTACTTCGCATCGTCATTCCCGTAGGACTTATGATGTGATCGGGAGTCCAAATCAAAAATGTTGCAGGTAATGAATATTTAGAATGATCGCAGGTTTGGATTGGATTCCCTCGTTCGAGGGAAAGACGTTGTGGCTAGTGGTTGTGTTTGAGATTAACAGCCTCGTCACTCCAGTAGGACGTAGTCCGTGATCGGGAGTCTAAATCAAAAACGTTTTAGGTAAGAATAAAAGCGGCCTCAAAAGAGGCCGTTTTCATTTGACGTGTAACAAACTAAAAAATTTTTACACTTCTTCAACCCATAACACGCCCACATCGGCTTTCACCACTTTAACCATGGTGCCCTTGGCGAGTGGTTGCTGGCTTTTCACTTTCCATTGAATACCTGAATATTGATGATGGTTAAGCCCTTGGCTGTCGCTATCATTTTCAAGTACAAATTGGTGGCTAATGGTAGTGGCGGTTTCTTTATCTTTGCCACTATTTTGTTGGCTTCTTTTAAGAGGCTTCCAAAGTAGAGCCGCTAAAATACCGGTGACAATTGCGTTGCTCCAAAAGGCGGTGATGTAAGTGGCATCTAAAACACCTACTAACATCAATATACCTGTGATCACCATGGAACAACCCATGAAAAAAAGCACAAACGTGGCAAAGCCGAGTATGGCTACTTCAATGATAAGCAGTGCAATACCCGCAATGATCAGACTTTCTGATAAATTTTGTGCAATGAAATCCATGATTAGCCTTTTTGTTGTTCGTTAATTTTATTAATGATAGCCATTGATGATGCCACTAACGAGCTAGCACTGGTATCGCCGCTTGGTAGCAAGACAACTGATGATTCTTTCGCGATGGCTTTTTGAGCTTCAATGGCTTTGGTTGCAAGGTCAAGCTGAACGGCTTTTTGACCTTCTTCCGTTTTAGCCGCGTCACCTACAGTTTTAAGAGCTTTAGCTTGTGCATCGGCTACCGCAATAATCGCTTGGGCTTCACCTTCTGCACGAAGGATTTGCTCGGCTTTGTCCGCTTCTGCGGCTAATACCATGGAGGCTTTTTGACCTTCAGCTACGTTAATTGCTGCTTGTTTGTCGCCTTCGGATTCTAAGATCTGTGCGCGTTTAACACGCTCGGCTTTCATCTGTGCTTCCATGGACTCTAAAATCGACTTTGGTGGCACGATGTCCTTGATTTCGTAACGCAGTAACTGGATACCCCAAGGTTCAGCCGCCTGGTTGATAGAAGAAACGATGTCGGCGTTTAATGCTTCTCGTTCTTCAAACGTACGGTCTAGTTCCATTTTACCAATGGCACTACGCATGGTGGTTTGTGCAAGCTGAGTCACTGCATAGGTATAATCGTCTACGCCATAGGTGGCGTCATATGGATTAAGTACGCGTAAATATAATACGCCGTCTACTACAAGTGAGATGTTGTCTTTGGTGATAACTGATTGGCTAGGCACGTCTTGGGCTTGTTCTTTTAAGCTGCGGTCCGCGGCGATGCGATCAATAAATGGCATCATGAAGTTTAGACCCGCGACTTTTGTGCTGTGGTATTTACCAAAACGCTCGATTAACCAAGCGCGGTTTTGCGGTACGAAGATGATGGTTTTTTTCAGTACAACCAGTACGAATAAAAACGCAATACCGGCGACGATAGTGCTCATTGTGAATGGCATGAAGTTCCCTTTTCTTAGTGTTGTAAGTACTTTGATTGTAAAGGGTTTAGCTCAGCGCGCCCAGCATTAGTGCGCACAATTGATAGGTTTTGTGATTGAGTTTGTTTATCGGGGTGGGGTTGCTTTATCGGGCGCGGGGCACCCTCGTACAGGGTGGTTGCTGAATCTAAATGTAGGAGGCTGCTCGCAGGCGACCATGAAGCGTGTGAATGAGGTCTATGATCGGGCGCGGGGCACCCTCCTACAGGGTGGTTGCTTGAATCAAATTGTAGGAGGCTGCTTGCAGGCGACCCATAAACCATGCGAATTGAATTTATGATCGGGCGCGGGGCACCCTCCTACAGGGTGGTTGCTTGAATCAAATTGTAGGAGGCTGCTTGCAGGCGACCCATAAACCATGCGAATTGAATTTATGATTCGGCCGCAGGTGCGGCCTCGTACAGTGTTTTGATTATGATGAGTTTGTGGGGGTTCGCACCTAGAAAGCCCCTGCGAGCGAATAGCTGAGCGGGCTTAACCCTCCGGCCATTCAATTAACATATCTTCTTCGCCATCAACCACACGCCACCATTGGCTTTCTGGGCCTTGGCCTTCTTCCCAGCTGCTGTTTGAGCAACGTACCTGTGTGACTAATTCTTTAGCGGCTGTATGTGCGCAATCAAGGTCCGTGTCCCATGGGCTGTTGTTTTGTTTAAACCAGATGCTGGAATATTTGGCAATGGCGTTGCCAAAGGCGATCACTTCGCTGTCATCCACTAACCAGTGGCTGCGGGCTTCGCTTTTTTTGGTTTCGATGTGTTTACGTTCAACACTTTTAAAGTGCAGTGCAAGCCAGTCTTCAATTTGTTTGAAGGTGACGTCTTTAACGTAAATTTCGATATCTGGGTAGCGCATGGGTAAACCTTTTACGAGACAAGTTTAATCGTGATTGTTGTCGTTTTGCTCACGTTGGCTTGTTTTCTTTTTTTTAAAAAATATATACCAGCGATAATAGGTCAAACTTAAATAACCGATTAACGCGGTGATGATGCCAATGGCAAAAAACAAAATCGCAATTAATGTTAGTAGCTCGGCTAACAAGGGCTGTGCATCATAGTGTTTAGCACTGAGATAAAACAGGCCAATGCCAATCATAAAAACGGCAAGGCCTGCGCCAAAAATAGCAAAGCAACGTTGGTAGTCTTGAGCAAGGTTGCCGAGCCATCTTACTATAAACATACACGCTCCTTGTGTTTAGCCGTTAAATATCGCTTTGTTCGTTTTCGTTTTCGTTTTCGTTTTCTGTTTTAGTGCGATAAATACGTTCAGCTAATGGTTTTAAGCTAAAGCTATCTAAATTGATTTGTACTCTTAAGTCTAGACGCTCTTGCGCCATTAAGCCTTGTTGAATTTCAGGGCTTGAGCGCCATGTGTGTGGCGTCATGGCCAGAAGGTGTTTGGTGCTTTCTTCTGGCAGGCTCATGGTGAAATCCAATGTTTGGCGATGTTCATGATTAAAGTCATCACTCATTACGGCTATGGCGTCAAACTCCACAAACTTAGGTGTGGTGTAAATAGCTTCTTTAAGCTGCTGTAAATGATACGCACCGGCACTGGCAATAAACACACGACCGTTTTCATGGCACAGCTTGGCAAGTGCTTTTGGCATAATGCGGTTAAATACGTTCATGATTAGGTGCATGCTGTTTTCTTTAAACGGTGCATGGTTGGCGTTGGCCACTAACCAGTTAATGTTTTTACTGCGTTTGCAGGCGGCTTTTACAGCGTCTTTTGAAATATCTAAACCATAAAATGCATGATTGATTTGATGATCACTTAACGCGGTGTGCAGGCGTTCGGTGTAATAACCTTCGCCACAACCTAGGTCTAATATTTGGCTATTGTCAGCTGAGTTTTGCAATAAATGATCAATGGCCAACTGGTTAATGGTGTCAGAAATACTTTGATAATGGCCGCCATTTAAAAACGCACTGCGCGCTTGTACCATGGCCGCATTATCGCCAGGCTGCTTTGAGCTTTTGGCGGTATTGAGTAATAAATTAAAATAACCTTGCTTGGCTTGGTCATAGCTGTGATTGTTTTCACAGCGTAATTGACGCTCATTAAGCTCAAGCAAGTTTTGGCAAACTGGGCACGTTAACATAAGGCTTAACTGTTAATCCAAAAGCAATTTTTCAAGAATACGCTCATATATGGCGCTTAAAGTATCAAGGTCGGCCACACTGATGTGTTCGTTAACTTGGTGAATGGTGGCGTTAATTGGGCCCAGCTCAACCACTTGTGCACCTGTGGGTGCAATGAAACGACCATCACTGGTACCGCCTGAAGTTGAAAGTTCGGTATCGATGTTGGTCACTTCTTTAATGGCATCAACGGCGGCATCCACTAATGAACCGCGATCGGTTAAAAATGGGTGGCCGCTTAGTTTCCATTCGATTTCATAGTCAAAACCGTACTTATCCATGATCTCATGGGTACGGCGCTTTAAGTCTTCTTGTGTTAATTCCGTTGAAAAACGGAAGTTGAAGATTAATTCAACGGTGCCTGGGATCACGTTGGTGGCACCAGTGCCGCTGTTCATATTACTGATCTGAAAACTGGTGGCAGGGAAAAACTCGTTGCCGTCATCCCATTTTTCAGCGGCCATTTCGGCAAGGGCAGGGGCGACTAAGTGGATAGGGTTTTTGGCAAGGTGTGGATACGCCACGTGACCTTGCACGCCTTTTACCGTCATCCATGCGCCCAGTGAGCCGCGGCGACCGTTTTTAATCACATCACCACATTCTTTGGTGCTGGATGGTTCGCCCACAATACACATGTCGATTTTTTCGTTACGTGCTTCAAGGGCTTCGATGACTTTTACCGTGCCGTTGTCAGCTGGGCCTTCTTCATCGGCTGTTATTAAATAGGCGATGGAGCCTTTGTGATCGGGGTGTTTTTTTACAAAGTTTTCAGTGGCGGCTAAAAACGCCGCGATGGAGCCTTTCATATCCGCTGCGCCACGACCATATAACATGCCATCCACGATGGTGGCTTCAAATGGCGGGTAGGTCCAACCTGCGTGGGGGCCTGTTGGTACCACGTCAGTGTGACCTGCAAAACAGACAAGGGGTTTTTCCGTGCCTTTGCGTGCCCATAGATTTTTCACTTCGGCGAACTGCATTGTTTCACAGTTGAAACCTAATGGTGCCAAGATGTCTTCCATCATTTGTTGGCATTCAGCGTCTTCTGGGGTCACAGACGGCTGTTCAATGAGGGCTTTGCTTAGGGCCAGTGTGCGTGTATCGCTCATACTTGCTCGCTTATTTAGATTCGTTTTTATTAATCAGTTTGTCCACGCTGGCGAGTATGCCCCGTAGCATGTTGAGTTCTATTTTTTCAGGGCGTGCGCGGTTAAATAATCGCTTTAAGCGCAGCATAGCTTGACCCTTATGGGCTTGGTTTAAAAAACCGGCATCATCTAGGGTGGTTTCTAGATGTTGATAGAACCCATTTAATTCGTTGACTTGAGGATAGACTTTGTCGTGCTTGGCGTAAGTTTGGCGGTTGCTCATGAAACACTCGTAACATACCAATTGTACCGCGCTGGCCACGTTAAGAACCGGGTATTCTGGGTTGCCCGGAATATCCATATGGAAATGCGCTTGGCGTAGGTGTTCGTTATGCAAGCCCATGCGCTCTGGCCCAAATAAAATGGCTACCTTGCCTTGGCTGGCTTCACTCATGATTTGAGGGGCCATTTCACGGGCTTCTTTAATGGGCCAAGGATGGCTGCGAGAGCGGGCGCTGGTAGCGATAACTAACTGGCAATCGTCAATGGCTTGCTCAAGGGTTTCAACCACGGTTGCGTTGTTTAAAACGTCTGTGGCGCCTGCTGCCATAGAGGTGGCGTGGTCACTTGGGTACTCAAGTGGTGAAACCAAGACTAAGTCATTTAAGCCCATGGTTTTCATGGCTCGCGCAGCGGCGCCGATGTTCCCTGGGTGAAAGGTGTTCACCATGACGATGCGAATATTAGACAGGGGATTGGACATGTAAATGGGCCGCTAAATAAAGGGCCGCATCTTACCATAGGCGGGTTTTGGGCTCTATAGATGGATTTTTTGAAAATGCTGGCTTGATGTGAGGGATATGTAGGAACCCGCACATGCGGGTGAATCAGCGTGAGATTGATTGGTCGCGTGCGAGCACCCTTCTACAAGGTGTGTTGCTTGAATCAAAATGGTAGGAGGCTGCTCGCAGGCGACCATGAGTGGCGAAACGGGGTTTATGAATGGGCGCATGCACAAGTTTTTGCGCTTTATTGCGATCTGGTTACAATAGCGCCATGAATAAAAGGCAGATCCCATGAGCACTCGTGCAGAACAAAAATTAAGAACCCGCCAATCGATCATTGATGCCGCTCTTGAATTAAGTAAAGACAAGGGTTTCCCAGCATTAAGTTTGCGGGAAGTGACGCGCCGTGCCGGTATTGCCCCCGCTACTTTTTATCGTCACTTTGTAGATATGGAAGATCTTGGTCTCGCTCTTGTGGATCAAGTGAGCTTGATTTTACGTCAGATCATGCGTCAAGCTCGTCATCGCGTTAAGGTAGAAGGTTCGGTGGTGGGTACATCAATCGAAACCTTTATGGAGTTTGTTGAAAACTACCCTAATTTAATTCGCTTATTAAATTCAGATATGGTGTCGGGCCCTAAACAATTTCGTGAATCCATTGCCCGTGAAACTCGCCGTTTTGCTGAAGAGTTAACCGATGACTTAAGCTCACCAGAGCAAATGAAGCGTCAGCCTTTGGCGAATATTCCAGAAGTGGCCGAAATGATGGTGATGCTGGTGTTCAGCCAAGGTGTCATGTCATTGGATATGAGCGAAGAAGAGCGTAAAAACCTAGTGCGTAAATTAAATATTGAACTGCGCATGGTGCTGGCGGGTAGTCATGCTGTGTATTTGAAAAAACACGGCAAGAAATAACACAACAAAAAATAACCAGTCATAAATTTAGAAAGGGGCGTCACTTAAAAGTGATGCCCCTTTTTTATTAAAGCCCTAATGATTCCTCGCGCTCTAGATCATTAATCATGCGCCATTTTCCGCCGCTTTGCTCAACGCGCTGTTGCCAGTCTTTTAAGCGTTGCATGTATTGGGTGGGGTCTTGGTTGTCGCTGCGCAATTTAGTGACGTTTAATGCGATGACTTCATAGTCTGGTAGATTTAATTCAAAGTCACGCTTGTAACCCTTAGGCAATTCTTCCTGCATGTCTGAAAAAATCATAATATATTTTTTATCACTGCCAATTTCATTTAAATACTCTTTTGCCAAAAGCAGGCCGCCACTTATGTCGGTATAGGCACTGCTTTGTACGGTTTCAATAAACTTAGAAATGGTGGCACTAAAAATACGTTTTTGTTCATTGGCGCGGCTAGGGCGGTGATCAAATGTCACTTTGGCAATGATGTCGGTTTCAGAAAAACTGCCGCTATCAATGCGTGCCACCGCAAAACTATCACCTGGCTCTAGCTGGGCTAAATAGTAATGAATGATTTGCTGGGCTTTTTTTAACTCTTTTGTGTAAGTACCAGAGGTATCTAATAATAAATACAAACCTGTTGTGGGTTTTTGTTGGGTACATGCGCTTATTAGAGTAAGCGCACTTAAAAGAGTAATAAACTTTAATAAGTGCTTCATAATTAGCCTTCTCTTTGAATCTTAGGTGTGTCGTCTTTTTTTGCTTTTTTGCTGCTAGTTGTTTGGTCTGATTCTAATAAGACTTGTTCTTCATTAGTGTTTAGAGCTTGTTTTTCGAGTTTGGCTTTTACCTTTTTAGTTGACTCGGGCTTGCTCTCAATCATGTGCTCAACCCATAGCGGAGCAAAACATAAAATATCGTATATGTGTTTTAAGCTGTTGTTGAACTGCTTCATGAAAAGAGACAGGCTGCGCGCGATGGTGCTAGAAAAAATACAAAGATGCACCACCATATTACCTAATACGTGACGACCGGTATGGATGAATGATTCAAACGGTATGGCCACAAACATTAATATTAAAGGTAAAACAAAACCTAATGTCATTTGTCCAATCATGGGGATGTTACTGTGCTCAACACTGGCGGATGCGGCTGCCGCTTGCTCGCCTCCCACTAAAAAGCTAGTGAGCATGGCTTTGTCGGCCACCATGGTTTCACGCATATAGGCAAGGCCTGCTTCAACCCCACATAGTGCCAGTAAAAATGAAATACAGACCCACGCCCAAATAATGCGTTTTTTGTCTTCCATAAAATGAATCACAGGAAACAGTCGGGTAATGCCGATGGCTTCCATGAAAAATAAACCCACGGTGAGCTCAAGCATGATAATCACCGCTGCGCCGATTTCAGCCACATCATAGCCAGCCACTTGAGAGGTTGCCGGCATCAGTTCTGACATAGGTAATGCGATGAGGTTGTAATTTACAAATGCGCCAAAGCCGGCAATGACCATCACAATGACAGATATAAAAAATTGTGTGGTGTTACTTGATTGCAGTAAGCGTTCTGCCTTGTCTGTGCCTTTTACCATGTTCTCAAAACGGTCCACTTGCAAATCGACTTTTTTGCTTTGCTCGTTAAGGTTTTGCCATTGCTCGTGCAAACTTTCAATTTTGTGAAGCAGATGACGCCAGTGCACCATGGCGGATTTTAAAATACCGTGACGTTTTGCGATGTCTTGTCGAAATGTGCTCAGTACTTCGCCTTGTTGTTTGTGAAAGGCTTCGTATATGGCTTGTAGTAATTTACCAACCACGGCATCGTTTTTTGTGACATCTTTTAAGCGTGCGATGGATTCAACCGCTTCGGTCCATTCTGGTAAGGGAGCTGGTACTTCAGATGTTTGCGAGAGCTTGTCTTCCATGTGGGAGACGTTTTGCTCAATGCTACGTTGAATGGTTGGATAACGCCCTAGGTCTTTTTCAACTAAATTGCCTAATCGAATAAATTGACGTTCTAGTTCACGCTCGGCTTGTTGCTTGCCATGCTCTAGCAATACTTCGCGGTTGCGTCGGCTCATATGGCGAGCCGTGGTGATTAACGCACGACTGAATAAACGTAAATTATTGACCACCAATAAAGTCAGGCTGTCGAAGAGCTGGTGGGCACTATGGCGAATAAAATACAAAATGAGGTTGGCAGCAATAATAACCAGTAACCAGCTCAACACTGGTTCACCGGGGATTAAGTTTGAGACGAGCATGAGAAATCCTTTTAAATATAAGAGCCAAAGGCAAAGCTAAGCAGCGACTATGCCTTATTTTAGTTGAGGAAAATGTGAACAGTTGCGCTGGATGACAATTATGTTGCTTTGCCTGCAGTGATTTTAAGAGGGATGTTAGTAACCATTTGAATTTAAAAGATTTTTTAAAAACATGCTGTTTGGATAAAACCAAATAATATAAAAATCAGTGAAGAGTATGAGGCTGAAGGAGGTATGTTTGTTATTTATCGGCAAGCATGGCAGCTTCTATGCACCAGATTCTATCTTGCCCCCAGACCGATGTTTGTTTATAGCGCATGCTTGGTACGCCCCACAATCCCAATGAATACAGCTCTTTAATATTGGTGCTGACATCTGCTCGCCATTCATTAGATTTAAGGGCTTGTTTGGCCTCTTGCCAGTTTAGGCCGACTTTTTGACAAACTTTTTTAAGGCCAGGGTTAAAATTAGCACTGACCCCTTCAACATTTACAAAATGAGATATGGCCAATAATAATTCGTTGCCTTTATCTTGTTGTTTTGCCCAATGCCAAAGCGCATAGGTATTTTCAACCCCTTTGCCTAAGGGGTCGGCTACTTTGCCGTATGGGATATTTAGTTTTTGTCCTTCGCGTAGCGCGTCAAAGAAAATATAACGGGTCTTGTTTTTTGGCACGCTCAGGTTACGCATCAGCATGGGTAAAACCGGTTTGATGACTAATGGCACGTTGTAATGTTCAGCAAGTGCATGGCAGCGGTTAAGTGCTAAGTGGCTATAAGGGCTGCGCATTGAGAAGAAAAGCTCGATAGGTTGGGTTTTATCGGTAACAGCATTGACTGGTTGAGCGCAAAAGTTTTCCCAAGTACGTGCGTATTTTGAGCCTAAATAGGGTTGTTGGTTAAACCCAAGTTCCAGCAGACGTTTTTCTAGGTGAGCCAGTCGATCAATTCCCCAGTACCATTGCCCTGCAAAATAAATACTGGCAGGTAGGTAATGCCCTAATTCGAGTAAGTGTCGTTCGTTTTTACGTAATAATGATTCGGGGCAAGTGTGTGTAGGTGGAATAACTCGGTCTAACCAAAGTTGTTCAAAGTGCTCAATGGCTTGGCGGATATTCGCTGGGGGATACTGTGCCCAAAAGGCTTGCGCGTGACGAATGCTGTTTGATTTTGGGTAGTAGGGAGGGAGATACAACTGGTATAAGCCGGCTAGTTTGCTGGCATCGTCTAGCGCCCATTTTGACCACATTGCGCTTTCGGGGAACATGTCATCTTGGCGGCGATGAATAAGGTGGATGTCTATATCCAGCGCAAAGTCTTCAGTAAATTGACGAAGCAGCTGTAAAAGTAGGTAGCTATAAGGATCATCAAGCGCAACAAAGACCTCGCAATAGCGAGGCCTGGCTTGTTGAAACAGCACGGCTTCAGCCCGTTTGTTTTTTTTAGCTACATAGTTTTCACTAGACCAATAGCCACTGACAAAAGGGGTAATTAAGCTGCGCATTTATACGGCAGTTGCGAGTTTTGTTTTATCGCGAATTGAAAAGTCATTACGCTTTTCAAGCTGACGCTGCACTTGCTCGGCTGTAGCAAAGGTAATTCTAAAGCGTGCGCCTTGCTGTGCTGCAACATAATCTAATCGGGCCATATTCATTTCACAAAATTGTTTGGCTAGGTATAAGCCTAAACCTGACTTGCTTGATTCTGATGTATAAAACGGCTCAAAGATATGATCTAGATCATCTAAAGCCACACCATAGCCATTATCTTGAATTTCAATAATGGCTTGTTTGCTTACCTTGTTGTGGCCAACTAAGATTGTGACGCGGGCAAAATCTGGGCTTTTTTGTTTTGAAAAATATGCAGCATTTTCGAGTAGATTAGTAAGGGCTTGCTCTATTTGAGATGGGTCCACATAAATGTTGGATGCAGTACGGCTTACTTTCAATTGGATTTGCACATTTTTTAAAGTGGTGTGTTCTAGTTTGCGCATGGTAGCCACAATCCAATTGCCTAAACTGACTTTTTGATATTCGGTGGCTTTACTATTACTTAGGTTTTGAACGTTATTAATAATGCGTTCAATATGTTTTGAATGCTCTTTAATTTTAACGTGGCGATCTTGGTCTCCTGAGGCCACTAAACTTTTAGCGGTATCTTTAGCGATTAGGTAAATACTATTCATTGGCTCTTTAATTTCTCGCACAATCCCCGCAGCTAGTTTGCCAAGTGATACTTGCTTCAAACGTTGGGCTTGCTGATAAACTACATTTGTATCCTCGATAAAAATAACGGTGCCTCGATCCGTGCCCGGCATTAATGGTGCAAACATGGGCTGAACCTTGGCCGTTGTGGGGCCCGCTTTAAAGGTGCTTGGTTTGTATTTAGGAAATTTTAAATACTCATTTAAACTGGCTTGAAGTTTATCCGGCAGGGCACGAATGGGGCCTGGGTACCCTAATAATCGCTGAGCTGCCGTATTTTGAAAGATAATATTATTGTGATCATCAATGACCACCACGCCCGTATCTAATCGCTTTAATACCAGCTTAGTGAGTTGCTCCATACTTAACAAACTATCTGCTTGAACACGATTAATATCGACTGATAAGTGTAAACGTTTGACTAATGCTTGAATGATTAAAGCACTTATAAAAAAGATAAAGCCAAGGGTGCCAGCATTTAAATAGTTGTAATCGTGGCCTGCTTGCTGGAATTGATACTCGATAAAACCTAAACAGATAGTCGCCCAAGCACTTAATAAAAAGCCCTTTTCCCCACTTACCAATGCATTGCCTACGGCAATATTAATGATCATTAAATAACTAAGGGTTGTGCCAGATCCGCTTGAATAAATTAAACCGGCCACCAAAGTGATATCTATTAAAAAGAAAGCAATTAAGTGGTCGTAATGAGCCTGACCCACACTAAAGGCAAGCACCATAAACACGATGGTCATAACAGCATGGAATGATAATACCATCGGGTATAGTTTAGGGTTCAGCACACCTAAAAAATCTAAGTCGATGTCTGAAAAGAATAACCCCATCAAAACGCCCGTAATAACGGCACTGTAAACGCTGAAATATTTAAGGATTCGAAGGCGATCTAAGGGAAGGAATGGTTTATCTAGAATGTCCTGTTCCATCGGTTTGAATCCTTTATTGTTAGAATAATTAGCGTTTTCTAATTTTAATCCTAGGGCATGAAATTAGGAAGATCGTGGCTTTTTTGGAGGAGGATGCAGGTGGCAAAAACCGATAAAACACTCGACTTTTTGGCGTGTTTTAGTGCATGGGAGTTTTTATGGTGGTTTGTTACTTGAACAATTTGGCGCAATTAAAGTGCGAATTGGTTCACAACGGTGTTTTTAAAAACTTTTTGGTATAGGTTTTTAACTAGTTAGAATTTTTAGATTTTCTTTGAATGATTGGCGCATATGTCCTAATTACACACGTTATAAGGGGATTTATTGTGAATAAAACAAAAAAGGCCATGAGTGACTCATGACCTTCTTGGAAATACGCCTTAATTGTTTAAATTAGTTGTTGGCGTGTAGTTCGTGATTTAACTCGATTGCGGTTTTGTTCGTCACACACTGAACCGCACCACCAATTGAGTCACGACGGAACAACAAGTCAGGCTTACCAGCAAGGTCACGCGCTTTAACCACTTCAACCACTTGTTTTTGGTCATCCAATACTTGTACCTTGGTGCCGGCTGTAATGTATAAACCAGATTCAACCGTACAGCGATCACCTAAAGGAATGCCGATACCCGCATTGGCACCAATGAGTGAGTTTTCGCCAACAGAAATAATGATGTTACCGCCACCTGAGAGGGTACCCATTGTAGAGCAGCCGCCGCCTAGGTCAGAGCCTTCACCTACGAATACACCCGCAGAGATGCGACCTTCAATCATAGAAGTGCCCGCAGTACCGGCATTAAAGTTAATGAAGCCTTCATGCATGATGGTGGTACCTTCACCGACGTAAGCACCTAAGCGCACACGAGAGGTATCGGCGATACGTACACCGCTTGGTACGACGTAGTCGGTCATCTTAGGAAACTTATCAACGCTGATCACTTCAAGCAGCTCGCCGTTTAAACGGGCGTCAAGCTGTGCGTCAGCCAGTTCAGCTAGATCAATGGCACCTTTATTGGTCCATGCAACGTTTGGCAGTAGGCCAAAGATACCCGCTAGGTTAATACCATGTGGCTTAACTAAACGATGAGAGATCAGTTGTAACTTTAAGTACACCTCAGGGGTGCTAGAGGCTTGTTCATCTGATTCCAGTACCACAAGCACAGTTGGACGTTTGCTGGTGCTTAGTGTCTTCGCTAAAGACGCTTGGTCAGCCGGTAGACTTTCAGACAAGGTAGCCAATTTAGCGCTGTCTAATTCGATGGCTTGGTTGCCACCTGTGTAGCCTGCCGCTTTTGCTGCATCAATTAATTGAGCTTCAGGCTGATAAATGGGTTTTTGATAAAACACCTCTAACCATTCATTTTTAGTGTTTTGGGTGCCTACGCCTAATGCAAATGCTAATGCCATTTTAATATTCCTATGGTCTGTTACTATTTTTGTTTAAAGTTTATACAAATTCTTGATATTGCTCAGCTTTAAAACCGAGTAAATATTGGCCGTTATGTTCAAGTACAGGGCGTTTAATAATAGATGGGTTATCCAGCATGACCTGTTTTGCCGCGTCTTTATCCTGCGCACTGATTTTTGCTTTGGTGGCGTCATCAAGTGCACGATATGTGGTTCCGCGTTTATTAATAAGCAGTTCTAGCTCGATATTGGCTAAAAACGTGTCTGCTAGTTCTGAACTTAAACCTGCTTTTTTGTAATCATGAAACTCATAAGTCGCTTCTTGAGCGTCTAGCCATTTAAAGGCCTTTTTCATGGTGTCACAGTTTTTGATGCCGTAAATCTTCATGCTGGGGTCACGTGAAAAATAAAAAGCCGCATTAAAGCATAAATAGACCATAGATTCAGCCCTATCTTGAGTATGGTTTCTCGCACGGCTTAAGTCACGACCTAGTGAATATCAGCTAGACTGAATGGATAGCTGGCTGGTTAAAATATGATATAGAGGAGAATTAGCATTCAAGCGTCAAGCTCTATCGTGGATCGATTTTTATCTCGAGTATTACCAGCACGATTTCTTGTGGGGGATGACGCATATCGTGCCAAAGTGTTATGGATTTATTCAACAACAGTGGGCGGACTAGGCACGCTAATTTTAATTGCTTTGACGACATTTGAAGGTGATGTACCCATTCGCAGGCTCGGTACTGTGATTCTGGCTGCGTTATTGTTTGGTGTTACATTGTTGATGCGCTATGCAAGAAGTATTGTCACGGTCTCGACTTATGTACTGCTCATCTCTACTTGCCTTGTTTTTTATGTTGATTTCAATAATTTATCCATTGCTGGTCCTGCTACTGTGCTATGGGTTGTCCCGTTTACATTGATAGCACTCTTATTTTCAGGTTGGAGACTGCTGATATTCTTTTGTTTATCTTTTTTAATGTTTAGTTTTAATATGTTTGCGTTATTTCAAGGTTGGTTGCCTGAGCCAATTATTAAATCTGAAAGTTGGTTGTATGTGCAGCCAGTCTTTTTTTTAAGCGCAACCATTATGGTGGTCATTTGCACACGGGGCATGTCAAACCTAGCGGACTATCATTTTAAGACACTAAAAAAAGAAATAAATGAAAAACAGGATAGGATACAAAAAATTAATCAGCTAAAACTTGAAGCTGAGTCAGCTGCTTTAAGTAAGTCTATGTTTCTAGCCACCATGAGTCATGAATTACGAACACCCTTAAATAGCGTGATTGGTAATGCCCAATTACTTTCGAGATTAGAATTGCCTGAAAAAGCGCAGCCAAAAGTAAAAGATATTGAACTGGCAGGTAATATTTTATTGGTTCTAATTAATGACATTTTAGATTTTAGTAAGCTTGAAGAGCATGAATTAACCCTAATAGAAGAACCTTACGATTTAACAAGTCAGATCGCTGATTTGGGTCGAATGATGGCCTCTAAACTAAAAGACGGGGTAGACCTAAAAATTAATGTAGAAGAAAAGAGCATAATCATTAATGCGGACAAAAATAGAATGTCCCAAGTTTTGATTAATTTACTTTCTAATGCTGTGAAGTTTACGGATAAAGGTTTAATTAGTGTAACCGTGCATGAGTTTGGGTTGGATGGGGTTAAGATTTCTATTGCTGATAGTGGCATCGGTATTGAAAATGAAAATATTGAGAAGCTATTTACAAAATTTTCACAATTTACGAATGACTCAACGCGCAATATGGAAGGGACAGGGTTGGGGCTTGCAATATCAATGGGCTTGGTGAAATTAATGGGCGGTGATATTGAGGTTGAAAGTGAATTAAAGAAAGGCAGCTGCTTTACGGTGGTGCTCCCTCATAAACGCATAGCAGAGGTAAAATCTGCGGCTAATATTTTAGATTCACACAAAGCAAGTAACTTGTCATTAAGTGGTCGCTCGATTTTAGTGGTGGATGATATTGCAATGAATTGTGTGGTGCTTGAAGAAATGCTGATGATCTTCGGTGCAGATGAGCTCCTTTGTGTTTGCAGTGGTGAAGAAGCAGTGGCATTTATTTCTGAAAATATGAATACAGATATTATTTTGATGGATATGAGGATGCCCGGAATGGATGGCGTTGAAGCAACTCATAAAATTCGTCAATTAGGATATAAAGGTGACATTATTGCTGTGACCGCCAATGCTTCTAGACAAGATCGTGAAGCCTGTATCGATGCCGGCATGAATGATTTTATTGCTAAGCCAGTTGAGGTTGATGCGTTAGAGACTATTTTACTCAAGTTTATGCATTCATAGTGTGCACATGATCGCCCACAAAAAAAAGCGGCATCTATTTATGCAATAGATGCCGCTTTTTTATGGCTGGCAGGTTTCCTTATAAGCTCTCAATCAGAGTACGAATACGCTTAGCCGCTTCAATGCATTCATCTACCTCTGCCACTAAAGCCATACGAATACGACCTGCGCCAGGGTTAATGCCATCTATGGTGCGAGATAAATAACTACCCGGTAATACGGTCACTTGCTGCTCGGCAAATAAGCGCTGTGCGAATTCTTCTTCGTTGATGGGTGTTTTTGCCCACAGATAAAAACTAGCATCGCTTTGTTTAACATCCATCACAGGGGATAGGATGTCGAGAACCGCTTGAAACTTTTGAGTATACAAGCGACGGTTTTCTTCAACATGAGACTCGTTATTCCATGCGGCAATGCTGGCAATCTGATTTGGAATGCTCATGGCACAGCCATGGTAAGTTCGATACTGAAAGAAAGGTGCAAGCACCTTGGCATCACCGGCTATAAAACCACTGCGCAGTCCCGGTAAATTTGAGCGTTTACTTAAACTATGGAATACCACACAGTTTTTATAATCATCTCGACCTAACTCGGCGCATGCCTGTAGTAGGCCAACAGGGGCTTGCACTGAATCAATGTAAATTTCGCTGTAACATTCGTCGCTGGCCACAATGAAGTTGTATTTGTCTGATAAAGCAATCAGCTTTTTTAGCTGATTCATACCAATCACAGCACCGGTTGGGTTGCCTGGGCTGCAAATGAATAAGATTTGCGCGTTTTGCCACACATTCTCAGGCACCGCATCAAAATCAGGATTAAAGCCATTTTCTTCTAAGCACGGTAAGTAGTGAGGTTTAGCCCCTGCTAAATACGCAGCCCCTTCATATATTTGGTAAAACGGATTTGGGCTAACAACCAGTGCATCGGGATTGCTTTCAACCACAGCTTGGGTGAAGGCAAAAATCGCTTCACGAGTGCCGTTTACCGGCAGAATTTGATGGTCACTATCTAGGCTATTTAACGCAAAGCGCTCACAAGCCCATTGGCTAATGGCTTGTCGAAGCTCTGGAATACCCTTGGTGCTTGGGTAATTGGCCAGCTTATCTAGGTTCTCAGCCATGGCTTTAAGCACGAAGGCAGGGCTTTCATGCTTGGGTTCACCAATTGAAAGGGCAATATGGGGTAGGTCACAAGTTACCTTGGCATCCGCTTTAAGCTTATTCAGTTTCTCGAAGGGATAAGGCTGAAGTAGGGCAAGGTTAGGGTTCATGGGTGACTCTCTATATTAATTTGCGCCGAATTATAGAGGACGTCCCTTTGAATTTGTACTGCTATTGGCTAACACATTGGCGTTTACTCCCTGATATGGCGGCTAACTTCGCACTGATATGCACCTATTTGGTCGAATGGGATGTGGGTCGGTGCGCTGAACTGGGTCATTATAAGTGATTAAAAGCAATAATATGTCTAGTTGGTCAGGAATGGTTTGAGGGATCTAAATTTATTTTTGATTCAAGTTGGTGCAAAAACACACATTAGAATAATTACCCTAAAGTCCATGCTGGTGCGTGGGCTGTTCACTTCTGAGTCCTTAAGATTTTAATTGGTGCCAAAATATAATTTTGATGCACTCAAATAATGAAAAAAATGAAAGTGTAAAAATAAATTCCACAATATCCTTCCAAGTCATATTTCTGGCACAAAGTTTGAGATAACAAATTAGAAATTAAAAAACGCGGCCCGTTTTAATTGAATCGTTTCATTTTCTAAATTAAGAAATTTAAAACTCAAACTTAGAAGGAAAAAACAATGACGTTATCCCAAGCAATTAAACGCACGGTAAAAAGTGTGGCGTTAGGAGCAGGGCTTGCAGCCACCGTATTAAGTTCGTCAGCTTTTGCGGGTGATCCTGAAAAAGAAGAATTGAAATTTGGTTTCATTAAATTAACCGATATGGCGCCACTGGCCATTGCAGCAGAAAAAGGTTTTTTTGAAGATGAAGGATTGTTTGTTGAACTAGAAGCACAGGCAAACTGGAAAGTACTGTTAGACCGCGTTATCACAGGTGAGCTAGATGGTGCACACATGCTAGCGGGTCAACCATTAGGTGCCACCATTGGTTTTGGTACACAGGCGCACATCATTACTGCTTTTTCGATGGACTTAAATGGTAACGGCATTACCGTTTCAAATAATGTATGGGCTGAAATGAAAAAACACATTCCCCATGAAGGTGGTAAACCCGTTCATCCAATCAAAGCCGATTACTTAAAGCCTGTTATTGAAAAATACAAAGACGAAGGCAAGCCGTTTAAAATGGGTATGGTTTTCCCAGTATCCACTCACAACTATGAACTACGTTATTGGTTAGCCGCTGGTGGTATTAGCCCAGGTTTTTACGCTCCTGAAAAAGGTGACACTACCGGTACGCTTAGAGCGGATGCTTTGTTGTCAGTGACACCGCCACCACAAATGCCTTCGACCATGGAAGCAGGCACGATTGATGGTTACTGCGTAGGTGAACCTTGGAACCAACAAGCAGTATTTAAAGGCATTGGTGTACCGGTTATTACCGATTATGAAATTTGGAAAAACAATCCAGAAAAAGTATTTGGTGTATCAAAAGCGTGGGCAGACAAATACCCTGAAACGCACATCTCAGTTGTAAAAGCGATGATTCGTGCCGCTAAATGGTTAGATGATAAAAATAATGGCAACCGCCCTGAAGCGGTCAAAATTTTATCGCAATCTAATTACGTAGGTGCTGACTACGATGTAATTGCCAACTCCATGACAGGCACCTTTGAATACGAAAAAGGGGATAAACGTGAAATCCCTGATTTCAATGTGTTCTTCCGTCACAACGCAACTTACCCTTACTATTCAGATGCCATTTGGTACTTAACGCAAATGCGTCGCTGGGGCCAAGTATCTGAATACAAGCCTGATAGCTGGTACATGGATATTGCTAAAAAAGTATATCGTCCAGACATTTATACCAAAGCGGCTAAAGAGCTGATTGCAGAAGGTAAAATGAACGCATCTGAGTTCCCTAACTTTGATACTGAAGACGGTTTCAAACCAGTACAAAAAGACTTCATCGATCAAGTACCGTATGACGGTAAAAAACCAAACGAATACCTTAAGAAATTCAACATTGGTCTAAAAGGTAAAGACAAAGTTTAAGGTATTAAGCGGCTGCGCTCAGCGCAGCCGCATTATTGAGTAAGGGGAAAATATGATGAATGTTGTTTCGAAAATGGAAGACTTTAGGATCTTTGCACCCTGGGTTCGAATCATCAAAGGAGAAAATCGTCGTGAGCAGGTCAATGTATTACTGCGCTCTATCGGTGTGCCAATTTTAGCGTTTGTATTATTTTTAGGTTTATGGGATAGCGCAGCTAAAAGTGTTGTGACGTCATTAGGTCAAGTGCCAGGGCCTTCACAGGTGTTAGAGCAAGCAAAGGGTTTATGGCAAGAGTATCAAGCGGAGTCTGTAAAAGAAGCCAAATTTTACGAGCGACAAGAAAAGCGAAATGCTAAAAAACTGGCTGCTAATCCCGATGCTAAAGTGAAATGGCGTGATTATCGTGGGCGTACAACGTACCCACAGCAGATTTTAACCAGTTTATATACAGTGTTTACCGGGTTTATTTTAGCAACGCTCATTGCGGTGCCTCTAGGAATTTTAACCGGCTTAAGTCAAACCTTGAATAATGCAATGAATCCAATTATTCAAATATTCAAGCCGGTATCGCCATTAGCATGGCTACCAATTGTGACCATGGTGGTGTCAGCGGTTTATGTGAGTGATGACCCCATGTTTGAAAAGTCATTTGTCACTTCAGCCATTACGGTAATGTTGTGCTGTATGTGGCCCACATTAATTAATACTGCGGTGGGTGTCTCGTCGATTAGCTCTGATCTACTTAATGTGGCAAAAGTACTGCGCTTAAGCTGGTGGTCAAAAATTATTAAAGTGGTACTGCCATCTGCCATTCCAATGATCTTTACCGGTATGCGTTTATCGCTGGGTGTGGGCTGGATGGTGTTGATTGCCGCTGAAATGCTGGCGCAAAACCCAGGTCTTGGTAAATTTGTTTGGGATGAGTTCCAAAACGGCAGTTCAAATTCTTTAGGTCGTATTATGGTTGCGGTTCTCACTATTGGTTTTATTGGCTTCTTGCTTGATTGGTTTATGTTGCAGCTACAAAAATATTTTAGTTGGGATAAAACAGCCGTGAATCGTTAAGCGCTGTTTGAAAAATAGTTAAGTTATCCGAATTTGATGAGAGGTTATTATGAGTGCACATTTGAATATTGATCATGTGACAATGGAATTTGATACACCAAGTGGCAAGTTTTGCGCCCTTGAAAATGTTAATTTGAAAATTAAAAAAGGCGAATTTGTTTCTTTAATTGGCCACTCTGGTTGTGGTAAATCCACGGTTTTAAATATTATTGCTGGTTTATACCAAGCCACTAGAGGCGGCATCGTTTTAGATGGCAAAGAGGTGAGTGAGCCAGGCCCTGAACGTGCGGTTGTCTTTCAGAATCACTCTTTGTTTCCTTGGTTAACCACCTATGAAAATGTTGAGCTTGCGGTTAAACAAATATTTAAAGGCAAAAAAACTAAAGCAGAAATGAAAGAGTGGATTGAGTATAACCTTGAGCTTGTGCATATGAGCCATGCCTTGCATAAAAAGCCGGATGAAATATCAGGTGGCATGAAACAACGTGTGGGTATTGCTCGTGCATTGGCCATGGAGCCAACGGTATTATTAATGGATGAACCATTTGGTGCCTTGGATGCTTTGACGCGCTCACACTTACAAGATTCGTTAATGGAAATTCAGCGAGACTTAAAAAATACAGTTGTGATGATCACCCATGATGTGGATGAAGCGGTATTACTGAGTGATCGTATTGTGATGATGAGTAATGGCCCGGCGGCTACGGTAGGTGAGATATTGGATATTGATCTACCTCGTCCTCGTCATCGTTTAGAGCTTGCGGATGATCCTATGTATAACAAATATCGTGCTGATGTGTTGCGTTTTTTACATGAACGACATGCAAAGCCAGATGTCCCTAGTAGCAAGGTTGCGTAATAATTGTGACGTTAAAACGGCAAAGCGCTTTTTGGGTTTTGCCGTTTTAGCGTAAGTGGTACTGTAAACTTTTACCTAAGGCAATGACGAGTTGGTCGCTTAGCTCGCCAACACTTTCAATATATTCTGCTAATAGTACATTCACTTTTTGTTCGAAACACATCTCTTTTTTGCCACGTAAAAGCTCAACTTTTAAAGCTTGGGCCTTAGGCCTTAAATGCTGTTTTTCTACGTAATTACCAAAGCACTCTATGGCAGCCAGGGCAGATTCGGCTTCGCATTGATTGCTTACTAATGTAAAAAATGGGTAATTATCAGGGAATGGCATAACGTGTACCTTGGTACTAATTTTGATAAATTATGCACGATGGTACGGTTTTGTTCAGTGGTGATTATGTAAAGCTGTGTAAAAAGAGGCTTATGAACAAGTGATTGGCCCTTTAGTTTCTTGAAACTAAAGGGCTTTCATTTATTTGGCTTGCAGGTAAGCACCACACTCAATGTGATGGGTATAAGGGAACTGATCAAACATAGCAAAGCGTTTTACTTCATGTGTGGCGCTTAGCTGCTGCAGGTTCAGCTCTAGGGTGTCAGGGTTGCAACTAATGTAGATGATATTCGGATAACGACTAATCATCTCGCAGCTTGCTTGATCAAGGCCTGCTCGAGGCGGGTCTACTAACACTGTTTGAAAGTCAGCATCTTCAAGGCCCAAACCAGTAAGACGCTTACGGGCAGTGATTCCATTCATATGATCAGTAAACTCTTCGGCGCTCACTCGTGCAAACGTGACGTTTTCTATGCCATTGGCTTGTTTGGCAAAATTGGCCGCATTAACGGAGGTTTTGCTAATTTCTGTGGCAAAAACGTTACGGTATTGGTCCGCAAGGGCCAACGAGAAGTTGCCGTTACCGCAATAAAGCTCTAATAAATCAGCGTCACCCGCGGTGGCGCAACTGCGCGCCCAGCTCAGCATTTTTTCATTCACGCGGGCATTAGGTTGGGTGAAGCTGGCTTCAATTTGTTGATACTGCAAAGCTTTACCGTCTACGTTTAGGGTTTCCATTACGTATTCTTGGTCGAGTAATAAACGCATTTTACGAGCACGACCAATCAGGTGAATGCCTAGATCTTCTTTAATCGCAGTAGCCGCTGTAACCCATTCATCATTAAGCTGTTTGTGGTAAATCAGTGTTACCAGCATCTCACCAGACAAGGTGTTGAGATATTCGATTTGAAATAGCTTGTGCTTCAAAATGGGTTGGCTGTTAATGGCCTCAATTAATTTTGGCATTAACTGGCAAATTTCTAAGCTGGCCGTTGGAAAGTGGTCAATCTTGATAGGATCAGTTTTGGTGCCAGGCTCAAACATGGCGTGAAAACAGCTATCGCCTTCATGCCAAATACGAAACTCAGCCCGCTGGCGAAAATGTATGGGCTCACTGGCGTAAACGTCGATGTCACCAATATTAAACTGGGCAAACTGGTCTTCGATACGTTCTTGTTTCTCGGCCAATAAGCTCGAATACTGCTCTGGTGCCACTTGATGCATGCAACCACTACCTTGGATATCAATTAAGGGGCGCATTATAGGGCAAAGGGCGGGTGTCACCAATGGGGCGTTTGATGTGACAGTGTGTTTTTGGTGATAACTTTGCGTTCAAACGCGTGTTTGAATATGCTGAAGCTAGAGTGTTTGATCTAAACTAGTATTGGTTGATTTAAGAAAGGATAAATACATGCATGCGGTAACCCAGCAATTAATTGATCTCTTAAGTGTGAAGTTTCTTCATGAGGGGCCGCAAACGTACCTATATCGTGGCGAATGCGAAGATCTCGGCTTTCGCAACCTCTTTGGTGGGCAAATTCTTGGTCAGTCCCTTAATGCGGCTATTCAGGCTGCCCCTGAAGGGTTTGTGCCTCATTCTATGCATGCCTATTTCTTGCTGCCAGGTCATGTTAATGGTCATGTGGATTACAAGGTGGAAGTGCTGCGCAAAGGTCGCAGTTTTTCGGCGTTACGAGTAGACGCTATTCAAGACGGTAAAATTATCTTAACCCAAAACACCAGTTTTCAGCTGCCGGAAAAAGGGTTTGAACACCAAATGCCCATGCCGGATGTGAAGGGGCCAGACGGCATAATGTCTCAGCTAGAGATTACGCGTAAATTTGCTGAGATGATTCCAGAAAACGTGCGTGATAAATACACGTCAGACAAACCGGTAGAAAGTCGTCCGATTAACCCAATTAATATCTTTATGCCAGACAAGCGCGAGCCTCACAAAGACGTCTGGTTTAAGCCTATTAATGATTGGAGCAAACAGGATTTAGCAATGCATTATTCATTACTTGCTTATAGCTCAGATTTTCACCTTGTGGGCACGGCCCTACAACCTCACGGTGTTTCGTTTGCGACCAAAGGCATGCAAGTGGCTAGCTTAGATCACGCTATTTGGTTTCATCACCAACCCCGTATTGATGATTGGATGCTTTATAGTATGCAAAGTCCTGCGGCATCAGGAGGACGCGGTTTGAATATTGGCCATGTTTACCATCAAGATGGTCAGTTAATGATGAGTGTGGCGCAAGAAGGGCTTATGCGACAAAAAGATTAGTGTGTAACCGTTAATAAGGTAATGACGAAATGCCCGAAAGGGCATTTTTCGTTTTTGACTTAGTTTTGTAAAAAGATGTTTTTTTCCGCTCGTTTTTTCGCTGATTCCTCTTCTTCCTTGTAAGCATGGTATTCCTCAACATTTTTTCGCTGCTCAAAGAAGCGTTGAGCGCTGGGCATGCTTTGGTCTGTATTAGCGTGGTAGATCAACCCCAAGCCTATTAATACCAGTATCACGCTCATAAACTTAATAAACGCTTTGGTGTTGCTGTTGAGCTTGTCGTATTTTGATTTAAATCGACTTGTGATGATGGGCGAGCGTTTAGCCATGTGATTCCTAGGCAATGTGAACCTATCTAAAGCCTAGCAAATATTATAAACATTGCCGGAAAGAGGAGGGGAGCGGGTTTGTCTGATTAGGCTTATTTTGGCCAAAGGCCGATTCAGTCATTTGCTGAATATGTATCGCCTAATATAGCTGACTTGGGCTTTAGCTTGTGTGGATACACAATCAGCTAAGGGGTAGCAAGTCAGTAACCGTACTAATATACGGACTATGACAGGGCGTGTATCTGTTTCGCTCCCCTTGCTCATCGTTAAGTCTATATGTGGCAAATTGCCATTAATAGCTCGGTTATGATGAGGGTCAGATGTGGCCACTGCTGTCTAATAAAGATATATGCCAGTGAAGACTTTTTCAATGCTGCTAAGCTTATAAAAGTGTTCGGTTGGATGGCTTACGTTGAAATACCTTTTTATTCTTTTGTCTGTGCTTTTGTTGATGCCTGCACATGCCACGGAGCAAAGTATTCCGGGGTTGACGACGTCTGGACTGTATTACTGGCTTGAACCGGATGGCCAGCCCCATACGGTACAAGAGGTACTTGAAGAAGCTCATTGGCAGCCTTCAAAAGGAGAGCTGAATTTTGGCTATTCCAACTCAACCTTGTGGGTTATGCAGAATATACAAGCTTACCGTGAGGGCGATTGGGTCCTTCAAATTCCTTATCCGCTATTAGATTACCTAGATATTTACCTTTATAAAGAAGATGAGCTGATTCTCAGCATGCATTCTGGAGATGCTCGTCATTTTTCTGAGCGGTTGGTGAGAGTACCTGACTTTGTGTTGGGTATGTCTAATGATCAGCCCACCCAATTTCGTATGTTAGCTCGCATAGAAACACAAGGCACAATGATGCTACCTGTTAAGTGGTGGGCTGAAATAGAATATGCAGAGCACCTAGCCTTAGAGCAAAGTGTGTATGGTGCATATTATGGTGTGCTGATTATTATGGCGCTTTACCATTTATTTATATTTTTAGTGATCAGAGAAAAGGGCTATTTATATTATGTATTAACGGTTTCAGCATTTTTATTGCTTCAGCTCTCTTTTGATGGGCGTGGGTTTGCTTGGATTTGGCCAAACACCCCAGAAATTAATCACTATAGCTTTCCTGTTGCATACTCTTTGTATCAGTTAGCCGTTTTAACATTTATGGCAACGTTTTTACGGTTATCGAGCAATAGCCCAAATCTGCATAAATATTTTTTAGCTTTACGTGGACTAGTGTTATTCAACTTACTCAGTTTACTTTTTTTAGATTACAGCAGCGCCACTCCAATCATTGTGGTAACTGGTATTGTGTCAATATTCTCAGGTTTGTTTTCAGGGGCTTATTTGTGGCGAAAAGGGTATACCGCTGCACGTTATTTTACATGTGCTTGGGCACTGTTCTTAGTTGGAATATTACTGCTTAATTTTAGAGGCTTGGGCATAGGCGAGACTAACTGGCTTAGTACCTATGGCTATGTAATCGGTTCAGTATTAGAAGTTTTATTTTTGGCATTTTCGTTAGCGGATCGTATTTCATCTTCTACTCAAAAGAGAATCGAAACAGAAAAAGCACTAATAAAAAGTAAAGATGAGCATGTTGGTGTATTGAAGCGGTATCAAAACCTATATGAAAATTCCCCTATTGGTAATTTCCAATCAAATCAGTTTTACCAGTTAGTGAGTGTAAATAAAGCCTGTGCAACCATATTTGGGTTTGATCACAGGCAAGACATGCTTGATAAAGTTCATGATATTAGGGATTACCTCAGTTCAAGTTTTGTGAACTTTCAAAACATGGTTCGTGCTGCGCGCGAAGAGGGTAGCAGTACTGATAATGAATTATTAATTAAAACCGAAACCGGTGAGCAACGCTGGGTGAGTATTAATTTACGTTATTATAAAGCCGCTAAAGAGACTGGTTTTGAAGGCACAGTACAAGATATTACCGAGCGCAAGACATCAGAAAAACTAAGAGAAGAGTTAGATCAAGAGCGCTTGACCATTATGGAGCAATTTTCTTTAGGCATTGCTAAAGAAATCAGCAAGCCGCTAGGCAGTAATGTGGTTACGACTACATTATTAAAAGAAAATTTGACCGACTTTATTTCACGTGATGATGGTATACAGAAAAGTGACTGTGAAAAATTTATCTCAACGTTAGATCAATCACTTAATTTGGTTAGCAGTAACCAAAAAAGAATGACCAAGGTAGTGAAGCGCTTTAGAGAGGTCTCTTCTTGGCAATTGGGGTTAAAGACTAGCCATATTGATGTACTGGATTTAATTGAAAATGTGGTAAATGCTCAACGTTGGCGCATGGCTGGCTGGCGGGTCAACATTGAATGCGATGCCGATATTAAAATTTACACTTATAAAACAGCCATCACGTCCATACTGGTACAGCTTATAGATAATGCATTGCTGCACAGCCATGCTGATGAAGGTCAAACCCCCATCATTAATATAAGGGTTAAAAACAATGATAAAGATAATGTTTCAATTAGCTTTACAGACAATGGTCAGGGTGTAAAACCGCAGTGGGTTAAAAATTTATGCAAACCTTTTTTTACGACTAAAACAGGGCCAGACGGTCACATCGGTCTTGGTTTGTATATGATTTATAATCTTGTATGTCAGGCACTAAAAGGTCGTTTATTTTTTCCGGTGAAAGGGCAGGGCTTTAGTGTGCAAATTGTGATCCCAAGACACTTAGAATAAATGTGTTTAAGTTGGCCAGATTGACAATTGACCTTCTTTAATAAACATCGCACCCTTTATCAAAATAATATAAAAATAAAGGTGCCCAATGGTTAAGTTACTAACCAGTCTATTCTTCATTGTTTTTATAAGTGCCTGTTCCCAGGGGCCAAGTGATGAGCAAATTTTAGCGACGGCTCAAACATTAAAGCCAAGTGATCCAAGCCTTAATGCTATTTATCAACGCAGTTGCCGTAACTGTCACACCCTTGAAAGAACAAAAGCACCACTTACTGGCGATGTGGCCGCATGGCAAAATCGCCTAGAAAAAGGTAGAGATACCTTACTTAATAATGTCATTAATGGCTTTGGTGGCATGCCACCGTTTGGTCTGTGTATGGACTGTAATGCTGACCAATTTAATGCCTTGATTGATTTCATGGCTCAACAACAAGATTAAAATTTAGAATAACAATAACTATGCAAACACGTCGAAATTTCTTGCAGCAGCTTATGGGCGCTGCCGCTGTTATGGCCATGCCACCTCATTTGTTAGCCGCTAATACTAAGCCGTTACCTTGGCGTAATTGGTCTGGCTCACAAATTTGTTATCCAAATACGCGCAGTGCACCAGCGGACTTAGCGCAATTACAGACTTTGCTTAGCCAAGCCAATGGAGTAATTCGTCCTGTGGGGTCAGGTCATTCTTTTATGCCATTGGTGCCCACTGACGACACCATTGTCTCCCTTAGTCGCTTGGCGGGTTTAATCAGTACAGATGCCTCTAATCAGCAGGCTCGTGTATGGGCGGGTACGCGTTTAGGTGATATTGGCGAGCCTTTGGCAAATCAAGGACAAGCACTGGTGAATATGCCTGATATCGACGAGCAAAGTCTTGCCGGTGCTATTGCTACTGCCACCCATGGCACGGGGGCACAGTTAACTTGTATGTCGAATCAAGTGGTGGGGCTACAACTGGTGCTGGCCAATGGTGAGTTACTGGAATGTAATGCCAAGCAAAACCCTGAGGTTTTTAAAGCTGCACGGGTAAATTTAGGTGCATTGGGCGTTGTCTCTCAAGTGACGTTACAAAATCAGACCAGCTATAAATTAAAACGCGAAACCACGTGGCTGCCGATTGAAGAGATTTTACAAAACGCTGAAACCTTAGCCGATGCTAATCGTAACTTTGAATTTTATTTCATTCCCTTTACGGGCATGGGGTTTATTGATGTGCAAAATATAACAGACGATGACATCACGGTGGTTGATAAGCTTGATCAAAATGATGGTGCAGAAGACTTAAAAACCGCACGGGATATTTTAAGTTGGAGCCCGAAACTACGTGAGCTGGTATTAGGCACTTATATGAAAACGTTGCCAAAAGAAGTGAACGTGGCAAACAGTTGGCAAAATTATGCCAGTGAGCGCAATGTCCGTTTTAACGAGATGGAATATCACTTGCCGCGTGAAAACATGATTCCTGCATTTAAAGAAATTCGTCAAGTGGTAGAAACTCAGTTTCCTGAAGTGTTTTTCCCGTTCGAAGTGCGCTACATCAAAAGTGACGATATTTGGTTAAGTCCATTTAATGGCCGTGAAACCTGCTCAATTGCGGTTCATCGTTATCATAAAGAAAGTTATCAAACCATGTTCGCTGCCATCGAGCCCATTATGCAAAAGTATCAAGGTCGCCCGCACTGGGGTAAATTGAATACCATGGGAGCGGATCAATTTTCTCAGCACTATAGCCACTGGCAGCGCTTTAATGAAATAAGACGCGAGCTTGATCCAAATGGCAAATTTTTAAATCCTTATTTATCGTCGCTATTTACGGCATAGAATAACAATTATAAAAGGTGTGTTATGAGCCAGTTATTACGTAAAGGTTTATCACGACGAGCGCTCATTAAAGTGGGTTTGGCTTCTGCTGCGGTAGGTGGAGTCGCTTGGGTACGCCCTAATGATTTGGGTGAAAAGAATCATAGCCAGTATTTTCAATTGCTAAGTGAATCGCTGCACTCTAATGCTGTGGCCACGCCATCATTGCTGATTGATAAATCGGTTATGGCTCGTAATATCAAAACATTAAATAGTCATTTAAAAGACCGTTTTGACTATCGTATTGTGGCCAAGTCGTTACCCTCAATTGAGATGCTCAAATGGACCATGTCACAAGCGAACACCCATAAATTGATGGTATTTCACCAACCTTTTTTGTCGGCAGTTATCCAAGAGATTGAGCAAGCGGATGTGTTAATGGGCAAACCTATGCCTATAGCCGCGGTAAAGTCGTTTTACAAAAGTCATGGGGCGTCACAAACCGGGTTTAATCCACAAGTGCAATTACAATGGTTGTTGGATTCCACTCAGCGATTAAAGCAGTATGAGCATTTTGCGAGTACTCATTCAACGACCCTTAATATTAATATTGAATTAGATGTGGGCCTGCATCGCGGCGGTGTATCCAGTGACAATGAACTATTGGCCATGCTTGAGTTGATCGAAACGAGCCCATATTTAAACTTGTCGGGTTTTATGGGGTATGAACCTCATATTGGTAAAGTGCCAGGTGATCCCATTAAACACCGCGATGAAGCCATGGGGATTTATAAACACTACCTTGATCTAGCTGAACAGCACCTAAAGCGCAGCGTGCAAGATTTAACCTTAAATGCCGCAGGTAGCCCGACGTATCAATATTACAATGAAGGCCAAGCATCAGATTGGCCCATGAATGAATTAAGTGCAGGTTCGTGTTTAGTGAAGCCATCGGATTTTGATTTACCAACCTTAACCGACCACTCGCCCGCGGCCTTTATCGCAAGCCCTGTATTAAAAGTGTTAGATGAAACCCAGATCCCAGGTGTATCAGGCTTAGGCAAAGTGATGGCCATGTGGAATCAAAATTGGGAGAAAACGTTCTTTGCTTACGGTGGTTATTGGAAAGCCCATCCGGTTTCCCCAAAGGGACTCACCCTTAACCCAGTTTATGGACGCTCCAGCAATCAAGAAATGTATAACGGCTCTGTGAGTATTGAACTTAAGCAGGATGATTATATTTTTCTAAGGCCCACACAGTCAGAAGCCGTGTTGTTAGGGTTTGGTGATATTCTAGTGTATGAAAATGGCCAAATAAGTGAACGCTGGCCTGTTTTGAAAGGATAAGAGCAACACCTGTAAAGCACCTTTGCTTTGTGTTTTACAGGTGTGTATTAGTTAAGCCCGCCTGCTTTTTTTAAACCTAAATTATTGGGTTGAACATAACGTAAATCAGCAAGGTGGCTTTTTAGGTCTTGCCATAGAATTAAGGCGTCTTTGTTATCATCAACATGGCGGCGTAATAAAAATAAGGCTGTTTCCACTTCTTCAGTAATATTATCCCAATGTTTAAGCTGGTAATGGCAAATGGCCATGTAGCCTGCATACATAGGATTATTTAAGAACTGTCGATCCCAATTCATGAGTGTGTGCAAATAGTGTAAGCACAACGCGTAACGCTGGCGCTTATAGTGTGATCTTGCCTGATAGGCATGATAGCGGGCGATCCATTTTTCCACTGATAACCACATAATTCCCCCTTTCTTTCCCTTTTTAGTATAGACAAGGGTTCAAATAAGGCAGGGTGAATCTGGGTATTTCTTATATATTTTGAAGTTATGACCAGCATCGTGTCAGCTGTAGCAAAGCTATTAAGCTGCTGAGTAAGGCGTTAGCGGCGAACACCCAGCATAACGGGGGAAAAACTAAAGGTAAGTCCAATACTGTTCGCCCCTTCTTGTGAAGCAATTAAATAGCCGCCAATGCCAATATCCGCAAGGGATATCCCAGCAATGCTTAAATTAGGGTAGGTGTGAGGATAAAGGTTCATACTCACTTGATAAAACGGGTGGTAACTAAGTGCTAAGCTGCCCATTAATGAGCCTTTTTTGTCCCAATACACATTAAGGGATTGATTATAAAGCTTGGCAATTTCGCTAGCGGTAAAGTCGGTACCACGTTCTAATGACTCCACTGTTTCATCAGGGTGGCTCACTGCCACATCGGTTGCGAATAAAACACTCAGTTGCTCATCATCATTGACAGGGAATGACACTCCCATGCCGGTGGCGGGCATACCGCTGATAATGGCTAAACTGGTTTGGGTTTCAAACCCCAGTTTGCTCCTAAAGTAATACTGCTCCCCTTGGTTAAACAACGCATTATCTTGCGGGTCAATGATGGGTTGGCCGGGCCAGTAGTAATAATCAAGGTAATCGTTGCTAAACAGTTGAGCGACTTCATCAAATGAAAAAGCAATGATACCGGCTAAGTTAAAATAAAAATCAGCCAGAGGGTCTAATCTTTGCTCCCACGGTAATTCGTATTCCACGACCTCATTGGTCGCTTGAGCCGCTGCCAACGTAATAATGGCCTTAACTTTGGCTTGTAGTGGGCTATTGCCGTCTTGTGATAAATAATACTCTTCTAGTTTTCGCGATAGCATACCTTCACCTAAAAGGTGTAAAAAATAATTAGGAAGCCAAGCGCCTGAGGGGTGAGCAAAAGGAATGAACTCTTTTTTAAATGATTCGTGTGTACCGCCAGACTCATCTAATACATCCTCTTGATTGGTTAAACTGCTATTAAGTTGTTGCCAGCCTTTAGCGTAATTTATTTCATCTAATTGAGGTTGAGTACCTAATCGCCCCGGCACTACCAAACCCACATTAACCCATACATTTAGTGGGCCAAATTGTGATTCGCTGCCATAGGGCTGGTTAAAATAAAAAAAGTTATTGTCTTTGTGAGACTGTTTAGTTGCGTTGTTGTTACCTGCTTGTGGTAAATCGGGTAAATCAGAGGTGGGTAATATTTCATTTTTATTAAGGTATTCTACCTGCGCATAGGCAAGAGCCGTGCAAAAAATATTGAGCACTAAGAAGCTGCAGCCTATGAATTTAAATAAATTGCCTGTCACAAATAGAACCAGTAGAAATAGATAACGGTGCAAGCATACTGAGTTGATGCACTGTTGACAAAAACAATTGCCCCTTGATTGCTTTGTTCAGCTAGTATTCAGAAAAGCTTGCTATGCTCAGCGCATATTATGAGTGGAGTATAAACAATGAAAGCATCAACTCTTTCATTTGGTTGTTGTTTAGTGATTTTTTCTTGGCAGGTGAATGCACAGGAAGACGTGGCTGAATTGTCAACCATCAACATAAAAGGTGCGCAAGAAAGTGGGCCTAAGATTACAACTGAAAAACTATTAAAAGTCCCAGGCTCCGGTGGTGACCCGTTACGAGCCATTGAGGCCATGCCTGGTGTTGTACTTGGCGATAATAAGCAAGGCGCTCCTGCGGTTAGGGGCTCAAGTCCTGCCGATAACTACTATCAAACAGACTATATTCCGGTAGGGTATTTATTTCATAATTTAGGTGATAGTACTTATAACTCAAACATCATTGAAGACTTTTCATTAAAAGCCGGTGCATGGGATAGTCAGTATTCAAATGCCATTGGTGCTGTCCTAGATACAAAATTACGTGATCCTTACAGGGAAGGCTTAACCACCGTTATTGATTTAAGCTTACTGCGAGCAGGTATATTAGTTGAAGGGGCCGTCACAGAAAATAGTGCGTTTTATGCTTCTTGGCGCGAGGGGTTACTTGATTGGTACTTTGATGAAATTCAAGAAAAAGACGAAGATATCGCCATTACACAGGTGCCACAATTTAGTGATTATCAATTGAAATATCACTATCGAATAAGCGATACCAGCAACCTAAAATTTATCGCTCTTGGTGCACGTGACCATATGACGATCGAAATAGGCGAAAACTTTGAATACTCAGGGAAAGAACCCAGCATAGTGGGTAAGTTTAATTCGGATGGTTACTTTAATAGCCAAGGTATTTTATACGATACTATTTTTTCAGGTGGTACCTCAGGGTTGATGGTATTTAGTCATAAAGAACAAGATTATAAATTTTCGGTCGGCTCATTGTTCGATATTGTCACAACCAGTGATGATTATCGCTTTAAAACCCAGTTCGAAACCCCGCTAAATAATGGCGACGGTTATCGGTATGGTATTGAGTTTTCACAAAATATAATACGTTACAATATGTCTGGCCTGTATGATCCTTGTAATGATGACTTAGAAATTTGTGGGCCATTATCAACCGCTAATCGCTTTAGTTTAAAAGATAAGCTGACCTTGGATTCCGTTAGGATCTTTAATGCGTACGACTGGATGGCAACGCCGTTTTTACAGCTGACATTCGGGCTGAATAATGTGTATGACGAATATTTAAAAGAGTCGACCTTTGAGCCAAGGTTTCAATCTAATTATGAGCTAAATGAAAACTGGACATTAATCACAGCTATTGGCAAGCATACTCAAACCCCAAGAGACTTTTTTGCCACCTTAAAAGATATTGGTAACCCTGAATTATCAATGCCAAACAGTGAGCATTATGTAACAGGTTTTGAATATCAACTTGATGACAGTATTAGTGCAAAACTAGAAGTATATTATAAAGATTTACACGATCTTGTGATTTCTAACCCTGCCTATGATGCCGATACGGCACCTAATGAAGAGAAGTTTGTTAATTCAGCCGAAGGGAAAGCCTATGGTGTTGAATTCTTAGTTAATAAAAACCTAACGGATAAATGGTATGGCTGGGCATCCCTTGCATACAGCCAAACTAAGCGTACGAATACCATAACAGGGCAGAGCTTTAACTATTCTTACGATCGCCCTTGGATTGCAAACCTAGTAGCCAGTTATCAATACGATGCTAAAGTAACACTGGGTTTTAAATGGCGCTATCAAAGTGGCAATTTAGTGACCCCTATTTT
Source organism: Bermanella sp. (assembly GCA_049115935.1). Classification (GTDB taxonomy): domain Bacteria; phylum Pseudomonadota; class Gammaproteobacteria; order Pseudomonadales; family Oceanobacteraceae; genus Bermanella. The sequence continues at coordinate 56,256 of JAGDZK010000015.1, read as the reverse complement.
AGGTGGCACGGCCATATATGAATGTGATAGTGGTTATGAAACCGACAATAGCGGGTCAGGGTGTGGAACAGAACCTTATTTGTATGACCCAATTGAAGGTAAAATAAATGCAGAACGTTTACCACCTAACCATTCAATGGATGTACGCATTGACTATAAAAAGAGTGAAATGACGGATATTTACTTTGAAGTGATGAATGTATATGCGCGCCAGAACGTCTCGGAATATGAATATAGTGACGACTATACGAGTCGCGAAGAGGTATCGGAGTTACCGACTATGTTTTCATTCGGTGTGAAGATGACGTTTTAATCGGTCGAACTTTTAAATAATAAGCAAGAGTAAGTAAAAAGGGTTTGTTGATGCAAACCCTTTTTTAACGGTTAATAATCAATATTCTCGCGGCATTCATAATACGCAATCCAAGGCGTGTAAACATATGCGCTACTGGCAATTAGATTTGAAAAGCTTTTTTCAATGGTAATTGAATCCCACTGTTTATTATCACATAGGTAATTGATTTTGATAGGTGAGCTAAATTCAATAAATTCGAAGATGCCGGAATGGTGCCACTGCTCACGCTTCACCGTATCATTTACTTCAACGCCATTAACAAAATTCAACGTGCCGCAGCCGCATAGTGATATAAGGCAGGTTGCCGTCATTATATTTTTTAATTTGAATGTTTTCACTGCGCATCTCCTTTACACCAAACTCTAGCGGTTCTAGGTGAATAAATGCCAAGGGTAAAGATAAATGCCAATGAATCCGTAAAAGTGTTCACAGCTTGCATTTGCTCTACGGGCTGGCCTTTACACACTTCTCGTACATTCACGTCATGCTCCCCTTTGGCATACCACCACCAATAGGTATAGGTTTTCTGGAAAGTAGGTGAAGAATGAGACTTGGGTTGATCATCTGTACGAATAGTGACAGATGAACAAGCCGATAATAGTAGTGTAATAAGAAACACGCTAAATATTTTCATGGGGCCATCCTTAGTGGTATTTCAATGGTAAAGCGGGCACCGCCTAAATTAGATGCAGATGCCGAAATAAAGCCGTGATAACTTTCAATTATGTTTTTCACAATCGACAAGCCAAGGCCTTGACCGATTGGGGATTCATCAAGGCGTGAGCCTCGATCAAAAATAACCATACAATCATCACTTGGTAGGCCATTACCATCATCTTCAATGATAATAGTTAAGTGGGAATTGTCGATATATGCCTTAATGAGCAGTTTTGAATTGGCATATTTAAAGCCATTATCTAATAGGTTGCCTAGCACTTCTAATATGTCATTGCTGTCACCTGGGAACGTGACTGAGCTGGGAATTTGAGATTCGACACTAATGCCACGATCAATGTGAATTTTCTTTAGGGCAAACAGCACATCATTCACTGATTTTTGTAAATTTACCTGTTGTGAAATCACGTGTGGCGCGCTAATGACCGCTTTTCGTAATTGATATTCAATGGTTTCATTGATGCGCATTAATGCATTAATTACGTTTTTATTTTCAGAGCCTGCGTGTAATTCATTATTAATAATGGCTACAGGGGTTTTTAAGCTGTGAGCAAGATCAGCCATGCTGGTTCGGTATTTCTCTCGTTGATCCCTTTCTTTTTTGATTAGCGCATTTATGTTGTGGCTAACGCCAATTAATTCTTGAGGGTACTGCTTCAGAATATGATCTTGTTTACCTGTCTCTAGGTCGATAATTTCTTGTTTTAAAGATTTAATAGGATTAAACGCCAGTTTAAGCACCCAGAATTGAATAAACAAAAAAAGTAAACTGACCAATATAAAGCTGCCAATTAACCAGATGCGAAAACGCATGATAACATCACTCAGAGTTTTGCTGCTGACGGCCACTACATATCGGTAAGATTGATTACTTGTTTGCCAGCTAACTGCGTAACTTGCCCAAAGGTATTGCGTATTATCAATCTCAACTTCCCCGTTACTCCACTGGCCAACTTTGGCTGGGGGAGTTGCGATATTGACGTTTTTAGAGGTAGAGAGTGATTGCCAAATAATTTGATTATCTTCATTGCTTACGTAGGCAAAAATGGAGCTTTTCTCACGATTAAAGTCTGGGTTCGATAAAATAATAGGCAGGGATAAGTTGTCGTTATTAAAGTCCGATACCGATAATAAATTAAATATATGTAAGCGCAGTTTATTCTGTGCTTCGCTTTTAAGCTCTTGGGTATACGCATAATTAAAGATTAAGGAGCCCACAAACATCACGATCACAGAGGCAAATGCGGTAAAAATGAAAAATCGTTTGCGTAATGAAAACGTCATGACGACTTGCCTTTAAGAGTGAACTGATACCCTCGACCACGCAGCGTTTCTAATGGTTTAATAGTATTGTTAGGGTCCAGCTTTTGTCGCAGACGACTGACCAGTACCTCGATAACATTGCTGTCTCTTTCTTCATCATGGCTATATAGGTAATCCATTAACCGTGTTTTAGAAATAACTTGTTGAGGGTGGCGCATAAAATATTCTAAAACATTGTATTCAAAAGCGGTTAGGGTTACGGCTCGTTCTTCACTGAAGACACACTGGTTTGTGCTGTCTAATTTAATTTGACCATGTTCAATAATGTTATTGGGAAAGCCAGATGCGCGGCGAATCATTGCATGCGCCCGTGCAATCAGCTCTTCTAGCTGAAAGGGTTTTGCTAGGTAATCATCAGCACCAGAGTTAAGACCTTCTACTTTGTCTTGCCAGCTACTGCGTGCGGTCAATATTAAAATGGGCAAGGCTAAACCGATTTTTCTAATCTCAATGATAACGTCTAAGCCTGATATTTTAGGCAGACCAATATCAATAATGGCGAGATCAAACTCAAATTCCTTGGCTTGAAATAAACCGTCTTCGCCATCTTTGCTGCACATAACAGTGAAGCCTGCTTTTTCTAAGCTAAGACGCAGCTGTTCCCGTAAGACGTTGTCATCTTCAATGATGAGGACTTTCATGCTCGACCTCCATATCAATAGTGATGATGTCAATCACACCCTGTGATGAAATAATTTTTATTTTGTATTGCTGATTAATGTATTGAGCACTTAAAACCGTGCCTGGGTACAGGGTGGTGGCTTGTTTAATGGCTTGGCGTAAATCGTTGTCGCTTGGTTGCTTCTGCGGGGCAGGATCGCTCTCATGCATTTGAGTCTCAACCCACTTTTTAATGGGTGTCACCATTTCTTCTAGGGTGTCATCCACCCAGAAGTTATCTGCTTGCGTGTCATCGGCCACACAAGCGTTACTTAATATAAAAAGAAATAGGATTAGTATGAGGTGCAACTCAAAACCTGCTAAAAATTTCAAATATTTAATACTAACAAGCTTATCTGAATAGAAGCTGAATGAAAGGCCTTAGCAGCCAATAAATCTCTATATATGATTTGACTGTTTTTTATCCATATTAGTAGCTTGGTGGGGGACAGGAGCAGATCGGGTGCCCGTTTATCAAATGTATCTAATTTATGTTTGATACTGTACGAACCCGCACCTGCGGGTGAATAATAGTGAAAATACCTCTAACTTGCTGTTAATCTCAAACGCTGGTATTGATGGAATATTCTGGCGCGACGTAAAAAATGAAGGGCAATTGCCAAAATCTATTCTTCATTTGATTCAGCCGCATACCCAAAACACTCACTGCGTTCACGGGACACACTGGGTGCGGGTTCGTATGATTTTGAATCTTTGATAGGGCGTAGGATGGGTTAGATTTGAACGAAGTGAGAATCGTAACCCATCAGGTATGGTTTGAATTGAATGATGGGTTACGCTTCGCGCTAACCCATCCTACGATGCCCCGTCTACCGTTTCCCATTAAGCATTCGGTTTCTTATAAACAAAATACAACATAGGAATTAATATCAGCGTAAACAGTGTGCTGATTAAAATGCCAAAAATTAAACTAATGGCTAAGCCATTAAAAATCGGATCATCAAGAATAAAGAATGCCCCCGTCATGGCGGCCACACCGGTTAATAAAATAGGCTTGGTGCGCACGGCTGCGCTGTTAATAGCAGCCTCAACTAAATCTGTGCCTTTTTCTAATTCTTGGTTAATAAAATCCACCAGTAATATGGAGTTCCTCACAATGATGCCCGCCAAGGCGATCATGCCAATCATGCTGGTGGCGGTGAACTGTGCGCCAAATAATGCATGGCCCGGCATCACTCCGATGATGGTTAGTGGAATAGGAGCCATGATGATCAGTGGCACTAAATAACTTTTAAATTGAGCGACCACCAATAAATAGATCAAAATCATGCCCACGCCATACGCAATGCCCATATCACGGAATGTTTCATAAGTGATTTGCCATTCACCATCCCATTTAATGGATGGTCGGTTGGTCACTTGTGGTTGATTGATAAAGTATTGCTCAGGGCCAAAGCCATCCCCACTTGTTTTTGCATCATCCATTTTAAATGACATATCAAATAAGCCATAAAGTGGGCTGTCTAATTCGCCCGCCATATCCGCGTTGACAAATACCACAGGCAATAAGTTTTTATGGTAAATAGTATGATCAATGGTGCCATGGTTAAGTGTCACTATATCGGCGATCGATACCATTTGGCTGGTGATGCTTCTGACTTTGGTATTTAATAATATTTGCCAGTTTGCTTTGTTGGCTTCACTGTATTCTAAGCGAATGGGGGTTGCGTATTTGCTTTGTGGTGAATGTAAAAAGCTGACATCTTTGCCACTAATCGCCGTATCCAATGCTGATACAATACGGGCATAAGGGACGCCAAGCTGAGCCGCTTTTTGGCGATCAATCTCAATCACAGTTTTTTGTTGTGCCGCTTCAATGCTGTCATCAATGTCAATAATGTCTGCTGTGTTTTCAAATAAAGCACGTAAGCTTTTTGCGGTTTTTATTTGCTCTTCGTAATTCACACCATAAACCTCAGCCACAATGGGTGCCATAACAGGCGGGCCCGGCGGTACTTCGGCAATTTTCACATTGGCATTATATTGCTTGCCGATGACTTGAAGTTTTGGACGCAGTGCCATGGCAATATCATGGCTTTGTAAATCGCGCTGGTCTTTGCCCACTAGGTTAACCTGTATGTCACCCATATGCGGCTCATTACGTAAGTAATATTGGCGAATTAAACCATTAAAATTAATAGGGGCGTTGGTGCCTGCATATAATTGAAAATCCTTCACGTATTGACTGGCTTTTAATTCTTCACCTAGTGCTTCGAGTGCAACCAGTGTTTCTTCCATTGGAGTGCCTTCTGGCATATCTACAATGACTTGGAATTCGGATTTGTTATCAAAAGGTAACATTTTTAATGCCACGATTTTCATAACCGGTAACGACACCGATAAAAGAATTAAACCAACGACCAGTGCCAGCATTTTCAAACGGTTTTTTGCTGCCTTTTCACCTTCAATTAAAGGGCGCATAATTTTATTAAATAACTGATAGGTTTTATTATCTTCTGCTTTTTCTTTGTTATGAATATGCGATTGTTCATTGTTTGCCAGTTGGTTCGCTAATAATTTAAACGATAACCAAGGAGTGACAATAAAAGCGATGGCCAATGAAATAAGCATGCCGGTGCTTGCATTAATAGGAATAGGGCTCATGTAAGGCCCCATTAATCCGCTTACAAACGCCATCGGCATTAATGCGGCAATTACAGTGAAGGTTGCCAAGATAGTAGGGCCACCAACTTCGTCTACCGCTGCGGGAATGACCTCTAGTATTTTTTTACCGCCCATATGTAAATGCCTGTGTATATTTTCAACCACTACGATGGCGTCATCCACTAAAATACCGATGCTGAATATAAGTGCGAATAGTGAAATGCGATTAAGGGTAAAGCCCCATGCCCAGCTAGCAAATAAGGTAATAGCAAGGGTGATAAAAATGGCACCGCCTACGATGATGGCTTCTCGCCAGCTCATGGTGGCTAATACTAAAACCACCACAGCCGCAGTTGCGAACAGTAACTTGGCAATTAATTTGTCACTTTTATCTTTAGCGGTGTCACCGTAATTGCGAGTCACGCTGACTTGAACATTATCCGGTATGACAATATTTGAAAGCTGCGCCAGTCTTTTTTCAATGTCACTGGTGATATTAAATGCATTTTTCCCCGGTTGTTTTGCGATCGCGATGGTAACCGCAGATTGATTGGAACGGTTACCTTGTTCAAAGTGTAATACTTGGGATTCGGGAATGTCAGCACTGTGAATAATGTCAGCCACGTCAGACAAATAAACTGGGCTGCCATTTTTAGCAAGGCCAATGACCAGTTGTTTGATTTCACTGGCGCTTGATAAAAAGTTACCCGCTTGCACTTGGATATAAGCTTGCTGTTTGTATACATTGCGATTAGGTGCACTGGCGTTTGCGCTTAATAAAGTATTGGCTACGTCGTCAATGGTAATGGAATAAGCGCTTAAGCGAATAGGGTCAAGGCGAACATTAACCACATCGTTTTGAGCGCCAATGGTGTATATGTCACGGGTACCGTCGATGCGTTTTAATTCAACTTCTAATGCATGGGCAAGCTCAGTCAGTTGTTGGGTTGATGTCGAGGGATCACGACTTGTTAGCGTTAATGACATAATCGGCACATCATCAATGCCTTGAGGTTTAATAATGGGTTGAGAGGCCCCAAGATTTGTTGGTAGCCAGTCTTGATGACTGTAAACCTGATTGTACAAATTCAAGATGGCGGTTTCGCGTTTTAATCCCACCTCAAAAGCCACGGTTAATATCGCCATGCCCGGGCGTGAAACACTGTAAATATCATCAACGCCATTTATTTCGCTAAGAACTTGTTCAGCTGGGGTGCTGATTAAGCTTTCCACTTCTTTGGCGGATGCACCTGGAAAAGCGATGTAAACATTGGCAAAAGTCACATCAATTTGTGGCTCTTCTTCTTTTGGTGTCACCATGATGGCAAAAAAGCCAAGCAGTAAACCAAATATCGCAAGCAAAGGCGTAATGGCATTGTTTTGAAACGTTTTGGCTAAACGTCCACTAATGCCAAGTGGTTTGTCATGGTTTTGTGACGGCTGAGTCATGTTAAATCTCCTGCGCCGCTAATACTTGAGCAGGGTTGGTGGCAATTTCATCACCGTCTTGGATGCCCGCTAACACTTCTATGGTGGCGGGTTTATTTTGTTTGTTATGTGCCAATTGTTTTGCACCTAAACGAACTTGTCTAAGTGAAAATTGATGTTGATTTTTAATGTAAACATAACTTGCTTCACCTTTATAAACGATTGCTGATTCAGGAATGCGAATAGCAGATTGCTCACCGCTTGGTATGTTGAGTTTTACCCACATACCAGGAAATAGCCCTGTATCTTGGGCATCTATATCTGCACGTATTTTAAAGCTGTGGCTATTAGAATCGGCAAAAGGGAATACCGTTACTTTTGTAGAGGGTAAGGTTTTTTCTTGGTGGGTTACCTGTAATTGTGTCTCAGGGTTTACCTTTGTAATAAAGCGTTGTGGTAAATGGGCAACTGCACGTAATTTATTAAGAGAAAGGCCAGTCATTAGTGGCGTGCCAGGGTTAACGCTTTCGCCCACTTCAACTAAACGAGCTTTTACAATCCCAGCATAGGGGGCTCGAATTTGTGTATATGAAAATTGCTCTTGTGCTTGTGCCAATAACGCTTGTGACGCTTTAACTTGGGCGGCGGCAGAGGCGGCATTGGCCTTAATGGTATCGAATTGGCCTTTTGATACCGAGCCTTGTTCAAACAACGGGGTGGCTCGCTTAAGTTGTGATTGGGCATCCTTGCTTAAAGCTTGAGCTTGGTTTAAACCAGCCGTTGCTTGAGCAACCGCGGCTTTTTGCTGCTTGTTGCGTAACTGAATGATTAAGTCGCCGGTTTGTACATAATCGTTTACGTCCACCTCGATGGATTGCACACGGCCACTGGTTTGAGCACTAATGGTGGCTTGGTTCACCGCTTCGATTTGTGCTTCAACCGTAAACCAGCTCGGATAGGTTTGTAGGCTGGCTTGAGTCGTTGTGATGTTTTGTGACCATGCGCTTGGGCTAAAAATAGTTGCAATGGCAAGGTAGCCGGCCAGTAAGTGTGCGTGTTTCATGTATTCATCCTATTTTGTGCCTTACTAAGTGTAGAAGAGGCTGGCTAGAATATGATTGATAAACTTAAGGTTTATCTAAATTAGATTTGTCTAATGTATATCAGCTTACGAAACTTTTAAAGAGTTGGTTTTAATTGTTAAGAAAGGGTGTGTTCAAAAAAGAGGTTTGGTGAGTTTTATATGGCTATATGGTATATGCAGGTGGCTTTGACCACCTGCATATTCTTAAGGTTACCACTTGGCGAAATGGTCTTCGCAGAATCCCGTGGCATTGGTGATGGTGATGATGTCACCTTGTGCATTCTTCACGCTTCCATTGAAGCGACCAAATACTTGGGTGAAATTAGAGGCAATTAGACCTGCGTTTATTTTCTCTTTGCGCTCACCTGCTGGGGTAAACGTAAGGTCTAGATGGCCGTCACTGGTTTTAATTTGCCAAGGGGCCATGCGATTGGATCGATCAAAGATAAATTCAGCCCGATCCAGTTTAATCATTTCTGAGTTTATCCAAAGTGCATTTTCGGTATAGCTGGTTTCATTGACACCGGCAGCTAGGTTAAAACCTACCGTGTCACCGTTTTGAGTTTTATGACTCAAGCTTGCCCAGTGCCAAAATGTTTCACGGCGCATGTACCCACAAGACCAATCCACACTAGCAAGCAGATCTTGAGTATTGATATCTTGCCCACGCCATTGAATGTGCCCAGTAAAAGGCAGGGCAGTATTTTTTTGTGTATACACCCAGCCGTTATAACCTGCACGGCAACATACATCTAATGGAGACTGAGTTTCATTTATGGATACATCGACATTGAGTTCGTTACCGCAGCTGATTTTTAATTGTCGTAAATGCTCGTGGCTCGTTATTGATATGTGGTTATGGCCACTTTTGAATGACCATGAGCCATTGTTAGGCTGAGTATCGGTTTGAGTATTTAACGCAAATGGTTTGAGCCAAGAATACTCAGTAAAAGTTTGTGTGCTGGGCTGGTAAATATATAAAAAGCAGTTGCTTACCCATTTTAAATTCACAATTGCGACACCAAGAATCAAATCATCACCAGTTAAACCAATGAACTGAAACTGATTGAAGCGCATCTTTTTTCGAAAGCCGTTGATGGCTTTGTCCATGTTGTTGCGTAAATCAAAATCTAAGTAGTTAATGTTTTTTGGGCTGGTTGGAAAAACCCCAAAACTCACTTGCCCTTGGCGATTAATAAGTGTGTCCATGGTGATACCTTTTTATGATTGCGAACAGTGTATCAACCCCTATTTTTGGCACTAGGGTATTAAGAGCCAGTATTGGGAGCAAATAGCGACACCTTAGTGCTGTATTCTGGCGTTATTGGTTGAATGTCTGAAAGAGAATCGGTTAAATGGAGTCCATTAATGAATAACAAAAATAATAATTTTAGGTATCACAATGAGCCAGTATCCTATTCATAAAGTGAGTCAGTCGTGGGCAGATAAAGCCTTGATGAATGCTGAACAATATCAGCAAGCATATGACCATGCCATTTCCGACAGCGAGGCATTTTGGGGTGAGCAAGGCAAGCGACTCGATTGGTTTGCCCCTTACACCAAAGTAAAAGATGTGAGTTATGCAGCTGAAGACTTGCACATCAAATGGTTTTACGACGGTGTTTTAAATGTCTGCCACAACTGTGTTGACCGTCATCTACCAACCAAAGCTAATGATGTGGCCATTATCTGGGAAGGTGATGAGCCAACGGATGATAGCAAACTGACTTATGCGCAGTTGCATCTTCAAGTGTCTCGCTTTGCCAATATTTTAAAAGAAATGGGTGTACAAAAGGGCGATGTGGTTACCTTGTATATGCCGATGATTGTTGAAGTAAGTCTTGCCATGTTGGCGTGTACGCGTATTGGTGCCATCCATTCGGTGGTATTTGGTGGCTTTAGTGCGGATGCGTTAGCGGGTCGCATTGAAGACTGCAACAGTAAATGGATTATTACCGCAGATGAAGGCGTGCGCGGTGGCAAAACCATTCCGCTCAAAGCCAGTGTCGATGATGCTTTAAATAAAGCCGGCACCCAGTGCGTTGAAAAAGTTTTGATGGTTAAGCGCACAGGCATAAACGTTCATTGGCAAGAAGGCCGTGATGTCGAATACGGTGAAATGCTCAAGCAGGTTGCTGACGAATGCCCGTGTGAGCCAATGAATGCAGAAGACCCTATGTTTATTTTGTATACATCTGGCAGCACAGGCAAACCAAAAGGGGTCTTGCACACTACAGGCGGTTACTTAGTTTACGCTGCGTATACCCATGAGCATGTCTTTAATTACACAGCCGGAGATGTCTATTGGTGTACCGCTGATGTGGGCTGGATTACAGGCCACAGTTATATGATTTATGGGCCGTTAGCCAATGGTGCAACCACGGTTTTGTTTGAAGGGGTGCCCAATTACCCTGATGTAAGTCGAATGGCGCAAGTGGTGGATAAACATCAAATCAATACCTTATACACCGCCCCCACAGCCATTCGTGCATTGATGGCTCATGGCGAAAAAGCCGTGCAAGGTACCACTCGTAGCAGCTTAAAATTGTTGGGGAGTGTGGGAGAACCCATCAACCCAGAAGCGTGGGAGTGGTATTTCAAAACAATCGGCAATAGTCAGTGCCCAATCGTGGATACATGGTGGCAAACCGAAACAGGCGGCATTTTAATTAGCCCATTACCGGGTGCCACGGATTTAAAACCGGGTTCTGCAACCAAACCATTGCCAGGTGTGGCGGCGGCCATTGTGGATGGTGAAGGCAATATTTTAGAAGGGGCTTGTGAGGGTAATCTTGTGATGCTCGATAGCTGGCCAGGGCAAATGCGCAGTGTGTATGGTGATCATGCTCGTTTTGTTGAAACCTATTTTAAAACCTTTCCTGGTAAATATTTTTCAGGTGATGGTGTGCGCCGCGATGAGGATGGCTATTACTGGATCACTGGTCGCGTAGATGATGTGTTGAATGTTTCAGGTCATCGCATGGGCACCGCTGAAATTGAAAGTGCTTTAGTTGCACATAAAGACACTGCCGAAGCCGCCGTTGTGGGTTACCCCCACGATATCAAAGGCCAAGGTATTTATGCGTATGTAATTTTAAAAGCGGGTATTGAAGCAACGCCAGAATTAGAAGCCGAATTAAAAACATGGGTGCGCGGTGAAATTGGTGCCATTGCCACCCCTGATATTATTCAGCTAACTTTTGGGTTACCAAAAACGCGCAGTGGTAAAATCATGCGTCGTATTTTAAGAAAAATAGCCGCCAATGAAATCGATACCTTGGGTGATACATCCACCTTGGCTGACCCAGCGGTGGTGGATTTGTTAATCGAGAATAGGCACAGCACTAACTAAAACTAGATAATTAGCTTGTTATTTAAAGCACCATATAAGCGGTTATATGGTGCTTTTTTGTGAGTACAAGAAAATATAAAGACTGAGTCTTGAATTTTATTAGTTCGCCCAAATTGCAATTTTTAGGCTAAAAAACTTAGTGGCATTAATTAAAATATGAAAAGTTGATGGTAATCATTTATTTTAAAAAATGTGTATTTAAATACCTTGAAAAAGATTTTCTTAATCCTATATCGGTTGTGAGCAAATTGAATTTTAAATAGGAGGCTCACATGAGAGTGTCAACTTGGGATCCATTTGCAGAAATGGAAACAGTATTAAATCGTTACCGCCCGCAAGAAAGTAAAGCAACGACACAGGCCATGATAAAAGCGGATTGGCATCCAGTGGTTGATGTCAGTGAAGATGACGGTGCTTTTCATGTGCATGCTGAATTGGCTGGCGTAAAGAAAGAAGATATTGATATCAATATCAACGAAAGTGTTTTGACCATAACCGGTCAGCGCGAAAGTAAACACGAGCAGGCTAGTAAAAAAGCCCATCGCATTGAAAGAGCCTATGGCTCATTTGCCCGCAGCTTTTCGTTGCCTGACAGTGCAGATGCTGAAAAAATCGCGGCCAGTTTTACCGATGGGGTGTTAGAAGTCATCATTCCTAAAGCGAAACATGAAAAGCCGTCGCCCATAAAAGTCAGTATTAATTAATGCTTTTAAATTGGGTTTAATCAATTAAAGCCTTATGTTTGTTTTTTGAGCAAATATAAGGCTTTTTTGTTGAATATTAACAAGAGGATACCGCGTCACAAACAGGCCCGCTAAGCCGTAGTCAATTACGCGTTATGTGGTACACTAAGCCCTTTGATCCTGCGGGTCAGGGTAACTCTGTTTGTATTTTGTACAGGATTTTGGGCCACATGAGCTTTAAAGCACCGGAAAGTTTATCTGAGCAAATTGCCCAGCATATTGGTGATCAAATCATCACAGGTAAATTAAAGTCAAAAGAGCGTATACAAGAGCTCAAAGTAGCCAATGACCTAGAAGTGAGTCGTGGTTCTGTGCGTGAAGCACTTTTGATTCTAGAAAGCCGCCACCTAATCGATATTCTGCCTCGTCGCGGCGCCATGGTTGCCGAGATGAATAGGGCCAATGTACGCGCTCTATATGAAACCTATATTATTCTATTGATTGCACTGGCATCAAAAGTGGCTGGCACGTGGAAGCCGGGTCAGTTAGACCCTCTAATTGAACAACTACAAAAGATGCGTGCTATCGCCAATAGCACCGACCCAGAAGCACCGGAGCGTGTTGTAAAAGCAGGTTTTGACCTGATGCGAATGGCCTATCCCTTAGCGGAAAACCCATATCTAGAGGGCATCTTAGAAGATTTACAGCCGGCTATTCACCGTGCGTATCACATGGCTTTAACCGTTGATAATAATGCGTTAAGTTACAGCATGACCTTTTTTGGGCAGTTGCTTGAAGGGGTGGTGAAACGTGAAGTGCCAAAAGTTGAGAAAGCGCTAAAAGATTACGGCGATCATTTGCTAAGCATCATGATGGATGCCCTAGAAAACTAATAATAAAAAGGGGCGCAGTGTGCGACTTAAGTCCATTAAGCTTGCTGGGTTCAAATCCTTTGTTGACCCAACCAAGATACCATTTCCAACCAATTTGACCTGTATCGTAGGCCCTAACGGCTGTGGTAAGTCCAATACCATCGACGCTGTGCGCTGGGTAATGGGTGAATCCAGTGCCAAAAACCTGCGTGGTGATGCCATGACAGACGTTATCTTTAATGGCTCCACTGGTCGAAAGCCTGTGGGCCAAGCCAGTATTGAGCTGGTATTTGATAACAGCGAAGGCAAACTTCAGGGCGAATATGCACAATACAGTGAAATCTCCCTTAAGCGTAAAGTGACCCGTGATGGTCAATCTATTTATTATCTAAACGGCACCAAGTGTCGTCGTCGTGATGTAACCGATCTATTTTTAGGTACCGGCCTTGGCCCGCGCAGTTATGCCATTATCGAACAAGGCATGATCTCAAAACTGATTGAATCCAAACCTGAAGAATTACGTGTTTATATTGAAGAAGCGGCCGGTATTTCTAAATACAAAGAGCGCCGCCGTGAAACCGAAAATCGCATTCGTCGTACCGCAGAAAATTTAGAACGTTTAAGTGATATTCGCGAAGAATTAGAGCGTCAAATTGGCCGCTTGCAACGCCAAGCCGAAGCCGCTGAAAAATACAAAAACTACAAAGAAGATGAGCGTCAAACCCGTGCTCAGTTATTTGCCATGCGCTGGCGCAACATGGACACAGAGCTTGCTCAAATTAATCAGGTGATTGCCGAGCAAGAGCTGGCACTTGAACAAGTGTTAACCGTACAAGTACAAGATGAAAGCCAAGTTGAAGAAAAACGTATTTTGCTGGTGGATCTAACTGACGACTTTGAAAAAATACAAGCGCAATTCTATGAATTAGGTGGCAACCTTGGCCGCTTAGAACAAAGCATTCAATTTCAAAGTCAGCGCTCGCTTCAGTTAAATAGCGATCTGCAAGAAATCAATGAATCAAAAACATTAATTGCCCAACAAGAAGAAGATGACGCTCTAGCGTTAGAAGCACTTGATGAACAATTAATGGAGCTTGAGCCAGAAAACGAATTAATGATGGCCCAAGAAGAAACCAGTCAAGAAACTTTGATGCAAGCAGAAGAGGCCATGCAAAACTGGCAGCTTTCGTGGGACAGCTTTAACGAAAAAAGTGCCGAACCACAACGCATTGCCGAAGTGAGCAAAACACAGATTCAAAACTTTGAACAAAACATTACCCGTATTCAGCAGCGTATTGAGCGTCTGCAGCGTGAACTTGAGTCACTGCAAATTGGTGATGAAGCAGAAGAGCAGCTTGCGCTACTTGATGAGCAATTAAGTGAAAAAGAATTACAGTTTGAACAACAACAGCAAGACAGTGCTCAATATCAACAACAAGTTGAAGACGCCCGCGAGCAACAACAAGCGCTATCGCAAAAATTAAATGAATCCCGTAGCCAGTTACAATCGGTTATGGGTCGTAAAGCGTCATTAGAAGCTTTACAGCAAGCCGCATTAGGTACAGACGGTGAGTCTGGTCGTTGGTTGCAAAGTCAGCAGCTGCATAACAATAAACGTTTAGCGGATGAATTGACCGTTGAAAACGGCTGGGAGCAAGCGGTTGAAACCGTATTAGCGGAGCAGCTGCAAGCGGTTGTGGTGCCTTCAATTGATCAATATGCCCAGCGCCTTTTACAGCTTAATCAAGGTCAAATGACCTTGGTTGAGGCGCAGTCATCGGCGGATGCTCAAGCGGGTAGTCTTGCCAATAAAGTCAATGGTGCGAAATTGCCTTGGCTAAATGATGTATTGTGTGCAGATGACCTTACCTCAGCATTACAAATGCGCGCTAACTTGCAGGGTAATCAAAGTATTATTACCCCCGATGGGATCTGGTTAGGTGCAAACTGGATTCGTGTGAAACGCTCTGGTGATGATCAGTCTGGTGTGTTGGCACGCAAGCAAGAATTAGAAGAACTGATCGCCAAAGAAGATGATTTAGATGCGTTGGTTGAAGAATTAGATGCTGACTTAGAGTCTACATCGTTGCGTATTAATACCCTTGAACAGCAACGCAATAATGCTCAGCGCGAGGTTAACCATGCGGCTCAGCAGTTAAGTGATCATAAGTCGACAATTCATGCTGAAAAAGTACGTTTAGAGCAGCAGGTTGGCCGTCGTAATCAATTGCTTGGCGAAATAAATGAGCAAAAAGAATCAAAAGAATTAGAACAAGAAAACCTAGAAGAAGCTCGCCTGCAATGGCAAACCGCATTGCAAGACATGGAGCATTACACTCAAGAGCGTGAGCAGCTATTAGAAAAACGCGATGCGTGTCGTGAGCAGCTTGACCATATTCGCCAGCAAGCTCGCCATCAAAAAGACCAAGCCCATCAGCAGCAGTTGAAAGTGCAAACCTTTCAGCATCAGCGTCAGTCTTTAATGGATGCCATTAGTCGTCATGAGCAAGACAAACAAAAACTATTAGAGCGTGAACAGCAAATATTAGAGCAACAAGATCAAGGTGATAGCCCGGTCGAAGAGCTGAAAGCCCAATACGAAGAGATGATGCAGCAACGTTTAGATGTTGATGAACTGATGAAAGCATCTCGCAGTAAAAAAGAATTGATTGAAAATGAAATTCGCGAAGTAGAGCAGAATCGTCAGCAGCTTGAGCAAAAAGCACAAGGTGTTCGCTCGCAACTCGAGCAAAGTCGCATGCAGTATCAAACGATTCATACTCGCCGTGGCGGTATAGAAGAACAGTTGGCTGAATACGAAGTTGAATTGGATGATGTATTAGAGCAACTTGCCGAAGATGCCAACATTGAAGCCTGCCAGTTACAGCTTGAGCAAATTCAGCAGCGCATTACTCGTTTAGGAGCCATTAACCTTGCGGCCATTGATGAATATAAAACCCAGTCTGAGCGTAAAGAGTATTTGGATAAGCAAAACGCCGATCTAGAAAAAGCACTTGAAACCCTAGAGAACGCGATTCGCAAAATTGATAAAGAAACCCGTACGCGCTTTAAAGAAACCTTCGATAAAGTAAATGCAGGCTTAAAAGAATTATTCCCGAAAGTATTTGGCGGCGGCCATGCTTATTTAGAGTTAACCGGTGATGACTTGTTAGATACAGGCGTGGCGATTATGGCGCGCCCACCAGGTAAAAAGAACAGTACAATCCACTTGTTATCTGGTGGTGAGAAAGCACTAACGGCTATTGCGTTAGTATTCTCAATTTTCCGTTTGAAGCCTGCGCCATTTTGTATGCTGGATGAGGTTGATGCGCCATTGGATGATGCCAACGTGGGTCGTTATGCTCGCTTGGTTGAAGCCATGAGTGAGCAAGTGCAGTTTATTTATATTTCCCATAATAAGATTGCCATGGAAATGGCAAAACAATTAATGGGTGTGACCATGCACGAACCGGGTGTATCCCGAATTGTTTCTGTGAACATGGAAGAAGCGGTTGAATTAACCGAACATTAAATTTTTAAATGAAAAGAATATAACTCATGGATATTAGTTTACACAGTTTTATCCTAGTGGTTGGTGTGATCGTCATCGGCTTTATAGTTTGGGATGGCGTGAAGAAAGTTCGTGCTGCACGTGCGAATCAACTGAATCCATCACTAGACAGCTTTGACGCTTTAGATGCCATATCTGAAAGCGAAGAGTTGCCTGCTTTTGATGATTTAGAAATCAAAGATGAAATCCTGCAACAGGCTTTTGGTGAGACGTTAGAGCCATCATTTGCACATGTTAAGTCAAAGGTTGAACATTCAGTTAAAGTGGATGAAAACCCAGAAACCCCAGAAGTTGACGATACAAACTCACCTGTGTTTGAAGTTTTGCAACCGCAAAAAGAAGCTGAGGTTGATGTAGTAGCCAAAGAACACAACCCGTCAGTAGAAAAACAAGAAGATGAATTTGAACACTTCAGTGCATGCGATGATGTGTTAGCGGATGATACATCCGATCAAATCGTCGCTAAGCGTAGCCAAGTGGCTTCTACAACTAACGTTAACAATAAAATAGACACGGTTAATACCGAGCAAGCTGCAAGAGCATCGACGGTTTTATCTAAATCTACAGCGCCTAAAGCGGACGTTGTGCGTGAATCCCCCAAGCGGGTTAGTAAAGAAGCATTAGCAGCACAGCTTGCAAAAGTGAAGCAAGAGGCAAGTGACAAAACCAGTGAGCCTGTTGTCGCACACGAAGAAGAGTTAACCATTGATGACAAAGAGCCAGTACCGGTATTGATGGAGCCAGTGGAGCTTGGGCAAAAGGTTGACCCTAATCCACCAAAGCAGCATGAATTAGTGCTACCAGAGTTTATTCAGCAAACTTTGCAAGATGAGCCTGTCTATGCAATTGAAGAAGAGCCAACCCCCGCTCCTGAAAAACCGGATTTGTTAATGGAGTACATAGAAGACGTACAAGCATTGCCAGTGGGTGAAAAATTATCTGAGCGCGAAGCCGCGCAAGAAATCTTTGTCATTAATATCTTAAAGCAAGATGGTAAAGGTCTACGCGGCCAAGATTTACAGCATGTGTTTAAAGTATGTGACATGCGCCATGGTGAAATGGATATATTTCATCGATTTGAAAAAGCCAATGCACAAGGCAAGATTCAGTTTAGTGTGGTGAATGCCATTGAACCGGGTACTTTTAATTTGAATACCATGAATGAATTGGTAACCCCTGGCATTAGTTTGTTTATGAGTTTGCCCGGCCCTGATAAACCGATGGAAGCTTTTGATGCCATGGCCGAAGTGGCACTGGTATTTGCCCGTAATTTCGATGCCACATTGCATGACGATACCCATAGTGGTTTAACGCCACAAACACTTGAGCATTACCGTAATCGGGTTCGTGAATTTTCCCGTAAGCATTTGTCGCACAAAAAGTAGTTTAGCGAGAATTATATGTCTGATCAGCCATCTCTATTTGACGAGCCAGAGGATGATTCGTCATTTTCTCAAAAAACAAACGATTCATCCTTAATGGCTGAGGTTGAGCAGTTACATGAACAGCTTAATCAAGCCAATTATCAATATTATGTATTAGATGACCCTCAGCTGCCTGATGCTGAATATGATCGATTGTTTCATCGCTTAAAAGAAATCGAAACTTCCCATCCTGAATTCCTAACTTCTGACTCTCCAACGCAACGTGTTGGCGCTGCGCCGTTATCTCACTTTGAACAAGTAACTCATGAAGTGCCTATGCTAAGTTTGGATAATGCGTTTGATGCACAGGACATGCGAGACTTTAATCGTCGTGTGAGTGAGCGCATTAAGCAAGTTGATGATGTTTTGTACGCGTGTGAGCCTAAGTTAGACGGAATCGCGGTAAGCTTGTTATATGAAGACGGTTTATTGGTGCGCGCGGCTACTCGTGGTGATGGTGCAGTAGGCGAAAACATTACACAAAATATTCGTACTGTGCCCAGTATTCCTTTAAAGCTGTTAGGCGAAAATTACCCTGCTGTTTTAGAAGTGCGTGGTGAAGTGTACATGCCCAAAAAAGGCTTCAATGACTTTAATGAAAAAGCATTGGCGCGAGAAGAAAAACTTTTTGTAAACCCGCGAAATGCTGCGGCGGGCAGTTTGCGTCAGCTAGACCCTAAAATTACCGCCACTCGGCCCCTTGAGTTTTGTTGTTATAGCTTGGGTCGTGCTGAAGGTGGGGAAGTACCGGCTAAGCACAGTGAAATTTTGAATCAATTTTCTAAATGGGGTTTTAAAATCAACCCAGAAATGCGAGTGGTTAAGGGTATTGAAGGGTGTCTTGAATACTATGATCAGCTTGCTGAAAAACGAAACTCGTTAGCCTATGAAATTGATGGCATCGTTTTTAAAGTAGATGACATAAATCTTCAGCAGCAACTGGG
Organism: Bermanella sp.; assembly: GCA_049115935.1. Classification (GTDB taxonomy): domain Bacteria; phylum Pseudomonadota; class Gammaproteobacteria; order Pseudomonadales; family Oceanobacteraceae; genus Bermanella. The sequence continues at coordinate 37,260 of JAGDZK010000015.1, read as the reverse complement.
TTTTGTTTCCCGCGCCCCACGTTGGGCCATTGCCCATAAGTTTCCTGCCCAAGAAGAAATGACGTTACTAAAAGAGGTAGAGTTTCAGGTGGGGCGTACGGGTGCCATTACACCGGTTGCACGTTTAGAGCCTGTGTTTGTGGGTGGTGTGACGGTTTCAAATGCCACGTTGCACAATATGGATGAAATAGCTCGTTTAGGCGTTATGGTGGGTGATACGGTTGTCATTCGACGAGCGGGTGATGTGATACCACAAATAGTGAACGTGGTTGAAAGTAAGCGCCCAGAGAATGCTAAGTCCATAGTGTTTCCAACCACTTGCCCCGTTTGTGACTCTCACATTGAACGCATAGAAGGCGAAGCGGTTTCTCGCTGCAGGGGTGGTTTGGTGTGTGCTGCACAACGAAAAGAAGCCATTAAACACTTTGCTTCGCGCAAGGCCATGGATATTGATGGTCTTGGCGATAAGCTGGTGGAGCAATTGGTGGATGAAGGTCTAATCGAATCCTTTTTAGATTTATATTCATTACAGTTAGAAAGTTTATTGAAATTAGAGCGCATGGGTGAAAAATCCGCTCAAAATTTATTAGCATCCATTGACGTGAGCAAAAAAACCACGCTTCCCAAATTTTTATATTCACTTGGTATTCGTGAAGTAGGTGTTGCCACAGCACAAAATTTAGTTAGCCACTTTTTAGATTTAAAAGTGTTGGTAAAAGCAGATTTAGATGCCTTGTTAGAAGTGGATGATGTTGGCCCAATTGTGGCTGAGCACATTTTAAATTTTTTTGCAGAGGCTCATAATCAAAAAATCATTGATGGGTTATTAAATATCGGTATTTCTTGGCCTGTGATTGAGAAAAAAGATGCATCAGAATTGCCACTTGCAGGGCAAACATTTGTGGTCACTGGAACACTTGCCAGTATGGGTCGTGACCAAGCTAAAGATTATTTGCAGCGTTTGGGTGCCAAAGTGGCGGGCAGTGTGAGTGCTAAAACTCATGGCTTGGTGGCTGGAGAAAAAGCAGGTTCTAAATTAACTAAAGCACAAGATTTAGATGTGCCAGTGTTAGATGAAACGGCATTTTTAGAGTTGCTAAGTCAGCATGGGATTAGCCATGTTAATTAGATTGATTTTAATTACTTTTGTTTTGGTTTTAGCTGCGTGTACAACCGCACCGCCAAAAAACATTAATAATGTATGTGAAATTTATGATGAGTATTACGATTGGTATATAGCCGCAGATGCGGTGTATGAGCGTTGGCGCATTCCCCATCATGTGACCATGGCGTTTATTCATCAAGAATCCAAATTTATAGATGATGCTCGACCACCTTGGGAGTGGTTTTTATGGATTATTCCCACAGGGCGGGCATCAAGTGCATTTGGTTACGCGCAGGCCCTCGATGGTACTTGGTATGAATACCAAGCGAAAACTGATAACTGGGGTGCAGATCGTGACGACTTTGAAGATGCAGTGGATTTTATTGGTTGGTATAACCATAAAACACTTATTCGTAATAAAGTAAGCCCCCATGATGCTTATAGTTTGTACCTTGCTTATCATGAAGGGCAGGGCGGTTTTTCCCGTGGCACCTATAAAAATAAGCCTTGGTTATTAAAAATTGCTAAAAAAGTGAAGAAGCGTAGCGATATGTATCGTTATCAGTTACAAAATTGTCAAAAAGAGTTAGATGATTCACGCTTTTGGCGTTCAGTATTTGGTTAAATACAGATAGGTGCATTGCTTTTGTTTTTGGTATTTAATGGCCATGCAGTTAGTTATTAATATAAGGGATCGGTAGTGGATCAAGAATCTATCGTTTATGGCATTATCAAGGATGTACCGTCGGCACCAGAGCATGACGGCGAGAAGCGACGCATGGTCAACAGCGGTGCTTTATTGGATTTACCGCAAACCCTTGATGTGAATTCCCCGTTTTTATGTGGCGATATGTTTACGCTTCCGGGGTTGGATGTATTTAGCGGCTCTTATCATACCCAACTCATACACTTTGGCGCATCTTATCGTGCGGTTGAGTATGAGTGGGAGCGTTGGATGCAAAAATTTGAAGAGTTACTTGGCCAAATGTATTGGGTAAGTGCCACTGTTCATCTTGAAACCGAATTAAGTGGTAAACATACCTTTCACTGGGAGCCTGTTAGTCGCGGTTGCCATATCCCAAATAGCGGTGACTTGCGTGTGAAATGTGAGTGGGAGCGCGAAGCTGCGTTCATGAAGTAAGCTTGCCACTTACCCTTTCTGTTTTTCTCTATGGTGCAGTATGAGCGATGGTTTTCAGTACACCTCGATTCTTTATTCCCAACTTAGCCAAGAAGCCTTGGATGGCGTAATTGAAGACTTCATAAATCGTGAAGGTACGGATTATGGGTTACAGGAATACACCATGGATCAAAAGCGCCAGCAGGTATTGAATCAATTAAAATCAGGTGTGGCAGTGATTGTGTTTGATCACGATAGTCAGTCTGTATCAATCCTGCATAAAGATCAGCTTAGTTAGCCTATTTAGTTATGTTTGCTGGCGCGCCTTAGTGGTTCAGGACTACCCTGAAAGTAAGGCCACAAAGGAGCCAAGCATGACCCATTTACATGCGTACAAATTTCAAAAGGTGATAAAGGATTTATTCACCTGTGCAGATGACTTGCAGCTGCAATTAGCAGCCACTCGTAAGCAGTGTGAGCAAATATCTGAGGTGATGATTGCCATTCGACAAAATCGAATGACAGCAAAAAATCACGTATTACCCTTTTCCCAGCCTAAAGATCAAGCCGCTAACGATCAGTAGCAGCTTCGCCCTTAATCACTTGGTTTACTAAAAAGCGGTTGGGGCTTAGCATTTGAGTTTGGCTCTTGGTGATTGGCCAAGGTTCATTATTCATTTGTGCAGCAATTAATTCGGCACACAGTGGTGCTGAACTTAAGCCTCGAGAGCCATGACCAATATTTAGATATAGACCTTTTAAAAATGGTGCGGCTTCAAAAAACCGCCAATGTTTGCTTTTATTTAATTCGGCAAAACGTTGTTTGAACCCTAAGTTATCACATACATTCCCGACAATAGGCACATAATCTGGGGTGGTGCAGCGCACAGAAACACGGCCTTTTGCTGGCTCGTGTTGATTAAGTTGTTGTGCCACGGAGGGAAAATTTTTATTGAGTTTCGCTAGGTTTTCTTCGTGATCCGCCTGTGTAATATCGCAGTTTTCTGATTTTAAGCGATAAGTCGCGCCAAAATTGAGTGCATGGTTGTGGGCGGGTGTGACGTAGCTGTCGCCGCATAAAACCATATTCAGCTTCATGTCTTGTGCTGGGGTTTGTGTGACTTGGCCTGCAATGGGTTTGGTGGGCAAAAATGATAATTGCTCAAGCTTATTGGTATCATGGGCGCTGCATATAATCACACTATCTGCTGTTAATTCTTTTGCTGTCACTTGTGAGTTAGAATCTGTAGATTCGACGGTTAAATGCCAGAGTGATTTCTCATCTTGCATGAGTTTGCTGGCTTTGTGTTCGGAGAAAAATTCAATGTTAGGGTGATCAACTAAAGCCTCGCACCATGCAGTAGGGTGCACCCATGCACCGTCTTTAAAATATAAGCCACTGTGATTAAGCGGTGTGCCAGCCAGTTCACTTGCCTGCTGTTTATCAACTGCAACCACCACATCATTTAAATCAAATTTTTCACAAAACTGTTGCTGGCGTTTATGTTCTTTTTCACTAAAAGCCAATTGTAACACGCCGCAGTTATCCCAATTTTTTTTGTCAGGCATTACGTGCTTTAGAAGCTGCAAACTATAAAGATAACCCGCTAAATAAAATTCACTTTGTATGTTCATGTCACTAGCCAGCTTTGCATACAACACACCTTGAGCATTGCCTGAAGCGCCATTGGCTACACATTTATGTTGATCTATTAATGTGACTTTCCAGCCCCGTGTGGCCAGTGAATATGCACTGGCGCAACCGGCTATGCCTGCGCCAATCACAATGGCGTGTTTTTTTGAAACTGGAATTTTTATATCAGGTGAAAACCAAGGTTTATCATTTAACCAAGTGGGTGGTATAGGGCCTTGAGATGCAGTGAATTCGCCATAAAGCATTTCTCTTTTTTTACCAAACCCCTTTGCTTTGTGTGTGGTAAAACCTGCGGCTTTTAAACCTCTGCGCACATCACCAGCGGCTGTAAATGTAGCCATGGTTGTGGTGTGATCACTTAGGCGGGCCATTGCATGATATAGCTGTGGCCCCCACATATCTGGATTTTTAGACGGTGCAAAGCCATCTAAAAACCAAGTATCTACTTTGGCTGTCATTTGGCTTAGCCAATCATTGATATCCCCTAAATATAAATGAAGAACCACGGCGCCAGTGTCTGGTTTTATAAACGGTAATTTAATTGTGTGCCAGCCAGACACAAGAGGAGGGTAAACACTTAATAATGCATCGCTGAATTCTTTAAGCTCTGGCCATTGTTGTAAGGCTTGTTTTAAGCTTCCATGTGCAAGGGGGTATTTTTCAACACTCACAAAGTGCAGGGTTTGATTGGCTTGGCTGTGCTCTTGCCATTGTTGCCAAGCGCATAACAAATTCAAACCCGTGCCAAAGCCTGTTTCAGCGATGGTGTGGGTGTCTTTTGGATTTTCTAACCAGCGCTGTGGTAAAGCATTATGCTGCAAAAACACATATCGAGTCTCATCAATACCGCTTGTTTGCGAAAAGTAGACATCGTCAAATTCGGTTGAAACAGGAGAACCGTTCGACCACTGGATTTGTGCTTGCTTGATCATAGTGAGCTTTTGAAATTTCGCGAAGAGGTATTTTAACAGGGAACGTTTCTGGGTAGTAGCTTGCTTGTTATGACTTGGTTGTGAACGAAAAGCAAAAGCAAATCGTTCACAAGGCCAAAGCTTAAAGGCAACTAAGGTTTGGTGTAGCTGATCTTAACTTCTTTGATAATGATTGGCTCAACGGGTACGTCTGACATGCCACGAGTACGACTGGTTTCAACTAGGTTGATTGCGTCTACCACTTCCATGCCGCTCACTACATTAGCAAACACAGCGTAACCAAAGTCACGAAAACCATTGTTTAAAAAATGATTGTTTTTAGTGTTGATGAAAAACTGGCTGGTAGCACTGTTAACTTGTGCGGTGCGAGCCATGGCAACGGTGCCACGATTATTGAAAACACCATTATCGGCTTCGTTTTTAATGGGTTCTTTAACCGCTTTACGTACCATGTTTTCAGTGAAACCACCCGTTTGAATCATGAAGTCCTTGATGACTCGATGAAAAATCACGCCATTGTAAAAACCATCATTTGCGTAGCTTAAAAAATTCGCCACAGAAATAGGCGCTTTTTCAGGTAACAACTCTAGAGTGATATCACCTTGGTTGGTAACTAAAGTTGCGTATGGTTTGGCAATGTCTGCACTCGGTGTTGATGCTTGTTGTGCGTTTGTAGGTGCTGCTGTTTCAGCAAAGGCAAGGTTCGCCATGCAAAAAAGTACGAAAGTTAGAAGTAAATTATTCATATTAATTCCAAAATTTAATGACAAAAAAGCCAGTACTTGCTCCTTAAATATGGGCAGTACTGGCTTTTGGTTAACTTATGTTATGCCCAAGTATCGCTGCGACGACCAGACAATTTAGGTAATAACCAGCCAAGGAAAAGGCCAAGCAAAATTAAGCCGCCACCCACAAGAATGTAGCTAACATCTTTGCTGTTTTGTAGGCGTTCGTTTTCAGCGCGTAGGGTGTCAACGGTGATTTTAAGCTGTTCACCTTGCTCCAATAACTCTTGGTTTTTCTTATCAAGGTTGATGGCGTTGGCGCTTACTTTTTTGATGTATTCTAATTCTTTTTCTTGCTCAGATTTGTCCTCGCTTAAGTCACCTGCGGTGCGCTTGGTTTCAGCCAGTACTTTTTTGGTTTCGTTAAACTTGTTTTGCAGTTCTGTTAAATCTGCTTTTGTTTTATCTAGTTCACGCTTGGTAAGGATTAGTTTTTCAAAAGAGATGGGCTCGTCCTGAATAAAGCGAGTTGGTACCCAGCCTTCTAAGCCTTTATCGGTGATTACTTTGGAGAATTTTGCTTCTTCATTGGTTTCAATTAACTGAAGGTGTGTGCCGCTTTTTAAGATCTTAAGAATTTTATAGTCATTGGCAGGGCCGCTGCGTAAGTTGATCCATAGCTCATCGCTGATGTAACGTTTTTCGGCTACCGCTGGGTATAGCACTAATAATGTCAGTATAAAAAGTGTAATACGTTTCACTTTGCGCTTCCTGTGTGTTTATTATTCGTTGAGTGTAAACGGGTAGTTTACTGGTTTATGGTAAAACTTTCTTGAACGGCTTCACGGTTACTTTTTCGTAAACACCCGCTTCTATGTATGGGTCAACATCGGCCCAAGCTTGTGCTTGCTCTAAACTGTCAAATTCTGCCACGACTAAACTGCCTGTAAAGCCATCTTGACCTGGGTCTTCGCTATCAATGGCAGGGTGTGGGCCAGCTAGAATTAAGCGACCTTGTTGTTGTAATAATTGTAGGCGTTCAAGGTGAGCAGGGCGAGCTGCTAGGCGCTTTTCTAAGCTATTGGCAACGTCTTGAGAAATAATGGCGTATAACATGGAATTTATTATTTTCACTGTGAAATTTGCCCACAATCCTACCGCGAAAAATAGGAATAACCAACCGCTGCTTAAACTTGGCTCGACATCAAGGCGTTAAAGCTTAAAATAGCGGGTATAACGATCACGAAGTAGTCATTTATGAGTCAGCAAACCAACGTAAAAAAAGAAAGCATGTTAGCCAATTTATTGCTTAATATTGTGATTCCAACCCTTATTTTAATGAAGGGCAGTGAAAGCCCGTGGTTGTTAGCTCAGCTACAAGGCCTTGATGCGCAAACAGGCTTATCTTTTGGGCTGTTTTATCAAGAGCACGGTATTCAATTGGCTATTATCGTGGCTTTGGCATTTCCTATTTTGTATGGGATTCATGATTTTAAGCGTGCCGGTAAGGTCAATGTATTTTCCGCGTTAGGTGTATTTAGTATTTTGCTCACCGGTGGCATTAGTTTGTTGCAACTTGACCCTGAATATATCGCCATTAAAGAAGCCGCTATTCCCGGTATTCTGGGTCTAGTGACGGTTTTATCACTAAAAACCCGTTTCCCACTGGTTAAGACGTTTTTGTATAACGATAAAATCCTTAGGGTTGATCGCATTGCTCAGGCCCTTGAGCAGCACAAAACCGAACATGCATTTGAGCAGAGTCTAAAAGTGGCTTCTTGGTTGGTTGCGGGTTCGTTCTTTTTATCCTCTTTTTTAAACTATGCGTTAGCTAAGTGGATAATTGTCAGCCCTGCGGGCACGGCCGCGTTTAATGAAGAGCTGGGTAAGATGACGGCGTTAAGCTTCCCTGTTATTTCTATACCGGCCACCATCGTCATGATGGCTGCTTTGTTTTACTTATTTCGCAGCATTAAAAAGCTGACGGGTTTAACCCTTGAAGATGTCATTGTTGAGCAATAATGCCAGCTAATCGCCTCAATCACCCAATGGAGAGTGTCATATGTTAGCCGACTTACATTGCCATAGTTTAAAAAGCGACGGCCAACTAAGCCCTAGTGACTTGGTGGATCGTGCTGCCGAGCACGGCGTGACCATGTTGGCGCTTACTGACCATGACACCCTTGCCGGTATTGACGAAGCGCGCCAGCAAGCACAAAAACATGATATGCAGATCGTCAGTGGTATAGAGTTTTCAAGTGTTTGGAATGGCATCGGCATTCATATTGTGGGTTTAGGATTTGATGAGCAGCACCCTGTGATGCAGGCTGCGGTTGAGCGTCAAGAGCATTGTCGATTTGAGCGCGCTAAAACCATTGCAAAAAAGCTTGAAAAGCAGGGTGTTGAAGGTATCTGGGAGAAGGCGGTTGAGATCGCCAATGGCGCCCAAATTGGGCGGCCACACTTTGCTCAGGCTCTCATTGATTTAGGTAAAGTAAATAATATGGCTCAAGCATTTAAAAAATACTTAGGTGCAGGCAAGGCAGGTGATGTGAAAACCCTTTGGCCTGACATGAGTGAAGTGGTCAGCTGGATTCGTGAAAGTGGCGGTGTGGCTGTGGTGGCACACCCTGATAAATACAAACTGACGGGGACCAAGCTTAAATTGTTGCTCAAGGCATTTAGTGAGGCTGGCGGCAATGGCTTAGAAGTCACAACCGGTGGGATGGAGTCCAGTTTTAGCAAACGCATGGCTCAGCTATGCGATGAGTTTAATTTTCTAGGCAGTCAAGGCAGTGACTTTCATGGGCCAAGGCCTTGGTCTGAGCTGGGTAAGTTTGTACCCATGGCATCATCGGTGATGCCTGTTTGGAGTCATTGGCAATAATCTAAGCACGGCCTTAGGGCTCGACTAAACTTAACCAAATACAGCCAAGGATGCCCTTATGAGCCAGTTTTTTCAGATACACCCAGATAATCCCCAAGCACGTCTTATTAAACAGGCAGCTGAAATTATTCGTGGCGGTGGTTTAGCGATCATCCCAACAGATTGTGCTTATGCACTGGCTTGTCAGTTAGAAGATAAGCGCGCATTAGAGCGTGTTAAGCAAATTCGACAACTAAGCGATAAGCATAACTTCACCTTAATGTGCCGTGATTTGGCTGAGATTGGCACCTATGGCAAGGTCGATAACACCGCTTACAGGCTGCTAAAGGCTCATACACCTGGGGCATTCACCTTTATATTAGATGGCACCCGTGAAGTACCAAGGCGCTTAATGAATCCGAAAAAGCGCACCATTGGCATTCGTGTGCCTAATAACAATATTGTCAGTGCGTTATTAGAAGAGTTAGGTGAACCCATATTGTCTACCTCGCTCATTATGCCTGGGGACGATATGCCATTGTCAGACCCTTATGAGATTCGCCAAATGTTAGAACATGCCGTTGATTTGGTTATTGATGGTGGCTATTGCGGCATTGAGGCCACAACCGTGGTGGATATGACGGGTGATAGCTACGAAATTACCCGTCAAGGTGTGGGTCAAATGGAAGAATTAGACTAATCCTTATAGCTAATGCTTTTTTGTCGTACCAAAGAGTGGTCACAGTAGGCTTTTTTCTTGTTAATCAGTAGTTTTTAGCCGCCTTCATCGGTAAACTTCCGAACTTTACTTTGTTGTATTAGGAGAAGGCTTTGAGTTCTGTTGACTCTCAGCAACGTGTGCTTTCTGGCATGCGACCGACTGGAAAATTACATTTAGGCCATTATCACGGCGTGCTTAAGAATTGGGTAAAGTTGCAGCACGAATATGAGTGCTTCTTCTTTGTGGCCGATTGGCACGCATTAACCACCCATTATGACGATCCAAGTGTGATGGAGCGCAGCGTATGGGACATGGTTGTAGACTGGCTAGCGGCTGGGGTTAACCCAGGTAGCGCCACCTTATTCTTGCAAAGCAAAGTGCCTGAACATGCTGAACTTCACCTTCTTCTTTCTATGATTACACCGCTAGGTTGGTTAGAGCGCGTACCTACCTATAAAGATCAGCAAGAAAAGCTTAAAGAAAAAGATCTGGCTACCTATGGTTTCTTAGGGTATCCGCTATTACAAAGTGCGGATATTCTGCTTTATCGCGCTGGCATGGTGCCAGTGGGTGCTGACCAAGTGGCTCACGTTGAAATTACCCGTGAAATAGCTCGTCGTTTTAACTATGTGTTTGGCCGTGAGCCGGGTTTTGAAGAAAACGCAGAAGCCGCCGTTAAAAAAATGGGCAAAAAAGCCGCTAAGTTATATACCACATTGCGTAAACGTTACACCGAGGGTGGTGATGGCGAAGCACTGGCAACCGCTCAGGCACTGTTAAAAGAACAGCAAAATATCACGCTAGGCGATAAAGAACGCTTAATGGGTTACCTAGAAGGGGGCGGTAAAGTTATCTTGCCAGAGCCTCAAGCTCTATTAACCCCTGAATCAAAAATGCCGGGTTTAGATGGCGCTAAAATGTCTAAATCTTATGGCAATACCATTAGCATTCGTGAAGAACCCGCTGAAGTTGAGCGTAAGATTCGCACTATGCGCACCGATCCAGCTCGCGTTCGTCGTGATGATCCTGGCAACCCAGAAAATTGCCCAGTATGGCAGCTTCATGAAGTTTACAGTGATGACGAAGTGAAAGACTGGGTGCAAAAAGGTTGCCGCAGTGCGGGAATTGGCTGCTTGGATTGTAAGGGCCCAATTATTGATTCCATTAAAGCGGAACTTGAACCCATTCAAGAGCGTGCTAAGCAATACGAGTCCAACCCTGACTTGGTTAAATCCATCATCCAAGATGGTAGCGAAAAAGCCCGCGAAGCGGCTCGCGACACCATGGAAGATGTTCGTCATGCCATGGGATTAGCGTATCGTTAACACTATGAATGAAGCCTCTGATCAAACACCAGTTGAAAACCAAGCTGAACCTCAGGAGCAGGCGGAAGCCTTACCTTCTGAGTCAGAGGCGCCAGCGCGCGCTGAAAAAATCAATTCACAACATGAAATGCCCTTTGCCTTAGTGCATGGTGAGGCATTCACCCAATTGCCTTTGGATTTGTACATTCCGCCGGATGCCCTTGAGGTTATTCTGGAGCAATTCGAAGGGCCGTTGGATTTATTGTTATACCTTATTCGTAAGCAGAATTTGGATATTTTAGAAATCAACGTGGCTGAAATTACCGCGCAATACATGCTGTATGTTGATTTAATGCAAACCGTTCATTTAGAGCTGGCCGGTGAATATTTGGTGATGGCGGCCATGTTAGCTGAAATAAAAAGCCGTATTTTACTGCCGCGCCCAGCAGAACTTGCCGAAGAGGAAGAAGATCCTCGCGCTGAGTTAATTCGCCGCTTACAAGATTATGAGCGCTTCAAAAAAGCAGCAGAAGAAATTGATGAGCTGCCTCGTATGGGGCGTGATACGTTTGAAGTTGAAATCAAACCACCTGAATACAGCGCTGAAAAACATCACCCAGATGTAGACTTCAAAGAATTAATGCTGGCCTTTAGCGATGTATTGCACCGCGCCAACATGTTTACCGAACACGAAGTGCATCGTGAAAAATTATCTACCCGTGAGCGCATGAGTGATATTTTAACTCGTTTGCAAACGGGTGATTTTATTCCGTTTACACGCTTGTTTACCATAGAAGAAGGTCGTTCCGGTGTGGTAACCACCTTCTTAGCGACGTTAGAACTCATAAAAGAACAATTAATAGAGATCGTGCAAAACGAAACGTTTGGGCCGATTCATGTGAAGGCAAAAACCTCATGATGATTAGCGACGTAACATTAGAGCAAATTATTGAAGGGGCTTTGTTAGCCTCAGGTCAAACGTTAAGTGTTGATCGCATTCATGCCTTATTTGATGAAGGCTTTGAACCAGAAAAATCTCGCATACAATCAACTTTAGATCGCATTGCTGAAAAGTGTGCAAACAAAGGTTATGAGCTTAAAAAAGTCGCCACGGGTTATCGTTTCCAAGTGAAGCAAGACTTGGGTAAGTGGGTGAGCCGCTTATGGGAAGAAAAGCCTCAGCGTTACAGTCGTGCCTTGTTAGAAACGTTATCGATTATTGCTTACCGTCAGCCTGTTACCCGTGGTGAAATCGAAGATGTACGGGGTGTCGCCGTAAGTTCACACATCACCAAAACCCTGGTTGAGCGTGAGTGGATTCAAGTGGTGGGTCACAGAGATGTGCCAGGTCGCCCGGCCATGTACGCCACTACTAAGATGTTTTTGGATTATTTTAATTTAGAAAGTCTGGATCAATTACCAACCCTTGAAGAAATCCAAGAAATTGCGGATGCCAATCACGCACTTGAATTAGAAGATAAAAGTGAAGAAGGCGATTTTGATTTTAGTAATCACCAGCAAGAGTTAGGTGATAGTGAAAACCTAATTAGTGCGGCAAAAGATATGGAAGATGCCGATGCACTTGTGCAACAGGTTGAAGACAACTTGTTTAAGCGTGCCCAAGAAGACGAAGAAGCAGAAACCCAAGCTCAGCAAGCAGCGGCCGACCAAGGTGAGTTATTAGACGCTGAGCAGCAAATTGCTGAATTAGATGACACTTTGGCTCAGTCAGAATCTGCACAAGATAACGAACAAGAAGCGCAAGCCTTGGGTTTACCTGAAGATGCCACCGACGAACAAATCGCTGAGGCAACCATTGCCCGAATGATTGCCGAGCAAGAACGTTTGTTGAGTGAAAAAGAGGGCGAAACGCCAAAAGCGGAATCCGTATTCCCTAATCAGGCCAGTGCTATTGAAGAGCCTGAGCTTGAGCAAGCACAAAGCACTGAGACACAGCAATCTCAGAAAAGCGATACACAAGATCAACAGACAAATGACCAAGCCCCGTCTAACCTTGAAGAAGACGATGCCGAGTTATTGGCTGCCATGGAAGATGAAATGATTGCCCAGCTGCAAGCTGAGCAAGAAGAATTAGAAAACAGCCAAGAAGAGGGTGAAAAAACCTTATCTGATTTGGCAAACAAGTTTAATTAAAATCCAAGAGTAACTGCTAGCAGTTACAACTCAGAAACGGAGACAGTTGATGAGTGATAAGTTACAAAAAATCCTAGCCCAAGTAGGTTTAGGTTCCCGTCGTGAGATGGAGCGTTGGATTGAACAAGGCCGTATTCAGCTAAATGGTGAAGTGGCTAAACTCGGCGAACGCGCCACGGCAGCAGATGAAATTAAAGCAGACGGCAAGATCATTGAACATGCCGTTAAAACCGCGCGTCGTGTGCTTGCATACAACAAACCAGAAGGCGAAGTGTGTACCCGCAATGACCCAGAAGGTCGCCCAACTGTATTTGATCGATTACCGACTTTAAAGGGTGAGCGCTGGATTGCCGTGGGCCGTTTAGATATTAATACATCCGGCTTATTGTTGTTTACTACAGATGGTGAGTTGGCTAACAAGTTGATGCACCCAAGCACACAAACCGTTGACCGTGAATACGCAGTGCGTGTAGCTGGCGATGTAACAGACGAAATAATCGACACCCTTAAAAAAGGCGTGGTATTGGAAGACGGCATGGCCAAATTTACCGATGTGCAATTTTTTGATGGTGACGGCTTTAACCAGTGGTACCACGTATGCATCATGGAAGGCCGTAACCGAGAAGTACGTCGCCTATGGGAAAGCCAAGACCTAAAAGTATCACGCCTAAAACGTGTACGTTACGGTTGTGTATTTTTACCTAAAAAAATCTCTGCTGGTAAGTGGAAAGAGTTGGATCAGCGCGACACTGACGAGCTAGCTAAATTGGTGGACTTACCATCCGTACCAGTGGCGACACTTGACCCGCAAGAAATGAAAAAATACGAGCGCGAAATGAACCGCCAGAAAACCCGCCAAAAAGCCGCCCCAAAAAATAAAGGGCCAAAACGCAAAGTGCGGATCGATTCGTAAACCTGTATTTATTTGTACGAACCTGCGGGTGAATAAAGCAGTAGAAGCTACCTGCAGATGACCAAGCCTAAACAAAAGGAATGCAACCTGTACAAACCCGCACCGGCGGGTGAATAAAACAGTAGGAGGCTGCTTGCAGGTGACCAAACCTAAACAAAAGACATTGAACCTGTACGAACCCGCACCCGCGGGTGAATTGAATTAGCTCTAGGCAGGTGAGTAAGTAAAAGTAAAAGGGGATACATCCTGTACGAACCCGCACCTGCGGGTGATTAAAGCAGTAGGGAGCTGCTTGCAGGTGACCAAGCCTAAACAAAAGGAATGCATCCTGTACGAACCCGCACCGGCGGGTGAATAAAACAGTAGGAAGCTGCTTGCAGGTGACCAAGCTTAAATAAACAATTTGGTGTTAAATAATGCCTATCTAATAATTAAAAAACCAAAGCAAGGATGCTTTAAATGCCACACTCATCAGCGACCATTCGCCAGTCAGCATCTCCCTATCAAACTCTGAATTACGAAATACACCACCACGGTGCCGTTAATGGCGTAACAGGCTCATGCCATGAGTTGAGTTATTTACTAAAGCACAAACAAACCGGTATCTTAATTGATTGCGGTCTATTTCAAGGTGCTGAAACCCAAGAGCACGCCGTACCCGCTGAATCAAATCCCGATTCTATGCTTGATGATACGATTCCCTTTGATATCAACCACATTAGCGCATTAGTGGTAACCCATGTGCATATTGATCATGTGGGACGCATCCCTTATTTATTAGCAAAAGGGTTTAAAGGCCCTATTTATTGCAGTGAGGCCAGCGCAAAACTGCTGCCACTTGTGCTTGAAGATGCCATTAAAATTGGCTTTACCCGTAACCATCTCTATATTCAAAAATTTATAAAACACGTTAAAGCTTTGATACAGCCATTGGCCTTTAATAAATGGCAGGTGATCGATGAAAGGTTAACCATTAAACTCAAGCCCGCTGGGCATATTTTAGGCAGTGCCTACGTCATATGTAAGCTGACCCCAGCTAAGGCAGAGTTTGAGCCCACAGGTCGAGAAAATCTTTTAGCGTCTGTGGGAGGGCGCTGGCGCGCGATTGCTAGAATCAAAACAAAAACCATCGTATTCTCAGGCGACCTAGGCGCACCCCATAGCCCTATATTAAAAGCCCCTAAACCCCCGCTGGGTTGTGATGTTTTAGTAATGGAATCCACCTACGGTGATAAGGACCACGAAAATCGCCGAGACCGAAAACAACGCTTTAAAGCCTTAATTGAAAAAGCACTTAATAATAACGGCACTCTAATTATTCCCGCGTTTAGCATAGGTCGCACCCAAGAACTGTTATATGAGTTAGAAGAAATTATTTACCACGAAACAGCACGCGCCCCTCAAAAAACCGTAGGAGCGAGCACGCTCGCGAAAAACTCCAAGCCAAGCGCTGATTTAGATAAACCATCACCTGTAGGAGCGAGCCTGCTCGCGAAAAACACCCAAGCTGTTTTGTACGAACCCGCACTCGCGGGTGAGTTATCCCAAGCAACTAAAATCAATAAGTCATCCTCTGTCGTCGAGTTGCCCAATAAAGCTGAATTGTGCGAACCTGCAGCCAGTGAGCGCTTTGGGTATGTGGTGGATAAAGCAAATAAAGGGCAATTACTCTCCAAGACCCCAGTGATACCAAAAGTGAACTGGCAAAACCTAGAGGTCATCCTCGATAGCCCGCTAGCCGCTAAATTTACTCACGCCATTGGCCAGTTAAAACATTGCTGGGATAAAGAATCCCAGCAAAAAATCAAACGCGGGCGAAAACCATTATCATTTGAAAACATCACCACTATTAATAGCCATAAAGAGCATCTGCAAACCGTTGAGTATTTGGCAAACAATAAGCGCCCAGCTATTGTTATTGCTGCCAGCGGCATGTGTAACGGCGGGCGTGTTATGAATTATCTAAAAGCCATGTTAGGTGATACACGTCACGATGTTTTGTTTGTAGGATTTCAAGCATCAGGTACAATGGGCCGCTTAATACAAAAGTATGGCCCAAGTGGTGGATATGTAACCATTAATGGCGAAAAAATTACAATAAAAGCAGGTATTTATACAATGGGCGGTTATAGCGCCCATGCGGGGCAAACGGATTTGTTAAATTTTGTAAAACGGATGTGGCGTAAACCTTCCGAGATTCGATTGATCCAGGGGATTATCGAGCAAAGCAAAACCTGCAAGCCTTGTTAGCAGTAAAATACCCTAAAGCTAAAGTATGGATACCCACTGGCTAATATAAAAAGATAAGGCTGCATGATATTGGTATTTAATTGCAGTAATGTGACAAGTGATCAATTAAGTGTGTATTTATAAAACACATTGGTCGAAATAAAAACAGTAAGAGGATGTTGCTATGTGGTTAACTCTTACAGTAGTTAAGAATTTTAAAGCAAACGCTTGAACATTAGGTAAAGTAAAACATGACAATACTAGTAACAGGCGGCGCAGGGTGGTATATCGGCAGTTAAGCTTGTGTTGTGTTATTGAGTCAGTAGCTTAGATGAATCTTTGGAGCAGCAAGATGAGATTGTTTTTACTTACTCTTGAATGCTGATTGCAATTTGAGTTAATAAATTTTGAAGTTGGTTGAACAAAATATGAAACTAGAAAATACAAGAATTGCCGTTATTGGCCTTGGTTATGTTGGCTTACCACTAGCGGTTGAGTTCGGGAAAAAGAATAACGTTATTGGTTTTGATATTAACCAAGCTCGTATTGATGAGCTAAAATCAGGAAAAGACTCTACGTTAGAAGTAGAGCCAAAAGAGCTAGCAGAAGCGAAAGGCTTAAAATTTAGTTTGTCGCTAGAAGATCTAAAAGACTGCAATGTTTATATTGTTACCGTACCTACTCCAATTGATGAAGCTAATGCACCTGATTTAACGCCGCTAGAAAAATCCTCAACAATGCTTTCCAAGGTTATTTCAAAAGGCGATGTTGTTATATATGAATCAACTGTATACCCAGGTGCAACAGAAGAAGTTTGTATTCCGTTATTGGAGAAAGGAAGCAACTTGTTATTTAATCAAGATTTCTATGCCGGTTACTCGCCTGAACGTATTAATCCAGGTGATAAGGTAAATACCTTAACCAAAATCAAAAAAATCACATCAGGCTCAACCCCAGAGATTGCTAATTTTGTTGATAATTTATATCAAAGCATTATTACGGCAGGTACACATAAAGCATCATCAATTAAGGTAGCTGAAGCAGCTAAAGTGATTGAAAACACACAGCGTGACTTAAATATTGCCATTATTAATGAATTTGCAAAAATATTTAATATTCTTGGTATTGATACTCAAGAAGTTCTTGATGCTGCCGGCACTAAGTGGAATTTCTTACCTTTTAAGCCTGGTCTAGTCGGTGGTCATTGCATCAGTGTGGACCCGTACTATTTAACCTATAAAGCCAAAGAAGTTGGTTACCAGCCTGAGGTAATATTATCCGGGCGCCGTATTAATGATGGTATGGGTCAATATACTGCTACGCAACTTGTTAAAGCAGTGGCCAAGAAAAAAATCCACATAGATGAAGCCAAGGTGCTAGTGCTTGGTTTTACCTTTAAGGGCGACTGCCCGGATGTGCGCAATACAAAAATAATCGACATAGTTAAAGAGCTAAATAGCTTTAATATGAATGTGGATGTTTATGATCATTGGGCTGATAAAGCCGAAGTGAAGCATGAATATAATATTGAATTAATTGATGAGTTAAAAAGTGACTACTACGATGCCATTGTGCTTGCAGTAGACCACTCGGACTATAAAAGCTGGGGCGAAGAAAAAATACGTTCACTGGGTAAAGAAAATCATGTTCTTTACGATGTGAAGTATGTACTGCCTTTCGGTCAGTCAGACCTTCGACTTTAATATCAGCAAAATACAGGAATATAAGCATGAAAAATTTTGCGCTAATTGGTGCGGCTGGTTATATCGCACCACGTCATTTAAAGGCAATTAAAGAAACGGGCCATAATCTTGTTGTTGCCATGGACGTTAATGACTCGGTAGGCATTATGGATAGCCACTTTCCTGATGCTGAGTTCTTTACCGAATTTGAAGAATTCTCTGGCTTTGTAGAAGACCTTAAGCTGAAAGGTGAAAAGCTGGATTATATTGCCGTTGCATCACCTAACTATTTACATTTGCCACACATGAAGTTTGCACTGCAAAATGGCATCGATGTGATTTGTGAAAAACCGCTAGTACTGAACACTGCAGATTTAGATACTTTAAATCGCTATGAGAAAGAGCATGGTGCAAAAGTAAATTCAATTTTACAGCTTCGCTTGCATCCATCAATTATCGCCTTGCGTGAAAAAGTACAAGCAGCGCCTGCCGATAAAGTATTTGATGTGGATTTAACTTATTTAACATCTCGTGGTAAATGGTACTTAAAATCTTGGAAGGGCTTTGATGAAAAATCTGGCGGCGTAGCTACCAATATCGGTGTTCATTTTTACGATATGTTGCACTTTATCTTTGGTGATATTAAGCATAATGAAGTGCACTACCGTGATGAAAAAACCTCATCAGGTTTTTTACAGTATGAACGAGCAAATGTACGTTGGTTTTTGTCTATTGATGCTAACCATTTGCCAGAAAATGCGGTGCAAGGTGAAAAACTCACTTACCGTAGCATTGATGTAGAAGGCGAAGAACTAGAATTTTCGGGCGGCTTTACCGATCTACACACCCAAAGCTACGAACGCATTTTAGCTGGCAAAGGTTATGGCGTAGAGGATAATCGCGCAGCCATTGAAACTGTAGATGTCATGCGTAAATCGGCGTTAGTAGAAAACCCAACCAACCCGCATCCTTTATTGGCTAAAGTTAAGCAGAAGGTTAAATAACATGGCTTATTACCAGCATGACAGCGCCATCGTCGATGAAGGCGCACAAATCGGTGATGATTCTCGCGTATGGCATTTTGTTCATGTATGCGGTGGTGCAAAAATAGGCAAAGGCGTATCACTTGGGCAAAACGTGTTTGTTGGTAATAAAGTAACCATTGGCGACAAATGTAAAATACAAAATAACGTCTCGGTGTACGACAACGTACATCTTGAAGAAGGTGTTTTTTGCGGACCTAGCATGGTTTTTACCAATGTATACAACCCGCGTTCACTCATAGAGCGTAAAGATGAATACCGTGACACATTGGTTAAACGTGGTGCAACGTTAGGTGCTAACTGCACAATCGTTTGTGGTGTGACCATTGGCGAACATGCTTTTGTCGGTGCTGGTGCGGTTGTGAATAAAGACATACCAAACTACGCCATGGTTGTAGGTGTGCCGGGTAAGCAAATAGGTTGGATGAGTGAATACGGCGAAAAGCTAGATTTGCCTATCAACGGTAACGCAGAGAAGTTATGCCCATACACCCAAGACAAATATGTATTAAAAAACGGCATAGTAACCAAAGAGTAAAAACATGCAATTTATCGACTTGGCCGCTCAGTATCAGCACTTAAAAACACGCATTGATAAGCGTATTCAGGGTGTGCTGGATCATGGTCAATATATTATGGGGCCAGAAGTACAAGAGCTAGAAGTGAAACTAGCAGAATATGTAGGCGTAAAACATGCGATTACCTGCGCTAACGGTACAGATGCGCTAACACTGGCATTAATGGCATTGGAGATAGGTGAAAACGATGCGGTATTTGTTCCCACGTTTACATTCTTTGCCTCGGCAGAAACAGTAGCGTATGCCAAGGCCGCCCCAGTATTTGTAGACTCCGATGAAGCAACTTTTAATATGTGTCCGCTTGATTTAGAAAAAAGAATTCAAGCGGTAATTGCGGATGGCAAGTTAACCCCAAAAGCCATTATGGCAGTAGATTTATTTGGTCTGCCTGCAAACTACCCTGAAATACAGAAAATAGCTGATAAATATAACCTTAAAATGATAGAAGATGCTGCCCAAGGATTTGGTGGTGAGATCAACGGTCAAAAGGCGGGTAGCTTTGGCGATATTGCCACAACCAGTTTTTTTCCAGCCAAGCCCTTAGGCTGTTACGGCGATGGCGGGGCTATTTTTACGGATAACGACGAGTACGCTGAACTGATTAATTCCTATCGAGTGCATGGTAAGGGCAGCGATAAATATGACAATGTACGCATTGGAATGAACAGTCGGCTGGATACCATTCAGGCCGCTATTTTATTAGAAAAATTAGCTGAATTTCCGCAAGAGCTAATTAATAGAAATAAAGTTGCTGATAAATATGAAACGGAATTAAGCAGCAAGCATCAAACCCCTCAAGTCCCGAAAGGCTACCTGAGCTCGTGGGCGCAATATACGTTAGTGGCAAGCACCACAGAACAGCGCGCAGAGATGATGGAGCTGCTTAAAGCTTGTGGTGTACCCAGTGTAATTTATTATGGCACTTGTATGCACCAGCAAACGGCTTTTAAAGGTTTAGGGTATGTGGAAGGTGATTTCCCTGTTGCTGAACGACTAGCGAGTAATGTATTTAGCTTACCAATGCACCCTTATATGGATCTGCCTAGCCAGCTTAATGTTATTAAGGCGCTTATTAAGTGACAGGCATCAAATACCGGTCAGATATTCAAGGGTTAAGAGCAATTGCGGTACTTGCTGTAATTGTTTTTCATCTTAACCCTGCTTGGCTTCCAGGTGGTTTTGTAGGGGTAGATATATTTTTAGTTATATCAGGTTTTTTAATTAGCACTATCTTGCTAAATAAGAAAATCAAACCTGATTATAAATTGTCCTCAACACTAAACTACTTTTATGTAAGTCGCTTTAAGCGAATTGCGCCAGCGTATTTCACTACGCTAATAGTAGTAACGTTATTTTCAGCTGTGCTGTTTTTGCCAGCAGATTTCTCTATCTATAGCGATG
Source organism: Bermanella sp. (assembly GCA_049115935.1). Lineage (GTDB taxonomy): Bacteria > Pseudomonadota > Gammaproteobacteria > Pseudomonadales > Oceanobacteraceae > Bermanella. The sequence goes on along the minus strand of JAGDZK010000015.1, from coordinate 16,833 downwards.
GGCTAAGCAAAGCAGCGTGGTTTAATAGTAATAATTATTTCGCACATTTTGGCGATTATTTTGCCCCCGCAAATCACGAGCAACCTTTACTCCATACTTGGTCATTAGCAGTAGAGGTGCAGTTTTACATTATCGCACCTTTTATTTTTTTATTGTTACCAACGCGTCTTCTCAGCTGGATTTTACCAGTATGCATTATCGGCTTTACTTTCTATGCAGAATACCAACTCAGGCAAACAAGCAGCGAACAAGCCACTTATTATAGCCTTATGGCGCGTTTACCAGCTTTTTTATTTGGTGCTTGGATTGCTCTTTTTATAGGAAAAGAAAATAACTTTGAAAACACAGAAAATTATAAGCGTTATCTCACTTGGCTTGCGATAGCATTAATTACATTTGCATTATTTCTACCAAAAATTACAGGTTATTTTCCTGGGGTGGCTGGACTTGTCCCAGTACTTGGCACCGTACTGCTTATATTACTTAGGGCAAATAGTTCTTTATCCAAAATATTATCCAGCCCAACTATGGTTTGGATTGGTGGGCTATCTTACTCACTTTACCTGTGGCACTGGCCTGTATTAGCTATTATGCGTTATTATACAGGGGTAGAAATACTTAACTGGCAATACAGTGTTGTATTTATTGTTTTGACGCTAAGTCTATCTGTTGCAAGTTATTATTTAATAGAAGTGCCACTGAGATTAAAGCGCAATAAAAAACAAATACTGGGTTATTCCATTTTAACCTTTTTTGTCCTGCTTATGGCTGTTGGGATGAAGAAGTTAAACGCCTATTTTACGTCAGAGCCTTTGCCTGTAGAGTACACTCGCTACGCAGATCCAAATACAATTTGCCATGGAAAAATAGTGGGTGATTGCTTAAAGGGGGATTTAACTAGCGATAAGGAAGTGCTTGTATTAGGGGATTCACATGCTGCTATGCTTAACCACTTTTTTGATTACCTAGGAAAAGAACTCAACTTTAAAGCAAGAATTATTACTGCAAGTAGTTGTTTGACCATTGAAGGGTTTGATATCAGCTTTATTGCTGAGTGGGCCCATGATGATTGTGCTTCTCAGATTCGTGCCGCAAAAAAATATATTGAAGAAACCGAGCGCGTGATATTAGCGGGAATGTGGTCTTATCAGTTCGAAAGTCAAAATAACATCCATGCAGTGGCTAACTTCCTTGAATTATACAATAGTAAGCACTTAGCAGTTTTACCACAGATCCCTGAACTACTAATCTCGCCATTAAGGTACAGACGTTTTCAAAACATAGGTTTAAATGGAGAGCAAGGGTTTAGCGCAAACTGGAAATTATTTGATGAAGTTATCTATGATATAGCTGCTGAGTGTACCAGTTGTAATATTCTCAAGACCAAACCGTTTACTTCTTTAGGTGTATTACCTCATGATCATAAGCAAAACTTATTGTATTTTGATCAAAGTCATTTGAATGAATTTGGTTCAAAATATTATGCAAAATTGATGAAGCCTGCATTGTCCTCTTGGCTGGGACAGGTCGAATGATAAAACTAATTAATTCGAATATATTTTTTAGGCAAGTCCTTACGCTCGCTGGTGGGACGGCTGCAGCACAATTAATTAACTTAGTTATATTGCCATTATTGACCCGTTTGTATACACCAAATGACTTTGGTGCATTCGCTCTTATGACAGCGACGTCAGCAATTTTAGGCGTGTTTATAGGTATGCGTTTTGAAAACTCGATTATTGCAGTTAAAACAGATGGAGAGGCGCTACAGGGAACTTATGCCATTATGTCGCTGGCAGCAGTAACATCGGCCAGTTTAGTTGTGATATGGGCGATAATAAATACAGTTATAGATTTGAGTGATAAATATATGCTAATTGGCTATCTTTCGATCTCATTCACATTCATTTCGTGCTGTGTTCAGGCAGTCTATTTTTTATGCAATAGAGCTTCTCTTTACCGCATAATGACACAGGGGCGTATTTATGCGGCGATATCCTTGGCCGTGATAACTTTAGTTTGGGGGGGGTATTTAAAAAACTTTTGGGGCTTATTACTCGGTTCATTCGTAAGTATGCTTATTAACTTTATCTATCTTTGGCTAAAAAGTAGAAGGGCAAGACACAGTATTCAATTATTACAATCGAATAAATGGCAATACCTGAAGGATAATATTCGCTTTCCTAAATATCTTGTGGCTTCAAGTTTGATCGATCGATCGTCTTCACAAGGCTATTTGATACTGTTTACAAGGTTATATGGTGAAACTGTGACAGGATCTTTGTCTCTATACAACAAAGTGGCGGGCCTTCCTAGCGTACTGATTGGTTCTGCTATAGGTGATGTATTTAAGAGAAATGCGAGTGAACGGTTGCGTGCGGGTGAATATAACGAGTGTAAAAGGCTTGTACTTCGTACAGCTGGTATCCTGTCAGTAATAGCGTTTATTCCGTTTATTTTGTTGTTATTTTACGCGCCATTAATATTTGAATTTGTTTTTGGTAGCCAATGGCGGCAAGCAGGAGAATTTGCCAGGCTTTTAGCCCCTGTTTTTATATTAGGCTTTGTGGTTAGTCCTATCTCGAGTCTAATTTATCTTGAAGATAACCAAAAATATGACCTTTACTTACAATCAGCTTTACTAATTCTATTGGTGGCAGGAATTGGTTTGGCTTATGTATATGGTGATGTGTATTCAGCGGTGATGGCTTATGCCTTTTCGTATTGTCTTAAATATTGTTTTGAGTTTAGTATTTGCTGGAAAATAGCCAGTGGTGAGAGTTAAAAATGACAAAACCTAATAATTATCAAATATGTACACGATGTGTAATGGATACAACTGACCCTGAAATTACCTTTGATGAAAAGGGACAGTGTAACCATTGTCGAGATGCAGAAATTAAATTATCAAAAGCTTGGTTGCCTGATGAGCGAGGTGCTCAAAAGCTTAAAGCGATTGCTACTGAAATTAAAGCAAATCAGGGTGATAAGGAGTATGACTCAATTATTGGTGTCAGTGGAGGTGTGGATAGCTCTTATTTGTTGCATGTAGCTAAGGTGGATATGGGCCTGAATCCACTTGTTGTTCATGTAGATGCTGGTTGGAATTCAGAGGTTGCAGTAAACAACATCGAAAAAATGGTTAAGCAACTGGGTCTTGATCTATTTACCTATGTGGTAGATTGGGAAGAAATGAAAGATTTGCAGCTTGCATATTTGAAGTCTTCACTAGCGAATCAGGATGTTCCACAAGATCACTCATTTTTTGCGAAGCTTTATGAGTTTGCTGATAAAAATGCCATTAAATATGCTATCACTGGGAGCAACTTAACAAGTGAATCTATTTTGCCCAATGCTTGGGGATATGATGCAAGTGATAGTATTCAGATTAAAGCAATACACAAAAAATATGGGAAAAGAAAGCTTAAATCGTATCCATTAATGAGTTTTTTTAGCTACAAGATCTTCTGGCCATACTTTAAGAAAATGGTCAGAGTTGCACCTTTAAATTACATGGATTATGACAAAAATAAAGCGATACAGTTTCTTCAGGATGAGTATGGCTGGGTGTATTACGGTGGCAAGCACCATGAGTCTAAATGGACTAAGTTCTTTCAAGCTTATTATTTACCCGTTAAATTTGGATATGATAAGCGTAAGGCGCATTTGTCGAGTCTAATCGTTTCAGGGCAGGTCACTAGAGAAGCTGCGTTGAGAGAATTGGAGCAGCCTTTATATAATGATCAGGAGCTTGAAGAGGATAAAAGGTTTATTGCAAAGAAGCTAGGATTGGAACTGCGAGACTTTAATGCCTTGCTTGAATTACCAAATAAAGAATACTCAGACTATCCTAATCAAGAAAAGATTCTTAAAGCATTTAGATTACTGAAATCAAGAATAGTGTCCAAATGAATATAAAAGGTGGAATTTCTTTAACAGGCTTGTTTGCTTACTTATTTTATCTCATATCAAGTGTGATGGGAGTGGGTCAATATGTTTGTTTGTTTGTAGTTCTATTTTGTTGTAGTTATCTTCTTCTAAAAAAATGGCGGTTTGATTATGTTGATGTGGTTCTAGTTGCATTAAGTGCTTTTTTTATATTATACGCGGATTTTCGATGGGCGTTAGCTGGTGCAAGTTTTTTGAGCTTGAAGGCTATGACTATCGGTACTACTGGAGGGATGCTTTATGGCATGTTGCTAGGAGTGTTTTTTGTATATCTGTTGAATAATGTTTGTATAAGTCGTTTATTAAGCGTGAATAGCCTTATTTACTCTGTGAATTTTTTCTTAATAATTAATTTTTTAGCAATGCTGCTCTTAGTCTTAAGTATTGGTAATCAAGTTAGGGAAGATATTTTGTTGGTGGAGAACCCTGAGGGTGATTATCAGCGATCAGGTAATTACTTGGCAATTTATATCGTTTCTGTTTTTTATGCGGTGAAAAACTTGCAGGTAAAGAAAAGTGGTATGGTCTCGAATGCTCTATTGATAAGTGTTTCCTTTCTGGTTGTATATACGTGCCAAATGCTTGGGAGTAATTCAGGGGCTGCTATAGGTTTGTTTGTAATAGTGCTAGTAGTTGCATTCGCGCCATTGAGTACTGGCTTAGGAGGAGCTTTAGTTTATCGATCTAAGAGAAATATAAATTTGGTTGTTACTCCTTATTTCTTATTTGTTGTTGTTATTGGTGTTGGTAGTTTAGCTATGACATTATTTTTTGGTGAATTTTTTGTAAGCGAGGTGATGGGGTATGATCCAGCCAGGCTTAGAATGTTTGCCTATGGCGAGGGTATAGGAGAAACTTTTACTAGTAGAGTTGATTTGTTTTCTGATAATTTCATATTGCATTTTAATTTTTCGCCTCTTTGGGGGCATCCATTTGTAGATGAGTTAACAACAGGGGGTGGGACATATATCCACAGCTTGTTAGCAATTTGGACGCACTTGGGATTATTAGGTATGGTTTTGTTTATTCTTTTATTTTTCTGGGCACTAAGATCGCTATTAACTTTAGATAGGGTGAAGTTAAATCCGTCTCATGTTGCATGGGTTGTGAGTAATGTTATGTATGTTAGATTGCTAACTTTTGTAGGGGTGGTTTTATTTGCTTTGGCAACGGCTTTTTTTACATGGCTTCCCTTGTGGTTTGTAATTGGTATGGTCGCCATTAGACCTTATTTTTTTAAGACTAATCGCTATGGATAATAATTTACATATAACACTTACAGATTGCCAAAATGAAACTCGACTTATGAAAGAGGCTGTTAGCCTTTCAGAGTCTAAATTGTTTGGTATTTCTTTTGTTTTAAGCCTTCATTCTGATGGACTACCCTTAAGAGAAAAGCTTGGAACTATAGAAATTAATAGGGTTCAGTTAAGGAGTAGAGGTTGGGGTCAATCGATAGTGCCTCAATTGCTAAAGTACTTTGAATTTTTGTTAAAAGTGCTTTTTTTTATTAAAGGCCGCAATATATCAGTTATAACGTTGCATACATTGGCGTTGCTTCCTGTTGGTTGGCTGTGTAAAAAGATTTATGGTATTTCGGTTGTTTATGACGCACACGAATTAGAAACAGAGAAAAATGGTTTAAACGGGATTCGGCAAAAATTAGCTCGCTTATTGGAGAAAATTTTTATTGGTAGGATGGATAAGACACTTGTAGTGAGTAATCGAATCCGTGATTGGTATGAAGCTGCATATCCAAACTGCCCAAAACCAGTAGTAATTTTTAATGCACCTAAAACAGTAGAATTGCAAAATAATGATTTGTTCAGAAAAGAATTCGGGATCGGGCAGGATAAAACCATATGTCTTTATCAGGGGGCGCTAGAAAAGGGAAGAGGTATTGAATTGCTTGTAGAGGCTTTTAAAGCTAGGGGCGATGACTACATATTGGTATTAATGGGATATGGCTCTCTTGTCAATATGCTAGAAAATTTGGAAGATAAAAGCTCTATATATTACAAAGCAGCAGTCCCTCCTAATGACGTACTCAAATATACAATGTCTGCGGATATTGGTATTGCTTTGGGTCAGAATATCTGTCTGTCGTACTATTACAGTATGCCGAATAAGCTTTTTGAATTTTGTATGGCTGGTTTACCGATTATTAGTACCCCATTGGTAGAAATTGATTATTTTTTGCGTGAATACGGCGCTGGTTATACCATTAAGTCAGAGACAGTTGATGCTCTTGAGACTGTTTTAGCTGATCTTAACGGTAAAGATTTAGATGCCTTAGGTAGAAACGCACGTAGGGCTGCTGAAGATAACTCTTGGGAAGTACAAGAGCTTAAGCTCAAAGATGTTTATGAAAAAATAGTGGCGGCTGATAGATGATAATAATTATTGATATAGGTGTCGGCAATGTTGGCTCGATTCAGAATATGCTGAATTGGTTAGGTGCTGAATCTCAAATTTCTAGTAATCCATCGGATATAGAAAAAGCAGATGCTTTGATTCTACCGGGTGTTGGTTCCTATGATCATGGCGTTGTGAAACTTAAGCCATTTGTAGAGGTTCTTAATAAGCGAGTTATTGTTGATAAAATACCCTTTTTAGGTGTTTGTCTTGGCATGCAACTATTATTGAACAGTAGTGATGAAGGTGAGTTGGCAGGTTTAGGCTGGATACAAGGTCATGCTGCAAAGTTTAATTTTAAAGATATAAATAGCGCAAAAAAACTGAGAATCCCGCATATGGGGTGGAACGAAGTTTGGCCGAGTGTACATAGCCGTTTGTTGGCGCTGCCAGAGGAAGGCAGAGAACGTTTTTATTTTGTTCATTCATTTCACGCTACCGATGTACCTGACGAGAATATTATGGCCTGGTGCCATTATGGTTATGATTTTGTCTGCGCCATACAAAAAGATAACATCATGGGTGCACAGTTCCATCCTGAAAAAAGCCATAAATTTGGCAAGAGGATGTTTAAACGTTTTGTTGAGTTAAGCCAATGCTAAGAACACGTGTTATCCCAATATTACTGTTGCAAAATGGCGGCTTGGTTAAAGGGGAAAGGTTTAAAAAACATAAATATGTCGGCGACCCTATTAATGCCGTACGTATTTTTAATGAAAAAGAAGTAGATGAACTGGCTTTTATTGATATATCAGCAACTTCACAGGGCCGTGATCCAGATTACGAATTAATAGAAGATGTTGCAACAGAAGCGTTTATGCCTATTGCCTATGGCGGAGGTATAACTAGGGTAGAGCAGGTTGAACGTCTATTTCGCTGCGGGGTTGAAAAGGTCATTATAAATTCAGCTTTTCATTATGACCCTGAATTGATACGCAGGTGTAGCGCCATTGCAGGCTCACAAAGTATTGCTATTTCGATTGATGTTAAAAAAAGCTTGTTGGGCCGCTACGAAGTATTTACACATAATGGCAGCAAGAAAACGGGCATTGACCCAGTAACCTATGCCAAACAGGCGGAAGATATGGGAGCTGGTGAATTAGTGGTGACGGCTATTGACCGAGAAGGAACTAACAAAGGTTATGATTCTGAATTGATAGCATTGATTACTGATGCAGTGAATATCCCTGTAGTGGCTCAAGGCGGTGCTGGCTCATTGAGTGATATCAAGCATGTTGTCGATGAGGGGCATGCTTCTGCCGCAGCGGCTGGCAGTTTTTTTACGTTTCATGGTAAGCATAAAGCGGTTTTATTAACCTACCCAGCATATTCCGACCTTGAAAACCTTTTTAATGAGTGAGGGCTCCATGACAGAGCAAAAATACCAAATTTGTACTCGTTGTGTTATGGATACGACAGATCCTGAAATTAAGTTTGATGAACAGGGTGTGTGTAATCATTGCCACGAATTTGATAATGTTACTACTAAGCGTTGGTTTCCAAATGAAGAAGGAAAGGCAAAACTTAAAGATATATTTGATCGCATAAAAAAAGAACGTAAAAATTACGAATATGATTGTATTTTAGGTTTAAGTGGCGGCCTAGATAGCTCTTATCTTGCGTTGATTATGAAGGAGTACGATATGCGCCCACTGGTGGTGCATGTTGATGCTGGCTGGAACAGTGAGCTGGCGGTATACAATATTGAAAAAATCGTAAAATACTGCGGTTATGACCTTCATACTCATGTGATGAATTGGCCAGAAGTAAGGGATTTGCAACTTGCTTATTTGAAGGCCGGAGTAGCAAATCAGGATGTAGTTCAGGATCATGCGTTCTTTGCATCTTTATATCATTTTGCTGTTTCTAACGATGTCAATTATGTAATCAGTGGTGGAAATGTCGCGACAGAAAGTGTTTTCCCAAAAAGCTGGCACCATACTGCAATGGATGCTATCAACCTTAAGGCTATTCATAAAAAGCATGGAAAACTGAAGCTGAGAGATTATAAAGTTATAAGTTTTCTGCAATATTATTTATATTATCCCTTTGTTAAGAAAATGAAGGTTGTTTTGCCTTTAAATTATATGCCTTATAGTAAAGAAGATGCATTAAATGAATTAATTGAGAAGGTAGGTTATAAACCGTACGGGCGAAAACATGGTGAATCTCGATTTACTAAATTTTTTCAAAACCACTACTTGCCACTTAAATTTAATATAGATAAGCGAAAAATACACTATTCTAGTATGGTTTTATCTGGATTGATAACAAGAGAGCAAGCAATGGCAGAGGTTGATAAACCGCTTTATGAAGATAGTGAGTTACGTGATGATAAGCAATATATCGCTAAAAAATTAGGTATTCCTGTAAATAAACTTGATGAATACATATCTTCGCCAGGGCACGATTATTCAGAGTATCCGAACTGGGATTCACGTTATGCTTTTATGAAGCGTATTCAGTCTTTAGTTTCAAGAGTGTTGGGTCGTAATGTTAAAAACTATTCGTAAAGTAGCTCACCTTACATCAGTCCACCCGCGTTACGATACCAGAATTTTTTTGAAGGAATGTACATCTCTTGTTGATAAAGGATATGTAGTTTCTTTAGTGGTTGCCGATGGCAAAGGAGATGAATCGAAAAATAACGTTAACATCTATGACGTAGGGGCATCTAATGGTCGCTTAGATAGGATACTCAATGCACCAAAGCGTGTGTATCAAAAAGCGATAGAGCTTGATGCAGATCTTTATCACTTTCATGATCCAGAATTGATACCCATTGCGACCAAGCTAAAAAAGCTTGGGAGAAAAGTGGTTTTCGACATACATGAAAATACAGACTTACAGATTCTCTCTAAGGAGTGGATTCCCTACTATCTTCGCAGTGCTATATCATGGTTGTATTCCAAGTATGAAGTATATTCATGTAAAAAATTTGACGCATTAGTTGTACCTCAAATAGCAATGCAAAAAAAATTTTCTAAATATGCGAGGACAGAAATAGTTGCTAATTTTCCTACAGTGGCTGTTAGTGAACTTAAAGTCGAACAGCCAAGCAAGTATAACCTGTTATACGCGGGCGGCCTTAATAAAGCTCGCGGTTTATACAATATGCTTAATTTGATTGAACATCTTTCAAGTATTGATAGGCGTTACACATTAACATTGGCTGGGCCTATAGAGAAAAAAGAATTAGCTATAGCGGAAACGCACCTTGGTTGGAAAAATACGGTATATCATGGTGTTATTAGTAGGCAGGAGTTATATGTACTTTATTCTAAAAATTCAATTGGACTAATCTTGTTTAATAATGTTGGTCAATATTATATGTCTTATGCCTTAAAATTGTTTGAGTATATGCAGTGTGGAATGACTGTTATTATGCCAGATTTTGGTGATTGGCTTATATTTAATGAAAAATTTAAGGTCGGTTTTAATGTGGGGGTTACCGACAATATTGAGATTGCAAAACTGATTCATTCACTTGACTCAAGTGAATTATTGGGAGTAAAAGCGAATAACTCACAATTGGCGATCAAAGAGTTCCTGTGGGATTCGCAAGCGAAAAAATTAATATCATTATACGAGTCGATACAAAATGGATAACAGATTTAATAATGTACTTGTTCTAGCTCCGCATACTGATGATGGGGAACTAGGTGCGGGTGCTTTTATTTCCAAGCTTATTGAGCAAGGGGCAAAAGTTACTTATGTTGCTTTCTCTACTGCTGAAGAGTCAGTACCTGATCATTTGCCTAAAGATATTTTAAGGATCGAGGTGCGTGCTGCAACTAAAAAACTAGGTATTCTAGAAGATAATCTTATTGTATTTAATTATCCAGTTAGAAAGCTTAATTATGCTCGTCAAGAAATTTTAGAATCTCTAATAAAGATTAGAAAAGACAATGATTATGATTTGGTGCTAATGCCTTCATTGAAAGATATTCATCAGGATCATGCAACAATAGCGCAAGAAGGTTTAAGAGCTTTTAAAAACACATCTATTCTTGGTTATGAACTGATATGGAATAATCTAAGTTTTGATACAACCTGCTTTGTGAAAGTAAAAAGAGAGCATGTAGAGGCGAAGTATAGTGCTTTGCAGTGTTATGAATCACAAGCGGGCCGAGATTATATGAGTCATGAATTTATTTTTTCGCTGGCTAAAACACGCGGTGTGCAAATAGGCTCTGAATACGCTGAAAGTTTTGAGGTGGTGAGATGGGTTATCGATTAAAGTACTCTGTAAAAATTTCTGTCTTGGCAGAATTTTTGGATCTAAAGTGGTCAGGTGAAGATATTGAAATATCATCTGTTGCCCCTTTAAATACTGCAGACTCTGGCGACTTAACTTTTTCAAAAGAATTATTGTTTGATACTGCTGGGGTCGCCATTATTTGCCCTGAAACCTCGAATTTAGAGCCAAACAATAAGAATGGACACCTTTTTTCTGATAGCCCTCGTCTTGATTTTATTAGGGCTCTAAATTATTTATGTGATGAAATTGGGTTCAATACTTGGTCTTCCCCCCCAGAGATTCATCCAACAGCGGTGATTGGTCAAAATGTAGTGATAGAAGATGGCTGTATCATTGGTGAGAATGTTATTGTTGAGCACAATGTAGTTATTCACGCCGGAACTAGAATAGGGAGTGGTTCACGTGTTCGTTCCTGTAGCTCAGTAGGTGGAGATGGTTTCGGCTTTGAGCGCTTGCAGTGTGGAACCCCTGTTCGTTTTCCTCATTTAGGGGGGGTTGTAGTAGGAAGTAATGTTGAAATTGGTAGTTGCACTGCAATAGCAAAAGGTACACTTGGTGATACTATTATTGAAAATAATGTGAAGATAGATAATTTGGTGCATATAGCCCATAACTGCCTTATTAAAAATGGTGCTTTTGTCATTGCATGTGCTGAAATAAGCGGTGGGGTCACAATCGGTGAGAACGCTTGGGTGGCACCAAACAGTTGTACACATCAAAAAATAACTATTGGAGATAGATCGGTAATTGGCCTTGGCGCTGTTGTGACTAAAAGCGTACCAGAATCTACAGTATTTGCGGGTAATCCAGCGAAAAAGATTCGAGATATTTAATGAGTTCATATTTTTTTATTAATCAATACGCCTCTACTCCAGAAGAAGGTTTTGGTGGGCGGTATTACTATATTGCTAAATCTTTGGCTGAATCGGGCGAAGACACTTTACTTGTGACCTCTTCTAATCACCATCTCTTGCGTAAAATGCCAAAGTACAGGGGCATGTGGAAGAATGATAAGGACGGTAAATTAAATATACTTTGGCTTAAAACACTGCCGTATAGTAGAGCAAATAGTCCAATACGTGTTTTAAATTGGTTTTTATTTGCGTTATACCTTCCTTTTCTTTCGTTGCTTAAAAGTAAACCTGTACAAGTGCATTACTCTTCTCCTGCTCCTATTGGTTTTTTAGGTGCTTGGCTTTTATCCAAGCTAGTGAAGGCAAAATCAGTTTTCGATGTTAGGGATGTTTGGCCTGAAACCCTTGTAGAGATCGGTGGTATTTCTAGAAACAATTTATTTGTTCGTTTTTTAACTTATGTTGAAAAATTTTGTTATCGAAAAGCAAATGTGGTTAGTTCGAATCTTGCAAATCTAGATATCAGGCTTCAAGAAGTTGGTGTTACAGCTAATAAGTTTGTATGGATACCAAACGGTATCAGTACTTCCGATGTTGAAATTGGTATTGCTACATCTAACGTTTACCTACCCGAGGGAGCCAAGAATAAGAAAGTGATAGGCTATACGGGAACTCTTGGTGAGGCGAATGCATTAAGTACAATGCTCGAGGCGGCTAAGCGCTTAAAAGAAGATAGTAGGTATGTTTTTCTAATAGTCGGGCAAGGTAAGGAGTTATCTGACCTAGTTAATTATTGCGATAATAATGGATTGTCTAATGTTATTTTTATGAATGCTGTTCCTAAGAATGATATTTATAAACTTCAATCATTGATGGATATATTGTGTGTAGGTGCTAAGCCTTCAAGTTTATATAGGTATGGGGTATCACCCAATAAACTATATGAATATATATATTCTGGGGTCCCTGTTATTTATTATATAGATACTCCAAACTATCACCCTATTGTAGATGCTGCTTGCGGAGCAGAGGTACCTTCCACGGATAATAATGCGTTTGTTGAAGCCATTCATGAATTAGCTTCATTACCTGAAGCTGCACTTGCTGAGATCCGGGGCTCATCCAAAAGCTATATTATCAAAAATCATACCTATGATAAGTTGGCCATTCGTTTAATAACTGATGTGGAATGTTATGATCAGGCTGTTTGATATCGTGTTTTCATTATTGGGCTTGGTTTTTGGTTCACCGGTATTGTTAATTATTTATATTATCGGCTTGTTTGATACGGGCTCTCCTGTTTTTAAACAAGAACGAGTGGGAAAAAATAAAAAGCCATTTACCCTTGTTAAGTTTAGAACCATGTCGGTTGATACTGTATCTGTTGCTAGTCATTTAGCCAGTACAGCCTCAATCACTAAGTTAGGTAGTTTCTTACGTAAAACTAAATTGGATGAATTACCTCAGCTTTGGAATGTACTAAAAGGCGAGATGAGTTTGGTTGGCCCACGACCGGGGTTGTTTAATCAGGCAGAGTTAACTGCGGCTCGTGAACGCGAAGGTGTTTTTTCTGTTCGCCCAGGGATCACAGGTTTGGCACAAGTAAATGACATTGATATGTCGACCCCGGAATTATTAGCCAAGACGGATGTAAAAATGATTCGAGAAATGTCAGTGGTTAATTATTTTAAATTTATTTTTCAGACTGTTTTGGGCGCTGGGGCAGGGGATAGGGTTAAGTAGCGCAAGGAGCCTCCTAAAAAATGTAGGGTTATGTAGGGAACGAAGAGCTTGCTTATGAAGCTACTGTCTTGGAATACGTCGAGGCTTTCTTTTAGCGATGCTTTTGCGAGTGCTGCAAGGTTGGGCGTGTAGCTGGATTAGAGATGGTGGAGAATTTTAGCAATTTGCTTGGGAGTGGGTAGGGTTGATTCGCTTACGGATATTTTGGTGTTTGCTCACAGGGGTAGGATCCACCCTGTGAACAAATACGGATGTCGCGAGCAAGCTCCCTCCTACAAATAAAAAATGGCGCTATTAAGCGCCATTTTTGATGGCTTGGTTAAATACCCAGTCTGGGTTGTTGCCTTGTTTATTAAATGCAGCAGGGGCTTCTAGCAATAAATTGATTACATCCTCTACTTTAAAGTCATGGCATGCTTTATCTAGCCTGTTTAGTAAATTATGGGTCTCCGGCCAGCTTAAGTGAACCTCATTGGCTGTCATTATTCTTGGATGATAACTGCCTTCTACATTGTCACCCACTAATAACTCCTCGTAGAGTTTTTCACCCGGGCGTAAGCCGCTAAATTCAATCCCTATGTCGCCATTAGGATTAGTGTCTGTTTTCTCGGTCAGGCCTGATAAGCGAATCATTTTTTGAGCAAGACTCACGATTTTAACGGGTTCGCCCATATCTAACACAAATACATCACCGCCTTTACCCATGGCGCCTGCCTGAATTACAAGTTGGCTGGCTTCGGGTATGGTCATAAAATAACGGATGATATCAGGGTGGGTTACGGTGATTGGCCCGCCATCTTTAATTTGCTTTCGAAATAGCGGAACAACAGATCCAGAGCTCCCCAACACATTGCCAAAGCGGACCATACAAAATAGAGTGTCCGATTGGCGTTTGGATAGGGCTTGTAGAACAAGCTCGGCCACTCGCTTGCTAGCCCCCATAACATTAGTAGGGCGCACAGCTTTATCTGTACTGATAAGTACAAAGCATTCTACGCCTGCTTTAATAGCTGCCTCGGCACAGTACCAAGTGCCAAATACATTGTTGCGAACACCCTCAACTACGTTGTGTTCAACCATGGGTACATGCTTGTAGGCGGCAGCGTGGTAAATGCTTTGCACGTTGAAGGTTTTGAATATGGTTTCTAAACGGTTTTGTTTTTGTACTGAGCCTAAAATAGAGATGATTTCAGTATAGCATTGGTTGTGGCTATCGCGGTACTGATTAAGCTCTTGTTCTATGCTGTAAAGGCTAAATTCATTAAGCTCTAATAAAATTAACTTTTTGGGCTTCTGAGTGATAATCTGTCTGCATAGTTCAGAGCCAATGCTACCCCCAGCGCCTGTGACTAAAACCACCTTGTCTTTGATGTTTTGGCTAAGCAGCTCCTTATTAGGTGAAACACAATCACGGCCAAGTAAGTCTTCAATTTCTACATCTTTAACTTCTTCTATCTTGGCTTTTCCACTAATAATGTCTTGTACAGCTGGTGCGGTCAGAATTTCTAATTGGTTGTCGGCGAGGTTTTCGATAAGTAGCTTGCGTTTAGATGTAGTGGTGTTTCCTAGGGCTAATAGAATTTTCTTAGCTGAAAACTGTTCTGCTAATTGTTGAATGTCCTTTGATGGGTGAACTTTCAAGCTATTGATCACGGTGCCTTGCTTTCTTTTGTCGTCATCTAGTAGCGCAACTGGGCGGAATTGGTCACTGTTTGTCAGCGCATTCACAAGTGCTATGCCTTGGTTTCCAGCACCGTAAACTAAAACAGACTCTCGCTTTGTATTATTTAGCTGGCTGACAATGTTGCGAATAAATAGGCGTGGCATCCCCAGTAGAGCAAATGCAGTAAACCAATAGATGATGATGCTGGACCTTGGGAGGTCGGCTTGATTAAGAAAGGATGCGCTCGCTAATACTAGGGCTGAAATGGAGATGCCCAGTGCTAAATTACTAAATGCCTTTGCTGCCATAAAACGCACAACCGCACGATATAGGCCTAGTTTTATGAAAATTGCAGTGGTTATTAGTGTTGTGCTCAGCATTACTATGAGTAACGGGTGGGTGATGTGTAAAAATAATTCACCATGCCTTAGGGCTAGTGCTGCATAGATAGCAAGTGGAATTGCAAAAAAGTCAAAACTTAGAGTGATTATGCGTTTACTTGAACGGGGGGCGTTCAGTAAGAAATCTATCATGGAGTGGCCTCATCTCAATCCTGAGACTCAGTATAGCTTAAAAGTGGCTCCTCGAACTGGACTCGAACCAGTGACCAATAGATTAACAGTCTACTGCTCTACCAACTGAGCTATCGAGGAACAACTGATGCGTATCTTATTGATTTTTAAACTATTGTCAAGTGTAGCTCGTTAAATTGTAGTTTGCTGTCTCAATAAGTGAAAATCTATTAACTGTATGTTTTGTGTCTAGGTATTTACATATTTGTATTGGTGGAGGGCATGAGTTTGCTATCATTGTATTTTTACAGTTGTTGTGGGTGTGATTTCTTTTGTATTTAAATTCTGATTTGCCTGTCTGCTCTAAAGTGCTAACGATTATTGTGTTTGTTTTGTTTTCGCTATTTTTATCTTCGCTTCTGGTTGTGCCCGATTTAGCTAAGGTTTTTGCTGTTTTGTTGTTGGTCTTAGGTTTGGTTGAAGGCGGGCGGGGGATTTACGCTGGGGTGAGGCATCAGCTAGGTTTGTCGGAGCGTTGCTTGTTCCTGGCATTTGCTAGCTTTACAGTTGTATCCATAATTAGCTTTATTTATTGGCCTTATTCTAAGGCGGCTCATTATCACTTTGAAGATTACTTGGTCTTTTTGCTTGTATTGCCTCTTTTTCTTTTGATGCGTTACGTTAAGTTAAATTTAGCTCATCTAATTGTCGTCTTTTCTGTTGTCGCATTTGGTTTGGGGTTGTTGTCTTTCTTCCAGTATTGGTACATGAAGACGCAAGGGGGGTATGTGTTTACCTTCGGGAATTCAATGGCTCAATCCTGGTTGCGCCCCAGTGGCGGGGTTAACCCTATGCGTTATGCGGCTATTAGTTTGATCTTTATGGGGTTTGCTATTAATGCTGCTGTATTTGTGCGTAATAAGTCGATTTCTTTGAAGTGTCTACTTGCGCTGGCTGTCGTTGGCTCTGCTGTTGCTTGTATGTTGACTCAGGTGCGAGGGGCTTGGTTGGCGTTAATAGCGATGTTGGCAGTCTATATTTTAGTATTGGTTTATATGGGGCATAAAAAATTGCTTCTTGGTTTTTTGGTTGTATGTGTGGTGTGTGTTGGTGTGTTTAGTCAGCAGTCGCAAGTACAGCAGCGCTTGGATAGGACGGAGCAATCTTTTCAGCGTTATCTTGATGGTGATTCTCATACTTCTTTAGGTGCGCGCTTAGACATGTTCAAGGCTGCGTGGATCTTAATTCAAGAGCGCCCAATATTTGGCCATGGGTTAAGTAGCTATAGTGATAAGGCGACGGAGATTCGCTTGGCTACCCCTGGGATGAATCGTGAGGTTGGTATGTGGAATAACCCTCATAATGAAATACTACAGGTTATGGTCGAAAAAGGCGTAATTGGCCTGACGACATTCATCGCTATTTTTGCAAGTTGTG
>JAGDZK010000014.1:0-59866 GCA_049115935.1 Bermanella sp. | reverse complement strand
TCAGAAATGATTGGGGCTTTTTGTATGTTTGGCCTTCTAGGCTAAACACTACTCATTAATAACCAATAACGTTTTAAGGGTCTGAGACTGAGGCGCACGGTCGGTGTAACCAATGGCATGTATATTATTTTCAAGTTGCGTAAACAATTCGCTTTCTTTATTCGTTTTGTTTAAAGGCAGCATTCGACCCGCAAACACTAACCGCGCCCAATAAGCATCAAACTGACGCACCCGCATACCCAAGGCCAAGCGAATAAAACGTGCGCGCAATTCATCACCTCCGCCTTCATAGATAGTAGCGTTTACACCATTTTCTATGGTTTGGCTTCTGGCTAGATATAAGTCACGCAACTGATTTTCACTGATAGAATGCACAGGGTTATCACGATGGGTAACCACATGAATTTCAGCACGACAAAATCCGCTTAAGAAAATAATGATGACTGTAAGTGCGTTAAGAATATTCATATCTTTCAAAACACAAAATTAAGCGCAAAGCTGAATAAATTAACTGTGGTGTCATTTAATGAACGATCATTAGAATGAGCCCACAAGGCAAACTTCTCTTTTTCAATATGTGTGTTATCCCACTGTGCTTTAAATGCCATTTTAGGGGCAAAGTCCCAACGCACGCCAACGCTAGATGTATGCTGCTCAATTTGTACACCATTTATAATGCCGATTGCGAAATCCCGAAGTGGCTCAAACCCACTTGTTGACCAATCTACTTGGCTTACATAAAGCTCTTGATCAGAATCGTAACGTGAATAAACTGCATACGGCGTTATCTCACCAATGCGACGCCCGATACTCATATAACCTGCCATACCTGTGGGTATGATTGCGCCAGTAGATGTCACTTTGGCCAGCTCCGTATCCAATAGCCAATCGCCGTTATCATAACTAATCGAAGCCTGGGTATAACGCGCCTTTTTCCCTGAGGCATTTAAAAACCGATTGGCCAATAGTGCCGCCTCATCTCTTACTGGCCCTGTCGAAAGAGCTCCTGCTTGAGTCAAGCTTGGAATTAAGCCACGATCTGTTGACTCCGGCGTTGCTTGTGAATAACTGAGACGTAGGCGCCATGCATCAAAATCTAACGTGAACGTGGCGACTAAAAAGTCGTTAAATTTTGCTTCAATTAACTCTGTGCCGTCGGGATACTCAAGGTTCGGCTTAGTATTGCCATACTGTAATTTAATACGCCAAAAACCTATGTGATTAGAAAAACCATAGGCCATATCTCCCCCATCTATAGAAGAGGGTAATATCCATGCGTAAACCTCAGTAGGTGGGCGCATCCATAGGTTTGCATAATCCACCCGCCTAAAGTCTGATAGCTGGAACATATCCACAGCCACACGACCTAAACGAAGATCAACCCCTGCCACCGGCCTATACGCTAAAAAAGCCAACTCCAAACCATCGTCTAATTCATATTCAGATCGATCCCGGTAGGCCAATTGAGTGGTTACCCGCCAGTTGTCAGCAAACGCTGATGACAGTTGCGCGCCTATAATTGAGTCCGGGTGAATACTAAGATCACGACTAGGGTTTTTAGACTGATTGCTGTCTCTTAAAAACCCTAAGTCATCCTTGTTTTCTGAGGTGATACCTAGGGTAGCAAAACCTGAAAATTGAAAGCTATTATCAGCCTTTACACTTAAAGGCATGGCCAAACTAATCAGCACAATGCAATAGGTAATCCCCCTGCCTAGGGGCAAACACCATAAGGAAAAAAGTGGTTTGATAACGACATTGTTAGTTGGCAAAAATAAAATCATTTTTCCCCTTCAGTTTTACCTGATACATGGCCGCATCAGCAGCTTGCATTAGGTCATCAAGGTTTTCGAACTCAGACGCAAAAGCGATTCCGATACTCACACCGACACCCACACTTTCTCCGCTATCCAACAAAATGGGTTCAGCCACACTGTGTAATATTTTCTTAGCCACCTGCTCAACAGGCTCACGGGCATCACTTTTCATGTTTAAAAAAACCACAAATTCATCCCCGCCAATACGGCCAATCAAATCCATATTTGCACGTACTTCATTTTGTAAGCGTTTGGCAATGGTCTGTAAAACCAGGTCTCCAGCCCCATGACCAAACTCATCGTTAATTGGCTTAAAGCTGTCTAAATCCAGTAGCATGGCCACAAGAAATTCATTATCTTGTGGCCCACTTAGCCATTTTTGCAGATAACCTTCACAGCCTCGGCGATTATCTAAGCCTGTTAAGGGGTCCTGCTGCGCCAATTGTTTTACTGCATTCGCTTCCTTCACCCTGCTTGTCACATCATGTAACACACACTCAATTATCTCCTCATTGGCACTGTCATCACGATTGACCGTCAAAATACAATGCACCCAACAAGGCTGAACCCAAGCTGCTGCCAATGGCAGGTCGCACTCCACAGTAACTTTCGATTTTCGAGCTTCATCGATTAGGCTACATATCTCATGGCTACTGTCCTCAAAAGCGAGGCTAAAGATATCCATGTTGGTCAACGTTTGTTTCTGGGTATCATTTAATTTAATAATAGATTCAAATAAAACAGGGTTGTGATGCAGCAAACGGCCTTTAGAATCAACCACCATAATGCCAACGTGAGAGTTCGCAAAGACACTACTAAAATGTTGGTTCATTGTTTCAACTTGAGCCCTTAAATCACGCTCTTGTTCAATAGCCATACGGGTAACCGACAAAAAACCATTCACAGAGTCAGTGACTAACCCGATTTCATCGTGCCTATGTATAGAGGCAGTAGTTATTGCACATTTTTCACCGGGCTTGGCCAATATCACCTGATCTGCTAAGCGTCGTAATGGCCTAGCTACAAAGATATTCACTGCCAGCATAGAAACTGTAGCGAGCAATAATGTCAAAATAATCAAGGCCGCTAGGTTTTGATGTACCATGCGATCAGCACGGGTGGAAATCAGTTTATCATTTGCCCATACATTGATCTCGCCGATCACATCTTCACCGTTCACGGGTGAAAAAAGCGGATAACGCACCATATTATCTGCTACAAGATTAATGCTGCTATCGCTTTGTAAATGCTTAAAAAACCCACTCAAACCTACAATTTGTGCGGCTAATATTTCATCATCTTGCATCAAGCCATGAAGTACCTCTTCGGCAATTTCTTCATTAGAGACAAAGGTAGCAATAGCAGCTGACGTACTTAACACCCCCACTAAACGAACTTGCTGATTTTGAGCACTTTGCTGATATTGAGTAAAACTAAGATAGCTGATGATGGGTGTAAGAATGGCAATAAAGACCAAGCCACATAACGTCAGCAAAACATTTAGTTTTCTTCGAATACTCCACTTACTGATAAACACAAGAGGCCCTATTTTCAAGCAACTATAAATAGGATAGTACAAACCGCTGCTAATACCTGTGTTTTCAGACAGCCCCTTTATGCCATGAATCACACTATCCATTACGGATTAGTTTGCGCAGATTCCGCAAAACATCCAATTCAAGTCTAAAATGAAATGAGCCACCATGATTAAAGGACGACTTATGTACCAGCTCCCCCCTGTAATGCTTTTATTGCTAAGCACACTTTTCGTGCCAGTATTCGCTACGGCCAGTACGCTTGAAGACGTTATTTATAAAAAAGATGGCAGCGTGTTACGAGGCACTCTGATTGAGCAGGACTTTGCCAACGGCAAATACAAAATTCAGCTTAATGGCGGTAGTGTATTCAGTGTTGATAAGGCCGATATTGAAAAGATTGGCAAAGAAGCCCCCATTGCCAATGGGCCGAACTCTGGGGTCAATATCAACATCAATAATAGCCCTGTCATCAATCAAAATCCTCAGGTTGAGCAAAGTGTGGTACAAAATACTGACAATAATGAAACGCCACATAAAACCCGAGGTACGTTTTATATTGGCACCATGAGTCATACTCTAAAAACCAGCACGATCATTGGGGATAACGAGTTTACTTACAGCGGTTTGAATCTTGGGGGGCAGATGAACGCCAATCAGCATTTCGCTATATATTCAGACCTTAATATAGGTACATTCAGTGAAAAAAAAGAAACCGACCGCTTTGGTAATACTACGACCTTTTCAGGTGATGACTTGGCAGATGAAAGTTATACCAGCGCACAAATAGGGGTCATTTTAAGCACCAACTTATATCAGGGTTGGCAGTTCTTTACCGGGCTAGGGGTCTTCTCAGAAAGCTACTCAACCGATATAGATTCATCCACCGCTAGCGGCTCTGACTTTCAATTGGGTCTTGGTTACAGCTGGCAGACGCTGCAGGTTGCACTGCGAGTCAATATACTCAATAGCTCGGATTATTCCGATGCGGTAGATAGCAGTACAACTGGCCATCTACAGCTTGGTTTTAATTTTTAAACCCAAAAACGCTACAACTGTCAGGCAGCTATGATTTCGGCCTTGGTTATTCGTGGTATCATTGCCAAGCTATGCTGAGATTCAGCGGCGATTAACCAATAGCCAGTCAACCTCAAATGCCGAGTCCGCTGACGCGGTCATTAAAATCGGTTACAACTTTTAAGAATTTTATGTCTGATCAACAAAATACGTTAACGGTTACCAGAGCAGGTTTGTTCGTTCGCCTAGCGGCCTTACTTTACGATGCATTGTTAGTACTAGGAATTTGGTTTGTCATTGGTGTGGTGTTTGTGATCATAAACGGCGGAGAAGCCGCCCACAGCCATAACCCGTTTTTACCCAGCGCCCTTTTTATTGCCACCTTATGGTTTAACATGCACTTTTGGCGTCGTGGTGGTCAAACACTCGGCATGCGCGCTTGGCGTTTACGTTTGTTAAATGAAAACAAAGGGCCACTTACCATGACCCAATGTATGCTGCGATTTATTGTTGCCATTGGCTCGCTAGGGTTATTCGGCATCGGCTACCTTTGGATGTACATCGATAAAAACGGTTTAACATGGCACGACAAATACAGCGAGACCCGTGTTATTCGCGAGCCCAAACAAGCTAAATAAACCCATCACTCAAAATTTAAACCACCCCTAACGCCTCTTAACCTAGAGGCGTTTTACATTCTAACCTCGTCAAGTTATTCGTGAAGGTAAAATCCTAAGTGATTCATACATATTAGGCATGCACTGGTACGTACAAAACGTTGAAAGGACATTACGTTACCTTTAAAAGAGCGCACCAATAAATCACATCATTCAATTTAGCGCCCAACAAAAAAGCACGTTTCATTAGGTAACGTGCTTATTTCTTTATGGCGCCCCAATAAAACCCACTAACGTTAAACTGGCACTGTACTTGCTAAAACCTAGTACAGGGTAATCTTGGCTAATGGCCAAACTTAGGTGAGTGATCACAGCCTGAATAAAATTTGCAATGGTATAGCTAGGGTTCCGGCTTTTTAAAAGTGACTGGTCCGAGAGCTATCGACCTTCCAAAAATCTTAAGTATTTTTTGCAAGGTTACACGGCGGGAAAAAAGCCCGGGAGAATCGATTGGCATTAGCCAAGATTACTCGTGTGTAACTTTTAAATACTTGGGAGAACCCAATGAAAACATTTACGTCTCGTCTATTACTCAGTGCATCCATCGCCCTTAGTACCTTAAGCGCATCAAATCTTGTGCAAGCAAAAGAAGACTTCAAAGTATGTTGGTCAATTTATGTTGGCTGGATGCCTTGGGAGTACGGACAGGAATCGGGCATCGTTAAAAAATGGGCTGACAAATACGACATCAACATTGATGTGGTGCAGTTCAATGATTACGTTGAATCCATGAACCAATACACAGCCGGTGAATTCGATGCCTGCACCATGGCAAACGTAGATGCGTTAACGATTCCTGCTGCTGGTGGCGTTGATTCTACCGCACTAATTGTGGGTGACTTCTCTAACGGTAACGATGCCGTCATCCTAAAAGAAGGCAGCACGATTAAAGATGCCAAAGGTCAAAACATTAACCTGGTTGAGCTGAGTGTTTCTCATTACCTACTGGCACGTGGCTTAGAAAGTGTTGGCCTATCTGAAAAAGATGTAAAAGTCGTAAACACATCCGATGCAGACTTAGTATCGGCTTACACCACCAATGATGTTTCAGCGGTTGCCACTTGGAATCCCCTTGTCAGTGAGATCTTAGGCATGCCTAAAGCCAACAAAGTATTTGATAGCTCAAATATTCCGGGTGAAATTATTGATACCTTAATCGTCAATACCAAAACTCTTGAAGAAAACCCAAAACTGGGTAAAGCCTTAGTAGGTGCTTGGTATGAAATCATGGCTGAAATGAAAAAAGACAAAGCCGTGCGTGAACATATGGGTAAAGCATCCGGTACTGACCTTGCGGGTTTTGAAGCTCAGCTTGATTCAACCAAAATGTTTTATGACGCAAAAGAAGCGGTTGAATTTGTAAATAGCCCCGCCCTTAAAGACACCATGAAATACGTAGCTGAATTTTCGTTTGATCATGGCCTACTGGGTGATGGCGCACCTGACGCGGGTGTCATTGGTATCGAAACACCAGCTGGTATCTTTGGCGATAAAAGCAATGTAAAACTTCGCTTTGATCCTACCTATATGCAAATGGCCGCAGACAACAGCTTGTAAAACCGTTTTATAACAATAATAAAGAATGACATGGATGTCGTTTACTTTTCCCCTTGAATTAAAAAGTGAGCATCATGAATCGCTGGATAAATAAAAAGCCATCTCGGCCCTTGGCCATCGCATTGGGAGTGCTGCCCTTTATCTTGCTCATGGCGCTTTATCAATGGGGGTCGGATACACGTAAAGCCGAAAACCCGAACGACAAATTATTACCAAGTGTCAGTCAGTTTCATAGCGCAATAGATCGTTTAGCGTTTACCCCAAGCAAACGCACCGGTGAATATTTATTTTGGCAAGACACTAAAAGTAGCTTACAACGATTGTTAACCGGCGTTTTTTGCGCCGCCATTATTGGTTTATTACTGGGTTTAATTACTGGTGCGATTCCGTTAATTGGTGCCAATTTAAATCCCATTGTCACCGCCATCTCACTTATCCCCCCGATGGCAGTGTTACCACTTTTATTTATTACCTTTGGATTGGGTGAATTATCCAAAGTCATGTTGATTATTGTGGGCATCACACCTTTTTTAATTCGTGATTTATACCAGCGCACAAAAGATATTCCTAACGAGCAATTAGTAAAAGCGCAAACACTTGGGGCGAATTCATTTCAAATTATTATCCGTGTTTTATTACCACAAATATTACCAAGGTTATTGGATGCACTGCGTTTAAGTTTAGGTACGGCGTGGTTATTTTTAATTGCCGCTGAAGCCATCGCCGCCACAGACGGCTTGGGCTATCGCATATTTTTGGTTCGCCGTTATTTATCCATGGATGTAATTCTGCCTTATGTTTTATGGATCACGGTACTTGCCTTCTTGCTAGATTGGTTACTGATGAAAACCAGTAAAAAAATCTTCCCTTGGTATCACGCGGCGAAATAGAGGTCATTATGTCTGATTATCAAATTGAATTTCGCCATGTTGAAAAATCCTATGGTGACAACCTTGTTTTAGAAAACATCAACTGCCAAGTAAAACAAGGTGAATTTATCACCATGGTGGGTACATCCGGATGTGGCAAAAGTACTTTTTTAAAAATGTTACTGGGCACTGAGTTTCATACTAAAGGTGAGGTAATGCTCGATGGTCAACCCATCTTGGCCGAACCCAGCCCAGAACGTGGGATTGTGTTTCAAAAATACTCTGTTTTTCCACACCTAACCGTGCGAGACAATGTGGCCATTTCAAAAGAATTTGAATCCAGTTTTATTGGTCGTTTATTTGGCCAAAAACGCAAACAAGCATTACAAGAAGCCGACCAATGGTTGGAGGCAGTTGGTTTATTAGATGCCAAACATCAATACCCACACGAACTTTCTGGTGGTATGCAGCAGCGACTAGCCATTGCCCAAGCCCTGATCAAACACCCAAGCGTTTTACTATTAGATGAGCCTTTTGGTGCATTGGACCCAGGTATTCGCAAAGACATGCATAAGCTGGTATTGGACTTATGGCAAAAATATAAGCTCACTATTTTTATGGTCACCCATGATTTAGAAGAAGGTTTTTATCTGGGCACCCGTCTATGGGTATTTGATAAAACTCGACACGACCCACATGCGCCAAACCGTTTTGGTAGCACCATCACCTTTGATTTACCAGTGGGTAAAATCGATAAAGACAGTTTTGTAGAGATTGAAGAGTCACTATCACCACACGCATTATCGGCGTAGTGAGAGGCACAGAAAATATGACACACACATCAAAAACCTATCATGCATTAGTTAACGACAAGGTATATCAAACCACGGTACCCGGTGCCAGCCACTGGTCATTTATGGCACGCAAAGGTACACAAGTCACCATTAAAGATATTAATGGTGGGGCAAACGTGGGCATGCTGTTTTATAACCCATATCAATTGGGTGAGAAATTTAATGCGCCGGATACTTTAAAATGCCAACACACATTTAAACTCACTGAAGGTAATTGTTTATACAGCGACATGGGGCGCATTTTTTGCTCCATCGTGAAGGATAGCTTTGGTTGGCATGAAAGCGTTTGTGGCAACAGCCACGCAAGCCACATAGAAAAACAATTTGGTAAACGGGATTATCAAGCACAGCATAATCAATGGTTACAAAATGGTTATGACAGCTTTTTGGTCGAGCTTGCCAAATACGGTTTAAGAGCCCAAGACATGGCCGCCAATGTTAATTGGTTTAGCCAGATAAGCAGTGACGAAGAAGGCAAGCTGGCCCTCACCCGTAATAGCCAAGCTGGCGATGCCATAACCCTTCGTTTTGAAATGGATACCTTGGTGGTCATGCACACTTGCCCTCACCCATTAACACAAGCCAGCGCTTACCCAATGACACCCGTTGAAGTGACCTTAAGCCAAGCTGATAGCGTAAGTGAAGATGATCCATGTATGAACCATTGCCCTGAAAATCAACGGGGTTTTGAAAACAACGCCCTGTATCATTTTGGTTTGTGAGAAGTAACATGATTAAAGAAAGTATATTAAAAGCAGAATCTGCCCATAGCTCAAAAACCGTAAGCGCAGGTGACTATTATTTTGGCATTGTAAAAAAAGGCGAAACCATCCGCATTGTTGATCTTAAAGGCAACCAAGCGGCAGACACCTTGTTTTATAACGCCCACGATGTAAGCGAGCGTTATAGCGCCATGGATACCATTCGCGAACAAGGTGCGTTATATCTAACCGCTGGTACCGTGTTAAAAACCAATTTAAATAACGACCTGTTAGAAATTACCGCCGACACCTGTGGCCGTCACGATACAGTGGGCGGTGCCTGTGCCACCGAATCCAACACCGTTCGTTATGATTTAGAAAAACGCTGTATGCATGCCTGTCGTGATAGCTGGATGTTAGCCATTCAAGAACACCCAGAATACAAATTAAATAAAGAAGACATTACTCATAATATTAATTTTTTTATGAATGTGCCGGTCACAAGTGATGGCAAGCTTACCTTCGAAGACGGCATTTCAGCACCGGGCAAATACGTAGAGTTGACCGCCAAAATGGATATCTTGGTATTAATCTCCAATTGCCCACAACTGAACAACCCATGTAATGGTTATGACCCAACCCCAGTTGAAGTATTGATTTGGTCGTAAGCATTACCTAAAAAATTAAGTGTTCGCACTTCGAAATCAGGACGACCTGAATTCGCTATTCATCATCGGGACGACCCGTCAGTTTGGAGCCGTTTATGTTTAATACGGTCTTAATTGCAAATCGCGGCGCCATCGCCACGCGTATTATTCGCACCCTTAAAATTTTAAACATTCAGTCTGTTGTGGTGTACCACTCAGCCGACAAAGACTCCTTGCATGTGCAACATGCCGACATCGCGGTCTGTTTAGGCGAAGGCGCTGTGAGCGATACCTACCTCAACATTGAAAAAATTATCGCCATTGCGAAGCAGTATAATGTGCAAGCCGTTCATCCGGGGTACGGCTTTTTAAGTGAGAACACCGAATTTGTAAAAGCCTGTGAAGACAACAATATTGTGTTCATCGGCCCAACGGTTGAACAAATGAATCTGTTTGGTTTAAAACACCAAGCCCGTGATGCAGCGCTTGCTGCTGGTGTGCCGTTAGTGCCGGGGTCGCCTTTATTAAACAAACTAGAAGATGCCATTCACTGGGCCAATGATGTGGGCTACCCCATCATGTTAAAAAGCACCGCAGGTGGTGGCGGCATCGGCATGCAAGCGTGCCATAATCAAGATGAATTGATAAAAGCATGGGATAGCGTTAAACGCTTGGGGGCCAGTTATTTTTCTAACGATGGTGTATTTTTAGAAAAACTCATTCAACGTGCTCGTCATATTGAAGTGCAAATTTTTGGCGACGGTCACGGCCAAGCCATAAGCTTGGGTGAACGGGACTGCTCAGCGCAGCGTCGTAACCAAAAAGTCATAGAAGAAACCCCAGCGCCCAATTTATCACAGGCATTACGCGAGCAATTGCACATAACCGCCGAGCGCTTAATGGCGTCAGTTAATTATCGCAATGCCGGTACCGTTGAGTTTATTTTTGATGACGATGCCCAAGCGTTTTATTTTTTAGAAGTAAACACCCGCTTACAAGTAGAACACGGTGTCACCGAACAGGTTTGGGGCATTGATCTGGTTGAATGCATGGTCAAACAAGCAGCAGACGAGTTAGGGGATCTAACACAATTAAAAGCGACACTCACACCAAATGGCCACAGTATTCAAGCGCGCATATACGCTGAAAATCCAGCACAAGACTTTATGCCTAGCAGTGGTTTGTTGTCTCATGTGAGTTGGCCGCAACATGAAAATGCCACTTACCAAGCAGGCAACTGTCGTATTGATACCTGGATCGAATCCGGTATTGAGGTGCCCGCTTTGTTTGACCCCATGTTAGCCAAAGTTATCGTCATCGAAACCAGTCGCGCACAAGCCATTGCCAAACTGGATCATGCATTAGAACAAAGCACAATTTATGGCATTCAAACTAACAAGCCTTATGTGCAACATATTTTGCGCGCGCCCATGACCACTGATGGAAAAATTTTCACCAATAGCTTGACTGAATTTTCAGTGCAGCCATCGACGTTTACGGTATTAAGTGGTGGCACGCAAACCACTATTCAAGATTACCCGGGTCGTCAAAACCATTGGCATGTGGGAGTGCCGCCATCAGGGCCAATGGATGCCATGAGTTTTCGTTTAGCCAATGAGTTACTTGAAAACAATATCTATGCTGGCGCACTGGAAATCACTCTCAACGGCCCAAGTTTAAAATTTAATGTGGACTGTGATGTGGCCATTGTGGGGGCTGAGTTTGCGCTTACCCTAGACAATGAAGTGGTAGCCATGAATCAAGTGATTCATGTTAGTGCTGGGCAAACGCTTACCATAGGCAAAATTAAAGACAAAGGTGCCCGCTGTTATTTGGCCGTAAAAGGCGGCGTGCAATGCCCTGATTATTTAGGCTCAAAATCCACCTTTACCCTTGGGCAATTTGGTGGGCACGTGGGCCGTGCATTAAGAACCGGTGATGTGATTGAACTTGCCAAACAATGCACCGATGCAGGTTTAACTGAAAAAAATATTCCTCACTTTAATCACTTTGCGCAACTGGTCACACCGGATGTAGTACAACTGCGCGTTATTTATGGCCCCCACGGCGCGCCAGACTTTTTTACCGATGCTGACATTCAAGAATTTTTAAATCACACATGGGAGGTACACTACAACTCATCACGCACCGGTGTGCGTTTAATTGGCCCTAAACCCAAATGGGCACGCAACAGTGGCGGCGAAGCAGGCATGCACCCGTCAAACATTCACGATAACGCCTACGCATTTGGCACCGTGGACTTTACCGGTGATATGCCTGTGATTCTTGGGCCAGACGGCCCATCTTTGGGTGGCTTTGTTTGCCCCGCCACGGTCATCAGCGCCGACCTTTGGAAACTAGGTCAGTTAAAAGCAGGCAGTAAAATTCAGTTTGTGCCAGTCAGTCACGAGCAAGCGGTTAAACTTGAGCAAACACAAAACAATAACATTGCACAACTGAAACCCGCCCACATTGAAGCCAGCGGGTTTGATTTTGCAAACCTGCCAAGCCCGATTATTCATCAAACCAACATTGGGGATGACAACATCGTTTGTCGCCTAGCGGGGGATCACTTTTTATTAGTGGAGCTTGGCCCACTTGAATTAGATATTGCCCGTCGCTTCAAAGTGCACGCTCTGATGCTGTGGTTAGAGGAGCACAAACTGGCCGGCATGAAAGAACTCACCCCGGGCATACGTTCACTGCAAATTCATTATGACTCACAAAAAATCACCCTACTGCAATTAACTCAGCTGATTGATCAAGCCTGTGAATACGTGGCCACCACTGAAAACCTTACCGTGCCATCACGCACCGTGTATTTACCTCTTAGCTGGGACGACGCGGCCTGTCAGTTAGCCATTGAAAAATACATGCAGTCCGTACGTAAAGACGCCCCATGGTGCCCAAGCAACTTAGAATTTATCCGTCGCATTAATGGCCTTGCGGATATTCAAGCGGTGAAAGACACCGTCTTTAATGCCGAGTACTTAGTCATGGGGTTAGGCGATGTGTACCTAGGCGCACCGGTTGCCACCCCGCTAGACCCAAGACACAGATTAGTCACCACCAAATACAACCCAGCAAGAACCTGGACCGCAGAAAACTCCGTGGGCATTGGCGGTGCGTATATGTGTGTTTATGGTATGGAAGGCCCAGGCGGTTATCAATTTGTTGGTCGCACTTCACAAATGTGGAACCGCTACCATCAAACCCATGACTTTAAACAACCTTGGTTACTGAGATTTTTTGATCAAATTAAATTTTATGAAGTGAGCCCAGAAGAACTGGCCCACATTCGCGAAGCCTTACCTAAAGGTCAGGTGTCATTAAAAATTGAAGAAACCCAATTCAGTTTAAATGAGTACCAAGCCTTTTTAGATAAAAACGAAACGGAAATCTCTAGCTTTGTGCAATCAAGAGAGCATGCCTTTGAAGAAGAACTCACCCGCTGGCAAGAAAACGGCCAACTCACCTACGAACAAGTAGAAGCCGAAAACCCAACAACGGATGAATTGCAAATACCAGAAAACTGCCAAGCCATGGACAGCCCAGTTTCAGGCAGTGTATGGCAATGCAAGGTAAACGCTGGCGATACCGTTAAAGCGGGTGATGTATTAATGGTTTTAGAGTCCATGAAAATGGAAATTGAAATTCACGCCACCCAAGGCGGCACCGTACACAGTTTATTAAAACAACAAGGGCAATCAGTTTATGCAGGCCAACCCTTAGTGATTATTGAAGAACACGCCAGCGCCGAATTAGCACAAGCATAGACATCAGCATTTTTATTAAAACAGAATTAGGTACCCACATGTTCAATTTAAATATTACCGCCCTTAAACAGGCCTACACAAAAAACGACATCACTCCTAGTGAATTAATTTTGGCACTGCGTGAACAAGCCCTTACTCAACAAGATCATAATGTGTGGATCACCTTATTGGACGAAACCAAACTGAATGAATACCTTGCGTACCTAGATGGTAAAACCCCAGAGGATTTACCGCTTTATGGTGTGCCCTTTGCCATAAAAGATAATATCGACTTAGCGGGTGTACCCACCACCGCCGCCTGCCCTGACTTTGCTTATACCCCCACTACCAATGCGTTTGTGGTTGAGCAATTATTAAAAGCCGGCGCAATCCCCTTAGGCAAAACCAACCTTGACCAATTTGCCACCGGTTTAGTGGGCATGCGCAGCCCATACGGTGAAGGTAAAAATGCGTTTAATAGCGATTATGTATCCGGTGGCTCAAGTGCTGGCTCCGCCGTGAGCACCGCCCTTGGCCAAGTGAGTTTTGCATTAGGCACGGATACCGCAGGCAGTGGTCGTGTACCGGCAGCCCTTAATAATTTAATTGGCCACAAACCCACAAAAGGTTTGTTTAGTAATTCCGGTTTAGTGCCAGCTTGTTTAAGTTTGGATTGCATCACGGTGTTTGCATTAAACACCCAAGATGCAGCCTTAGTCACCAGCGTGGCGGGGCAATACGACAAACAAGACAATTACGCCCGTGAAAATAAACCAGATAACTTATTGCGATATTTTGAACCTAAATTGCCAGAACACTTTAGCTTTGGTGTACCTTCAAATTTAGATTTTTATAACAACCCAGAAACTGAGGCCTTGTTTGAAAAAACCGTGGCACAACTTGAAAACCTTGGCGGTAAAAAAGTCGATGTGGACTTTGCACCTTTTATTGAAGCGGCCAAATTATTATATGAAGGTCCATGGGTGGCCGAGCGTTGGTTAGCGGTAAAAGACGTAAAACGTGAATCCATGTTACCTGTGATTCAATCCATTATTGGCAGCGCCGAAGGCAAGACCGCCGCCGATGCCTTTAGTGCACAATATCAATTACAAGCGTTTAAAAAAATCTGTGATGAACAAGTAAATGCCGTAGACTTTTTATTAACCCCCACCTGCCCTACACAATTCACCCGTGAAGAATTACGCGCAGAGCCCATCAAATATAATTCCATTTTAGGCACCTACACCAACTTCATGAACCTGTTGGATTACACCGCCACCAATGTGCCTGTGGGTTTCACCCAAAACGGCGTCAGCTGGGGTGTCACTTTATTTAGCCAAGCCTTCACCGACATGAAATTATTAAGCTATTCTGGCGCATTACATCAAGCATTAAACTTACCCCAAGGCAGCAGTGATTTTGCACTGCAACCTTTTGAGGGCAATGCCGTGCCGCGCCCAAGTAATCGCATTAATGTGGTGGTATGCGGCGCACACTTGGAAGGCTTCCCGCTAAATTGGCAATTAACTGAGCGTGGCGCGACCTTAGTGGACAAAACCCAAAGTGCACCACACTATCAACTATACGCACTGCCCGATGGCAAACGCCCTGCCATGATTCGTGATGATGAAAAGGGAACGGCCATTGATGTAGAAGTGTGGTCCATGCCCATGGAATACTTTGGCTCATTTGTGACGGGCATTCCCGCGCCACTTGGTATTGGTAAAGTGGAACTGGCCGATGGAACATGGCACTGCGGCTTTATGAGTGAGGGCAACGTGGTGAACGATGCAAAAAATATTACTGAGTTTGGAGGTTGGAAAGGGTATTTAGATTCGAAAGCTTAAATTCGCTTGCTTAATAAATACTTATGGCGGCACCTGACCTTTTGGAAGGTGCCAAAATCTCTACCATTCACCAGTCAGTCGAAAAACATTCAGTTATCGTGACTGGGTTGATTTATCATTTATACCAAAATGGCCTGCATTGTACGAACCCGCACCTGCGGGTGAATAATGGTGCAAATATATCTACTGCTTGCTTCCCCTGAGCCGTAAGAAACCAAAAAAGACGCAACCAACGCGGGCCCACTTCTCAAAGTTTCAGCAGAAACACCCATATTATTCAAGGCAAAAGTAGATCCCAAAATCAATATAGACATCCATAGTTAAGTCTTGCTAGTGTGGATTCTTAACTACAAATTGGCAAACACTCAAAAATCAAGGAAGATAACATGCTCACTTGGATATCAGAATTAGAAAACATCAATTACTTAGCAGTAACAGTAGCAACCATTACCAGTTATGTATTGGGGTTTGCTTGGTACCACTGGGCGGTTTTTGGTAAAGCATGGGCAGGCGCCTTAGGCATCACAAAAGAGCAAGCTGATAATACCGAAGGTCTTGGTGGTGCTTTTATTGCATCGTTAATTTCTGGCCTTGCAAAATCTTTATGTATGGCTTTGCTTATGGCTGCGACTAATATATCTGGCTTACTAAGCGGCGCATTTTTTGGGTTGATCGTTGCTAGCGCATTTACGGTGACATCATTAGGTTATTACAATGGCTTTGCCCGCACATCATCAAAGTTAACATTAATAAATTCAGCCCATAGTATTTCAGAGCTTGTTCTAGTTGGTGCTATTATTGGTGTGTTTTCTTAATATATTTATTATTCAAAATCCGACCATACAAAAACAAAAAAAGCGCTTATGCAAAAACATAAACGCTTTTTTATAAGCTCAATTTGTTTGTAAACCTTAATCGTTAATATTGATTCGCTTGAATAGCCACCAATAATCGTTTCACTTCTTCAGATGCTTGCGCATCACTCACCACCAACGCCAAGGCACGTCGGGCCATTTGTTCGGCGCTGCGGGTATTGTTTTCTAGCCAGAATAAATAACTTAAACGCACATACACACTTGGCTCACGAGTTGAAATACGTTGTGCCCGTTCTAATAAAATTTGGCACGCTTGAAAGTTGCCACGTATGAATTCTAAGTCTGCTTGTTTGAGCAGTGATGCTAACGCGGTTTGTTCTGGGTAGTCATTGCCGCCATTTAATTGCAGGCCTAAATTTTGGTGATACCAATTAGGCAGTTGCGCCAATACATCACTGCTGCTGGCTTCAATCTGATCAATGGATTGATAAGGCGCAGTGGAGCACGCGGTTAATAACGCAATGAATACAACCAATAATACTGATTTCATTAATGCCACTTGTTCCTTTTATCGAACACTTAATCAAACATCCGCGACCACCAAGATTTGCCTGTACTAGGTGCAGGCTCTTGTGCGCAACTTAAAGTTTGTAATGGTAACCGACCTTGAATAAATGGCAACTGTACAGCGCCCTCACAGTCTTCACTGCTGATGGCGTTTTGCTCGACATCGACCCATTGCTCAATAATGTTTTCGGTTGGTAGCGGATACAAGGGTTTTAGCGGTAAATCTTTAAACGTTTGAGCCCACACACGCAGCGCACCGCTGGAGCCAGTTAACGGCATGGATTCGTTATCGTCACGCCCTACCCATACAACCGCCAGCTTGTCACCACTAAAACCTGCAAACCATGAGTCACGTTGGCTGTCACTGGTGCCGGTTTTACCAGCAAGGTTAAGGGCGGTATCAAATTGTGAATTTAAATAGCGTGCGGTGCCTTCTTTTACCACACGCTGCATGATTTTTTGTAATAAATAAATGGGTTCGGTTTTAATGGCTTGTTTCACATCATAACCATAACGGCTTAACAATTGGCCATCTTGGGTGGTGACACCACGGATGGCTTTAAGTGGTGTTTTAAACCCGGAAGCGGCAATAGTTTGATACATTTGCGCAACATCAAACGGGTTCATTTCAAATGCCCCCAATACAATGGATGGGTAGGCAGGAATGTCTCGCTCAACCCCTAAGTCATGAAAGGTTTGTACCACGTTGGTTAAACCAATTTGCAACCCTAAGCGCGCAGTGGCTTGGTTTAATGACTGTGCCATGGATTGATACAAGGGTACGGTGCCGTGACTTTCTTTATCGTAATTTTGCGGCTGCCAAATACTGCCGTTGGCCCCAGCTATTTTAATTTCGCTGTCATCCAGCGGCGTAATTAAATTGTATTCAGGTGAACGTAGTGCGGTTAAATACACCGCAGGTTTGGCTAACGAGCCGATGGAGCGGTTAGCATCTAACGCGCGGTTAAAACCAAAATAACGCGGGTTGCGATCCCCCACGACCGCTTCTACTTCGCCGCTCTCGGTGCCCGCAATAACCATGGCACCTTGTAGAGAATCTTTTGGCATGCGGTAGCCGCTTTCTAAACTGGCAAGGCGGTTACTCATGGCTTGTTCGGCGCTGCGCTGAATGATTGGGTCAAGGCTGGTGTATATGCGTAAACCTTCGCTGGTTAAGTCACTGTCTGCGTAATCGCTGCGAAGTTGTCTGCGTACTAAATCTAAAAACGCTGGGTATTCAATGCGCTGATACTGTGAATATTGCACCACGTCTAATTCGCGTTTTTGCCAAACGGCAAACTCATAATCACTGATTAAACCTTGATCATGCATGACCCCTAACACCACATTACGACGGGCCAATGCGTTTTCTGGTTTGCGTTTTGGGTTATACACACTTGGCCCTTTGACCATGCCCACTAGGGTGGCAATTTCTGGGGCGCTTAAACGGCTAATGTGTTTGCCAAAATAAAACTGACTGGCCAAACCAAAACCATGAACCGCTCGGCGACCACTTTGGCCAAGGTACACTTCGTTAAGGTAGGTTTCTAAAATATCGTCTTTGGAATAATGCAGCTCAACCAGTATGGCCATTAACGCTTCGGTGGCTTTACGTACTAGGGTGCGCTCGCGGGTTAAGAAAAAGTTTTTCACTAACTGCTGGGTTAAGGTGGAACCACCTTGTACTAAACCGCCGCGCTGTACGTTCACTACCATGGCGCGGGCAATGCCTTTTAAGCTAATACCAAAGTGGTCGTAATAATCGCGGTCTTCAACGGCCACCAAGGTTTTAAGCAACATACTTGGGGCGTCTTGTAATTGAATAAGCTGGCGGTCTTCATTGTGTTTAGGGTAGATGCCACCAATCAATAACGGCTCTAATCGGGCAAGGGCCACGGGTTGGCCATCTAACCATACCCCGTCAATGGTGTTGCCACTAAAGCGCAGGTGCACTCGGGCCGATGCTTCTTCGCCGTCATAGAGTTTGACGTAGCGACGATACACATCCATCTCGTTGCCATCTAAGCTGTATTGCCCAGGTGTGAGCACATTGGGCACACGTTGATAGCCAATTTGATCCAACTCTTGCACGAGATATTTAGGTTTTAACTCAAGCCCTGGGTACAGCTCTAATGGGCGGGCAAATACTTTAGCCGGCAATGCCCAGCGTTTGCCTTCAAATTTTTCGCGCACCTGTGCATCTAGGTAAGCCATTAAAATCGCTAAAATCACGATACCCACAATGGATAACCGGATTAGCCAAGACAAAAAAGTCTTAAAACGAGAGGGAGTCTTATTTTTCATAGGCGCAGTATACCAAGCTTTTATCAGAACTCATGGCGCAATTTCCCACCGGATTCACACCCTGATAAACTGCTGCGCTGACTTTCTCATTCGCCTATTAATAAAGAGACAATAACATGGCCAAGTATCACGTTTATGGCATCGGTAACGCCCTTGTGGATAAAGAGTTTGAAGTAACGGATGCCTTTTTTGCCCAAGCTGGCATCGAAAAGGGCCTAATGACCTTGATCGACCAAGACCAACAAGAAGCCCTATTAACCAAGTTAACCGAAGAATTTGGCTTAAAAACCCGCGCAGGCGGTGGCAGTGCGGCAAACACCATTTTTGCCGCGCAATATTTAGGCGCCAAAACCTTTTACAGCTGCAACGTGGCCAATGATGAAACCGGCGACTTTTATGTCAAAGACTTAACCAGTGCCGGCATCGATACCAACTTAGGCAGCGATCGTGATGACGGCGTCACAGGTAAATGCATGGTGATGATCACCCCAGATGCTGAGCGCACCATGAACACCTATCTGGGCATTACCGCTGACTTAAACCACAACCACATTGATGAAGCGGCGTTAAAAGATAGTGAGTACTTATATATCGAGGGCTACCTTGTAAGCAGCGACAGTGCTCGCCATGCGGCCATCGAATGTAAAAAAATCGCTGAAGCTAATAATGTAAAAACGGCTCTGACTTTCTCTGACCCTGCCATGGTGCAATTTTTCAAAGACGGCCTAACGGAAATGCTCGGCACAGGTGTGGACTTATTATTCTGCAACGAAGAAGAAGCCCTAGGTTATACCGGCGCAGCCAACCTAGACGATGCAGCAAACGCACTTAAAAACATCGCCAAAACCTTTGCCATTACTTGTGGTGCAAAAGGCGCGGTTTTGTTTGATGGCACTAACACCATCAACATCGCACCTAATGCGGTAACCGCAGTGGACAGCAACGGCGCTGGGGATAACTTTGCTGGTGCATTTATGTATGCCTTAACCGCTGGCCATTCTTGGGAGCAAGCGGGCAACCTTGCCAGTAAAATCAGCTCACAGGTGGTGAGCCAGTTTGGACCGCGTTTGGACGCTGCCCAGTACCCTGCGTTAAAAGCGGAAGTACTTTAGTCATCTAAATAACTGTTTGCGTCGGGCAATGCCCGACCTACAGAATATAATTTAGATTCACCGTAGGGTGGGCACCGTCCACCGGCTAATGTTTGCGTCGGGTAATGCCCAACCTACTGAATATAATTTAGATTCACCGTAGGGTGGGCACCGTCCCCCGGCTAATGTTTGCGTCGGGCAATGCCGACCTACGTTTATTAAAATGGAGGCAAGGATGCCTAATTATGTACGCTCTTATCAAAAGGGTGGCACCTTCTTTTTTACCCTCGTTACCCATAATCGCCAAAACATTCTGACTACCCCGCCTGTACGCAAAGCATTGCGTGAATCGATCATCCAAATTCGTAATGAGATGCCATTCAATATCATCGCTTGGTGCTTACTAACAGATCACCTTCACGCCATCTGGGCATTACCAGAAAAAGATGATGACTATTCAAAGCGCTGGGGCCGAATAAAGGCAATGACCACAATGCGATTAAAAAAAGAGCATGTTATTACGAACCAGCAAAGTATTTGGCAACCTCGTTTTTGGGAACACAAAATTCGTAATGATTCAGATTTGAATACGCATATAGATTATGTGCACATCAACCCTGTCAAACATAACCTGGTTAACACACCGCGTGACTGGCCGTACTCTACCTTTCATAAATTCCTTCATACAGGGAGTTATGATTCAAACTGGGGTGAGAATTTAACGTTTAATGGGGAGTTTGGTGAATAGATACGTTGCTTATTATCAGCCAAGATTTTTGTCGGACAATGCCCGACCTACAGAATATAATTTAGATTCACCGTAGGGTGGGCACTGCCCACCAGCTAATGTTTGCGCCGGGTAATGCCCAACCTACAGAGCTACTTTCTAAAAACAATTATAAACCTGCGGGTGAATAAATGTCGATTCACTCGCGGTGCGAGTTCGTACCTGTGCATACATCAGCCTATGCAGTTCAACGCAATCCCCACTAGCAAAATCCCGCCTTAGTGCTACAGTACGTCCACTCACTGTATTAAGGATTTATAATGGAAAGCATTAGTGCTCTGTCACTATTAGCCAGCATTGGCGTGTTATCACTTCTTTGCCAATGGTTTGCTTGGCGTATTCGCATTCCTGCCATATTACCGCTACTAATCTGTGGTCTGCTTGTTGGCCCTGTATTTCATTTATTAGACCCCGATGCCTTATTTAATGACTTGTTGTTCCCTATGGTGTCGCTTGCGGTTGCCATTATTTTATTTGAGGGCAGTTTGACGTTGGATTTCAAACAAATTCAAGGTCACGGTGCCATGGTACGTAACTTAGTCAGTGTGGGTATGCTCGCCACCTTTACCATCATAGGTGTGTTTACTCATTTTATTATGGGTTTATCTTGGGAGCTCTCAGCACTGTTTGGCGCATTGGTTGTAGTGACCGGCCCCACTGTCATTGTGCCTATGCTGCGATCTATTCGTCCCACCGCTAAGGTTGCCAACATCTTACGATGGGAAGGTATTATCATTGATCCTATTGGTGCACTGCTAGCCGTTCTTGTTTATGAGTTTATTATCTCAAGTCGTGATACCGCAATGATTCATGCCATGCAGGCCTTTGGTGTTACTTTATTTGTCGGCTTTGGCTTAGGTTGGGCCGCTGCCAAGATTTTAATCGAGGCTCTTAATCGCAACTGGTTACCACACTATTTACAAAACCCGGCCACACTTACCTTTATGTTGGGTATTTATGCTGTGTCTAATTTTTTACAGCACGAATCGGGGCTACTAACCGTAACCGTTATGGGCATGGTGATGGCCAACAGCCGTAAAGTAGACCTTGAAGGCATACTGGAATTTAAAGAGTCCCTGAGTGTGCTGTTAATATCTGCTTTATTTATTATTTTAGCGGCCCGCTTAGATCTTTCTCACTTTGTCACCCTTGGTATGCCAATGGTGTTTTTATT
This sequence comes from Bermanella sp., assembly GCA_049115935.1. Lineage (GTDB taxonomy): Bacteria > Pseudomonadota > Gammaproteobacteria > Pseudomonadales > Oceanobacteraceae > Bermanella. The sequence goes on along the minus strand of JAGDZK010000014.1, from coordinate 37,852 downwards.
ACTCATTATTCTGTTTATTGCGCGTCCATTAAGCGTATTAATTTCGTCTTATAAATTAGATTTAAATTGGAAAGAAAAAGCCCTACTTTCTTGGATTGCACCGCGTGGTATTGTGGCTGCCGCTGTTTCTGCCCTGTTTGCACTTAAGCTTGAAACAGCCGGCTGGCAAGGGGCTGATATTTTAGTGCCCATGGTGTTTATGGTAATCATTACCACCGTGGTTCTGCAAAGCTTAACCGCTAAATTTGTAGCCGGTGCACTGGGCTTGCAAGAACCCGCGGCTCAAGGATTTTTAATTTTTGGCGCCAACGACACAGCCCGCGCAATAACAAAGGCATTAATGGAGCAAGACGTAAAAATTCGGATTGCCGATACCAACTGGGAAAACCTAAGCCAAGCACGTATGGAAGGTCTACCCGTTTATTTTGGTAACCCCGCATCAGAGCATGCCACTAACAATGTGGATTTATCCGGTATTGGTCGATTACTCATTTTATCGCCTTATAAACAATTAAACCCTCTTGTGAGCATGCACTTTTTAGATTGGTTTGGTAAAGACAAGGTGTTTGGCTTAGGTAACGAAAACGACTTACGCGCCAGCCATCAATCGTCAAGCAGTTATACAGAGACATTAGGTTTATTTGGTGAAGGCATTAGTTATTCTAAACTGGCCAGCTTACGCGCTAAAAAAGCCCTCGTGAAGAAAACCCAACTGACAGATAACTTTAGTTTTGAAAACTACTTAGAGCAGTACGGTACACGCTCACTGCCATTATTTGCTATTGATAATAGCGGTTACTGTCATGTATTTAGCGCACAAAAGACATTGGCACCAAAGGCAGGCTGGACCATTATTGCGTTAATATCACCTGATGAGAGTGCAGAAAAACCCCTTGAGAAACAAGCTGGCGGTCAAGGTAAACTCACTCCCTCTGCACCTAATACGATACTGCCTTAAATAGAAATAAGGGCGATTATGTAATCGCCCTTATTTTAAATTCTAGTTTTTCTCGCATACTATTTGGCGTATCGCCACACCAACGCTTAAACGCTTTTCTGAAGTTATTGGCATCGGAAAACTTAAGATAACTGGCCACTTGCTGATTATTCCATTTTTTTTGGTGAAATAAATATAAGCAGACCAACAGTCGTGCCTGATCTTGAATCTTTTGAAACGAAGTGCCGTGTACTTTTAGTTTTCGTTTTAATGTTGCACTGCTCATTTCAAATGCCAAGGCAGCTTGGTCTAAACTTGGATTAAGTTGAATGTTATGCTGATTCCATAATGTTAATTGGCCAACAATCCCTGAATCTATTTTTTGATATTTAAGATTAGCTTGACGTGTAAGCAATGCTTTAATGGCTAAACTGGTATTTAAATTTGGCCAGGGTTTTAGTAAGTCTTCATGGTTTAATGCTAAAAAGTTCACCCCCATATTAAACTGTATGGCATCCCCAAAATTAACAACATATTCTTCAAGGTAACTAGTTGGCTCATATGAAAACCCCAGATGCCATGCTAATTTTTTTTGATTCAACCAATGACTCAATGATAATAATGCTGTTGAATAAGTTTCTACCAAAAAGCGAAGAATTGAACTAGCCCCCACTTCATCTTGCCAATAAATAAACACGTATTGATCTGCATTAATTACTATTGGTTTTAATAATGGGCATAGCATTTCACTGTAATCATGAACCGCTGTTATTAACTCAAATAAATTTGACGTGTTTTGTAACAACTGACTAAAAATATCATAATGGCCAGGCCAAAGGGAATGTCCCCATCGAAACGCCAATTCAGGTTCACCTAATTTTTGAGCATTTTCAATGACTCTAATAAACTGTAATGCACTGATATGTTTATTGCCTGATGCAATATCTTCATAAAATAAACGTGTGCCTTTTAAATACTGATGATGGTGAATACCTTGCGCATCCATTAAATCCATTAACTTCAACAGTTGATAATGGGCAGGATAAATCGCGTCGTGGCACTCTCGAAACTGCATACCTATTAAGCCACGTTAAGTGATGACTTATTTTTGGTTAAATCCTTATTTGCTAAATCAATTAGACATGTTGACTCAAATCCCTGAGTACATGCTATTCCGGTCACTATGCGCGGTAAGTAAGTGTCATCACAGGTATGTAGGCGAAAATGAAAGTGAGCCACTGCATCTTCTAGCTGAAGGGCTATTATGTTTGCTTTTTCTACATGACACTTGGGTAATATAATTGAAAATCGATCAGCCGCATAACGGGTTAATAAATCTTGCTCGCGCATGTTTAACTGCAAAAATTCAGCAAGCTGATACAAAAGTCGATCACCTTCGGCTTGACCATGTAAGCGATTAAACATAGAAAACTGAGCCACATCGATCATGATCAACGATATGTCATCATGTTCTTGCTGACGTCCAATTTGGCGAAGCTGTTTTTTTAAGAAATCCACGCGAGATAAGTGAGTAATACGATCAAACCAAGCATGATCACGAAATAATTGCTCACGCTTTTTAAGTGTGTGGTTAACTTGCAACTGCTCTTGGTACCAGTGATACAAACCATAAGTAAGCAATAAAATACCCACAGGCATCGCCACTGACTCCAACCATTGATCCCACCACTGATGCGAAGGCAAACGAATAAACTCATCTAAGGCGTCTTGCCAAAAAGCCACCATCATAAACCCCAGGCCTAGCGTAAGTAGGTTAGTCACTCTACCCTGAGGACGGCTACCTAATATAAACGTAATCCACAAGGCCATAGCGCAAGCACTTCCGCCTTCACCGATCACATCCATCCAATCAATTTGTCCCCACGGTTTAGCCTGCCCTAAATACCAGGTCACACCGAAACAGACGCTTAGCAGTAAAAAAAGAAATGATATCTTTTGTTTGTGCAGTTTTAATGTCGCTAACATGGTACAGCCCAAAATAAGTATGACTTAGGTGAATACCAACTTATTGTGACATTTACTTTACAAGACCTATTTTAATAAGGGGGTTAAATTAGCTCATGCCTTTAGTGTTTTTATTTAACAAAAACTAATGAGTAGCCAGCCTTATACACAGATCCCATTGTTTACAGGTGTGCAGCTGACGTCATACAGGTCATAAGAGCTCATCAATTACTTGAACCTAGCTAATATAAGTGTGTTTTACAGACATATAAAAAACGAGTCACAGTTTTGTCATTTAATCTTTTTACCGTCTAGCCACCTTTGATTTTATTGCGGTATAAAAAATGAAAAAACAATCTTTAGCTCAAGCCATCGCCATTGCCGGTGTGGCTTTTTTAAGCGCTGCCAATAGTGTGGCGGATGGCCAATGGGAAGGCGCTCTTTTAAACGGCACCAGTTTACAACCCATTAACGGTGCCACTATTAACATTGAAGATCTCAACAGAAATATTCTCGTTAATACTGGTGGTAAGTTTCGCCTCAATCAATTGAAGCCAGGTACTTATGATGTGGTTGTGCGCTTAGGCGACAAAACGCTACACACTCAAAGCATCACCATTGAAGACGATCAAACCTTAAGCTCTAACCTGATCGTTCAAGATGATAATGATGAAATTGAAGAAATTTTAGTTGTCGGCCAAGGGGCTCAAATGCAGCGCGCCATTAATCGTCAACGTTACTCTGACAATATGGTTAGCGCCATTAATGCTGATGCTATTGGTCAATTACCGGATGATAATGCCGCAGAAGCATTACAACGCATACCTGGTTTATCCATTGAGCGTGATCAAGGTGAAGGCCGCTTTGTGCGTATTCGTGGTATTAACCCTGACTTGAACGCGGTAACCGTTAACGGCACCCAACTGCCCGCCCCCGAAGCGGGACGTCGAGCGGTGGCACTTGACGTTATGCCTTCTGATTTAATTAGCTCGATGACGGTTACTAAAACGTTAACGCCCGACATGGATGCCAATGCCATTGGTGGCAGCATTGAAGTTCAAAGCTTATCAGCACTTGATCGTGTTGGAGCATTCTATACATTACGCACCGAAGCCAGTTATGAAGAACACACAGAAGAGACCAACCCAAGTGTCGCCTTAAGTGGTGGTAACGCATTTGCATTGCCCAACAATCAACGCTTAGGTATTGCTGGTGCCATTAGTTATGATCAAAGAAAATTCGGTTCAAACAATGTTGAAACCGGTGGCGCATGGGATTTTGACGACACTGCAGCACTTGAAGAGCTAGAGCAACGTGATTACAGCATTGAACGTACACGCTTAGGCGCTGCGCTTAATTTTGACTATGAAATGGATAGCGACAACAGTTTATATCTGCGTACACTTTACAGCCGCTTTAGCGATGACGAACAACGTCAAGCCAGCAAGGTTGAGTTTGGTGAATTAGAATTAAATGATGACAATGAAATGGAATTTTCAAGTGCCGCTCGTATTGCTGGTGACACAGGCCTAGCTGAAGTAAAACGCGAATTAAAAGATCGTAAAGAAACCCAAGAAATACTATCAACTACCTTTGGTGGTGAGCATTTCATTGAAGACTGGACCATTGCTTATGCACTTGGTCACAGCAAAGCCAGTGAAGATGAGCCAGGCGGTATCGCAGGAGCAGTTTTTAAACAAGAAGAACTAGGCGGCATTGGCTTCACCAACACGCGTAAACCCACCATGATTACTTCATCAGGTTATTCGGATGCGAGCGCCTATGAATTAGACGAAATTGAATACACGCAAGCAAATACTAAAGATACTCAAACCAGTGCAAAATTTGATATTACACGAGATCTTTATATTAACGATTACCCTGCTCTTATTAAATTCGGCGCCAAGTCATTAACCCGTAAAAAAGAGCAAGAAGAAAACATTTATGTGTTTGAAGACTTTGGTTCTGCCGCAGATACCTTAGCTGAGTATCAAGGTGGTAAAGCTAATTATGATATTAATGAATTTGGTCCAACCGTAGACAGTACACAAATCAATACGCTTTTAAATTCGTTAGATAAAGCCGATGCTTTTGATGAAGAAGAAAGCAAACTTGCCACCTACGACATTGAAGAAAATATTAACGCCGCTTATCTTATGACCCGCATTGATATTGATGCCTTACGTGTTTTAACCGGCGTACGCTATGAAGCCACTGAAACAACCTTTAACGGTGTAAAATTTGATGGTGAAGCTGACGAATTTATTGCTCTAAATAGTAAAACAAGTTCAGATGATCTATTACCTGCTTTACACTTACGTTATGAATTAGCGGACAATACCCAACTGCGTGCAGCCTATACCCAAGCGGTGGTGCGCCCTACCTTTGAACAAATGGCCCCTAGTTTTTCCGATACCGAAGATGATGGCGACAAAGAAGCCAGCCTTGGCAACTCTGATTTAAATCCACTTAAATCAAATAATCTTGACTTAGGCATTGAATACTTCACAGGTCATGCCGGTTTAATTTCGGCCTTTTACTTTCAAAAAGACATCACTGACTTTATTTATCAAACAGATTTAGCAGGCAGCCCACAGTGGCAAGATTACGATGAAGTGGAAACCTATGTGAATGGCGATAACGCCAAACTTAAAGGTGTTGAACTTGCATACTCTCAAAAAATGGCGTTTTTACCATCACCTTTTAATGGTTTGATTCTAAGTGCTAATACCACGTTAATTGAGTCCGATGCCACCATCACCACGTTTGATGATGGCGAACAAATTGGCCGAGATATTTCGCTGCCTAATCAATCTGATGTCACAGGTAATATTGTTCTTGGTTACGAACATGGCCCCTGGATGGCTCGTATCGCAGCTAACTATAAATCGGAATACTTACTTGAAGTAAATGATATTAGTGATGCAAACAAAGATGTCTACCAAGCAGAGCAAACCCAATTAGATTTCAGTATGTCTTATAAAATCATGGATAACATGAAGCTCTCGTTTGATGTGGCAAACCTAACAGATGAGCCATATTACACCTATGTAAAATCAGAGAAATATAACGCGCAATATGAAGAATATGGCACTCGCTATCGCTTAGGTCTGACTTTATCTGATTTTTAATAGATTACGTTAGGGAGAATTCCCCCTAGTTTTACGTTTTAAAATATGGGTTTAAAAAAATGAAAACAACCAAAAAAATTTTTAGTATTTTTACCGCTTTTTTATTAGCGGCTTGCGATCAAAATACATCGACAATTGAATCAATTGATATAACCGTCGAACCACTGCCTTTAACTGGTGAACATGGATTTATATTTACTAATCAACAACGCTTAAGTTATGGCCCTGATCAGAACATTGAATTAAGGGATGAGCTAAACACTGTGTTAGATCAACAGTCTTTAAAAGCGGAGTTTATGGATCACCGCATTAAAGATGGAGAAACCGTTATATTTGCCATAAATGAACACAGTGAACCTAGCCTAATCACACGCAAGCAAGATTCACTTTTCATTAAACAAGCAACGGCTATTGAATCCCCCCTTGAAGGTCTTTGTTTGTATCAAGCATCTGGCATGCCTTTACAGGTGTTTTTACTTGATGAAAGCCATATGGCGAGTCAATATCTTGTGAATGAATTGAATGATTCAATTCAATTACAATTATTAAGACGTTTCCCCTTACCACCGGGCGCTCAAAGCTGTGCGGTACACGATGATAGTGATCAATTTTTTGTCAGCGAAGAAAATATTGGCATTTGGGCATACTCAGCCCGAGCAGAAAGTGAAATCAAACGTAAGCCTGTGGACTTAGTCACACCTTATGGCAAACTTGAAAAAGATTCAGGGCCTTTGGCTATCAGTGATAACACCTTATTTGTGGCCCAAAGCGGGCACAATATAATTAGAAGTTATGACATTAAATCAGGTTCGACGTTTGAAAAAAGCGTAATCAAATTAGATAAAGGTATTGAGTTAGACTCTTTAACGATTAACCAATCTGACGATAACAACCTTCAATTCATTGCACTTAATGATCACAATAGCCAGCTGATCAGCTGGACGTTGCCTTATACAGAACTCACTCATTCAGCCAATAAAATTCCAAATGTGCCTGCACTTGTTGAAACCACGCCGGTCAAAACTCAAGGGGATGCAGCGGATGACCCTGCCATCTGGGTGCACCCTATTGATGCTCAAAAAAGTTTAATACTCGGAACCAATAAAAAACGTGGCTTATATGTCTACAACCTTGAAGGTGAAGAAGTACAAGAGCTATTAGTGCAACGGGTTAACAATGTAGATGTGCGCCAAGGGTTTACCCATAAGGGCCAACCTGCAGATATTGCTGCAGCCAGTCAGCGTGACCGCAGCAGTATTGCTCTTTTTCATATTAATCCAAACAACGGTTTATTAACTACGGTTAATGAAATCAAAACCGGTTTAGACAATGTATATGGCCTTTGCATGTATAAAGGAATCAACCAACATATTTATGTGTTTATTAACGATCAAGACGGTCGCTTTGAGCAATGGCAAATTGTGGACAGTCAATCTGGCTGGCAAGGTAAGTTAGTGCGTGAGTTTGCTGTTGCCAGTCAACCTGAAGGTTGCACCGTGGATGAATCACAGCAGCGTTTATTTCTAGGTGAAGAAAACCATGCACTTTGGACCCTAGGCGCAGAACCTAATACCAGTACAAATATGGAGATGATTTCAAAAGTAGGCGATGTACTGACCGCCGATATTGAAGGCATGGAAATTTATGTAGGCAAAAACAAAAACTGGTTAGTGGTATCAAGCCAAGGCAATGATAGCTATGTGGTGTTTGAAGCCCAAGCGCCATACAAGACGGTGGGTGAATTCAGAATCGGCCTTAATCCGTCACTCAATATTGATGGCGCATCTGAAACCGATGGTTTGACCGTATCCTCTGTTAATTTTGGTGAACGATTCCCAGATGGCTTATTAGTTGTGCAAGATGGTCGAAATTTTATGCCAGAAGAAAACCAGAATTACAAACTGGTGTCATGGCGTGATATTTCACACGCACTTAATTTTTAAACATCATCGATACTAATAATTTTATTATTATCTCTATGGCGATTTCATCGCCATAGAGCTTTATAGGTTTACCCTTAATGAAACAACCATCAAAAATAGCAGCATTATTATGTTGTAGTGTAATCACAGCCTGCAGTCATCAGCCAAAAATAGACTTACCTAACAATCAAATTGAAAACCCTTGGTATCAATCAGGCGAGCAAGCTATTTCAAATAAACTTTCTCATGTGGATTTGAACCAAGCCGGTAAAGCAAAAAATATTATTGTGTTTTTAGGGGATGGTATGGGCATTAGCACACTCACCGCAGCTAGAATTTTACAAGGCCAGTTAAATGGTAAAACGGGTGAAGAAAATTATTTAAGTTTTGAGGAATTTCCGTTTAGTGGCCTTGCCAAAACTTACAACACAAACCAACAAACTCCCGATTCGGCCGGCACCATGTCCGCGATTATGACGGGTGTAAAAACTGACGCAGGTGTTTTAGCGGTTGATGAAACAGCAAACAAGGGCGACTGCAAAAGCAGTGAAGGCCATGAAATGATGTCGGCCCTTGAAATAGCAGAACTCTCCGGCAAAGCCACAGGCATTGTATCCACTGCGCGCATTACCCATGCAACACCCGCCGCCACTTATGCTAAATCAGCTAGCCGAGATTGGGAAAACAATTCAGATGTTCCTGCTGATCAATCTGAATGCAGCGACATTGCGTTACAGCTTATTAATTTTCAACAGCGTTTAGCCAGTGCTTATCCACATTTAAATAGCGATGGCATTGAAGTAATACTCGGTGGAGGCCGACGGAACTTTTTACCCAATCAAACACACTTCAATGAAGAAAATCCTGATGCCAATAAAGCAGAAGGTAAACGAACAGATAACCAACATCTCATTCGCCAATGGCAAGCCCTTTACTCTAATGGGCGCTATGTGAATAATCGAGATGATTTCATAAACGCATCCAAACAAAATCATAGTCACCTATTTGGGTTATTTCACCCGTCACACATGCGTTATAACGCAGACGCTAAACACGATGCACTAGGTGAGCCCAGTTTAAGTGACATGACCAGTGTGGCGATTGATAAACTTGCTGAGAATAAAACAGGATATTTTTTAATGGTTGAGGCTGGCCGTATTGACCACGGCCATCACGCAGGTAATGCTTATAACGCACTGCATGAAACCATTGCGTTATCGGATGCAGTAGAGACGGCATTAAACAAGGTGGATCTTAGCGAAACGTTGATTATTGTCACCGCCGACCACAGTCATGTTATGACCATGGCAGGTTACCCTAAACGCGGTAATCCAATTTTAGGTAAAGTAATCGCCCCCAATAAAACCACGCCGACACTCATGGCCGATGGCTTACCTTATACGACATTGGGTTATTTAAATGGCCGTGGCATGCATAACCTTGCAGATGAAACCGATGCCGATGCGGTAGATGAGCATCCGATCAATGTCGGTAGAAAAGACATTTCAAATATTGATACCACTAAAGCGGGTTATCACCAAGAAGCATTGATCCCTCGCGACAGTGAAACCCACGGTGGCGAAGACGTGGCTATTTTTGCAACGGGCCAGGGTGCCCACTTAGTCACAGGAGTGAACGAGCAAAATGTGATTTTTCATATCATGATGTATGCATCTGGTTTGCTTAATAAACATTAAACGACATAAAAAGGAGGCACTATAGCCTCCTTGTTATGCTTATAAATACTCGAATTTAATTCATTAATCCAGGCCACGTACCACTGTTTACCTCATTTGGGTATCCTGCATCAACACGGTCAAGCGTAATGTTGTAACGCACATATTTTTGATTTTTCAAAAAGATATAACCGCGGCCATTATTCCACTTAACCGCCGACTGTATAGCATTGGCGTAATCACCAAGACCAGGCCAATTGCCATTAGTGATGGCCTTTGGATAACCCGAATCAACACTGTCATTTACAAGGTTATAACGAATGTATTGGCCGTTATCTAAAAAGAAATACACGCGATTACCATTCCAACGCAGCGCCGCCACAATATTCGTGGCATAGTTTTCCATTCCTGGCCAAGTGTCGTTATTGATCGGTTTAGGGTAACCGGAATCGGCTTCATCAGCACTAATATCATAACGAATGTAATTACCATCGTTTAAAAAGAAATACGCTTTGTCGTTATCTTTTCTAAAGGCTGCGACGATTTTATCGGCATATGCGCCTAAACCCGGCCAAGTGGCTTCGTTCGTTAAATTAGGGTATCCGGCATCGGCTTTATCTAAGGTTTTACTGTAACGTACATATTGATCATCAGAGCGGAAAAAATACGCACGGGTCGCATTCCAATCTAACGCGGCGGTAATGTCTAAACGATTGAAACGCCAAGTGGCCGGTGTGCCATTTTTCACCAAGGTGTAATCTAATATCCCATTTATGGTTTGTAGATCGCTCCACTGCCCTTCAAGGTCATTGACGTTATCTACAAGCTGACCGTTTCGAAACACGTTTACATTAGCATCACCTTCAGGAATCCACGTTAAATCCGCATTGGTATTGGATACCATTAATTTACGCACGGCCAAATCACCATTTAATGGAATGCCATCAAGCGCCCATTCAATTTGAGGCTCTATGCCTAAATGGCGCAATATCGTCGGTGTTATACTTGCTTGTGACGGGTAAGCGTATATCCCATTAAAATCTTGATTTTCAAGATTGTCCGCAGGCTGAGTAAATTCATGATTAAGTGCTTTATTGCTGGCAATAAAAATGGTTTTTTCTTGCACGCTTTGATTGCCGTGATGACAGCCCACAACAGGAGTTCGACCATGATCCGTGGTAATTAGGACTAACCAGTCTTCACCTTGAGCTATTTTAGCGTTCACAGCAGCCATCATTTGTCCCACTTGAGCATCAGCCACTTCGATAGAATTTTGATAAGCCGAACCAAAACATTGGGAGTGGCCATAGTGGTCTGGGTCATCTAGATGAGCAAATATGAAGTCGGCACTTGTGGTATTAATGACATCAATAACTTTATCGGTTACGGCTTGGTCAGAAATCCCATTAAGCGTCAGGTTGTTGCCCACTACGTCATTTCTAAAATAATGGGTATTGGGTGTTCCCCAGTGAGCAATACTGGCGATGTAAGCATTCGGCTTTGCATCACGAATACGCTTAAACACACTCGGAAAATCTGGGTTAGCTAAATCATCACCATTTTCGGCAATTCGATGCTTGTTTACCCATACGCCCGTTAAAATCGTAGACCACCCCGGGCCGCTTGACGTTTTTTGTTCAGTGGCCGTGCCCGCTATTCCCCCTGTAAACGCTTTACTTATATTCAACTGGTCCATATTAGGCGTGTTGGCTGCTTGCAACTTCTCAAGCTGTACGCCATCAATGCCAATGAGTAATACCTTACTGTCTGCCGCCACCAGTGATGAGAACACCATCACACTGGTTACCGCTATTCGTTTAATGAGTTTCATTGTGACCTCCTTTTTTATTGGTCTAGTCCAATATCAAGAATGTATATTTCTAATGGGTGAACTATCAATGAAACTTCTATGGCCCCGCAGTACACACTGTGACAGCTTAATGACAATACAATCAACGCAAGCTGAACCCAACTGTCATAAAAACTTCAAATTTAATTGATTGAAAATCCCACCTTTGGCCATTAACCTTCCTTTCATTCTGGTCTAGACCAGCAAACAAATAATGAGAGAAAAATGGATACCAACAACCCTTACTTATTACTCACCCCCGGCCCATTAAGTACCACCGCCAGTGTCAAACACACCATGCTCAGAGATTGGTGCACATGGGATGAAGATTATAATCTCGGTGTGGTGCAGCCCATTCGTCACACCTTAACCAAGCTGGCAACAGCCGCTGCTGGATACAGCACGGTATTAATGCAAGGCAGTGGCAGCTTCAGTGTTGAAAGTGTCATTGGTAGCTGTGTACCAAAGCAAGGACAGTTACTAGTGTTAGTAAACGGTGCTTACGGTGAACGCATCGCGACCATGGCAAGACAATTGAATATTGACACCTTGTGTTTAATTGCCAGTGAAACGCAGTCTGTTAGTGCTCGCGAACTTGATGAGTTTTTAAAACTCAACCAAAACATCACCCATGTGGCTACCGTTCATTGTGAAACCACCACAGGCATTTTAAATCCCGTTGAGCAATACGCACCGATCATCAAACAACACCAAAAAGTATGGATAGTCGATGCCATGAGCAGCTTTGGTGGTATTCCTATTGATATGAACGCTCTGGGTATTCACTTTTTAATTAGTAGCGCAAACAAGTGTATTCAAGGGGTCCCCGGATTCGGATTTATTATTGCTAAACAAAGCGCGCTTGAAGCATGCAAAGGTTTAGCCCGGTCTCACTCACTGGACTTGTATGATCAATGGCACACTATGGAGCAAGGGTGCGGTAAATGGCGCTTCACATCGCCTACCCATGTGGTGCGTGCATTTCAAAAAGCATTAGAAGAATTAGCACAAGAAGGTGGCATTAGCGCACGCCATGCACGTTATCGAAAAAATCATGCGGTACTGGTTAATGGCATGACTGAATTAGGGTTTCGTTGTGTTATTGAGCAAGACAAACAGTCCCCATTTATTACTACTTTTCATACACCGGATAGTGAAAAATTTAATTTCAAAACATTTTATACCCGTTTAAAAGAATATGGTTTTGTTATTTATCCGGGCAAGGTTGCACAAACCCCATGTTTTCGCATTGGCCATATTGGTGATGTTCAGCCTGCGGACATTGAAGAACTGCTTAATGCAATATCGAACAATAGATATTGGGTATAAAGGTTATTCATGAGACCAAGAACCCTAGCACGAAAAAAATTAAAGCCTATATTAGATTTTTTTGAACGCTTTGGTGATTGCATTACCCCTTGTGGTCTAAGCTATCAACAAAAAGCCGTTGCTAGGGCGCAATATGCACTTGATCGAAATCTAGAAGATTCTCTAACCGCCTGTGCATTGCTTTATGACTTAGACGAGCTCGTCATTAAATCGCTCACTCAAAATTCACCGACTGAGATATTAAATAAAGATAAATACGCAGCGGAATGTTTAAAGATCATATTTCCTGAAAGTATGACTAAACCCATACGATTAAAAACGATTACTAAGCAGTATGCATCTCAACCCGCCAAGCTTGAAAATGGCACCGCGAAGTTATTTGAAGAATCCCCTTGGTTTTTTGCTTGCATGAGTTTATTTCAAATTGAAAAGAAACTATTAAGTCAGGCATCAAATCACGTTTATAACGTAAGCAACATTACCAGCTACGAAGAATTACTACTGTCACAAACCCTTATATTATCGAGAAAAGAGAAACAACATGCTTAAAGCAACCATGCATTACCAAGGCCCTGTGCAAGCCATTATTTTGGATTGGGCCGGAACCACTATTGATTTTGGTTCTCTCGCACCCGTACGTGCCTTTATTGAACTATTTGAACGTGAAGGTGTGCACGTCACCCAAGCTCAAGCACGCGAACCAATGGGCACCGAAAAACGAGTACACATTACTCACATGCTAAGCAATGCAAACATTCAACAGCAGTGGCAGACCGTAAAAGGCAGCGCACATACTCAAGCGGATATCGATCGTTTGTATGATGATTTTTTACCGATACAAACCAACATCATCAAGCAACGCAGCCAATTAATCCCTGGCTGGAAAAACGCATTTGATGAACTGGTAAACAAGGGTTACAAAATTGGAGGCAATACCGGTTACGCCAGAGAAATGGTCGAACCTGCTTTAGCATTTGCAAAAGAACAAGGTTACATACCACTGACCACCATCTGTGCAACCGAAGTTAAACGTGGCCGACCAATGCCGGATATGGCATTGATGACCATGTTAGAGCTGGGCGCTGATCACGTTCAAGCCTGTGTCAAAGTCGATGACACACTGCCCGGTATTGAAGAAGGCATTCGCGCAGGCATGTGGACAGTAGGCGTGGCCGTGTCTGGTAACGAAGTCGGTTTAGACGAACACGAATGGCACGCACTCAGTGAAGAAGAAAAGCAGCCTTTAAAAGAAAAAAGTTATGCGCGCTTTAATGCACAAGGTGCACATATTGTGATTGATTCAGTGAGCCAATTACCACAAGCCATTGCAACAATAGAAGAATGGATTGCACAGGGCATTGCCCCTTAATGGAAACCATCGCCATCGGCCTTATGGTACTGTCAGCGGTATTGCATGCCGCTTGGAATCTATTAGGCAAAATGCAGGCTACGCCTAGCCTGCATTTTTTTATTGTGGCCACTTTTTTTTCGTCTGTTATTTTAAGCCCTATTCTAGTTATTTTTTGGCACACACTGATACAACTTTCATTCTTACCCTTGATACTACTTAGCGGTGTTTTTCAGGTCTTATATTTAGCGGGTTTAGCAAAAAGCTATCAAACATTAGACTTATCCGTAGCTTACCCCATTATTCGTGCATTGCCTGTTTTATTGGTTCCGATTGCTAGTTTAGTTATCGGGCTTTTTTTAGGTTCATCGACACACAACGAGCCTCAATATCAAACTGAGTATCAAACAACTCAATGGGCCGCTTACGGTTTTATTGTCATAGGCACATTATTTTTATTACCCAAACGTGAAAATATTCGTGCTAATCAAATACAGTTTTTATTACTAAGCGCACTTAGTACGACAGGTTATTCAATTACCGATCACTTTATTCAACGTAATTGGTCGGCACAATCCAGTGCATCGCCGTTTATACTGGGCAGTTTATACATAGTATTACAAGGCTGGGCGACGGTATTAATGGGTGGTATTTATATCAGGATTCTGCATAAAAAGACTATTGATATCCGATTTAATCGACCAGCCATTCAGGCGGGGTTAGTGATTAGCTTAAGTTATTTTTTAGTGTTGTGTGCTATGTCATTTGTGGCCAGTGCTGGGGATATTGTAGCGTTTAGGCAAATCAGTATTCCTATTGGTTTTGCCTTTGGTATCGTGGTGATGGGCGAGAAAATTAACACTCAAAAGATCATCAGTATTGCATTGATTTGTGCAGGTCTACTGATGATCAGTTTATAAAATTAACGGCTGCTGATCACCAGTTCAATGGCGCTGTGTACCCAGTATTCAATATCGTACTCAATTAATACACCATTTTTAGCATAACGTTTACGATGAATATTCAAACAAGGGGAGCCATCGTTTAACTGTAATTCATGGGCTTGATCATCATAAATAGCTTCTACTTTTATTTGATTATCTTCTTGAGTAATCACATGACCATAGTCTTGTTTTAAAATTTGAGTTAGCGAGCCATTTAAGTCACGTTGTGATAAATCGGGCACTAAGCTTTCAGGTAAATAAATTTTCTCGAATAATACCGGGCGCAATTCTAAAAAACGCACACGGCTTAGTTCTACTAATTTCTCTGTGGACTTTAAATTAAATTGCTGACGTATATCCGCAGGGCCCTTAACCTTTTTAATCTTTAATACATGAGTACCCGCTTGTCGCCCTTGTTCTTGTGCTAACTGATAAAAATTCACCCTTGAAGACGGATCATAATTAAGCCGTGCTGGGCAAACAAACCAGCCTCGTCTGTTAGAGCGATAAATTACGCCTGCTGCTTCTAATTTACTCAGGGCTTCACGGGCAGTAATACGGGTCGTTGAAAATTGCTCAACAAGCTCACGCTCTGATGGCAACTTGCTGTGAATTGGGATGACCCCTTTCGCTATTTGTTGGCTCAAATAGTCACGAATTTTGATATAAGCAGGAATCATATTGCTCTCAATAGAATCTATTAAGGCCAGTTTACTTGACCTTAATTCATAAGAAAAGAATTCCGCCGTTTAGGATGCACTGGGCACAGCGGTTAGATCAGGCGATGTATTTTGCATTTTCAATTTAAAAAACACCCAAGAGATAATCATTAAGGTGCCTCCTAATAACGCAGACACATACACCGCTGTCTGCAAAAAGCTTAACCACGATATTTCAGGTGAATAAAAGTGCTTTATTAACAACAAACCCACACTGCCAATGTACCCAGCACTGTCTGATATATAAATCAAAAATCCAGCATTACCAGGTTTACCTGTCATGGCGAGCATTCTATCGTACAAAAAGCAGTTAAAGGGGATATACGCCATGTATAAGCCCGCCCCCATCAGAATCATCCACGCTTTACCTGAAATAAATGCATGTTGAAACCAATACGTACTTAAACCCAGCAATAAGGTGCCACAAAAAATCACCACATGATTGGCAGTAAAGGCAACAAAATTATTACGAATAAACATTAAAAAAGCCAAAACCACTAATACAATAGCGGCAATACGCACGCCTGCGTACGTGAAAATTTCTGGGGTTGAACCATAGCCCAGTGATGACCAAATTTCAGCCGAGAAATTATCACGAAAATCTCTTAGCGCCGTGAACATTAAAAAAGCCAAAACCAAACATAATAAACCAAACCAATATCGCCCTAGCATTTGCCAACGATCGCTTGAATTCATGGGAACCCGTAGAGTTCTGGCCTTCACATCTTCTTTTGTGGGTTCAGGCAATAGTGATAACCCGTATACGGCAATGAGCAATAACGGCATAAAAATTAAACCCGTGTAAAATGGCATCCAAAATTGATCCACATCCCAATACATTAATAAACTACCACCCACACTGCGCACCATGCCAGATGCTATAATAAAAGTAGCACTTAAGCCTGCACCTAATAATTCAGATGTGCGACGCCCTTCTAAAAAACTAAATACCAAGCCCCAGATCATACCAAGAGGCAAACCGTTAAAAAATATTGCAATGGGTTTTAGGGGCTCTGGTAATACCGCAAATAACAATAATGCTAAGTGCGCACAACCAACTAACGCAACAATGGCGACCGCGCGGCGGTTATGCATCATTTCAGAAATAACTTTTATGCCAATAAACTTTGACAGCATATAGCCAGCCACTTGGCTTAATATTAAGACAATTTTAAAATCCACCTCCCATAAAAATAGACCTTCATATTGCCCCACAGTAAAAGGCTTACGAAATGCATACATCGAAAAATAGGTTAAAAAGGCCGCGCTCATGGCGTATAGGGCAAACCAAGGTACACTCGTGGTGCTCAGCCAGCGCTTGAGTTGATCTTCAATTTTATTATGTGGCATTAACATATTGGTTCCTCTAATAATCAGTGTATGGTCTAGCGGTTACCGCTATGTTTCAGCCAGCTGTTTTTTGGCTTCTTGCCATTAAGCAATCGTTACGAAATTTTTCTGAGTAGGCATCGCCTGAATTAAACCGGTTGATATCTAATTCGTTATGAATGTTGCCCGTTGTTGCATGGTCAACCGCGTGCTTGGCAATGCCTGCGCTGTAGGCAATGCCCGCACCGGAACAACCACTGACAATGGTTAAATTTGTATGTGAAACTGGGCAGCCAATCACCGGCAGGCCATCCGCAGAATAAGAAGAAATACCGGTGATTAAATTGGCCAAACCTAGCTGCTCAATATCGGGCCAAAACTGGGTCAGTTTTGGCCATGCATTTTCTAGAGCCTCTAAACCTTGTTGGTCGTTATTAAATTGAAATCCATGTACATCACACGGCACATCATCAGGATGCACAGCTTGACCTTTGTCACGCACACCAAATAACATGTGATTGATTTCTTGACGGAAGTACGCTTGTGCAGATGGCACTACACAAACAGGAAAATCAGCAGTGAGTTTCGAATAAGGCTCAGTGATCCAATACAGACTGCGCATGGATGTCACGGGTAATGAAATACCTAAAGGTTTTAATAGTTTTGCAGCCCAAGGGCCTGCACAAATAATGAGGTGTTTTGCTGTAGTATCCGTTACGTCACTGCTGCGCGAGACCTGATAGCTACCGCCTAGTGGCGTAATGGCTGTGATATTTTCACCTTGAAGAAACTTGACTCCGTTAGTGCGGGCGCTCATGCCAAAACTGTTCGCCAGTATCGTGCCATCCACATAACCATCACCACTAAAATACAAACGACTTTGGCTATTGAGTGTGTTAAAAAACGGGCAGTATTGATCAACGATTGCCTGTTCTAAAAATTCATGATCAATTTTTAACTCACCAGCAATACTGGCCATATTATTTAGGCTTTTAATTTCGTCTGTGCTGACGGCTAAATGCAGCCCGCCACAACGGTTGAACGGTATCGGCATGTCTAATTCTGAATTAAGTTCAGTAATGGCGCTTAACGTATCTTGCACCATGGACGCCGCGATTAATTTAGAACGCCCTTGTGTCACAAGTGCGGCCGCTTGACTGGTAGTCGCTTGTGAACACAAGCCTTTTTCTATTAAAGCAATGTCTGCGCTAGGTGCTGCTTTTGACAAGGTCCAAGCCACAGCTTGCCCTAATATGCCGCCACCAATAATTAGATAATCAACTGTCACGTACTTTCCCTCTGGTATAGACCAGATTTAAACAATTAAACATGACATCTAAGTGACAGATTTGTACAAGTACAGTCATTTTTCAGGCACAAAAAAAGGGACAAAAAATTGTCCCTTTTTAAAATGGTTGCTATTCATTCAGTACTTAATAAAAGCTGTACTTCACGCCCAATGTGGCGCGCATACCATAGTATTCAACCTGTACAGGGCGGTCTGTATCACCTTGGTAATAATTAAGTTCAGAATTGCCTAGGTTGTTCATTTCTAGATAAACCATTAATTCATCAAGAGGTTTATAAGAGCCAGTAAAATCAATACTCGTATAATCACCATAGTAGCGATCGTGTTGCTTATCAGCGCCATGCTCTTCGATATATGAACCTTTAAAGTTCATGGCCACTTTCGCCGCCCAAATGCTGTTATCGTAGAATGCCGATAAGTTATACAAGCTATCGGCTTGACGTGGGATGGATACATCACGCTTGCCGTTTTGCGTCATGATTTCCATTTCAGAATCCATGAACGTGGCATTGGCACTTACACCAAAATGATAAAGGGAGTCAGCAATAAAATCTAAACGAGAGCTTACCGCTATTTCTGCACCGTATAAATGTGCGCTATCAGCACTGGTGTATTTGATGTAATCAGCATCGGTTAAGCCGCCATACGTAATGGTGCCAATTTCTTGATAAATTACATCACTGATGTCTTTATAAAACACCCCAGCCGAGAACACACCCACATCACCAAAGTAAGTGTCATACATAAAATCAACATTGGTTGAATACGTGGCGTCTAATTCAGGATTGCCTTCATAAATTTCTTCATCATGAGATACCACTGTTTTACCCGGAGCAAGTGCACCAAAGTCAGGACGCGAAAACGTACGGGTTATTGCAAATCGAAGGTTAGTATCATCATTCATTGCATGATTCACATGCACCGCAGGTAAGATAGATAAGTAATCATTTTTACCTTTTTTACGTACGGTTTGGCTTGCAGTTTCGTCAAATTCCCAACCATCAACTTCGGTTTCTGTTTGCTCTAAGCGCACACCGGCAATCACACTGGTTTCGTCGTTAACTGAAACAGTCGCCATACCATAAGCGGCAAGCTGTGTTTCATTTACATCAAAATTACGCCCTAATGCCGCGCCATTTTCAACCGTATATGAATCAGGTGACAGTTCAAATTTACCTTTATTTTCATTCCAGAACGTAACGGTGTCATTAACATCTAATACCTGAGAGAAGTCTTCGGCGTAATTGACATCCACTTCCGATAAGAAGTCATCACGCCCAGGTTGATCCTCTAAACCATAAATAGCACCTAAATCCGCAAGTGTTGGTGCAGCACCATGGTTAGCGGTGTCCCAAGTGTAAAATTCATCAGAGAATCGAGCGATACGTTCTTTTTCACGAAACTTACCACCAAATTTAATATCGATTGAATCATTGAGAGCGTGAGTAAAGTCTAATTGCGCAATGATCTTATCTTTTTCGTTAATGCTGACCTTATATAACTCAACTGAATCAATGGCCATTTGTGTAGGGTCCATTGAAAACCCATTGGGTAAGTGGTTTGAAATAGCATTTTTAGGGTCACTGCCACCGTCAATTTCATTGACCGCGTAGCCTTTTGAGCCTGCTTGATTCATTTCAAGATTGGTAAAGCCCACGTTATCTTGATCAAAGCGCATCACGAAATACGATTTATCATCTGCGTTAGGGGTATTGCCATAACGAAATTCATTTTCGTAAGTGGCTAATGACCACTCTAATTTTGAAGCTGCATTATTTAAAAAGTGCTCACCACCTATTTCGTACCCGTTCATTTCAGTGATCAGCGTATTGTAAATGTGCTGAAGCTCAACGCGATCTTTATCAAAACGATAACGGTGCTTGTAGTGAATTTCTTCGTCTTCTAAAGTGCCGTACATGGAGCTTGCGTAAACACGATCGCCATTATCGAAGTTATATTCCATCGCGCCATTTAATCCATGAGTGGTTCGCGTACCGGTATAATCTCTTAGCTCTAAACGTTTAATGCCCGATACTTCGTCCCCTGCAGTGTTTGTAAAGTCGGTACGACGTGGCTCGTAATTATCGGTTGCCCAATCACGAACCCATGTGGTGGCGTTTAATAAATAACCAAACTTGCCATCCTCCGTGCGATCACCAAATAATATATTGGCGTTATAACCGCTCGATTCAGCACGGTCGTTATAGTTTGTGCCAAGGGTGACGTCTAATAATCGTTCTTGTGGTGCGGTTTGAGTTTGAAAATCAACATTTCCGCCAATAGAATCCCCCTCCATATCGGGTGTAATAGCTTTACTAACCCGTACGGATTTGATCATTTCGGTTGGAAAAAAATCAAACGCAGTAGCACGACTGGTGGTTTCTTCTTCGGCAGTAGGCAAGCGGCTACCATTTATGCTAGTTGAGTTCCATTGCGAAGGTAAACCGCGTACGGCCACAAAACGGCCTTCACCTTGGTCGCGCTCAATGGAAACACCCGGAATACGTTGCACCGCTTCTGCCGCGTTGCGATCTGGCAACTTACCAATACCATCCGATGAAATAATATTCATGATCGATTTTGCGTTACGCTGCTCTTCTCGCGCGGCTTGCTCACCTTTAAACATGTAACCCACGGCCACGACTTCTTCCTCGACAGAGTCCATTATGGTATTCGTATCAACGGCCTCTACTGGCGTGGTATCTTCAACCTCTTGTGCGAATGATGGCATTGCTGCCAGCATGGCTAACAAGGGTAAGCTTGTTTTTTTCATTGTTATTCCCCGATCTTAATTTCAATTATTAATGGTTTTAGTGTTTTGATTTTTATTACAAATCAAAACTGGTCTATTCCAGTTATTGAAAGAAGAATAATTAACCTTTATGTCGATAATATGACGGGGGTTATCACAGTTTGAGAATATGAGCAGTCAAATTAAGCACTAAGTAAAGCGTCATAAAAGTTTCATAAAAATAACGATATTTATACCTTATTATCTGGACTATACCAGCTGGAATAATAAATCCATGACAAAAATATTAGATTCAGAAGGTGATACCAACCTCACCGAACATCGCCAAAAATGGCATGCACACCAAAGTAATAAAAGTCAGAGCCTACTAATAAGAGATAAAAATGTTTTTTTACATCAATCACTCTCTAGCCCTTGCCTTGAGGTAATTGAACACTGTGATGGCGTATATTTTTATGATGTGAATGGTCGGCGTTATTTAGATTTTCATGGTAACAACGTTCACCAATTAGGCTATAGCCACCCCAATGTGACAACCGCAATAAATGATCAGATCAAACAACTTTCGTTTAGTGTTCGCCGCTATACAAACCAAGCCGCCATTGAGCTTGCCGAAAAACTTGTTGAAATTTCGCCTGCTAATTTAACCCGAGTATTATTCGCACCAGGTGGCGCCAGCGCCATTAGTATGGCCATGAAGCTCGCGCGTATTTACACAGGCAAACACAAAACCATTAGTTTATGGGATTCATTTCATGGTGCGAATTTAGATACTATTTCTATTGGTGGTGAAGCGGTTTTTCGACAAAATATTGGACCTCTCTTACCTGGTTGCGAACATGCTCCACCGCCAGACCCTAATCAATGTGTTTTTAAATGCGGTAAAACATGCTCAACCCAGTGCGCGGATTACGTCGAGTACATGCTCGAAAAAGAAGGCGATGTCGCGTGTGTAATTGCTGAAACCGTTCGATCAACGCCGTATATTCCGCCAAAAGAGTATTGGCAAAAAATGAGGGCGGCGTGTGATAGACACGGTGCATTATTAATTTTAGATGAAGTACCACATTGCTTGGGGCGCAGCGGTAAAATGTTTACCGTGCAACATTATGGCATTGAGCCTGACATGTTAGTTATCGGTAAGGGGCTTGGGGGCGGCATTATGCCATTTGCGGCCTTACTGGCCAGTGAACAATTAAACTGTGCATCTCATACGGCCCTTGGGCATTACACTCATGAAAAAAGCCCAGTGTCTGCGGCGGCAGCTATTGCGACAATCAAAACCATCGAAGACGAAAACTTGTTAACGCACTGTAATGTAATGGGCAAATACTTTGAACAACAATTGTTAGCTTTAAAAACTCAATTTTCGGTGATACACGATATACGAGGTTTAGGATTATTCTGGGGCGTTGAATTACGTCTTGCCGATGGAACAAAAGCAAAGGACTTAGCAGAGCGTATAATGTATCGGGCATTATCACTAGGGCTTAATTTTAAAGTCACCATGGGCAATGTATTAACGCTTACTCCGCCCATTATTATTCAAAGCGAGCAACTTGATGATGCCATTGGTATTTTACGCGAGTGTTTTAGCGTAGAAACACGCACCAATGCATAAAAATAAAAAAGAGCGCCATGCGCTCTTTTTTATTTTTTAAATTGATCGTAATAAATTAATTATTATTTATTTTTAATCTCATCAATTTTATCTGCAATATGCGCCATCTCCGGGCGATTCGCTCTTAACTCATCTGTGGTTAAACCATCAATTTCATGAGGGAACACTAACCACTCGTCACTTTCATGTACGAAGTAATCTGGTACACGATCGGTTTTATTGTTCTTTGGCTTGTAATACGGGGTTGCTACGCGAATTTGCGGGGTATTCTTTTTACAGGCACG
This sequence comes from Bermanella sp., assembly GCA_049115935.1. Classification (GTDB taxonomy): domain Bacteria; phylum Pseudomonadota; class Gammaproteobacteria; order Pseudomonadales; family Oceanobacteraceae; genus Bermanella. The sequence continues at coordinate 14,737 of JAGDZK010000014.1, read as the reverse complement.
CTTTAGTTCAACAATGGTTTGCTCGATGCTTAAACCGCTGTCATGAACATCATCTACGATTAATAGATTATGTTCACTCTCAAGGCGCTTAATTAAATAGGTAAGACCATGTACGCGCACCGTTTTGCTACGCTCGCCAATGCCCACATAGCTTGAAGTACGAATGGCAATGTGGTCAGACTCAACGCCTAATACATGTAACAACTCTTGCACTGCAATACCCACAGGGGCGCCACCGCGCCAAACACCCACGATGTAATCTGGGCGAAAGCCGCTTTCATATACATTCAGCGCTAACTGAAATGAGTCTTCGAGCAGTTGCTGGGCGCTGATGTAGACTTTATCCATAATACTGGGTACCTGAGCTGTTTGGCTGATATTCTTGACGAATTGGTCAACTTTAAATTTGGCGGCGAAGTTTACAGGATATACAGCCAAGAGCAAACCAACCCTTAGAAGAAAAGCGAAATGCTCATAACCTTGAGTATGCTAAACCCTGCTAAATAGGGCCTAACACGGCTTTATCCTGCTCGGCGTAACATCCACCCGCCCCATAAAAAGCATAATATAATGGGTATAAGGTTAGCCAATAACGGTCCGATGCCAAGCAAAAGCCCCATGGGGCCTAGCAGGTCGACCACAATTTTATAAACTAAGCCCACCAAAATGCCGCTAAACAGACGCTGCCCCATGGTCACAGAGCGCAAGGGCCCAAAAATAAAACTAATTCCCACTAATACAAGGGCAATGGTGCTGACCGGCTGTAATACTTTTTTCCAGAAAGCCAATTTAAATTCACCACCACCGAGCCCTTGTGCATCCAAGTATTTGCCATAACGGTATAGCGTGGAGATGGCCATATCGCTGGGTTCTTGCGCAACAAACTTAAGCCGCTCAGGGGTTAGTTCCGTTTTAAAGGTATCGGTTTGGCGCTTGATGCTTTGGGTATTGAAGTCATCCACATTAGTGATGGTGACGTTTTCCATGGTCCACTCACCCCGCTGATAAATAGCGCGCTTGGCGTGGGTCATACCGGTCAATTGTTTTTCATCACCAAATTCATACACGGTTAAGCCATGCAATACGCCATTGGGTTCAATGGCTGCAAAGCGCATGTAGTTGTCCCCTTCACGGTGCCAATGCCCCTTACCATCATTGCTTGATGCTACTTCACGACCAAGAGCAATGGTGCGAAAGCTTGTGGACATACGTTCAAGATCTGGCACGATGTATTCGCCCATCACTAACCCTAATACCATCATGATGGAAGCGGCTTTCATGGTTGAAAACATAATACGTTGAGTAGAGACACCTGCTGCACGAATAGCCGTTAGTTCACTATGGGTTGCCAAACCACCCAAGCCCGCCAAACAGCCGATTAAGGTGATCATGGGAATCATTTCATAAACGCGTGTAGGACTTGAGGCCAGCACATAATAAACCGCATCCCAAAAACTGTAGGTGCTACGAATATTATCCAGCTGATTTAATAACGCGATCACCATGTCGAGCATGGCTAAAACCACCAGCACACCCAAAATAGCATTGATAACAGAGCTGCGAATATGAGCGTCTATTTTACGCATGGGCCGCTCCTTTTGATTTTTTATTAGCGCGTCGACGACTTATGTTCAGTTGAAGCATTGGCCAGTACATCAGCAAAACCCCCAACAAAATAAAGATTCCATGCAACCACCATAACCCCATCCATAATGGAGTTTGTCCTTGTTCCATCCACTTACGAGCCGTAATCAACATGGTGTAATACACCATATACACCACGATGGCGGGCAGCATTTTACCGTAACGCCCTTGACGAGGTTTCACATGACTTAAAGGAAAGGCAATCAAAACAATAATCGGCACCAATAAAAACAAACCAATACGGTAATGTAAGCGCGCTTTATCTTTGCGGTTTTTACTTAAGAAAAGTGCATAGGTACTCGCCGCTTCATTACGGGCTTTTTTTGCGACACTGCTTTCTTCTGCAATTTTTACCGAATAAGAATCGAACATGAGGGTTTCTAATTTTTGTTTGCCAGGCTCACCTGAGTGCCTGCGACCATTGAGTAACTCTAAATAGCGCGAGCCACTTTCTGGGTCCACATATTGACGACCCGATTCTGCCAAGATGACAGTATCGCCATCTGCCATAAAAACGTTTTGCATTTGTTTACGATCGGTAGATAAGGTTTGTGCATAAGAAACTTTTTTGCCGCTACTGCCTATGGCATTAAAGCGCCCTGGGGTAATAAATGAGAACTCACTTTCTTGTTGCTGAATTTGATAATACGCATCCAGTTTGTCCGCCGCTGTGGGCGCGAGCCACAAACTTAAAAAACCAATCAGCAGCATCATCACACCCACAGGGGCCATGGTGATACGAAATACTTGTTTAGGGCCAAAACCGGTGGCGTGTAATACCGTCATTTCGTTTTCACTGTACATACGGCCATACACTAATAAAATCGAAATATAAAAACCAAGGGGTAAAATCAACTGCAAAAAACCAGGGCTGTTGTACAAGATGGTATAAAACACAGCTTCAGGTGGAATAATGCCCGCAACCGCTTTGTTTAAATGCACAACTAAGCGCGCACTTACCACGATCAACATTAAAATGCCGGTGATGACAAATGTTGAGGTCAGTAACTCTCTGAGAAAATAGCGAGTTAAAATCAAGAATTCATTCCTTTTACAAACAAGCCGGTGCAAATAAAATAAGCGGCGCACACTCTGGAAATATCGGCTTTTTCAAGTAGACTCAGCATTATCCCTGAAAATCCTATTCAGCACTACAACCGACCATAAAAACCTCAAGTCGGAAACGGAGACAGCATGCAATTTACCGTCAGCCAAGCGCCTATTAATGAATTCCAAGGGCAAGCACTTATTTTATTTGTCCCAAGTGAAGGGGATTTGCCTAAAGCCACAGCCGTCATTAACGAGCAGCTTTCTGGTTTTATCGCTACGTTACAACAAAACCAAGATATGAAAGGCAAGGTTGGCGATACTCTTGTGATCCCTCAAGCAAACGGCCCTCGTTTAATTCTAGTGGGCATGGGCAAAAATCCAATGTCTGGTAAAGATTTTTGTAAAGCCATCACGGCTGCTGCAAAAACGCTAAAAGCCAGTGCCGCCAACGATGCAGCCATCGACCTTTCAGATATCGAAATTGATGGTTTTGATAATGAGTGGGCCTACAAACAAGTGGGGCAATCATTCCAAGATGTGCTTTACCATTTTGACGAATGCAAATCTAAAAAAGACGAAAACCCAGCTAAAATCGACAGCCTGACCGTTATTGGCGAAAACACCGCTGAGATTGATTTGAAATTTGGCCAAGCGTTAGCAAAAGGTATGGCCTTTGCGAAGAAACTCGGTGATATGCCACCAAATGTCGTGACTCCGTCGTATCTTGCAGACGAAGCCGACAAACTGGCTACTTTAAGTGCCAACCTAACCACCAAAATTTTAGATGAAGATCAAATGGAAGAATTGGGCATGGGCTCATTTTTATCCGTTGCTAAAGGCTCTATCGAGCCAGGCAAAATCATCTGTATGGAATACATGGCAGGTAAAGCGGGTGATGCCCCTCACGTATTAGTGGGTAAAGGCATTACGTTTGATACCGGCGGCATTAGCTTAAAGCCAGGTGCCGGCATGGATGAAATGAAGTACGACATGTGCGGCGCAGCGTCTGTGCTAGGCACCATGTTGTCGACCATCGAACTAGAACTACCAATCAACTTTGTAGGTGTTGTAGCAGCCGCTGAGAACATGCCATCTGGCCATGCCAGCAAACCCGGTGACATCGTCACCGCCATGAACGGCACCACCATCGAAATTCTAAACACAGACGCCGAAGGCCGCTTAGTTTTATGTGATGCTCTAAGCTACACCATTGATACTTACAAGCCAGCCAGCATTGTGGATATCGCCACCTTAACGGGTGCGTGTATGGCGGCACTGGGACGTGTTAATTCAGGTTTGTTCAGTACCGATGAAGATCTAGTAAACGAGCTACTAGCCGCCAGCAGCACCAGTCGCGATACCGTTTGGCGCTTACCACTTGAAGATGAGTATCAAGAGTTATTGGACAGCAACTTCGCTGACATCGCCAACATTGGTGGCCCACTGGCTGGTGCCACCACAGCAGCCTGTTTCTTAAGCCGCTTTACCGAAGGGCAAAAGTGGGCACATTTGGATATCGCAGGTACCGCTTGGAATTCAGGTGGTAAAGCGAAAGGAGCAACGGGTCGTCCGGTACCATTATTGGTAAACTATCTAGCGAATAAAATCTAAGCGCTAGGGTTTGACATAAAGCCATTAAAAAAGCCGAAGCTCACTGATTTAACCTCAGTTAGCTTCGGCTTTTTTTGTTCGTTTATTGGTACGTTACCGCTTTCAACTGAATCGTAGACACCCCACTTCAACCGTTAGTTTAACTGAAGTGCTGTTAAACCAGTGCCTGCAGTTTCTTAGAAAATGCTTTGGCGATGATTTTATAGCCATCACCATTAAGATGTATGAAGTCCGCCCAGTATTTAGCATCTTGCACTTCGTTGCGAAGATCTAAGTAATGAAACCCTTCTAGCGCTTTACCTGTTTGTGCTTGATACAGGTTTGGCAGGTTTTGCATTTCATCTAGCAGCGTATCCAGCATGGCTTTAATAAAACCCGCTCGCTCAAGGCTGACACCTTTACCGCTTTTGGGGTCATCTTCATTAACAGGATTGGCAGGCCAACCCTGTTCGTCAAAGGTTTCGTGCAAGCGTGCCTTGCTGACTATTTTATAATCACCCATGTCGGTCAAGTCGATACCAATGGCTTTAAGGGGCGCCAGAATCATATCCACTTTTAACAGCTTCAATAACTCTTTAATTAACTTACCCGCTTCGGCAAAATCAAATTCTGTGGTGGTACCTGAGTGTAATTGCACGGGATAAGCATAACTGTGGGTCACTATTTGTGCCTGAGGCGCAAACTCATCACGATATAAAATGGCTTGTAGGTAATACTGCACCACTTCTTGGGCTGCCATGGTCAGCAGGTCTTTATCATATGAGGTTTGCCAATCGCCGGTATAGCTTTGAATAGCACCGTGACGCACGGCATTTACCATGTCATTACCACCGGCACTTAACACGATGGCACCCAGGTGTTGCTGGATTGAGGGGTTTTGCAGTGCGCTATATAAAGTATGAGATGGAAATTTGTCTTCCCATACACCGCAACGTTTATCCGCTTCTTTAGCAGCTAACTCACTGGCGTGATCACCACTTCGCTCTAAACGCAAAAAGATACCATCGAGTTTCTTGTCACGGCTTAAAAAATCAATCACATTGGTTTTACTGTCCATACCAAAGTTTTTTAACCCAATGGTGTAACGCAGCAGTACACCCAGCACATCTGTTAGGCTTTTAACTGGAAAATCAAACCAAGAATCCCCTTCACTAATGACGATGGGTTTTCGTTTGACACCAGGCCATTTTTTAAAGTATTTCACTTGAAAACGGTTACGTACCACCAGCTTTTCGAACTTTTTAATGTTACGTGCGTAATCTATGTCGGGGTTTGGCATGGGACATCCGTGTTACAAGTTTAGATTGCCAAGGAAAATAACAGTTCAATCTCAAACGTCAAGCTGTGACAGCGGTCAAACCAAGCTTAAAAAATTCAAACTATTGGTTTATCTGATTCCTAAGTGAATTCACTTTATGGTTAAATATGCCCCACTTTAAACCCTAGGAGTCGTTATGCCGTTCAGAGCTGGGCTATATCTGATTGTGCTGTTGTTAACAGGTTGCAGCATCTGGCCCGATCAGGCACACAGAACCCTGTCGGCTGACGTTATTGAATCCATCGTCAGTAAGCACTGCTTAGCAAAAGAGACCGCTAATTCATCGGCCCAAGCTCAACAACAAGCCTTGCTAACCCAAATTCAAGCTCAACTAAATATGCTAACAGCGGCAACCCCTGGCTTTACCAACGCCCATTGCGCTCCAGTTGAAAATAACGCCATTGCCAGTCATGAATTTGAAGGCAAAGTAGTGGTGGGCGCCAATGAATGGATTTACCTATCCCCTCCTGGGCACCATTATCAAGCGCGTATTGATAGTGGCGCAGCCACATCGTCTTTAAGCGCAATGAATGTTGAATACTTCGAGCGTAATGGTAAACGCTGGGTACGCTTTGCCCTGCAACACGATGACGAAACCAATTCCATTGATGTAGAAGCCAAAGTCATTCGCCATGTATTGATCCGCCAAGCATCCAGCTCTGAACCGGAGCGCCGCCCGGTGATCTCCCTTACGGTTAACATGGGTCATAATTTGCGCTATGACACTGAATTTACCCTGACTAACCGCTCGCAAATGACGTACCCCATTCTATTGGGCCGTGAATTTTTACGAGATGTGATTTTAATCGATGTTGCTCGTCAATTTATTCACCCCAAATATGAGCCACAAGATATCAGCTTAAGCAGTTTGCTTGCCCCACACCAAGCTTCAAGCCTAGAGAAGGAATAATTAATGAGACTCAATGGTCTACCTGCCCGCTTCCCCTTCTTTTTGTTGGCGGGCACCTTATTTGTCATTGGGATCATGCTCATTTTACAGCGCCACTGGGTTTACGAAGTGCCGTTATTTTACGGCGAAACTCAAACCATTTGGTCCGTCGAAGCAAAAATAGAATACAACGCTCAAGACAAACCCGTAAGCGTCGTTATGTCACGCCCATCCAATCAAAAAGGGTTTACCGTATTAAAAGAGTCAGCCGCATCACCGGGGTATGGTTTAAATTTTTTAGACGGCACTCAGCCAAAAGCGCAATGGACCATTCGTAATGCTAATGGCAAACAGGTGTTATTTTACCGCGCGGAAATTTTAGTCAGTGACTCAGAAGAAGACAAAAACATTCCTGCCCCCGCTGTACCATTCACCACACTACCGCAACCGTTTGATAATGCCGCCAGTAATATTTTGGCCAATGCTTATGGTACGTCATCCGATAACTTTAGTTTTACCCGTGAATTGCTTAAACAATTCAATCAAGCCAACACCAATCAAGAAATTATTTTATTGCGCAGCCAGTATTCTGAGCAATTACCACAACTCATCGTCAACATGCTTCATAAAGCAAAAATACCGGCTAGCTTAATATATGGTTTACAACTGCAAGATAGCCGTCGCCACCAAGACTTGATTCCCCTCTTACGGGTTTGGAACGGTGATCGTCATGAAATGTTTTTCTTTCCTGAAAGCCCTAATGACAATTTTAAAATCAAAAAAAATGCACCACTGCTTTTATGGCAACAAACAGGCGCACCAGTTTTAGATCTCTCCGGCGGTAAGCAATCGAGCATTCACTTTTCTATGATTAAGCGAGAAGAATCCACGTTTGCCAATATCGCGCAGAACTTATCAAGCCAGTATGATTTCTTAAACTTTTCTATTCATAGTTTGCCCATTGAAGAGCAGGCCATGTTTCAGACGATTTTGCTTATTCCCATTGGCGCATTAATCGTATGTCTATTGCGTATTTTAGTGGGCATTCGCACGTCAGGCACGTTTATGCCGGTGCTGATCGCATTAGCCTTTATTCAAACGTCATTAATCACAGGATTGGTTGGTTTTTTACTGGTGGTCACCACGGGATTGTTTATCCGCAGTTATTTGTCCCATTTAAATTTATTACTGGTAGCTAGAATAACCGCGGTGATTATTTCCGTAATTGCCATTATCAGTGTGTTTAGCGTATTGGCATTTAAATTAGGTTTAACTGAAGGTTTGAAAATTACCTTTTTTCCTATGATCATTTTATCGTGGACCATTGAGCGTATGTCTATTTTATGGGAAGAAGAAGGTGGCCGCGAAGTGATGGTTCAAGGTGGTGGCAGCCTATTGACCGCCGTTTTAGTTTATTGGGCAATGAATGACCCGTGGATTCGCCACATCACATTTAACTTTATTGGCATTCAATTTATTGTGCTGTCACTGGTGCTATTGATTGGTTCGTATACCGGTTATCGTTTGTTTGAATTGTCACGTTTTAAGGTGTTTAACAAATAAATGTGGGCACTTCCTTGGCGTTTAAATCAATCGGGCATTTTAGGCATGAACAAGCGTAACATCGCTTATATCAGCCGTCATAACCCAAGACACCTATACCCGCTTGTTGATAACAAACTCAAAACCAAGTTGCTTGCGCAAACCGCAGGCATCACCACGCCTAACTTAATTGCCACCATTAAAAGCCAACATGATGTGTCTCAACTGGCTCAACACCTACAAAACTGCCAAGGTTTTGCAATCAAACCAGCAAAAGGCAGTGGCGGCAAAGGCATCTTGGTTTTAAACCGTCATGATGATCTGCACTTTGTTAAAAACAATGGCAACCTAATTAGCCTGTTAGATTTACAACGTCATGTGTCGAATATTTTATCTGGCTTATACAGTTTAGGTGGCGCACCTGATGTGGCCATTATTGAAGAGCTTATTCAATTTGATCCACAATTTAACGGCTACTCATTTGAGGGAGTGCCAGATATTCGGGTGATTATTTTTAAAGGCTTTCCTGTTATGGCCATGATGCGTTTAGCCACGCGGGCATCCGATGGCAAAGCCAATTTACATCAAGGTGCCGTAGGTGTGGGTCTAGACATTGCAACAGGCAAACCATTGCGCGCGGTGCAAAACGGCCAAAGTATTTTGCATCACCCAGATACCGGCCAAGATCTTTCTAAACTAAAAATTGATAACTGGCATGAGTTATTGGTACTCGCCGCCAATTGTTATGAAATGACAGGGCTTGGTTATTTAGGGGCGGACATGGTGTTAGATTTAAACAAAGGCCCCATGTTACTTGAGCTAAATGCTCGACCAGGTCTGACCATACAAGTGGCAAATGGCACCGGATTGTTACACAGATTAAAACCCATTGATCGCTTGAGCTCGACTGAGCTGAATTACAGCGCTGACAAACGGGTAAGCCTTGCGCAAACTTGGTTTGCTAGCAAACCCCTTGAAGAACTTGCCGTTTAATTAAAAAGGGGTGTGAGTATCAAGGCGTTTTTGCATATCCATCACCACTTGCTCACGAAAATCATGGTCAACTGCAAGCGGTAAACTGTCTTTGTATGTTTGAATATCCATCATTTGTGCATTAGCAGTAATGGTTTTAAATACACTGGGAAACTTATCCCCAGGTGTATGGATATGATGCAAACCACCGCTGTACACAAACAATACTTTGCCATGCTGCTTAACCTGTAAAATATCCGCCACACCACCACGGACCGTCATAGCATTGCCGTGTTTATCTAAACCGGTACTTCGTTTCATGCGCCCTTCGGGCAAAATAGCCACCAGCGTATCTTTGCTTACCAAGCTCATAAAGTGCTGCCAAGATTCATCTTTTTTACGAGTAATGGGCACAAGCCCTGGCAATAAACTGTGGTAGATACGACCCACAATGGGCCGGTCGTTAAGGGTAATATCAGCACCTGGGGCGATTAATTCACCACTTAATCGCCACAAAACCGAAACGGGACAAGCACCAATAAATAAAGGCTCAAATAAACTGGTGTGATTTAAAAATACGATTAAGCGCACATCTTTAAACTGTTTAAAGTTCTCATCACTTAACCAACGAATTTTAAAACGATACAACACACTGCATACTAATTTAACGATACATAGAAGGATAAAACGGATAAGGCGAATCATATGGCTACTGCTTGATGTTCGGATTTATTATTATTTGGTGTGTTCAAAATTGAGCAAAGGTTATACAGGTGAGGCTTTATCTTGTCCATGTGCAAAGCTCCCATACAACCCGTGTAGAGAAAGCCACCCACAACCAGTATACTAAGGCCCATCTTCATGTGAGTAACACCATGACTGCCATCGACTTTTATATTTTAGGCCATAGCGACGAACACGCACGTTTTAACTTTGCCTGTCGCTTAAGCGAGAAGGTCTATGGTGAAGGGCATCAAGTGTATATTCATGTGGAAAACGCCGAACAAGCCCAGCGCCTAGACGACCTAATGTGGACCTATAAACCAGAAGCATTCCTGCCTCATAATCTGGTTACCGACGAGCAACCTGCGCAAGTCCAAATTGGCTGGCAAAATCATCCTGCTCACCACTTTGATGTAATGATCAACTTAAGCTCACCCCAGCCAACATTTTTTAGCCGCTTTGCTCGCGTACTTGAAATCGTGATTCAAGATGAAACCGTGTTAGCCCAAACAAGGCAACACTTTAAGTTTTATAAAGATCGCGGTTATGAAGTGACCCACCGGGATTTGCGTGGTTAATGGCCAATCATTTTTAGCGCTATTTTAACGCTATTCAGTTTTCATTCAGCTTATCCTTGTACCCTGCCCTTTTCGTCACTCCGCAAAACAGTCATGCATAGTGCATTTTGCTTTGTTATTTGCACCAACATCACATAAAGTGCGCGGCCATAAAAAATAAGGACGCTGAAATATGCAAAAAATTATCCTAATGGGTGTCTTGTTATTACTTGGAGCATGCGCACGACTGGACTATGTTCAGATCGGCGATATTGATCAAAGTAAAGGCACACTCACCCCCATCTCTGTAAAAGTTAGCGAAAGCGGTATTGAAATGGCCGTGGTTGCTGGCATTGCCGCAGAACTGGCCAGCAGCTCTAAGCATAGCGAGCAGCTTCAACAAGTTCGTGACCTTTTAGCGTTAATGAATATGGGGCCTCGTACTGGTAATCCGGTTTTTACTGACAGCTACGCAGAAAATATTTTAGATGCGCTATATCAGCAGTGCTCGACAGGCAAAATCACCGGCATCCGCAATATTCGCGAAGCTAAATCATACGGCCCAGTAAGTGGCGAAATTGTGCGCATTGACGCCGACTGTATTTTATAAGGAAACACCATGACTCGTTTATTTATTACCCTAATTGCTATCGTTACTTTGTCTGGCTGCATGTCATTAAACTCAGTATCTCTTACACAGATCCCAAGCGATAAAGGCCAATTAGTCAGTGCCAGCGCCCATGACTGGCTGTTCCTTGGTTTAACAACACAAAATGATTTTGTAAATGAAGCGGTTGATAACCTTAAAAAAGAATGCTCAAACGGCAAGCTAACCGGTGTTCTAACTAAACACCAAACGACTGCTTATGTTTTAGTATTTAAACGTGAAGTGATTGCCAGCGGCTACTGCAAAAAAGCATAAGGTGACATCATGAATTTTAAATTATCAATTACCCTACTGGTAGCACTGCTTTTAACTGGGTGCACACATAGTATTCATATGGTGCACACCGATGGCTTTGGTTCACAAATGCCTGTAAAAACAAAAACGTCTAATATTGTTGAAGCGCGCAGTGAACAAAAAGTGGTGTTCTTTTTTGTATTTGACACCGACTACGTGGATCAAGCCAAGGCTGAATTAGAATCTAAATGCAGTGGCGATTTACAAGCGGTCAGCACACAATTTTCGACATCACACGGTTTTATGCATTGGACGAATAAAATCTTAATGAAAGGCATCTGCGCCAGTTAAGAAACTAGACGGCACTCGCGTGAAAACGCACGCGAGTGTGGTCATAGATATAATGAAACAGCGGCGCATAAATTAAAAAGAAGCCGATCCCCACTAAATCCAGCATCAACGCCTGCCAAAACGTAAAACTCAACGCCCACATCACAATCGGCAAGGTAAAGGCCAGCATGCCTGCCTCAAATGCCAATGCATGAATCGCCCTCACCTTAAAGCCGCGGCTGATGCGCTCGTGGCCGTAAATCCGATCAAAGCCGATGTTGAAGATATAATTCCAAACCATGGCAATCATGGAAAACACCATTGCCAAGCCGCCTAGCACATGGACTTGCTCATCAATAAATAGCTTGCCAAGGATCACTAAAAAAATCAGCGCCAACACTTCAAACACAATTGCTTGAAAAATTCGTTCTCGCGTTTGCATATCGTCTACTCCCAAAATCTTGCAGTAATTGTATTCGCATATATGATGATTAAAAGTTAGTTACCATCAGAATTAGTGATATGTATAACCTAGAACAGTTACGTATGTTCGTCGAAACCGCAGATAGCGGCTCCTTCAGCGCCTGCGCTAAGCGTCTTGGCAAGGTGCAATCGGCGGTTAGCCAAGGCATTGCCAATCTAGAGGTGGATTTAAATTGTCAGCTATTTGACCGCTCTACGCGCAAGCCCAGCCTCACCCAAGAAGGCACTCGGTTATTGGAATATGCCAAAGCGGTGATCTTACAAAACCAAGAAATGCAGCTGGCCGCACAAGCCATCAATCATCAAACGGAAACCCATCTAACATTGGCGGTAGACTCTGGCGTGGTCTTACCCAAGCTAATGGATTGCATTGCGCATTTTTCACAACGATTCCCCAATACTCAGGTGAATATTCTAACGGGCGCAAGCAGTGAGGTGTTGAACTGGGTAAAACAAGGGGAGGCAGATATGGGGTTAATGTTCGCCAACGCCACCTTACATCGCGGCGTTCACTTAAGTTATATAGGCAGCTTGGCATTTTATGGCATGTGCCACAAAGACCATATTTTAGCGAGCCAAGGCCCAGTGACTGAAACCCAACTGATCAACCACCGACAAATCATCGCCAAAGATTGGGCCAATACCGGTAGCGATCAATTTATCGCCCTTGGCCCAAACAACTGGTACGCCAATAATTTTCAAGAAGTAAAAACGTTAATCATGAACGGCCTAGGCTGGGGATATTTACCAGAGCACCTAGCCAAAGCCGCACTTGAAAGTGGTGACATAATCAAACTCACTTTGAGCTTTGATCACAAACCTTGGAATACGCCTATAGAACGCATTACACCCAAAAATAAACCCACAGGGCCAGCATTAAGTTGGTTGAGTGATGCGGTTACAAATGTGATTGGCGGGAGTTAAAATTAAGGGGAGGATATCTTCCAAAATAAGCTTTGATCTTAACAACAGAAGTGCTTATTCAGCCCAACCTGCTACACCTACTATCCCCCCGCAAAAACCGCTATAATCAGCGCCATTTTTCAGCTTTAAAGTCGGTGAATAACAGCCATGGCCATGGATAAAACCTACCAGCCCCACGCAATCGAGCAATCTTGGTACAAAACCTGGGAAGAAAAGGGCTATTTCGCCCCGCAAGGTGGCGATGAAAGCTACTGCATCATGATCCCGCCACCAAACGTCACGGGCTCCTTGCACATGGGTCACGGCTTTAACAATGCGGTAATGGACTGCATGATTCGCTATAACCGCATGCAGGGCAAAAACACCTTATGGCAGCCAGGTACCGACCATGCGGGCATCGCCACACAAATGGTGGTGGAACGCCAATTAGCCGCACAAGGCATTGATCGCAAAGAGCTGGGCCGTGAAAAATTCCTAGAAAAAGTCTGGGACTGGAAAGCCGAGTCCGGCGGTAACATCACCAACCAAATTCGCCGTTTAGGCTCATCGGTAGATTGGAGCCGTGAACGCTTCACTATGGATGACGGCCTAAGCAAAGCCGTAGAAGAAGTATTTGTGCGTCTTTACAAAGAAGACCTCATCTACCGCGGCAAGCGCCTAGTAAACTGGGACCCGAAACTGCACACCGCTATTTCTGACCTTGAAGTTGAAAACAAAGATAAAAAAGGCCACATGTGGCACTTCCGTTACCCGCTTGCAGATGGCCTGACCACGCAAGATGGTCGCAACTACATTGTGGTAGCCACTACCCGCCCTGAAACCATGCTGGGTGATACCGGTGTGGCGGTGAACGCAGAAGATCCGCGCTATAAAGATTTAATCGGTAAGTTCATTGAGCTGCCATTGGTGGGCCGTCGTATTCCGATCGTGGCGGACGAACACGCCGATATGGAAAAAGGCACCGGTTGCGTAAAAATCACTCCTGCCCACGACTTCAACGATTACGAAGTGGGAAAACGCAACAAACTGCCGATGATCAATATCTTAACCTTTAATGGTGAGATCCGCGCTGAAGCCGAAGTGTTTAACACTAACGGCGAAGCCAGTGACGATTATTCAACTGAATTACCACAAGAATTTATTGGCCTTGAGCGTTTTGAAGCCCGTAAAGCCATCGTTGCTAAAATGGACGAACTGGGTTTATTAGATGAAATCAAAGACCACGACCTAACCGTCCCATACGGCGATCGCGGCGGCGTAGTCATCGAGCCAATGCTGACCGACCAATGGTATGTGCGCATTGAAGAACTCGCGAAACCGGCCATCGAAGCGGTTGAAAACGGCGACATCGAATTTGTGCCTAAGAGCTACGAAAACATGTATTACTCTTGGATGCGCGACATTCAAGACTGGTGTATCTCCCGTCAACTTTGGTGGGGGCATCGCATCCCAGCTTGGTATGCGGATAACGGCGATGTATTTGTCGGTCGCAGTGAAGCGGAAGTCCGTAAAGAAAATAATCTAGGTGATGATGTGAATCTTCGCCAAGACAACGACGTATTGGATACCTGGTTCAGTTCTGCCCTTTGGACGTTCTCAACGCTTGGCTGGCCTGAAAATACCGACGAACTTAAAACTTTCCACCCTACCGACGTATTGGTGACGGGTTTTGACATCATCTTCTTCTGGGTTGCTCGTATGATCATGATGACGTTGAAGTTCACCGGCGAAGTGCCATTTAAAAAGGTTTATGTTCACGGCCTTGTGCGTGACCAAGAAGGCCAGAAGATGTC
>JAGDZK010000013.1:0-8329 GCA_049115935.1 Bermanella sp. | reverse complement strand
GTACGAATCTCATATTGATCACGCGCGTCTTTGTTGACGTGCGGTGAAACCAAGATGGTTAAACGCTCTTTACGTGTGGGCAGCGGTATAGGACCACGAACCTGCGCGCCAGTACGCTTAGCCGTCTCAACGATTTCTTGCGTAGACTGGTCTATCAGGCGATGGTCAAAGGCCTTCAGCCGAATACGAATTTTCTGGTTTTGCATAACCAAGAACTCCGATAATGAAACATAAATCCGCTAACCCCTATTTAAAGGGACGCGAATTGTAATCGTGTCCAGTCAACCTGTCAAGGATTAACCAGACCTTAAAGCCTAGATATTTCGGGGGCTGCAAAGCGGTGTGTTGAATATTTAAACAGCTGGTTTTTAGTGCCTTCGCGTGACTATCCGCTGGCGCATTTCGCCGTCATGCAAAGCCAAGCAAATAAGCGACTGCTCACATTATATTCAAAACAAGGTATACAACTGCTCAAATTAAGTACAACTGATGATTTTAAATTGATTATTTCTCAGTCAATAAACAGCCTAAGGCCTCTTCGTTTGAATTTAATTACTGTTCAAATTTTGATTTTGATACCCAATCTATATTTTGGCCATTTTCCACCTGCTATAGTCTGCTCACCTAAAAAGAGGCAAACACATGCGCGTTACTGTTTATCTATTCCTCATTACCTGCTGCCTTTCCGGCTGCAGCCTATTAAACCCCATGTTTACACCTGAAGATGTAAAACCTTGGCAAAAAGGTATTTTGGCCAAAAAGCAAATGTCGCTTCAGGGAGACCCGATTGATGGCTATGTAGATGAGCACATCTACTTTTCAAAAGAAGGTTCAACCGGTGGCAAGAGCGTAGGAGGAGGCGGCTGTGGCTGTAACTAAAAAACTCAAACAACAACTCACACTAGCAGCCAGCGCACTACTGGGCCATGAAGCTGTAGAAGCTGTGGAGAAAGACAGTGCCAGCTTATATAACAGCTGGAATGTAGATGTTGGTTATTTACGCTATAAAGAGCCTGATCGCATTACCGTTGACACCTACATGGCTAAAATCAGCGGCAATTTAAGTGACAAAGATACAATCAAGCTAGGTCTCGTCTTTGACACGCTCACCGGGTCAACACCCTCAGGTGTTCTGCCTAACAACGACACCGTTACTGTGACGAGCGCCTCAGGCGGGAGCGGTGGCTCTGCTGGTGGTGGTGACGGCACCGTACCCTTTGATGATACGCGACTGGCCATCGATACTAGTTGGGGCCATGAATGGCAGCGCCTAATTCGCTCAAACCTCAGCGCTTATGTATCAGTTGAGGGTGACTACACTGCCATTGGCGGGGGCATGAGCATTGAAAAAGATACCGAAGATAAAGCCTATACATTCACTGCGGCGCTCGGTGGCTCGGTAGATAAAGTTAGCCGCAGCGATGAAACCACACCTGAAGCCCTTTCTAACATTGACGATGCCATCTTCTTTGGTAAAGGCAGCAAGAATAACTACGACATGTTATTTGGTATGAGCACCGTGATCAACCGCCGAACAGCGGCCATGGTAAACCTTAGCCATAGCCGCTCACTGGGCTACCTCACAGACCCTTATAAGATGATCAGTGTTGCCGATGCCGATGATGTTTCATACGGCACCCTATATGAAAGTCGCCCTGATAATCGTGAACGTTATATATTGTATACCAAGCTGGTACATGAACTACCTAAAAGCGGCCATCACTTGGACTTTAGCTATCGCTACCACACTGATAGCTGGGATGTGAATTCACACACGGTTGAAATGAGCTATAGCTTTGATACTCGCATCAAACACTTGTTTACGCCATTTGGCCGAATTTATCACCAACAAGCGGCGAACTTTTATCAGCGCACCATTCTTAGCGATAACATTGTTATTGATAGCGCTCTTGAGCACGCGTCCTCCGACCCTCGCTTAGCTGAAATGCTCAGCGTAACGGCAGGCCTTAAATACCAATACCGCACAAGCGCAACTGGCTCAATTGATTTTAGGCTGGCTTACATTCATCGCCAATATGAAGATGCCATTGTGGATGATGACGGCACCGTCTTCTTTACCGTCGACCTAGGCAAAGGCTTTGATTAAACCCGCTTAATTTAGGGCACACAAAAACGGCGGTGGATTAAATCCATCGCCGTTTTTTTATAGCCAAGATAAACCTCAAACAGCTAACTAAGGTAATTTATCTTCAAAGCGAACATCACCGTCAGGATTATAAGTAGCGTCAGCCGTTAAGATATGAGAGTTGGTCGCACCAAAGTAGCCATAGATAGATGAAGCAACCGACATAGGCTCCCAGGTAGGGCTACCACTGGTTGGAATCGTATACTGGTTATTGGTTTTACTACTGCCCGCACGCTCTGTGGTACCGATCACACTACCTAATGCAGCTGCCTCTTTGGTCGGGCGAACTCCCGCACCACCAAATGTATACAGGTTTTGATTATTTGCATGATCCCACCCACCTGAACCATTAAGATTCACTAAGCGACCAAAGTCACCAAACACGTTAATCACAATATTATCGGTACGAGTACGCGTGCCACCATTAATTGTGGTCACCCCATTGGATGCTTCGATATGCGCCATGCCTGCTTTAATCGCCGCCATCACATCATTCATTCGATTAGGGTAGCGATCAATACCATTATTATGATCATCCCAACCACCTAAGCCAGAGGTGCCCATGGCCATATATAAAGTCTGAGGGTTATGAATAGCCAATGTAACCGCTGCCTCAAGCTGGCGAGCAAAATTACTGTTTGGATAGGTTACACCAAGCGCTTCTGCGCTGGATTGATTACTATTGGCATCGGTACCATTTAGTAAGCTAGACAAGTTTTGCATACGAGATTCTAAATCTGCACGCTTAGTAAACCCATCCGCTGCTTTGAAGTATTTACTCTCAGAAGCATCCATTTCAGTTTTACGTGCTGCTAGCAATGCTTCAATAGCGCTATCGCTACCACCAATTGATCCGCGGGTGTAAGGGTTATTAAAACTACTATCCATAGTTAACCCACGTAACGTCAAAGGCAACGGATTATCTGGGTCCAATGCATAAGTTTGTGACTCACCTTCAAACGATACAAACGGTAAAACCACTTCATCTAACGCACCTAAAGCTGAGCCATCAGCCGTTGGCACATTTTGATACGTTGACTCATGCTGCTTCAGCATTAACGCCAAACGTGAGCCAATACCAGGAGAGTTTTCAATATCTAATGTGCCCTTATGAGACATAAAGATACTTTCACGGTGAGAACGCGTCGGACTCTTTTGTTTATACAGAGTTCGGTAAACCGTCATCTGATTGGCCGCTAACATATCTTCCATGTAAGTGCCGCCCGCTTCTTTCCAGAACTTGTTTGCGGTAATTTGGCCATCGTTAAAACGGGAGCGATTCGCTGGGTCATTATCCGTTGCATTCAACAATATATTCGATGTAAACGCATTATTTGCGGTGTAATCATTTTGCGAGTGCATATTGATTTGCTCAATATTACTCAGATTGCCGGCTAATTCAGACGCACCACCGTACATGAAAATATTAATCACTTGAGGTAGAACGGCAGGAGCCGTTACACTGACATTCGAATAAACCGGACTGGCCGCATAGGCACGCTGAGCTAATAAATTCATGCTCAAACCAACTGGCACTACACTAGTTGATGCAACCGAAGAAGCGTACTTTAAAAAATCACGTCTTTTCATTTTTACGCTCCTATTGGCTTACGCTTTTGTAATAATAAAATTCAGGCAATCGAGAAATATAATCCAGCATGATTTCAGCAAAATCATCAGCCCAATATTCATAAAGTTCATCAGTACCACCAGTACCACGACGTAATGATAAAACTAGCTCTCCATTCTCATTTTCGTATTCACGTAAATAATCTCTATTATCATCAATAACGGCTCCGGACTCATCCCGAATATCTGGGCCACCTTCTAATAAAAATGCAGCTGACTCAACTGCAGTCGCACGACGACCGAGGGCTGTCATAAATACAAAATCAATAAACTCTGAAGCGGTTAGATTTTCAAGCTCAGGTTTTAGGTTTTCTGTTCCCGCAACGTAGAAACCACCATTTACTATCTCAAAAGGGGGCTGGCGAGAAATAGCAGCTTCAGTAAAGTCAGTTTCCTCAGGGTGATTACGGCCATCGAATGCTCTGTTATTTAACAAAACAGATTCACGCATAGCCTTATGGTAAGTGGCAAAACTCAGCACATCCATTGGTAAAAAAGGTGTTCGTCCAATTTTATAATCCATGGCTGCAATACCCATATTATGAACACCTACCGTTCGACTATTACCGGATGAGTCATAGACATTATCAAGCACTCGAGTTCCTAAATCACCCGAACCAGAACGTGGTGTCCAGTGCATAGCATGTAAAAAGTTAAAGGCATTCTCTTCAAAACTTTTTGGGCGTTCGCTTTCTAATAAAAACGCTTTTGAAAACATAACGGCCATAAACACGTCTTGAAATGTTTCTGGGTTAGTGGCAACAATTTGCTGCACAACGTCCTGTTTTTTCTGCGTAGACATTCCATCTAAAAAGTAATTGGAAATCACTTCAACCATACGTGGAATAAATAATGGGTGGCCAGCTACTACGCCATACAAATCATCACAATCATAAATATATTGGCCAAACACTTTCACTGGCTCAGCAATGCCGTCTTGGGTATTGTCTTTTAATAACTGATAGTCCGCATCATTATCTGTGAGATACCATTCACTACACGCTTTACCACCATTAATAGTATTTTGTTGCTCTTCTGGCGTGTCATTAAATACACCTAAGTACAACTCAAACATTTCCAGTGCGTGATTTTCTGGCGAGCGGGAAACACGCCAGCGGGTTAAGTTATGCAACCACCCTCTTACCACTTCGCGCATGGTCAAACCATCTGATAACGAATCGTTTAAATACCCCAAGACGCGATCGACATCTTGAGTATTGGTACTATCCATTTCACGGGCAGGAGAGAACATAATGGTGTTGGCCAAAAAGAAACTCATCCACTGCACCATTTGATTTTCACTTAGTGGATAAGTATGTGCACGAGCCATAAAAATTTGGTGAGGCTCATTATTATCAATATTAGTGAATCGAGCCGGGATAGACTCATCCACATTTTCTGTTTCAAGGTTATCTTCAACACCAAATATATCTTTATTTAAGCTTTTAATTTCGCTATTTTTTAAAGGCGTCGTCAGTGCTCTTTGTGTTCGCTCAATGAAGTTGGTGTATTGCACCACAGGGGTCTCAAACCCCTGAGTTAAATCAAAAAACTCATCCGCAGGCATACCACGATACATGGTGGACAAAATCTTGTTCGCCACCACAAATTGATCATCTGGTGATAGCGCATCAAATTCTTTTTGCGTTAAGGTAAAGCTATATGTCAATACAGAGCCATTTTGGTCCCCTGCATTTTCTTTGGGCGAACTAGGCTTGCAGGCCGATAAAGCCAAGCAAGTAGCAAGGATCAATCCGAGCCGGTTAAATGTATGTCCCATGGTATGAATACCTATTTGTAATAATGGCCAAATCGCACATGGGCTTATTGTGTAGAATAAAGGTCTTTTTGACTGTGAATGAGCCCACAAAGCCAGTATTAATTCACTCAAAGTTAATTTGGAATAGAAACCTTGCCTGATATTCGTTTTCAGTACAGTGAACAAACCTCTCTTCACCAGTGCCAATTTCAGGCCATGGCGAGCCCTTGCCAGGTTATTATTGAAGCGCCTAAAGGTTTCGACACTGAGCCACTCTATAAATTAGCGAGCGAAGAGGCATGGCGGATAGAGAAGAAGTTTAGCCGCTACCGGCAAGACAACCTGCTATATCGCATTAATCAACACGAAAAATGTGAACTCGATCCTGAGACCCTCTCGCTATTAGATTTTGCCCAGCAATGTTACGAACTCAGCGATGGCTTATTTGATGTAACATCAGGGGTGCTACGCAAAATATGGAACTTTAAAGCTATACAATCACTTCCCTCTCAAGCCAGTGTGGATGAGCTATTGCCTTTTATTGGTTTTGACAAAGTCCTTCGCCACGGCAATACAATTGAGCTCCCAAAGGGTATGTCACTGGATCTAGGTGGCATAGGTAAAGAGTATGCGGTTGATAAATGCTGGCAGATATTAAAACAAAACTGCCCATTCCCCTTTTTGATTAATTTTGGTGGCGATCTGCGGGTCAGCGGCCCTCGCTTAAATGGTAATAACTGGCGTAGCGGTATCGAAAACCCAGAAGGCGTAAAGCCAACCACTGTCATCGAAATCAAGCAAGGTGCCATCACGACCAGTGGGACTACCATTCAGCACTTTACCTTTAATGGTGTTCGATATGGACATATCTTAAACCCAAAAACTGGCTGGCCAGTTGAACGTCCGCCACTTTCTATCACGGTTGCAGCCAGCACCTGCATAGAGGCAGGACTGCTTTCAACTCTTGCCATGCTGCAAGGGGAAAATGCGAGAACTTTCCTTGAAGAACAAGGGGTTAGCTTCTGGTTACAGTAAATCATCCACATCCCCTGCAAACTGGGCGCAATCAGCTACACTCAGATCTCTAAAAAGGCCGTTTATTCGTTACGAAATATGCTAAGATCCGCCCCCAAAATCTCCCACAGATAGCAGGATGGGAAATTTTTGATGCATATTTGCAAATTTTCGCCTTTTAAAGGCCTATCCTGCTATTTTTTTGTTCAATATCGTCGCCAAAGCAATTAAACTCTGCGGCGATTTTTACCCTGCAATGTCGAGCAAGTTATGTCAGACCTATCTAAATACAGAAATATCGGTATTTTCGCCCACGTAGATGCGGGCAAGACTACCACCACCGAACGTATCCTTAAGCTTACTGGTAAAATCCATAAGACTGGTGAGGTTCACGATGGTGAATCTACTACTGACTTCATGGAACAAGAAGCTGAGCGCGGTATTACCATTCAATCTGCTGCGATCACCACGTTCTGGAAAGATCACCGCATGAACGTTATCGATACACCTGGGCACGTTGACTTCACTGTTGAAGTATATCGTTCTCTTAAAGTACTTGATGGCGGTATCGGCGTATTCTGTGGTTCTGGTGGTGTTGAACCTCAGTCAGAAACTAACTGGCGTTATGCGGATGAGTCGGGCGTATCACGTATCATTTTCGTAAACAAACTAGACCGTATCGGTGCAGACTTCCTTAAAGTAGTTGACCAAGTAGAAAACGTACTAGCTGCTAAGCCTCTAATCATGGTTCTTCCTATTGGCCGTGAAGATGACTTTGTTGGCGTGGTTGACCTATTAACTCGTCAAGCATACGTTTGGGATGACTCTGGTCTACCTGAAAACTACGAAATTAAAGACATCCCAGCCGACATGGTTGAAGACGTTGAAATGTACCGCGAACAGCTAATCGAAACCGCTGTTGAACAAGACGACGACCTAATGATGGCGTACATGGATGGTGAAGAGCCTTCTATGGAAGACATCAAACGTTGTATCCGTAAAGGTACTCGCGACCTTGCATTCTTCCCAACGTTCTGTGGTTCTGCATTTAAAAACAAAGGTATTCAACTTATCCTTGATGCTGTTGTTGATTACCTACCAAGCCCAACTGACGTTATTCCACAGGACCTTACTGATGAATTCGGTGAGCCAACTGGTGAAGTAGCGACTGTATCTGTTGATGAGCCTTTCCGTGCACTTGCGTTCAAAATCATGGATGACCGTTTCGGTGCCCTGACCTTCATCCGTATTTACTCTGGTAAATTGAACAAAGGCGATACCATCCTTAACTCGTTTACAGGTAAAACTGAACGTGTTGGTCGTATGTGTGAAATGGAAGCCGATGAGCGTAAAGAACTTGATTCAGCGCAAGCAGGTGACATCATCGCCATCGTTGGTATGAAGAACGTTCAAACAGGTCACACTCTTTGTGATCCTAAACACGTATGTACACTTGAAGCCATGGTTTTCCCTGAGCCTGTAATCTCTATCGCTGTTACGCCTAAAGATAAAGGCGGTGCTGAGAAAATGGGTATTGCCATCGGTAAAATGGTTGCAGAAGACCCTACTTTCCTTGTTCACACCGATGAAGACAGTGGTCAAACCATTCTTCGTGGTATGGGTGAGCTTCACTTAGACATCAAAGTAGACATTCTGAAGCGTACCTTCGGCGTTGATCTAATTGTTGGTGAGCCACAAGTTGCTTACCGTGAAACCATCACCAAAGAAGTTGAAGATTCTTACACGCATAAGAAACAGTCTGGTGGTTCTGGTCAGTTCGG
>JAGDZK010000012.1:0-93467 GCA_049115935.1 Bermanella sp. | reverse complement strand
TATTACAGATAAAATAGAACTAACCCTGCGCGCCTAGCTTTAACAGTTCCGCTTTTAAGGCATCGCCACTTAGGTTATCTAAATCAAGTTGTAGAATTTTTGTAATGCGATATTTGATTTCATTTATGCAGGTAAGAAAGGCCGCTTTGATTTGCTCATCACTGCCCTGCACTTTTGACGGGTCTTCTAGGCCCCAGTGTAATTTAATGCTTTTACCAAACCACACAGGGCAGGCTTCACCGGCTGCGCTGTCACATACTGTCACAACAACATCAGCGTTGAAGTCTTCTAACTCATCCCAGCTTTGGCTTTTTAAACCGTCAGTTGAAATGCCTTGTTCTTGTAGATATTTAATGGAAAGGGGATGCACTTCTCCCACCGGCTGACTGCCGGCACTTGCCGCTTGCAAGCGAGGGTCCTTTGCATCGTTTGCAATGGCTTCAGATAAAATGCTGCGACAGCGATTATGGGTACAAATAAATAATATTTTCATTTAACGTGCACGAAGCCCTCTTGAGGTTTGTATTTACCCTTGTGCCCCCAGTTTCATTAATTCACTTTTAAGGGCATCACGGGATAAGTTGTCTAAATCTAATTCTAAAATCTGATGGGTGCGGCAAATGATGTCATTCAAACAAAATAATAACGCCGCCTTAATTTGCAACGCGGTACCTTGTTTATTAGACGGGTCCGCCAACCCCCAATGTAACTTAACGCTGTTAGCTAACCACTGTGGGTAACCATCATCATTTATAGGGTCACCTACGGTCACCACCACATCTGGATCAAAATTTCTCAGCGCTTCCCAACTTTGGCTTTTTAAACCATCAGTTGGGATACCTGTTTCTTCCAAGTATTGCAGTGATAATGGATGAACATGACCACTAGTGTGACTGGCCACACTGGCTGCTTGTAATCTAGGGTCATCCGCGTAGTTGGCGATGGCCTCAGACAAAATACTTGAACAATGATTTTGCGAACATACAAATAAAATTTTCATATGGTATGCGCAATGCGCCTCCAATATTTCTAACAAAACAGGCTTTCGCCCATGACACAAACCCTATGAACATAATGGTTTTGTGTTGCAGAAATATTTACTAGCAGCACGCTGTTTTACGATTGGGCTCATCAACCAATTGCAAACGCTGTACCAATACTGCCAGTGTTTCATTGCTAGCATTAACCGTTTGGCAGACAATTTCAGTGGCCCAGCTGGGCAGATCATCATGCACCCGATAAAACACCCACTGACCCGATTTACGCACATCCAACAATTGGCACTCACGCAAACTGGCAAGATGTCGGCTGACTTTAGGCTGACTAAGTTCTAACACATCCACCAGCTCACCCACACATAACTCACCTTGGTTTTGTATGAGCACCATAATCAGTAAGCGGGTTTCATCCCCAAGGCATTTAAATAACGATAACGGGGTCATAAGCAGCACCAAATAAACATACGCTAAATCATATATATGAAATTTCATATATACAACCCTTATCTTTGACTTAAGCCTTACGACTAAAGCAAATGGGCCAACTCTTATGTGGAAAATTTAGGGCCAAACTGGGATAATGCGCGCAATTTTTGTGCATATTCCGTTAGGTTCACCCTAACCCCCGATTTGTAAGGTCACCATGAAACAAGAGCTAGTCAGTTTAATTGAGCAAACCCTTGAAGCCTTAAAAGCCGCTGGCAAATTGCCGGCCGAGGCTGCGCCTAAAGTGATGATCGAAAACACCAAGGATAAAGCCCATGGTGATTACGCATCAAATGTGGCAATGGCCAGTGCCAAGCTTGCCGGTATGAAGCCGCGCGACTGGGCGGAAGAAATCATCAAAGCTCTGCCTGATAGCCCAATTCTAAACAAAGCCGAAATCGCAGGCCCTGGCTTCATTAACTTCTTTGTGACCGAAGCGGCGAGTTTTTCTATTGTAGACACCATCTTCAACCAAGCTGAAAAGTTTGGTCATAACGACTCAGGTAAAGGCCAAAAAGTGCAGGTGGAATTCGTATCTGCAAATCCAACTGGCCCACTGCATGTGGGTCATGGCCGTGGCGCGGCGGTAGGTGATTGCATCAGCCGTCTATTAATTGCCAACGGTTGGGATACTACTCGTGAGTTTTACTACAACGATGCCGGTGCCCAAATTGATAATCTTGCACTTTCTGTGCAAGCACGTTGTAAAGGCTTTGGCCCAGGCGATGACAGCTGGCCAGAAAACGGCTACCAAGGTCACTATATTATTGAGCTAGCCGAAAGTTTCATGAAGGGCGACACGGTTGAGTCTGCCGATCAAAGCTTTACCGGCACCAAGGACGCCGACGACCTAGATGGCATTCGTCACTTTGCAGTAGCGTATTTACGTCGCGAACAAGATTTAGACCTTAAAGCCTTCGAAGTGGACTTTGATGTCTACTTCTTAGAAAGCTCTCTATACAGCGAAGGCAAGGTAGAAGAGGCAGTACAAACCTTAATTAAAAACGGTTACACCTACGAAGACGGCGGCGCCCTTTGGTTAAAAACCACCGAATTCGGCGACGATAAAGACCGTGTTATGCGCAAAACCGATGGCGGCTACACCTACTTTGTGCCAGACGTGGCGTATCACTTAGAAAAATGGCAGCGTGGTTTTAAACGTGTGGTCAACGAGCAAGGTGCCGATCACCACTCAACTATCACCCGCGTTCGCGCTGGGCTACAAGCGTTAAAAATGGACATCCCAGAGGGCTTCCCTGATTACGTACTTCACCAAATGGTAACGGTAATGAAAGGCGGCGAAGAAGTGAAAATTTCTAAGCGTGCGGGTAGTTACGTCACGCTACGTGATTTGATCGATCAAGTGGGCCTAGACGCCACCCGTTATTTCCTAGCGGCCCGTGCTCCAAGCTCTCAGTTGACCTTTGATATTGATTTAGCGTTAAGCCAATCAAACGATAACCCTGTTTATTACATTCAATACGCACACGCACGTATTTGCAGCATCTTACGCAAACTGGGTTCTGAGAACCTAGTATGGGATCAAGCCAACGGCTTAGCTAAGCTAGACCGCTTAAACGAAGACCAAGAGAAGTTACTGGCGAACAAACTGGCGCGCTTCCCTGAGATTGTAAAAGCCGCTGGCACCGCTAGCGCCCCCCATATGATTGCCAACTACCTGCACGAACTGGCCAGCGATTTCCATGGCTATTACAACGCTCACAAAACAATTGTGGACGATGCAGATTTACGTGATGCCCGTATCACACTGACCCAAGCGGTCCGTCAGGTGATCGTGAATGGCTTAGACCTATTGGGCATCAGCGCCCCTGAGGAAATGTAACATGGCATCAGGTGCACCGCGCTGGGTATGGATATTCACGCCTTTGGTGGCGCTTAGCTTCGCCGGTTTTTTGTTGTATCTCACCACGGTACCCGCTGGTGACGATATCGACAGAATCACCGACGACTTAATACAGGACGCAAAAGCCGCCAAAGACAACCTAAACAATCAAGCCAAACAAGGTTTGAACGAACAGGTACAAAAGGCCATTAAAGAAAAGCTGCCAAACTCTGAAACCATCAACAAGGCTGTTGATAACTACGAGTTTTTCGAGATTCTAGAGAATAAAGAGATCACAGTAGAAGAAGTGCCAGAATATAAGTCCACACCAAAAGGCACCGACAAAGACGGCAACAAAATCGAATATCGCTTAAAAGCAGGTTCATTCACTAGCCAAGAACGGGCTGACCGCTTAAAAGCACAATTGATTTTGAATGGCTTTAATACCCAAATTGAAAACGCCGATATCAACGGTAAAACATGGTTTCGTGTTTTCACTGGCCCTTTTTCTAATCGCTCACAAATGAACAAAGCACAAGATCAGCTCATTAACATGGGTATTCAAAGTGTTGAAATTCAACAACCTGTGACGCCCAAAGGTTAAGCGGAACCTTTTAATCATTTAAGCCCCTAAGCCATACTCTTTGGTTTAAGGGCTTAACATGAAAGCACACTCTACTCTCACCCTTCCCTTTTTGTTATTACTCATATTAAGCGCTCAAACATTTGCTGATGACAATGATTGGCAATGGCCTTCGTTTAACGGCCTAATTGCAGGGGCCGTCTCTTATGACGATTTACCTTATAAACAAATAGACGCACAAACCCAGCCAGGTTTATTAGTATTTGGTCGCTTAGGAGATGTATTTATTGAGGGGAACCGAGCTGGCTTACCCATTAAACGTTTCGACTTTGGGACCCTATCTGCCCTTGGACAATTACGCACACACCAATATTTAGATGCGAGCAAAACAGACCTCACCAATGAAAACCGCGATCGAAGCATAGAACTGGGCCCACAATTATCTGTGCCACTGGGTCATGGCTTTGTCTCCCAGTTTAGTGTTTTACAAGATATTAGTGGCAAACATAAAGCCCAAGAATACGAAGCAGCCGTTTATAAACGCTTCAACTTTGATGATTTACGTATCATCACCACCCTTGCTGCCCAGTATCAAAGCCAAGACCTAATGGACTACTACGTAGGCACGGATACCTACCAGCCTAAAGCCGAGCTCACCCAAGAAGTGGAGTTATTGGCGGTTTACGATTTTAGTAACCATTGGTCTGGCGTAGTGGTGTGGCGATACTATGAACATGGAAACGAGTTTGCTCAAAGCCCTTTAACCCGTGACCGTAGGACTCAGCGCTTAGCACTGGGCATAGGTCGCCATTTTTGAGTATTTGCACTATTTCAGCGCAAACTGGATAGTCTGTGTACAGCATTCGACTACAATGAAAATACTTCTCATTTTCTAAAAGGCCCAACATGTCTCCGTCTGCGACCTTTTATCACCATATTTATAACTGGCATGAGACTCAACAAGACAGCTGGCTCAATACATTATTAAAAAGCTGCCACCACATCATGTTATGCAGTGATACTCATGACGTGTGCGAGATTATCAGTAATATTATGCTGCAATTACGGTTAGATGGTTACTATCGGTTAGAAGTCTGTGATCGCGTCACCATTGAACACTTTCACGCGGGTAAACATGCCACTTACAGCGGTGAGAAACCGCAAAAAGGGGCTCATATTCGTTCGATAAAAGTGGTGGAATTAGAGCACGCGATTATTTTTAAAATGCAATTTGTTCAATTGTATCTCTCAAAACACCAAGCAAATTCTCAGCAACTGGAAAACCATAAAGATATTTGGCTGCTGTGGATGACCCACATAGAAAGTCTATGTTTAGAAGTGGCACTGCAATCATTTCTAAACACCAAGCTGTCAGCAAACCATCAACGACAAGCCGACAACTTACAAATACATCAAGACTTAGAAATGAATCACAATCAAGTTGTGCAACAAGCCAGCCACATGTATCAAAACTTTAATGAGGCTATCATGCCGTTGATTACCCCAGCGGAAGAGATCCCAGCGAACAAACGACAGCAATTATTAGTGGACTCATTAAGTGAGCATCAAAAAAGATTAAGCCAGTTAATTCAATTGCAATACGGTTTATTTTTAAGTACCGAACGTATTCTGCGAGCGCTTAGCAGTAACTAACATTCGCCTAAATTCATTTCAAACAAATCCCCAACATTTAATCGCGCCTGAGACCCTTTGGTTAAATGCACTGAAGGTGTGTTATTAAATACACTGGCATAACGCTCAGTTAACCGCCCTAAATGCTTAAATCCTGAAGCATAAGCCGCCTCAGTAACACTGTTTGCATAACTCAAACGATGACGAAAGCGATGCAAGCGAAATTGCTGAATATACGCAATAGGAGTGATTCCAAGTTCTTGTTTAAAGACTATTTGAACATTACGCACAGAAGTAGACGCAGCTTGGGCCAGCTCTTTTAAAGAAATAGACTCAATCGAATTATGATGAATAAAATCTAACGCTTTACCTAAAATCTTTTGCCGGGTTGTACATTTGTTTTCACCCACATCTGAAAAAATACAGGGCATCAAAATATCATGGGCAATTTTTTCAAGTTCAAGCTCACTGATTCGCTCTCCTTGGGCCTTTCTTTGAAAGCCAGTGTTAAGTGCCTGCTCACACTCTATGCCCACTTTCATTAATGCCTGCCAATCATAAGCCTTGCGACTTGCCGCACAGGTCAGCTCTAAATAATCTTTCATGGCATCTTGACCCAACACCGTTGTGA
This sequence comes from Bermanella sp., assembly GCA_049115935.1. Lineage (GTDB taxonomy): Bacteria > Pseudomonadota > Gammaproteobacteria > Pseudomonadales > Oceanobacteraceae > Bermanella. The sequence continues at coordinate 87,294 of JAGDZK010000012.1, read as the reverse complement.
GCCAACGACTATCTATATGTAATTGATACATCCAAGTATTTGCAGGAATGATCCAGCGCACACTGGCTCCTGCGGATAAAAACGGGCTATGACTGATACCGCCCAAAACATTTTGAAAGCTGGCTATATTTTTGCGCTCAGAAGACGGGAGCTGAATGGCAATAATGTGGGCAGGAAACTGATACTGCTCAACAGCCGCTTCAATGTTACGGCGCTTAATGAGCATCATTGGGCCAAAATCAACAATGGCCATCTCAACCTGACCATCACCCGCTAAAGGTGTTGCCACCATATCCAAGCAAGGGGTCACTTGCGATAAGTCAAAATACGAGAGTTGATGACCTGAAAATATTCTTATTATTTCGTTACTAACATCCATGAAATCACTTCTTTAACTCTGTCCTTAAAATCGCATCACACACTATATCACTGCCCAGCAAAGCCCTTAGAATTTGTTCGTAATATGGACATTGATATACAGCTAAGCCAATAACCCCTTTAAACATGGGCCTGTGAGCATACATACTTAAGCGACGGTAATTTTAATATTCTCTAAGGCTAGTCTAGATTGGCGATTTATGTGTACTTATCCGCGGTTTATTACTTGAAGTTAGACAAACCACCCCCATAACGGAGGATTGTGCAAATTCATTGATACAGATAGTGATACCGAACTATGACAACCATATTGAGTGTGCGACGCGACGACGAAGTAGTAATGGGTGGCGATGGCCAGGTAAGCCTTGGTAATACCGTTATGAAAGGCAATGCCCGTAAGGTGCGCCGTTTATATAACGACAAAGTAATCGCAGGGTTTGCAGGGGCAACAGCCGATGCTTTCACTCTATTTGAAAAATTTGAAGCACACCTGCAAAAACACTCGGGGCATTTAACACGATCCGCAGTTGAATTAGCCAAAGAGTGGCGCAGTGACCGCGCATTACGCAAACTAGAGGCCATATTAATCGTGGCTGATGAAACCGCCACTTTAACCATTACCGGTAACGGTGATGTGCTTGAACCTGAGAACGGAGTGATTTCAGTGGGCAGTGGCGGTAATTATGCATTGGCTGCTGCAAAAGCGTTATTTGAGAATACCGAATTATCCGCCCAAGAAATCGTTAAAAAAGGCTTAACTATTGCTGGCGATATCTGTGTCTTCACTAACCATAATTTCACCATTGAAAGTCTTAAAATCGAAAAATAATTGTTAGCGTTTTCTATTTTGGTTTTAAGTTAAGAGAGAAAAGATGTCACATATGCAAATTGAAAAGTCATTGACCCCAGGTCAAATCGTCAAAGAACTAGACCGACACATCATCGGTCAAAGCGAAGCCAAACGCAGTGTTGCCATTGCCTTGCGTAACCGCTGGCGTCGTATGCAGTTGCCACAAGAAATGCGCAACGAAATCACCCCAAAAAATATCCTAATGATTGGACCGACCGGTGTGGGTAAAACTGAAATCGCCCGTCGCTTAGCTAAACTTTCTAACGCGCCATTTATTAAAGTAGAAGCGACCAAGTTCACCGAAGTAGGCTATGTGGGTCGTGATGTTGAAACCATTATTCGCGACCTTGTAGAAACCGGCTTTAAAATGCTACGCGAACAAGAAATGGCAGCAAGTGAAGAGCGAGCGAAAGACGCCGCAGTTGAACGTGTATTAGATGTACTGCTCACGCCTGCTCGTAACGATTCTGAAAGCCAAGCGGAAAAACCAGAAGACAGCGCCACTCGCGTTCTATTTCGCAAAAAAGTGTTAAACGGCGACATGGACGATAAGGAGATTGAGATTGACGTATCGGCACCACAAGTGGGTGTTGAGATCATGGCGCCACCTGGCATGGAAGATATGACCAGTCAGATCCAAAACATGTTCAGCAATCTGGGCCAGGGCAAAAGTAACAAGCGCAAAATGAAAGTCAAAGACGCGCTTAAAGTGATTCAAGACGAAGAAGCCCACAACCTAATCAACATGGACGACCTAAAAGCAAAAGCCGTTGAAGCGGTGGAGCAAAACGGCATCGTATTCATCGATGAGATCGATAAAGTGGCCAAACGCCAAGAAGCCGGTGGCGGCGATGTGAGTCGTGAAGGGGTTCAGCGTGACTTGCTGCCACTCATTGAAGGCTGCACGGTTTCAACCAAATACGGCATGTTAAAAACCGACCATATTTTATTTATTGCATCCGGTGCATTTCACTTAAGCAAGCCCTCGGATTTAATTCCTGAATTACAAGGTCGCTTGCCTATTCGTGTTGAGCTGCAAGCCCTAACACCGAATGATTTTAAACGCATCTTGACCGAACCAAGCGCTTCTTTAACCGAACAATATAAAGCGTTACTGGGCACAGAGGGCTTAAATGTTGAGTTTACTGAAGACGGCATCGAGCAGTTGGCACAAACCGCATTCAAGGTAAACGAAACCACAGAAAACATTGGTGCCCGTCGTTTGCACACCATGATGGAGCGGTTATTAGAAAAGGTCAGCTTTGATGCCGAAAGCCTAGCCACTCAATACAGTGAAAAGCCATTACAGATCAATGGCCCGTTTGTTGATGAGCACCTTGGTGACATTGCACAAGATGAAGACCTGAGCCGCTTTATTCTTTAATCATCGAGTCTGATAAATAAAAAACCCGCTTTTGTAAAAAAAGCGGGTTTTTTTGGTTTTATTTGTGACTATTTGTTCTTAACTTACGTCTATTCTTTTCAGTTACGTTATTTAAAAGGACGCACAATGAAAATTGCTATCTTATCTCGTGGTAAAAACCTGTATTCAACCAAGCGCTTAAAAGAAGCCGGCGAAGCCATGGGCCACGAAGTGGACATCATTGATACCCTACACTGCTACATGGACATCACCAAAAGCCGCCCAGCCGTTCGTTACCATGGTAAAGAATTACCAACATACGATGCGATTATTCCACGTATTGGTGCATCCATTACATTTTACGGTACCGCCGTTGTCCGTCAGTTTGAAATGACCGGCACCTTTTCTGTAAATGAATCCGTGGCCATTAGCCGTTCACGTGACAAGTTGCGCTCGTTACAACTATTGTCCCGTAAAGGCATTGGCTTGCCACGTACAGGTTTTGCTAGCAAAGCAGACAAAGCGGACGATTTGATTAAAAACGTCGGTGGCGCTCCGGTGGTTATTAAACTGCTTGAAGGCACTCAAGGCATTGGTGTGGTATTGGCCGATACCAAAAAAGCCGCTGAAAGTATTATCGAAGCGTTCATGGGCCTTAATGCCAACATCTTAGTTCAAGAATTCATTAAAGAAGCAGGCGGTGCGGATATCCGTTGTTTCGTAGTGGGCGGTAAAGTGGTTGCAGCCATGAAACGTCAAGGGGCTGAAGGTGAGTTCCGTTCTAACTTACACCGTGGTGGTTCAGCCAAGCTGATTAAACTCACTAAAGACGAGCGTTCTACGGCCATTAATGCGGCTAAAGCCATGGGCTTAGGTGTATGTGGTGTGGATATATTACAGTCGAAAAATGGCCCAGTGGTAATGGAAGTTAACTCTTCGCCAGGTTTAGAAGGCATTGAAGCGGCCACCAAAAAAGATGTAGCGTCTATGATTATTGAGTACATTGAGAAAAACGCTAAACCACATAGTACTAAAACCAAAGGTAAGGGCTGATCTATGGCGATACTAACCATTGCCGACACTCAAATTGCACCGGGGGAGACTTGTGAAATACAAGTCCCGGTTGCCAATTTATACACAGACACCGACATTCACATGCCGGTGCATGTGATTCGCGCTAAAAAAAGCGGCCCAGTAATGTTTGTCTCGGCCGCCGTTCACGGTGATGAACTAAACGGCATTGAAATCATTCGCCGTTTAATTCAAAAAAAAGGCTTTAAATTAACGGCTGGTACGTTAATTTTAGTCCCAATGGTGAACGTTTATGGGGTGCTGGATCAAACTCGTTATTTACCTGACCGTCGCGATTTAAACCGCAGCTTCCCAGGTTCTGAAAAAGGCTCCCTTGCAGGCCGTGTGGCTTTTCGATTCTTAAACGACATCGTTAAACACTGTACCCACGGTATTGATTTACACACAGGGGCCATTCACCGCTCGAATCTGCCACAGGTTCGTGCCGATTTAAGCGACCCTGAAACCCTTGAGATGGCTAAAACTTTTTCGGTGCCTGTGTTACTGAATTCAAACTTACGTGACGGCTCATTACGTCAAGCGGCGGTTGAATCTGGCACCAAAATTTTGTTATACGAAGCAGGTGAAGCCCTGCGTTTTGATGAGTTTTCAATTCGAGCTGGCTTAGAGGGCATATTAAACGTACTGTCTCACCTAGGCATGGTGCGTAAATCGAAAAAACGCAAAAACCGTGAGCCGTATATTGCCAACAACAGTGCTTGGATTCGTGCTAACTCCAGCGGTATCGTACGTGACTTAAAAGGCTTAGGCGACCAAGTGGCCAAAGGCGATATCATGGCTGAGATTGGTAATCCCATGGGTCGTGTACTGGACCATGTAAAAGCGACACGCTCAGGTATTATCATTGGTAAACAAAACATCCCATTAGTGCAAGAAGGTGAAGCCATGTTCCATGTGGCGTATTTCTCTGAAGACGATGAAACCATCGCCGAGCACATTGAAAACATACAAGACAGATTATTGCCCGACGAGCGTTAATCAAAAAAAGGAGAGCCGCTGCTCTCCTTTTTTATTGCCCATTGATCCGTTCTGAAATACGTTGACGGTTTTTAAAAGGGCCAGTTGAGTAATCAACTGGCCCTTTTATGCACTTCTCACTCCAAAGCTTAAGCCGCTTCATTTGGAATGGTGGCAATACCTTTTAATAATCGACCCAAAATATCGGCACCCGTAATCACACGACTGCCATTTTCTGTCCATACTAAAATCACATCTTGGTCCAGCACATCGTCACTATCGGCACTGACTTGCTGCGCAATTTTAAGGCGCTTCATTGCGGTGCCCAGTGTGGTGGTGTCATCATCAAAAATGATCGGGCGATGAGCAAACACATAAGGGTCCGTTTGGGCATCATCTAATAATGCTGAACGAATAAAACCATCCGCATCCAACACCAATAGTGGCTCTTGTTTGGCATTCACCAATACCACCCACTTATGACCTGAAACATGCACCTTACTTAAAAAGTCTTCAAACTTTTCTGAGCCTTGCTCAGGTAGAATTGGCAAATCAAGTTTACATTCACACTGCACAATACTTTTAGGGTCAATCACTTCACCTTCATGGGATACCAAAACATCTTGCACCGATAAAAAGTTAAGTGCACCCATGCCTTCAACGTGTTCTACATCTGCTTCGTCTGCATGAATGTGTGCTTCGATAATGCCTTTTAACTCATTCTCACGAAAATACGTAATACCCTCACGACCCAACCAACCATCTAAGATAATGGCGGTTGGTTTTGCCACTGGAAATAACACCAACTGATACAGCTTAATTAAAGGTGTTAAAAATGACGCAACCCTTAATGCGTTTCTTGAAAAGTACGCCTGTGGGAATATCTCACCAAAAAACGTAATCGCCACCGTTGAGAACAAAAACGAATAAACGCCCACTAATACCGAGTCAGACAATAACGTAAGTAATACGTTAATAGACACGTTACCCCACAATATAGTCGACAATAAAAAGTTAGAGTCTTCGCGCATACCCAAAATGATCTTGGCATTTTTGTTGCCCCGTTTGGCTTCAACTTCTAGTTGTAACCGACTTAAACTAAAAAACGCTAAATTCAAGCCTGAAAATGCCGCTGATTGACTTAAACACAAGCCAATACCAATCCAAATTAAAATATCCATAGTCATCATTAACTCAATAAAATAAACGAACCTAAACCTAAGAACACAACAAAACCCACAACGTCGGTTACTGTTGTCAGAATCACTGAGCCTGAAATAGCAGGATCAATATTCACCTTTTTCAATAAAAACGGAATCAAGGTACCTGAAGAGGCCGCCGCTAAACCGTTAATAAAAATCGAAACAAAGATAATTAAGCCTAACCCCACGGAGTCAAACCAATACATTACCACCAACGCAATAATCACCCCCAAAAGGGCACTATTTATTGCAGCAATGTACATTTCTTTTTGCAAAATTAACTTAATGTTATCTGAGGTTATGTGGTTCAACGCTAAACCACGTAACGCCACTGCTAGAGTTTGGCTACCGGCAATCCCGCCCATACTGGCTACAACCGGCATTAAAATAGCCAGCGCTACAATTTCTTGTAATGCATGTTCAAAATAACCAATCACAAATGACGCTAAAAAAGCCGTCATTAAATTAATACACAACCAAACCGCCCGTAGTTTTGCTGCAGCAGAAACCGGTGTGAACAAATCTTCTTCTGTGGATGGCGTTTCTTGAATCGACGCTTGTAGTACACGCTCTTGCGCTTCCCAAAATAAAACCGATACCGGCATGGCACCAACAATTTTATTATTACGTCGCACCGGCACCCAGGATAAATTCTCTTCAGGGTCTAATCGTGCAATCACATCAGTCAACTCCTCAAGGTGATCACAATCGGTACAAGGCAGCATTACGGCCTCGGCTTTCACTTCATTTTGCTGCTCAAAAATAACGTGCAGGGGAATTGTACCCAATAGCTCGCTGTCTTCGGTAACGACAAATACCGCTTTAACGTCTTCTTTTTTACGAATGCGTTGAGCCAATGAACTCAAGGATACTTTTGGACGCACCCGTAAAATACTGCTATTTAAATGACGGCCAACTTGCGCATCATCGTAGCTTAGGGCTTGTTGTAGCTCTTCAACCAAGTCATCTTCTTGGTCTAATAGAATAGCGTCCACCATGCTGGTTGGCATGATATCGGCAAACAATAATAAGTCGGCCGAATCCGCTTTAGTCTGTAACGCCTGACGACCTTGCTCATCTAACGAGTCTATTAAATGCTTGGCTGTGTCTTCTTGTAAGGCATACAAAACGTGCCAGTAGCGCGTATCCGGTAACACCTTCCATACAATTAAACGCAGATCTAAAGGTACCGACTCAATAACGTGCGCAATCTCATCATCTTGTAATAATTCAAATTCGCTATACGAAATCTCACTATCTGGCTCCATGCTTAATAACAAGGAGACAACGCCGCTTATGCCCTCTGCATTACGCTCTTGAGCGTTATTTTCATTCTCTATGGGCATATACCCCACCCCTTTCAGATCTAAAAGACATAGACGTAGTTAAGCACTAAATAGTCACATTTAAATTAAATAAATAAAATTGTGACTATTTAGGTTGTGCTCACGTCTCCTTAAAACATGGTATTTAATTTATTACTGGGAGGTATTATGAAGCATCTATTATTTTTTGTGGGCTGTTTGTTGGTTACACTAACAGGCTGTAGTCAGTGCTCTGATTGTGGCGAGCTAACGAGTGAACAACTCACACCGCCTGATTTTGCCGAAATCGCCAATACTCAGCAGAAGAAAGTGGAATTCTTTGAGTATTTATACCCGCTTACCAAAGAAGCAAACCGTCAGGTATTAGAAGAGAAGCAACAGCTTCGTTCATGGGCAGAACAATCAGACGAGCTTAGCGAGCGTCAAATTAATCATATCGCTGACACCGCTAAATTTTATAAGGTTGAATGTGAAACCGCCGACAAAACCTGTGCTCTTAATATTCACCGCAAAATAGGCATGGTTCCACCATCTTTAGTATTAGCACAAGCGGCTAATGAATCTGCTTGGGGGACATCACGTTTTGCAGTGGATGGGAACAACTACTTTGGTCAATGGTGCTACAGTAAAGGCTGTGGTATAAAACCCAGCCAGCGTGATACAGGCGCTAGCCATGAAGTAAAAGAATTTGATAACGCCTTTGCTTCGGTAAAAAGTTACATTCATAACTTAAATACCAGTGCTGCATATAAGCAGTTGCGTCAAACCAGACGAGAAGCGTGGCGTCAAAACCGCAAACCAAATGGTGTCATGCTGGCCAAGGGGCTAACTAAATATTCTGAGCGAGGCGCCGATTATGTGACCGAAATTCAACACATGATTCGGTTTAACAGTCTTCTCGAGTTTGACGAGATTTTCTGGAGCGAGATCGAGAATTATGGCCAACAGCCCAAGTGATATTGAAAAGAAATTAGCGGCATTAGCGCAAGGGGCTCCGCCCCCTGCGACTAACATTCGCAAAAAAATTAATCAACACGATAATAATCAAAAGAGCTTAGTACTATCGAGTCTAGGTATTTTTCAAGTATTGTTGGCGTTATTTGCACCTGTCGCACGTTTAATGCGCGAGCAGCCAATTACTAAGACAAATAAATCGGAGAAAGAAGATGAACGAAAGTTCTAATGTTTGGTATACCGCATTTAGCCAAGCTATAACCACTTTGCTTGAGCACATTGCTGCGATTCTTCCCAATGTATTTGCCGCCATATTCATGTTATTGGTGGGTTATGGTTTAGCCAAAATCTCTAAGATAGCCATTCAAAAAATACTTGAAAAAGCAAATATCAATACACTATCAAAAGCCACGGGTATTGATGAGCAATTACAGCGCTTTGGAAGTCAATTTACCCTTTCTTACATCATTTCGTCTTTGATATTTTGGATCATCCTTTTAGTATTTGCCATCAGTGCCGCTGACACTCTAGGTTTACCGCAACTGACTAAAACCATCGATACCTTTATCTTATTTATTCCTAAGATCCTCGCATCATTAATTATTTTATTATTAGGTTTAGCCGCCGCAAACTTGGCTAAAAATATGGTTGCCAAAGCCGGTAAGTCAGCAGGATTAGAGTTTGCAGCGCCATTATCTAAAATTGTTTATGGCCTGTTGATTGTTTTAATATTTTCAGTCTCTATCGGCCAGCTAGATATTAATACGGTACTGCTAGATACCATGGTTGCCATTGCGCTAGCTGCTTTAGGTTTGGGTGTAGCGATTTCACTAGGTTTAGGCAGTAAAAGCACCTCTGAGAATATTATGTATTCTCTATACATAAACGACTTGGTCGATATTGGCAGCCAAGTAAAACTAAAAGATGGTTTTAGTGGTGAGGTCATTGAAATTGGCCCTGTGGCTACCGTTGTTAGCCACCATAAACATGGCCGTCGAATCATTAAAAATGCAGACTTCATTGATGCGTTAGAGTTAGTCAGCCACCCTTCTGATTAATGTTTTCTAAGTTAAGTGATACTGAGCTAATTGCGCTGCTAACCCCTAAAAACGCGCAGTCAAGCTCAGCCTATGCAGAACTTTGTAGCCGCTACCAAAATAAGTTGGCGGCTTATTTACGCCTGAACAATACCATTGATGGCGATACCATTGATGACATCCTACAAGACACCTTCTTAACCGCTTGGAATAAGATCACACAATTAGATGATCATTCTAAGTTTTTTTCATGGCTGCTTACCATTGCACGTAATCGTTTAATGGATTTTTTCCGCGAGCAGAAAAAAATCAAAGATTATTCACAATGGTTTGAACAACAAAACAGCGATGACCTGCAATACGAAATGCGTCATGACCAAAGTGATTTAGAAAAACTGCTTGTGCATTTAGCGCCAGAAGACCGTGAAATCGTTTTATTAAAAGCGGTACTTGAATTATCGTTTGATGAGATATGTGACATGTCCAAGCTTTCATTAAGCGCCGTGAAGATGCGCTACTATCGCGCGCTTGAAACCCTGTCTAACTTATCTGAATAACACAAAAAAGCCCTCTATTTTTCAATAGAGGGCCTCTTGTTGTTTGGTCCAGCTGTGGCTGGATCAAACATGCACGATTTACATCATGGCTTGTAAATAGTTTTGAATACCTATTTTTTCAATCAAGCCCAGTTGTTGCTCTAACCAATGAGTATGATCTTCTTCGGTATCTTCTAGTTGTTTAACCAGCATAGCGCGAGTTTCAAAATCTTTTTCTGCTTCGCAAACCACAATGGCTTCTTTTAAGTTTTTCACGACGGCATATTCTAGCGCCAGATCATTTTTTAGCATTTCTTCTACGGTTTTACCCACGTTTAATGGCTCACGGGTTGCCATATTAGGGAAGCCTTCTAAGAACAAGATACGCTTGATCATTTGATCGGCATGGCCCGTTTCATCTTCCATTTCATGGGCGATACGATCATATAGCTTACCCAGCCCCCAATCTTCATACATTCTAGAGTGTATGAAATATTGATCCATTGCAGTCAGTTCACCGGCCAACAATGAATTTAGAACATCGATAATTTTTTTATTACCCTTCATTATGTCTCTCCGGTTATTCGCTGTGCATCATGGATTGCATGTAGTTTTCGATACTGATTTTTTTGATCAGGTCTAATTGTGTTTCAATCCAATCAAAATGTTCTTCTTCATATTCAAGAATCTCAGCTAACATGTCGCGAGTCACAAAGTCCGAAACCGATTCGCAATATACAATGGCTTCGCGTAAATCTTTTAAACTTAAATCTTGAAGTTTTAAATCACACTCCAATATTTCTTTGGTGTTTTCACCAATAAATAATTTACCAAGCTTCTGTAAATTAGGAATGCCTTCTAAAAACAAAACACGTTCGATAATTTTATCGGCTTGTTTCATGTCCTTGATAGACTTTTTGTATTCAATTTTATCAAGGCCATCAAGGCCCCAGTTTTTAAACATGCGAGCGTGTAAAAAGTACTGATTAATAGACACCAGCTCATTTTCCAAGCATGTGTTTAATAACTTAATGACTTGCTTATCACCTTTCATTATCACACCCCTTTATAAATTTTTTAGGAATCATTCTATTGCTAAATACGAATTACTCTTTATTGCATTCAATATTTAATCAAGAACTGCCATTTAGTGCACAAAAGTATATGCACTTAATCCCTATTTTCCAATGAATATTTGTTGGCAATAATTGCCAAATAACAAGCGAATTAAGAGTAATTTTCATTTATATTAGTTGTATGCGGATAAACGATTCTTTATGAATCACGGGTAAAGCGTTTCGGCGTTTTTACCCAAAATGTAGACAGCCCAAATAGCTCATATTCAGTATTTTATAACCTGACTCATGATGCCTAGTTTTTGGCCCCACAAGTTTGTTCTATTAGGGTATTGTTTATCACTTAACGTCATGAGAATTATTTATGCAACACGCCAAAATTGTTATAGCTGGTGCCGGTAGTATTGGTTGTTATGTTGGTGGGCGCTTAGCCGCTGGTGGCGCAAATGTACATTTCCTTGCCCGACAACGCATGAAGGATGATTTATGTGCTCATGGTTTGCATTTAACCGACTGGACTGGCATTGATATTCAATTAACACCGTCGGACTTTACCGTCACCACAAGTGACCGTATTTTAAGTGATGCTGACATTATTTTAGTGTGTGTCAAAAGCAAAGATACCCAAGCTATGGCCAAGACCATTGCTCAAAGTGGCAATGCCCACGCCACTATTTATTCATTACAAAACGGCATGGGCAATACTCAAGTACTTCAAGACGTTTTGCCTCGCCATACCATCTTGCCGGTTATGGTGCCATACAATGTGATTTATAACGCTCAAGCCCATTTTCATTGTGGCACACAAGGCAACTTATACTGCCAAGATCACCCTCAGGCCCAATGCCTGAAAACATATTTTGATCAGGCTCAGTTAGGGTTCGAACTCAAACCCCACATGATCAATATCATGTGGGGTAAATTACTATTAAATTTAAATAACCCCATCAATGCACTTTCTGGCATGCCATTAAAACAACAGCTTGAAACCCGAGGCTATCGCCAAATATACGCACAATGTTTAAAAGAAGGTTTGCAGGTCTTAAAAGCGGCCAAAATCACACCCGGCCAAGTGGCTGCCGTGCCTGTTGGCGTGATTCCCTATATACTCGCCCTACCAGGTTTTTTGTTTAAACGGGTCGCGCAAAAAATGCTCGCCATCGACCCAACCGCTCGCTCAAGTATGTGGGAAGACCTGCAAAACAAACGCCCAGTTGAAGTGGACTACATATCAGGCGAAATAGTCGCATTAGGCAAACGAGTGAACGTTGCGACGCCCATGAATGAGCGCTTAATACGCCTAGTGAAACACGCGCAAGCGGCTGGGCTTGGCAGCCCTAATTTTTCACCCCAGCAAATTTTAAACGGTTAATGTATGAGCCAAAATAGTATCCCCTCGGTGATTAAATTTCATAAGCAGTCTCAACAATTAGAGCTTGCTTGGAATGGAGAGTCGTTTCAGCTCAGTGCTGAAATGCTGCGAGTATTAAGCCCAAGTGCAGAAGTCCGCGGTCATGGTGCCGGTAACGAAGTGCTGCAATTTGGCAAAAAAGACGTCCGGATTTTGAAGCTAGAGCCTGTGGGTAACTATGCCCTTAAAATCACCTTTGATGACGGCCATGACTCTGGTTTATTTAACTGGCCTTATTTGCATGAACTTTGTCACGAGCAAGCCCGCTTTTGGCAAGATTACCTCGATAAACTGGCTGCAGCAGGTAAATCACGAGAAAGCGGCGTCATTGCCTTTAAGTCTGTGGACTAATGCGCCTTTGCATCCACCTATAGCCTGATCTGCCACAAGACATCTGCACGCAAGCGGGCTAGAATAGCCCCAATTATCGTTGTTAAGATCAGGCCCCTCGCCATGTCCGAAAAGAAAACCACGCATTTTGGTTATCAAACCGTCGACGCCGAAGAGAAACAAGGCAAAGTCGCAGAAGTATTTCACAGTGTTGCCGCTAAATACGATGTCATGAATGACTTGATGTCATTTGGTGTACATCGCCTATGGAAGCGCTTCACCATGGAGTTCACAGGGGCACGCAAAGGGGATCACGTATTAGATATCGCCGGTGGCACCGGCGACTTAACCATGAAGTTCTCTGACCTAGTGGGCCCTGAAGGTAAAGTCGTATTAGCCGACATTAATGACTCCATGCTAAAAGTGGGTCGTGATCGTTTGTTGGATAAAGGTTACAGCGGCAACATCGAATGTGTACAAGCCAACGCTGAGTGCCTGCCGTTTGATGACAACAGCTTTGATGTGGTCACCATGGCGTTTGGCCTGCGTAACGTAACCGATAAAGACCAAGCCCTGCGTGAATTTAACCGTGTGCTTAAGCCTGGTGGTCGTTTGTTGGTATTGGAATTCTCTAAAACCAACAACCCGTTACTTAAAAAAGCTTACGACCTATATAGTTTTACTGCCCTGCCATTCATGGGCAAGCTCATCACAAATGATTCCGAAAGCTACCGTTACCTTGCTGAGTCCATCCGTATGCACCCGGGTCAAGATGAATTAAAAGCCATGTTTGAACAAGCGGGTTTCGCCAATTGTGAATATCACAACCTAACCGGCGGCATTGTTGCGTTGCACAAAGGCATTAAGCCTTAAGGAATCAACATGGACCAAACTCTTGTACAAGGTGCCCTAGCCAGCGCACAAAGTATCGTCAACAAAGCATTAAGCTATGACGGTGCCACGTCGCAAAAGCTATCAACGTTAGGGCCAAAAGTACTGGCCATTGAGATCACACAACCAGCGATCACTATTTATGTACAGTTTGGTGAACAGTTACGCTTAATGGCTCACTACGAAGGAGAGCCTCAAGCCAAGCTACAAGGTGACCTGCAAGCGTTTATTAATCTTGCCAGTCACAAAGATAAACACGCCGCGTTGATGAAAAGCGATATTCAAATTCAAGGTTCAAGCCAGCTGGCCATGGGGTTAGCCGATGCCATGAGCGATCTTGATATCGACTTTGAAGCCATGATCAGCGAGATAACCGGCCCAGTTGTGGCTCATGTGGTGGGCAAAAACCTACGTCGCTTAAGTGGCTGGTTGAAAGGCACCAGTGAAAAACTGAAACAAGACTCGGTTGAATACGTGCGTGATGAGCTGCAATTAGCACCCCACAAGTTAGAAGGGGAAACCCGCTTCAACCAGATTCACAAATTAAAGCTCGACTCCGACCGCCTTGAGGCGCGCATTAACCGCCTTGCCACTCAATTAAATAAGCCAAAATCTTTGTAATATGATGCAACTCAAGCGTTTGATCACCCTGCTGTATGTGTTTAGTAAATATCGTTTAGACGATTTTATTCCGGTGAGCCTATTACCTTGGTATTTACGCTTGGCGTTTTATTTAGCCCCTTGGCGTTTAAACCCGATTCCTAAACGTGTACCAAAAGCCAAACGTTTACGTTTAGCTTTGGTGGCACTTGGCCCTATTTATATAAAGCTGGGTCAATTGCTCTCAACTCGCAAAGATTTAATACCTGAAGACTTGGCCCTTGAGCTATCAAAGCTGCAAGATAAAGTGCCACCGTTTGATGCTAAAACCTCACGCAAAATTATCGAACAAGCCCTGCAAGAAAACGTCGACACCATCTTTGCTCAGTTTGAACCAGAGCCTATGGCCTCCGCTTCTATTGCTCAGGTCCATGCTGCCAAGTTACACACAGGCGAAGAGGTAGTGGTTAAAGTTATTCGCCCCAACCTTGAAAAAGTCATTAATAAAGACATTGCCATGATGATGGTGGCTGCCAAACTCATCGAACGTTACGCCAAAGACGGCAAGCGTTTACGCCCAGTTGAAGTGATCGAAGACTACCGCCACACCATTTTTGGTGAGTTAGATTTAATGAGTGAAGCGGCTAACGCCTCACAACTGCGCCGCAATTTTAATGACAGCCCATTATTGTATGTACCAGAAGTCCACTGGGATTACTGTCGCCCAAATGTCATGGTAATGGAGCGCATCTACGGCACCCCAATTGGTGATATCGAGCAGTTAAAAGAGCGTGGCACCGATATGAAAGTGCTGGCAGAGCGCGGGGTTGAGATCTTTTTCCGTCAAGTGTTCAAAGACAGCTTTTTTCATGCTGACATGCACCCAGGCAACATCTTTGTCGCCCATAACGACCCTAAGACACCGCAGTACATCGCCATTGATTGCGGCATTGTGGGCACCTTAAACGAAACCGACCAAGACTATTTAGCGCGCAACTTGCTGGCATTTTTTAATCAGGATTATCACGAGGTAGCCCGTTTGCATGTGGAATCTGGCTGGGTGGGCAGCGACACCAAAATCAATGAATTTGAAGCAGCCATTCGCAGCGTGTGTGAGCCGATTTTTGAAAAGCCACTGGCTGAAATCAGCTTTGGGCAGCTGTTGTTACGTTTATTCCAAACTGCTCGTCGTTTCAATATGGAAGTGCAACCGCAGCTAGTGTTATTACAAAAGACCCTGCTAAACATCGAAGGTCTGGGTCGCCAACTTTATCCACAACTAGACTTGTGGAACACCGCCAAGCCTTATCTTGAGCAGTGGGTAGTTAAACGCATGGGGCCTAAAGCCATTTGGCGAGAACTTAAACGCCAAGCACCCGCTTGGATTCAGCACGCGCCGCATATGCCAGAAACCATACGTAATACCCTAATCACATTAGGGCAGTATCCTGCACAACAGCAGCAACTACATAACAAATTAGATGCAATTGAACGTGAACTAAGCGAGCAAAGCAGCCGTCGTAAACACAGAAGCCTTGGGGCCATTGTCAGCGCCCTTGGCTTAGTTGGCTTGCACAGCCCGTTTCTATGGGGCTTTGACGGCAGCATAGCGTTAATTGTTTTGGGCTTATCTTGGATATTGGTACGCGGTTAAAAAATACACCGTGTGAGTACTGCCCAAACGGCAGATGCGCTATTATCCACAAAGACTTAAGGAATAAATTATGAGCGATGTCATCAATCAACTAGGTAAAATCCTAGAAGAACGTAAATCCGCCGACGCTGATAACTCTTACGTGGCCAGCTTATACCGCAGCGGCTTAAACAAGATTTTAGAGAAAGTGGGTGAAGAAGCCACTGAAACCATCATTGCCGCCAAAGACGCAAAAACCTCTGGCGACAACCAAGATGTCATCTATGAAACGGCCGATCTTTGGTTTCATACCATGGTAATGCTGGCCGAACTTGGTGAAGAGCCACAAGTGGTGATTGAAGAGTTAAAACGCCGCTTTAACTTGTCAGGCTTAGAAGAAAAAGCCAACCGTACAAAATAAGCGAGCCAATATGAGTGACTGTATTTTTTGTAAAATTATTGCAGGCGACATTCCCTGTAATAAAGTCTATGAAGATGACCATGTCTTGGCATTTCATGATATTGCCCCAAAGGCAGACACCCATATTTTAGTGATACCCAAAAAGCACATCGTGAATTTAAGTGCCACTCAAGAGAATGAATGGCCCATTGTCACGAAGGTGTTACAAAGTATTAATACCATCGCCGCCCAGCAACAGTTGGAAGGCTTTCGCGTGATTAGCAATAACGGCGAAAAAGGCGGTCAAGAAGTCTTCCACATGCACTGGCATGTATTGGCTGGACCAAAATTAACAGGCTTTTAATAGCCTTATTACACATAGGAGAACATCATGTTTGGTGGCATTAGCGTTTGGCAATTATTGATCATTTTGGTTGTGGTTATTTTAATTTTCGGCACCAAAAAACTGCGCACACTAGGTGGTGATCTAGGTGGTGCGGTTAAAGGCTTTAAAAAAGCACTGAATGAAGATGAGAAGAAACAAGAAGCCGAAAAATTAGAAAACAAACAGCAAGACGCGCAGTTTTCTGAGAAAACAAAACAAGAAGACAAAACCAAATAAACACAACCCCTAAGAAGTTATTATGTTTGATATTGGTTTTGCTGAGTTATTAGTAGTAGGCGTACTGGGCTTGATCGTGCTGGGCCCTGAACGACTACCCAAGGCTGCCCGCACGTTAGGGCTGCTACTTGGTCGTGTTCGTCGAACCATGAGTGGCATTCAACAGGAAATTGAGCGCGAAGTTCGTGCCCAAGAACTGCAAGAAAAACTCAAAGACACCCAACACAGTTTCATGAGCCCAGAAGAGCAAGCGTTGCAACTGGTAAAAGAACAACAGGCGCAACAAGCTCAAGAACATGAAGATTTCCCACAAACACAACCTATTGAAAACAGCATTGCTCCAAGCACCGAACCAGCTGAACAGACACACGCTCCCAGCGATAAAAAAGGGGATGCGTAATGTCGAAAAAAAGCAAAGCTGAAACAGAACAAATGCAGCAACAACAGCCTTTAATCACCCACTTAATTGAATTACGAAATCGTCTATTAAAAGCGCTTTTATTAATTTTAGTGGTGTTTATTGGCCTATACAGTTTTTCAAATGAATTGTATTTGTGGGTATCAAAACCACTGGAAATTTTATTACCTGAAAGCAGCAGCATGATTGCCACTGGGGTTGCATCCCCCTTCTTAGTACCTTTTAAACTCACCTTATTTGCTGCGGTGTTTATTGCCATACCGTTTATCTTGCATCAGGTTTGGTCATTCATTGCTCCTGGTTTATACAAACATGAAAAACGCTTTGCGGTGCCCCTATTATTAAGCAGCATTGTTTTATTTTACGTAGGCATCGCATTTGCCTATTTTGTGGTACTGCCTTTAGCATTTGGTTTTTTTACTGCGGTGGGGCCTGAAGGGGTCAATTTTTTACCTGACATTAACAACATTTTAAATTTCATTCTTAAAATGTTTTTTGCGTTTGGTATCGCATTTGAAATTCCCATTGCCACTATATTACTGATCATGACTGGCATTACATCTGTGGCCAGTTTAAGCACAAAACGACCTTATATTTTTGTAGGCTGTTTTGTCATTGGCATGTTGGTAACACCACCGGATGTGATCAGCCAAACTATTTTAGCACTGCCCATGTATTTATTATTTGAAGTGGGGATTTTCTTTGGCCGCTTGGTTGAAAAGAATAAAACCAGTGATGCCAATGATGAAACCGAAGAAAGCGCCTTATAGGCGCTTTCTTCTTATTAGGGCCTCAAAGAGCACCGTTTGCGCTGAAATGGTAATCCCTTTACGCGCGGCAAACTCTAGACGGGCCCGATAAATGGTACATTCTTTTTGTTTATACATACCAAGGCATGAATGGTACAACTACCCACTGCTTGATGCTCAGCCACTGAATCGGCCCAATTTGGTCTTAGCCAAGACGGTTTCCAACCACATACACACAGCATCAGCAGGCTCGCTAAAATACCTGTCACAAATAAACGCTTTTTTATGGTTTTTTCATCTTAAACTCTGGCGAGAATCCATGTTATTGGTTAAGGTTAGAGCCATCCTAAACCCTAAATCCTTCAAGGAGAAGAAGATGGCCCTAACTCGTATTCTTGGCATTAGTGCTTTAACCCTTTCACTTACAGCATGCTTAGGCGGCGGTGAGAAACAAGTTGTACTCGATTGTACCTTCCCAGACGCGCCACAAACTGCAGCACCTGGCTGGGTATGTGATGAACCAGTTCCTGGTTTAGATGTATCAGCAGTGGGCAGTGCAGATAAATCTGGCGCTGGCATGAACTTTATGAAGCAACAAGCTACTGCTGCTGCTCGTGTTCAACTGGCTCAAATGATGAAAGTACAAGTTCAAAACATGGTTAAGCAATTTGCTGAAACCACTGGCGTTGGTGACAGCGAAACCGTTGATAAAGTAAATACATCTGTTACTAAGCAAATCACCAACGAAACACTGGTTGGTACACGTATGTATAAGTCTAAAACTAGCCCTAACGGTACTCTATACGTACTTGTTGGCCTAGATGATAAGGCAGCTGGCTTGATCCACGAAACAGCCCTTAAGACTTCTATGAACAACGAGAAAGCTCTATGGCAGAAGTTCCAAGCCAAAAAAGGCTATGACGAACTAGCGAAAGAAATCGCTAACATGGAAAAGTAATCTTATAGCACGTTAAACGTGAGATGAGAGATGTAAAACGAAAGCCCAGCTAATAGCTGGGCTTTTTTGTGGCTAATCATATGATCAACCTTTCAAGTTGCTCAAATCAAAAAGGCTATGACGAACTAGCGAAACTTCTATTTCGCTCAAGGCTGCCGCTAACATCGAAAAGTAATCTTGTAGCACGTGAAACGTGAGATGAGAGATGCAAGACGAAAGCCCAGCTAGCCACTGGGCTTTTAACACTTAATTAATGCCTAGGAACAAGAGAACCAACTTTCGCTAACCAACGTTCTCTTTGCTCATCACTTGATCCAATCACAGGCCCAAAGTAATTAATCGATTGGTTCTTAATACCAACAAAATCTAGGATAGTACGTTTCAGTTGTTTGTAAATTGGATTACCTTGAATCCATTTATACCAAAATACAGGGGTATCTAATGTCACAATTATCTGTGCTGTTCGTCCTGTTAATAGTTTATTGGGGATATGTTTCTTTGGTTCATATTCAAATGCAAAGCCCGATAAAAAAATTCGATCAATCAGCCCTTTAAACTTAGCAGGCATACCACCCCACCAGATTGGCACGATGAATACGATATGAGTTGCCCACAAAATTTGCTGTTGAATCGCCTTTAAGTCACTCTCCAAATCTGACGAGCTGTCATAGCCCTCAGGCAAATCCGGATTAAATGTTAGATCACCAATATGCACTTGTTTTAACTGATGCTTCTGTTTTGCCATTTCAACGTATCGGTGGGACATTGCTTTGCATAAGCTATTGGATTTGGGATTAGCGTTGATTAATAAAATGCGTTTCATAACATATCTCCTATTTGATACAGAGTTATGCTAAGCCCTTACCCTAGGGTAAGAGTCAAGCATCTATTCACAATGTGCAGCATTACTCTTTACACAATCCGCAATTAAGGCTTGATATCGTTCTAGTCGTGAAATATGCAGGTTTAGCTTTCGAATAGAGTCCTCAGACTGTTCCTTTTTTATGGTTAATAATGCGTTAACACCGGACCAATCAAGGTCATTATCACCTTTTTTGAGGAGTTGTAATTCGGCCAGTGAAATGCCCAAACTTTGAGCTTCTTTAATTAATTGTACAAACTCAATATGTGCAGTTTCATAAACTCGATAATTTCCTTTTCGTGCAACTTGAATAAGATTCAGTGATTCATAAAGCCGGATAGCTCTTGGTGTTGCACCAGTGCATTGAGATAATTCACCGATATACATATCGAACCTCTAAGAATGATTAAGCTATAATATTAAAGGTCGCACTACTGAATAGAAAAGAAATTTGTATAAATTTTTTAAAACAGTCAATTCGATTTAACTAAAAATGCTGAAAACCGCCTGTAATAATTTCCAGTCCCAAAATAGTTACGTTATCCCCCTCAACCACCTCACCAATACAAATACCGTGATCACAATGCTTAGCGGTGTAGGCTAACTGATAATCATCACCACCCGTTAATGCATACCGTAGTGATTGTTCGCGACCATAGGTTTCAACTAATAACTGCGATAGCGGAATAAGATCAGGATTAATATCCATTCCCACATTGCTTGCAGTACAAATATGATTTAAATCTTGAATCAAACCATCACTAATATCTAAGCAGCTATTTGCATAAGTTTTGATTTTTTGTGCAAATTCGATTTGTGCAATGGGGTTATAAAATTGCTTGGCCAAACCTGTATTGTAATTTGGCTGTTTTAACACTAGAGGTAGTGCACCCGCACCATCACCCAATGAATTACTGACATAAACGTTATCACCCACTTGTGCACCGCTGCGCTTTAAACCCTCACCTGCTTTTGTTATGCCATGTACCTGTAAGCTAATAACCAAGCTAGGACCTTTTGTGGTATCACCACCAATTAACGGGCATTGATAAAACTGAGCAGCGTGGGCCAACCCGTCACTAAATTTCCTTAACCAGTTTTCATCTTTACTTGGCAGTGTAATACCAAGTGTAAAACCAATTGGAACCGCAGCCATGGCCGCAAGATCACTGATGCTCACCGCAACAGAGCGAGTTGCAATATCAAATGGATTAGCATGATGAGGAAAGTGTACACCTTCAACTAAGGTATCCAAAGACAGGTGTAAATCATATTCACTTGGGAGATTAAAAGTAGCGCAATCATCGCCTATGCCTTGACGAAGGTAGGCGTTTGAAAAGGCGAGGGCCGGTCGTTGAAAGAACTGCTTTATTAGCTGAAATTCGTTCACCGTTTTCCTCTCGCCTTTTAAAGGTCTTTCTTGTGACGAAGCGTCACAAGAAAATCATATTCTTATTTTTTTAGTTCTACGACTCGCACACGCTGTGCAAGTTTATCCAGTGCGCCATTGATAAATTTATGGCTTTCTGTGGCACCAAATTTTTTCGATAACTCAACACTTTCGTTAATAACTACACGGTACGGCACATCAATACGATGCGCTAATTCAAATGCCGCTAAACGTAAAATCGCTTTTTCTACCGGTGTAACTTCTTCAATGCCACGACTTAAACATGGGATCAACATTTCATCAAGCTCGCCAAGATTATTTGGCACACCACGTAAAATATCACGGAAGTATTCAGTATCAACATGGGTCATGTCGTTATCGATTAAAAATTCCGCTTCAATTTTGTTTAAGCTCGCACCCGCCATATCCCATTGATACAGCGCTTGCATTGCATAATGACGAGCCTTGCGACGCGCGCCCGGATTCGGGCGGCCGCTGTCATTATCTTTTCTTGGAATTGGGTTCTCGCTCATTAGGCCTCCAGCTGCTTAAGCAGACTGACCATTTCGTAGGCGCTAAGCGCAGATTCTTCACCCTTGTTACCCGCTTTCGTACCAGCGCGCTCAATGGCTTGTTCAATTGTGTCTACGGTTAGGATACCGAAAGAAACAGGGATGCCTGTGTTCAATGCAATTTGACCCAAACCTTTAGCTGCTTCACCAGCAACATAATCAAAGTGTGGGGTTGAACCACGGATTACTGCACCTAATGCGATAACCGCATCGTACTTGCCACTTTCAGCTAGTTTTTTAACCACTAACGGTACTTCAAATGCACCAGGGCAATGAATCAAAGTAATATCGTCTTCACTGATGCCATGACGAGTTAAACCACGAACCGCACCATCTACTAATTTGTCGACGACAAATTCATTCCAAGTGGTTTGTACGATGGCAAACTTGGCATCCAGTTTAGTGAAGCTTCCTGCGATTGTTTTCATATTTCTTACCTTTAAAAATATTTTTAATTTTAAATTAATAAATGGCTTGGCTATTAATTGTTACAAGGGATGTATTCGATCACTTCTAAATTAAAGCCTGAGATACCGGTAAATTTCATTGGGCTACTTAACAAACGCATCTGCGTCACACCCAAATCACGTAAAATTTGTGAGCCGGTACCAATGGTCACATAAGCACCTGAGCTATCCACATCGGTTGTGCGTTGTGGTTTTTGGCGGCCAAAAAATGTTTCTACAGATGCGAGAATATCTTCACGCTCACCTGCGTTTAACATAACCAATGCACCGGCTTCATCTTTTGAGATGGCTTCAAGTGCATTACTTAATGACCAGCTTTGGCTATTTGGCATGGTGGCGCCAATGACATCACGCAATGTTTCAGCCGCTTGCACACGAATAAGTGGTGCTTGTGCACTTTTCACATCGCCTTTAGAAATCGCCAAGTGTGAATCACCGTTAATGGTGTCACGATAAACATGCAGATCAAATTCACCGTGTACGGTTTGAATTTTATCTGTGCTTAATTTTTCAATGGTTTGCTCGTTAGCCATGCGGTATTGGATTAAATCCGCAATGGTGCCAACTTTTAAATCGTGTTCTTTTGCAAATTCTTCAAGCTCTGGACGACGGGCCATAGTGCCGTCTTCGTTCATAATTTCAACGATACAAGCCGCAGGCTGTAAACCCGCTATGCGAGCTAAATCACAACCCGCTTCAGTGTGACCTGCACGTGCCAATACACCTGCAGCCTGTGCGCGAAGTGGGAAAATATGCCCAGGTTGCACAATGGCTTCTGGCTTGCTCATTGGATTAACCGCCGCTTGTACAGTAACCGCACGATCAGCCGCACTAATACCGGTAGTTACGCCTTCTGCCGCTTCAATTGAAACAGTAAACGGTGTTGAGAATTTTGCGCCATTACCTGCAACCATTGCCGGTAAACCTAAATAATCGCAACGTTCAGGGGTTAACGTTAAACAAATCAAACCACGGGCTTTACTGGCCATGAAGTTAATGATTTCTGGTGTTACTTTTTCAGCCGCTACAATGATGTCGCCTTCATTTTCACGGTCTTCGTCATCCATCAGGATAACCATTTTGCCGTCACGCATGTCGGCAATAATTTCTTCGATACTATTTAACGCCATGATCATACTCTTAAAAAAATATTCGGTTTAAACGAAACCATGCTCGGCTAAAAAACCTGTGCTTAGATTCGATTGCTGCGGTTGTGTTTGCCCTGAAATCAAACGCTCTAAATAACGGGCAATTAAATCCACTTCTAAATGTACTTTTTGCCCTGGGCCGTAACCATATAACGTGGTTTCCTTGGCTGTGTGAGGCACGATATTTAATTCAAACACATCACCACTAACTGCGTTAACCGTTAAGCTGACTCCGTCAACTGTGATAGAGCCTTTGTGAGCGATGTAACATGCCAGTTCCGTCGGCGCTTGTACTTTGAAGCGTATAGATCGTGCGTCTTCACGACGCTCAATCACTTGACCAATGCCATCAACATGACCACTGACCAAGTGCCCACCTAAACGCGTGGTGGGAGTTAATGCTTTTTCTAAATTCACCGTGTCGCCAAGATTAATCTCGCTCCAACGGGTATGGGCTAAAGTCTCATTGCTGATATCAGCACTGAAGCTTTGCGCTTGTAGACTAATCACAGTTAAACACACACCATTCACGGCAATGCTGTCACCTAGCTTTACATCACTTAAATCTAAGCCACCGGTTTCTAACGTGACCTTTAAATCACCACCCTGAGCTTGCTTAGCCAGTACTTTGCCCTTGGCTTCTATAATGCCTGTAAACACACTAATTGCCTTTTGTTGCAAAACCGAGTGTTAGGCGAATGTCTTGCCCCACTATACGGTTATCTAAGATGGTTAAATTTTGCTTATCTGCCATGGTATCTAATGGCCAGTTTAATAATGGCCGTGCAGCAGAGCCCATAAAACATGGCGCCATGTATAACACCATTTCATCCACTAAACCTTGGCGCACAAATTCACCCGCTAACGTGGCACCGGTTTCAACCAACACTTCGTTACATTGGCGAGCCGCTAATGCTTTGAGTAATGCCGTTAAGTTTAGGCCGTGCTCATCATGATCAAGGGCAAGTGTTTCAATACCCGAATCTAATGTCACACCATGGCGAGTGGCCACTAAGGTCGTACCGGCTTGCTGTAATATCTTGGCATCACTGGATATCTGACCCTGGCTATCAAGCACTACTCTTAGGGGCTGCATAGCGACAATGCCTTTTGCTAGGTCGTCTTCTAAGCCTAGCTCGTCTTGGCGAACGGTAAGAGATGAATCATCAAATTTTATGCTTTCAATGCCCGTTATAATCGCTGAACTTCGAGCACGAAGACGCTGCACGTCTTGACGGGCCGATGGCCCTGTTATCCACTGACTTTCACCGCTATTCATGGCGGTTCGACCGTCTAAGCTGGACGCCATTTTTAAACGCACAAACGGCATACCGCTTTCCATGCGCTTAATAAAACCTGGGTTCAATGCCCTAGCTTGCTCTTCCATCACCCCAAAGGTGACATCCACACCTGCTGCCATTAATTTTACAAACCCTCGACCACTTACTTCAGGGTTAGGGTCTTTCATGGCACACACAACATGACGAATACCGGCTGCAATCAAGCCATCACTGCAAGGGGGGGTGCGCCCAAAATGACTGCATGGCTCAAGTGTGACATAGGCTGTTGCACCCTTGGCGTTTTCACCAGCCATGGCCAGTGCATTTACCTCTGCATGACCTTCGCCCGCTTTACGGTGATAGCCTTCGCCGATAATCTGACCGTCTTTCACAATGACACAGCCAACCCTTGGATTAGGGTGGGTGGTATATAAACCTTGTTTAGCGAGTTGAATGGCCCGCGCCATGTACTGATTATGGCTCATGGGGCTAACTCAGGGTCGTCCGCTAAAATATCCAGTTGGGCATCATTCTTACGAACGTCATGACGAATACGATCAATTTCTTGGCGAAATTCATCAATATCTTGGAATTTACGGTAAACAGAGGCAAAACGAACATAAGCCACTTGATCAAGCTTACGTAGCTCATCCATGACGAGCTCACCGACCAAGCGACTTTTCACTTCTCGCTCGCCGGTGGCGCGTAATTTGGCCATGATATGTAATATGGAGGCTTCGATATCTTCAACGCTCACAGGGCGCTTTTCTAGAGCGCGCTGCATACCAGCACGGAGCTTTTGCTCATCGAAAGGAACACGGGTGCCATTGGTTTTAACCAATTTAGGCATCAGTAATTCGGCGGATTCAAAGGTGGTATAACGCTCATCACAGGCTTGGCATTGGCGACGACGGCGAACTTGTTCACCTTCGGCCACTAAGCGCGAATCGATCACTTTTGTATCTTGTTCACCGCAGAACGGACAGCGCATGGCGAATCCTGTGTTAAAGAGCAAAAAATAGGTCGCAAATTATACCTGTTTATGGCGCATCTGGAAACTGGCAAACACAGTGTTTAGCTAGTAATGGAGGTGTTTATAAATCGTGGATATGGGTCAAAACAAAGGCTTGCAGTGCAATCTTGTCGCTTGCGGGCAAATCATGGAATTGCAGACCTAATGCCATGCCTTTATCAATGGGGGTTAAAGACCGGACGGTGGCCTGTACCGTGATCTCGTACTCGATCTCGGTGACGTTGATCTTAAATATCAATAGGATTTCAGAGCCTAATTCAAATGCAAATTTTCGCCCTAAAATTCGTGCGCCATTTAAGCTCAAATCCACAATTTTGGCTGTAGTATTCTCCACCTCTTTTCCTGTTCGAAACTGCACTCGGGACACCACTTCTACATCTGCACGGACATTCTGACGCACCTCACCGATCATAACCTTGTCAGGCATCTTAAGATGAATATGGGGAAAAGGAAGCTTAGTAGGATGAATCACTTCAGATCGAAACGCACAGGCACTACTCATACGTCCATAGAAAAAACGAACATTTACTTTATCGCCAATTTTCACTCCTCGACCTGGAGGCATAGTCACCAGAATGGATGCATTGCGTCGATAGCCAATTAAGACAGATTTATCACGATCACTTTGATAGCTATCAAATTCCAACTGTAACAATTGCCCTGGACTGAGCTTAAGCTCCATAAAGTCAGTGCTATTTTCTTCCATTTATCTGTGCATCCTGCTCACCTCTTATATACAGTGTAGTTGGAATTTTATAAGGTCGAAGAAAAACACCGCTTCACACGGGAGAAACACTATGAATCCTATTATCTTACTACTAATCACTATTAGCTTAGCGGCTTGCACAAGCCAAGCTGCATACGATGCAATTAAACATAATCAATGTTTAGAAAAAACAGGAAAGATACATTGCGACGATATTGAAGACTATCAAGAGTATAAGAAAAAACGCGACGAGTTATTAAAACAATAAAACAAAAAAAGCCCGAGAAATCTCGGGCCTTGCACGGGTTAAATAATAGGTAAACTATTGGTTAAGCATAATCTGAGGCGCAAACCCCATACCCCAAATGATCACAGTGGCAGCCATCATACCCACTAGACCACATAGCCCAACCGTTAAAATAGAAGTAGCAAAAATAAAACCTCGTTCTTCAGGGATATTCATAAAAATAGGCACGCCTGCGTATAACAGATATACGGTATACGAGACAGCAGCCATCACCACAAACACATCCAGCCACAAGATAGGTATAAACCCGACTACGCCCGATAAGAACATAGGAGTAGAGGTAAAGGTGGTGAACAACAAGCATCGTTCTAAACTAGCCTCGGCGCCAAAGGTTCGCTCCATCCAATAGGTCGTGTAGGCGATAAAAAACATGCCCGCCAGTAATGCTAAATAGAAGGCCCCAGCCAAGGGGAGCGCTGACTCAAAACTTAAATAGTAGAATTCCTTGCCCACAAAGCTCCAGCCAAACTGCGTGGTGCCCACTAATAATGCAAATGGCGGTATAGCCGCCAAAAACAACAAGTGGGTTAAATAGATATGCCCAAGTGAATGATTCTCTCTCTTAATGGAATCCCATTCTGATCTTGGGTGGTACATTAATCCGAACATGTGCTGCAAATACATAACCGTCCCCTTAATTTGGTTGGTTGTTCAGTAAAGCGTACAACTGGGATCCCCCTCGCTTTATTTGTTTTAAAACAAAGCTCACAATTTTTTCGACAGCGCCTAAACCCTCCAAAGATTTCTGTCGGTTTTATCTAATTAAATATTGGCTAACAGACCATTAAAATGCAATTAACTGCACATAATGATCCAATAACAGAGCTGCAAATAACCATAAGATATATACGATGGAATAACGGAAAGTCCGACGTGCATTATGATCACTTGGGTTGCACCACATCCTGTAAGTTAACCAAGTAAAACGTGCATTAATGTAAGTAACGATCGTTAAATATACCAAGCCTTGTGTACCGAGTAAGACAGGTCCAATACTCACAACACACAACAGTAAACAATATAACCATGCCTGAAATGCAGTGAACTCAATACCATGGGTCACTGGCAACATAGGCACCTCGGCCTTGGCATAATCATCACGCTTATAAATCGCTAATGCCCAAAAATGAGGAGGTGTCCAAGTGAATATGATCAGCACCCACAACAAAGCTTCTGGCCCCACTTGGCCCGTTACCGCGCAATAACCCAGTAGAGGCGGCATCGCACCAGCTAAACCGCCCACCGTAATGTTTTGCGGTGTCGCAGGTTTTAGCCACAAACTATAAATAACACCATAAGCAAACATTGACGCCACAGACAGCACTGACGTTAAGAAGTTTAACTGCCAATATAAAAGCACCGCGCCAAACACCAGCAGCCCCATAGAAAACACAAATGCGGACTCCGCGCTGACCTTACCCGTTGCGACAGGACGACGTTTGGTGCGTTGCATTTTTGTATCACGATAACGATCAACCAAATGATTTAACACCGCCCCACTCATGGCACAGGCTCCCACACCTACCAAGGTATAAAATAATTTTATGAATTGAATATTGGTGTCACTTGCCAATAAAAAACCCACCATTACGGTGAATAGCATTACCGCAACAACCTTAAATTTTGTTAACGCAAAATAGTCTTTTATGGTGGCGGAGTATTTAACGCTACTTTGCCATACGCTTGTTTTTTCCATTTTGCACCTTCTTATTATTTTATGGCTATGCCAATAGTTCTTGTGCGATTTGTTGTGAATCTTCTTCTAGTTCTGGCCGTGTTAATCCATTTAATGCACTTAACAATAGCAACATCGCAAATGTGTTATGCAATAAGGCTAAGCTTAATGGTAATAACCACACGGCATTTAAAATTCCTAGCGCAATTTGAATAGACAACATCGCCAAAACTAACATCAACGCGCGGGTATGTGTTTTGTAGTGATACGCTAAAAACAAAAACATCACTATCACACCAAGCGCGCCTAGACGATGCACCCATTGAATCGCCATACGCTGATGATTTGAGCCAATACCCCCAAGATATTCATCCCCTTCTACCATAGGTGCGTGCAATATTTCGCTATTTATTTCCACCCACATACGTCCTTGGCAAGTAGGAAAATCAGGGCAAGCTAGACCCGCATATTGACTAGAGGTCCAAGCACCTAATGCCATTTGTAAAAATACCACTAGCGCAAATGCACCCCACAAAGAATTCCACCTAGGCTCTTTATTACTTGTCATCACGCGCCAAATTAAAAATTGCGCTCCAATGGTAATTGCCCCCCCTAACAAATGGGCGCTTACAACTGGCGGCCATAAACGTAAAGTAACTGTCCACATGCCAAATAAGCCTTGCAATACAACCCAACCGCACAAAAACACCGCCAGCCAGCGCACAGCACCTAGGTAGCGAGGCCAAATTAAAAACGCCTGAATTAAAATACTCAGCCCAAGTAAACTAGCCATATAACGATGGATCATTTCCATCCAAGCTTTACCGGAATCAAATTGCCATTGAGTAAACGCTTGCGCTGCTTCATTAGACACAGGAAATGCATGACCATAACAGGCTGGCCAATCAGGACACCCCAGCCCAGCATCTAATAATCGAGTTAGGGCGCCCAATGTAATCACCACTAAGGAGAAACCAATATTTATCAGTGCCAATCGACGCATATTTACTCTCATTTATTATTTTTATTTTTCGCTACTGGCTGTTGTGCTTCAGCAGTACTTTTAAATCTTTTAATAACTTGTATGCCCCATCATCGCTAGACTCATAAGACAACAAAACCAACCCTTTTGGATTAGCAATAAATAAACCGTCATTCATAGATTTAAGACTAGATAAATTTGCGGTTTCTATGACTAACTTATCTTGATTTTTACCCAGTGCCATTTTCACTCGTTGCAATAAGTTAAACCAAGCATCGCAATTAGGCTGGCAATCCTGCTCACGCCATAATAACTGCCAGTTGGTATTTTCTGTTTTATCTACATAATAAGTATTCTCTAGCCATTTCCCACGAGCTTTATCTGCAATATTTTTATTGCTATCGAGCAACACTAGTGACACTGCAAATGGCGCAACCAATACCAGTAGCATTAGAATCAAAGGTAACTTACGCATGAGTACTACCTCGCTTTATGCTGGCGATGAACAAAATAAATATTCCACACAAACCCAGTAAAAGCCATTGCACAGCATAAGCTTGATGACGATGGTGGCTTAAATAAGCAGATTTTTCTGGCATAACCTGTAATAGTCCCTGCCCTTTTTCCATCATAAATACCTCTTCAGAGATATCTTTATTGAACGTTTTACTAAAGTATTTTTCATCAATAAATTGAATGCGGGTTTGGATTGGGTCTTGCAATGAACTATTCAAGAGTAAAGGCTTATGATTCGTCTTGAGGTAACCATCGATCTCTACCGTTCCAATCACAGGCATAACGTGCGGCAACTTATCTCTTGATTGGTAGGGTACAAAACCACGATTAACTAAATAAATTGTTTCATCATATAAAAACGGCGTGATAACGGCATAACCCACTTTGCCATTAAGGGTTTGATTATCTAAAAAATGACTAGATTCATTTAAAAATACGCCTTTCATATGCAGCGACTGGGCGGCGGGCGCTTGAAAGAAAGTCGATTTTTGATACTGCCAAACCGCCGCACTAAAGCAAATAGCAATACCCAACAGCATGATAAAGCTATAAAGTGGCTTTATCACGAAGTGCCAGTTCCGATTCACATTCACAATAGAAGGATTCGTCATGCTCAAGGCCCTCATTCTGTTATTTTTATTATTCAGCATTGGTGCATTGTTTTATGGTTTATTCCACCTAATGACTGCGCCAAAAAGCTCAGAAAAGACCTTTAATGGCTTAAAATATCGGGTGGTATTTGCCGCGTTTACCATTATGTTAATTGGCTTGTTTTTATTTCTTGATCATTATTCTTAAAAAAATTTTATTTGGGAAAGCCAAGGCTTTCCCACGTGTCAATTAAAAGACATATACAAAAGTAAATAGCATTAACCAGACCACATCAACAAAGTGCCAATACCAAGCGGCTGCTTCAAAACCAAAATGATCATCCGGAGTAAAGTGGTCATTCTTCACCCGCCAATACATAACAAAGATCATGATACCGCCAAGGGTCACATGCGCCCCGTGAAAACCGGTTAACAAAAAGAAGGTTGAGCCATAAATTCCGCTATTAAGTGTCAGGTTAAGATCATTCATGGCATGACCATATTCATAGATTTGCACACACATAAAGGCAACACCAAGCACCAGCGTTATAGCCAACCACATAAGTGTGCCGCTTTTATCTTTTGCACGTAAGCAGTGATGAGAAAGCGTCAGTGTTAAGCTTGAAATAATTAACAACACCGTATTTAAAAATGGGAGTTTCCAAGCATCTATCACACCCATTGCTCCAGGATAGGTATTCATATCCGGGGTTTTTAATAACGGCCAATGAGCACTAAAGCCTTCCCAAAGCATATTCGCTTCGCCTTTAGCCCCTTCGCCACCTAACCAGGGCACAGCAAACATTCTTGCGTAAAATAACGCACCAAAAAATGCGCCAAAGAACATAATTTCAGAGAAAATAAACCAACCCATGCTGAATCGAAATGATCGCTTAAGCTGGTCGCTATTTAAACCACGCAAACCTTCACTGACGACTTCACCAAACCAGCCAAATAACATATATAACATTAGGAAACCGGCAATGGCAGCTAAAGTAAATGTAACGGCACTCACCTGCCCTTGACTACTTTCATGAATGATTGATGCCATTGAAAATAACGTTAAAAAAACCGCTACCGCTCCAAAAATTGGCCAATGACTTCGCGCGGGGACGTAATACTTAGGTGTGTTCAAAATGTACCTCCTAGGGATTCACTTTGATAAAGTCGATAAGAGAGTGATAAGTGATTCACTTCCTTGGGAGCTTTGGCACTTAAAGTCACCTGTAAAGGTAACTTCAACTTTGACTTCGCCGGTACTACTTGTTGGTTAAAGCAGAAACATTCTATTTTAACCAAATACTCTGCCCACTCACCGGGTGCCACACTGGGTACCGCTTGAATGGTGACAGGATAATCATAAGGGTTCGTTAATTCGTAATAAGTGGTCATTAACTTACCTGCCTGCAATTCCATGGTTTTATTTTCCGGTTGGAACTGCCACAAATCACGACTATCGGCATCGGCGAGCATTTGTAATTTTGCACGCTGCACACCGCCGTCATTAATAAGTGTGTTTTTATCACCGGAAAAAACCTGAAAACTCTTACCATTAAGACCCGTAACATCACAAAAAATGTCATATAAAGGCACCATGGCAAACCCAAACCCAAACATAAATACGGGGATAAGCGACAACTTCCATGGTGACATTTTTTTCATTTAAAGCTCCTGTTACTTAACCACTGGTGGCTCTTGGAACGTATGATAAGGAGCAGGGCTTGGGATCTCCCACTCAAGACCTGTTGGATCATCCCACACTTTATCCGTGGCTTTTTCACCTTTTCCACCGATAGTAGTTCGCCAGATGTTATAAACAAAGATTAGCTGGCTTAAACCAAAAATAAATGCACCCACCGTCACAATGGCGTTGAAATCAGCAAACTGTAATGCGTAATCTGGAATACGTCGTGGCATACCGGCCAAGCCCACAAAATGCATTGGGAAGAACGTAATATTCACCCCCACAAAACTTAACCAGAAATGCCATTTGCCTAACGTTTCGCTATACATACGGCCACACCATTTAGGTAACCAGTAATACACTGCCGCTAAAATACTAAACAGCGCACCAGGCACTAACACATAATGAAAGTGCGCCACCACAAAGTAAGTGTCGTGATATTGAAAATCCGCAGGGGCAATAGCCAACATCAACCCACTTAACCCACCAATGGTAAACAACACCACAAACGCAATGGCAAATAACATAGGCGTTTCAAATGTCATGGAGCCACGGAACATAGTGGTCACCCAGTTAAACACTTTCACACCCGTAGGCACCGCAATTAACATGGTGCTGTACATAAAGAAAAGCTCACCCACTAACGGAATCCCCACGGTAAACATGTGGTGGGCCCAAACAATGAAACTTAAAACAGCAATTGACGCTGTGGCCCATACCATTGAGGTATAACCAAATAGTGGCTTGCGACTAAACGTGGAAATAATATGAGAGACAATGCCAAAGGCAGGCAGAATCATGATGTACACTTCAGGGTGACCAAAAAACCAAAACACATGCTGAAATAAAACAGGATCACCACCACCGGCTGCATCAAAAAATGATGTGCCAAAATGGATATCCATAAGCATCATGGTCACCACACCAGCCAGTACCGGCATAACCGCAATTAACAAAAATGCAGTAATCAACCACGTCCATACAAATAACGGCATTTTCATAAATGTCATACCTGGGGCGCGCATGTTAAAAATGGTTACGATGACATTCACCGCCCCCATTATCGAACTGATCCCCATGATGTGCACACTAAAAATAAAGAAGGTCACACTCGGTGGTGCATAACTGGTGGATAGTGGCGCATAAAAAGTCCAACCAAAATTGGGCGCACCGCCATCCATAAACAAGGTACAAATCAACATACCAAATGCAAACGGCAGCAACCAAAATGACCAGTTATTTATTCGCGGCAATGCCATATCTGGCGCACCAATCATCATAGGTACAAGCCAGTTAGCCAAGCCAACAAATGCAGGCATAATGGCACCAAACACCATAATCAAACCATGCATGGTGGTCATCTGATTAAAAAAGTTTGGATCCACCAATTGCAAACCCGGCTGAAACAACTCAGCACGGATGACAAATGCCATGGTGCCACCAATCAATAAAGAACCCAGCGCCAGTAACAAGTACATGGTGCCAATATCTTTGTGATTGGTAGTGTATACCCAGCGTAAAAATCCTTTATCTGGGCCGTGGTGATGGTCTGCTGATTCTATCGCGTGCGACATAATGGCCTCCTATTTCCCAGATTCTTTTTGTTGTTTAACTTGCTTCGGTGTGGCCATGTCGCCCTTGTCATTACCCCAAGCATTTCGCTCATAAGTAACAACCGCCGCCACATCACTAACACTTAACTGCTCTGCGTAAGCACCCATGGCAGTGCCTTTTTTACCATTGAGTACAATATCAATATGATCGGCAATTTCCCCAAGTGCGACCTTGCTACCGGCTAATGCAGGGAACACTGGCGGCATACCGCTACCATTCACTTGGTGACAAGCAGCACAATTACTCTTATAGATTTTTTCACCTTGCGCCATGAGCTCTTCGAAACTCATGTCTTTCACTTCACGGGCGGCAGCTTGCACAGCGGCTTGTTCCGTTATCCACGTTTTGTATTCATCTTTAGAGACGGCTTTTACCACGATGGGCATAAAACCATGACCCTTGCCACATAGCTCAGTACATTGCCCACGATAAATTCCGGGCTTGTCGATCACTGTCCAAGACTCATTAATAAACCCAGGAATGGTATCTTTTTTAACAGCAAGATCTGGCACCCACCAAGAATGGATTACATCTTTGGCGGTTAATAAAAATCGAATTTTGGTATCAACTGGCACAACCAATGGGTTATCAACTTCTAGCAAGTAGTTTTCGCCTTTTTCTTCAAGATTATCGATTTGCTCTTGGGGTGTTGTCAGAATTGAGAAGAAATCCACATCTTCATTTAGATAGGTATAACGCCATTTCCATTGATATCCCGTAACTTGAATATCAATCTCGGCATCGTCGGCATCGTACATATCAATTAACGTTTGAGTGGCTGGTATGGCCATAACCACCAAAATAATCAACGGAATTATTGTCCATAGAATTTCGACGGTTGTACTTTCATGAAAGTTGGCAGCTTGAGCACCACGACTTTTTCGATGATAGATAATGCTATAAAGCATGACGCCAAATACAACCACAGCAATGGCCACGCAGATATAAAATATCGTCATGTGCAAACCGTGAACATTTTGACTTAACTGGGTAACACCCTCTGTCATATTCAGACCCCATTCAGCAAATGCAGAATGAGCAGTGGATAATAAGAGTAAAGCGGATACAGCAGAAATTCCCACTCGGTTCATGGGACCCCCTCAGGCTGACTTTAGATTTTTTTATATTTATTGTTAATTCAGTATAGCAACGCATCAAAAAAGAAATAGAAGTTAAATGATCATTTCAGGTATTTTTTTGGACATCCTAAGCCTAAAGTCCACTTATTTTTTTCACTTTACACATAACAAGCCAAAATCGTTTTAATTTTTTTGTTGGCCTTTTTTATGCATTGAAATTAACTATTAATTAAAATTTTTATTATGGCATCTCAATACATTTCATCTCAGCACAATAGAGTAACGCTTCTATACTTTAAATATTGCAATTATAAAATCTGGAAAATCCATGACCATAAGAGTAGGTATAAACGGTTTTGGCCGTATTGGGCGCTTAGCATTAAGAGTCTGCCTTGAGCGAGAAAATATAAAAGTGGTGGCCATTAATGATTTAATGAGCAGTGAATATATGGTTTATTTACTGCGCTTTGACTCTACTCACGGACAACTACGAAAAGACATTCACGCCAAGGAAAAATTTTTATTAATCAATGACGAAACCATTAACGTCTCCCATGAAGCCAATCCTGCATCGTGTCACTGGGGCGAGCATCAATGTGATGTGGTACTAGAGTGCACTGGGAAATTCACGTCACTACAACTGGCAAGTGGGCACATACAGGCAGGCGCAAAAAAAACCGTCATCAGTGCCCCTTCAAATGACGCTCCAATGTACGTCATGGGGGTTAACCATCAAAACTATCTGGCCGATCAAACGGTCATTTCCAATGCCAGTTGCACCACAAATTGTTTAGCACCATTGGCAAAGGTCTTAAATGATAAGTGGGGAATTTCAGAGGGTTTAATGACAACCGTACACGCCGCCACCGCGTCGCAGCGCACCGTTGATGGCTCAATCGAGAATGACTGGCGCGGTGCGCGCTCCATGGGTAACAATATTATTCCAAGCTCAACCGGTGCAGCAAAAGCTGTGGGGAAAGTGATTCCTGAATTAGATGGCAAGCTCACTGGTATGGCCTTTCGCGTACCCACAACGGATGTTTCGGTTGTGGACTTAACCATTCGTTTAACCAAACCAGCAAGTTTTGACGACATTAAGCGAGAGATTAAACGGGCCAGCGAAGAAGAATTAAAAGGAATTTTGGCTTATACCGAAGAATTAGTGGTCAGCAGTGATTTTATTCATGACCCCCATAGTGCCATTTTTGATGCAAATGCCTGTATTGCCTTGAGCGATCAATTCGTAAAATTAGTGGCCTGGTATGATAATGAATGGGGTTATGCAAACCGGCTTGTGGATTTGGCTTGTCATGCATCCAAAACCCAGCGGCTATCGTAAACCTTATATGACAAATGAAAACTTAGAAGAGATCGCCCTGTTCCCCATCCCCAACTGTGTAGTCTTTCCGGGTATGGTATTTCCGCTGCATGTATTTGAGCCCAGGTACCGCGACATGGTGCAACAATGCATTACGCGCCGTATGCCGTTAGCAATATGCCATACTGAAAAAGTCATACATGAAGTCACCCCAGCAGAAAATAAAGCGCAAGCGCTCACGCAAAATCAAGATACCTATAAACCTTATTCAATTTTTAGTGCAGGCTTATGTGAGCTAGTAAGTACAACCGATGATGGTCGCTTATTAATTAATGTGTTGATTGATCGCCGGTTAGAGTTAATCGAAGAAATTCAATCACTGCCGTTTAAGATCGGCAAATGCCGACCTTACCTTGACCATGTATTAACTGATGATGATCACCACGAAGCCGAAATCATCAAGGACAAAATCATTCACCGCTTAATTGCATTTAGCGGTGGCGACCCCTCTGTAGTTAGCCGATTAGAATCCCCTGAATGGGCTGATAAGCCAGCCCAAGCGTTTAGCTTTGAGCTCTTTTCAATTATTCAACTTGAAGCAAATACTCAACAAGCCATTCTCGAAGATCGCTCTGCCTTGTCTAGATTACAACGTGTACTTGATGTATTAAACCAGCGTTAATATTTCAACTCCCACACTTACTTAAATAGATGTCACCTTGGGTCAAAGCCTGTCACCAAACAACAATGCATTTCCATGCCAAAGGCGAGATACTGAGCTTCAAATAATAACGATGTGCCCAAGGCACACAAGGGCCAAGCATGAGTGAATATAATATCAATGGGTTAGCCATTCCCCTCTTTCTTGTCATCATGTGCTTTGAGTATCTTATTTTACGTTTACGTGGACGCAATCTGCATCGTTATAATGACAGCGTGACTAGTTTATCCATGGGTTTGTGTTTATTAATATCTGATGCCCTACTAAAAGCCTATACCTTCGCCATTTTTATTTATATATGGCAGCACCACCGTCTAATCGATTTCTCTAGTACAGACATCATCACATGGGTGGTATTTTTCTTTGGCGTGGATTTTTGTTATTACTGGTTTCATCGCTTAGCTCATGAGGTAAACCTATTATGGGGCGCGCATGTTGGTCATCATCAAAGTGAAGAATACAATCTCACCACGGCCCTTAGGCAAAGTGCGTTTCAATATGCATTTTCTTGGGTATTTTATTTGCCGCTGGCATTTTTGGGTTGTCCACCTCATGTTTTTTTAATTCAATTTATTATTCTTAAACTGTATCAGTTTTGGTTACATACACAGGCAATTAAAAAAGTACCTTTTGTAGAAGGTATTTTATCAACCCCTTCAAGTCATCGCGTGCACCATGCAAAAAATCCGCAATACATAGATCGAAATTATGGCGGCACATTGGTGATATGGGACCGTGTGTTTGGTACTTGGCAACCTGAGCTGATCAACGAGCCATGTCACTACGGTACCACTCAACCGCTTAATACGCTCAACCCAATTAAAGCGAACTTACAACACTGGGCATTATTAGCAAAAGACTCACTGCATACACAATCCTGGCAAAATAAAATAAAGCTATGGTTTCAACCTACTGGCTGGCGTCCTGACGATTGTCAAGATCGAGAGACTAACAATCGCATGCTGCAAAAAAGTGGCTCAGGCAATCGTGAAAAATATGACCCGAAAACTACACAGATTATAAAAATCTATGTAGGCATTTCTATGCTACTCACATTCTTTGTGACCACTATGTTTGTCTTTTTAGCGCCCACTCTGTCAGCTGAGAAATTGGCCCTTGGCGTGGGATTAATCGTAAGCGGTCTAGTGATTGGTAATGATTTACTTGAAAACAAAAAACGTTATGCCTTAATCGAAATCATTCGTTTACCACT
Organism: Bermanella sp.; assembly: GCA_049115935.1. Classification (GTDB taxonomy): domain Bacteria; phylum Pseudomonadota; class Gammaproteobacteria; order Pseudomonadales; family Oceanobacteraceae; genus Bermanella. Next base: position 49,355 of record JAGDZK010000012.1, on the reverse strand, counting down.
CATGTTATGGTTTGCTTCTACGCTTTGGTTCAGCACCATGACCTCTCACATGGTTCATACTGTAGTCATCAAACACTCACCGATTGAATCACTCAACTACGCCAGCTCAGTTGCTCTATGGCCACAATGGCATCCTCAATCTACCAAGGTATACGCCTCAAGCGGGCCACTCACAACAGGCGAACACTTTGAAGAGGACATTAATACCCCGATTGGCATGAATCACTTGGTATGGGATGTTGTCGAACATGAACCGGGGAGTATCTGGCGCGCTCATGCAATCAACCAGAATAACAATGTTGCCATCGAATTGACTTACAAGGTCAGCGCGTCAGGTGAAAATACGATTTTTCAACGCACATTACAGTACACCATGCCCAATATTTTTCTCACCGCATTTAATGCCTTGTACTTTGAAAAGCTAACGCAGAAGAAATCAGAAGCCGCACTGATACGCTTAAAGCAGGTGATAGAAGCTAGACAATAAACTGAAATTAGTCACAGTTAAACACTCATAAACTGACCCATAATAATTAGCGTGGTACTATTTCCTTTTTCCATTATGTAAAAAGGACACACTTATGGGATTAATCATTCTGCCGCTTATGATCATGTGGCTAGTTGCCAGTCTATATACGTTACGCATGGGTTATCACTTAATGAGTGGTAATCCATTTTTATCTTTCGCTTTACCCATAATCATTATTGCAATGCTAGTCATGTTCTCTTATCTATATATGGGATTATCTTCTTTTAAACACAATACAGAAATATGGGCGTTTGAAATCCCCATGTTCTTTTTAGCAGGTAAGAGCGCAATCTTGATCTTCACGATCGTAGCTTTGGTAAATTTTTTCTACGCAAGCAAGATACACAACATTTATATACTAGCAGGCATGTTTATTGTCATGTTCACGCTATCCAGCAGTGCGTTAATTGGGGCATTTAGCTCAGATAGCTTCATTCAAAAGCACAGCATCAAAGTCACCTATTAATTAACAATGAAATTTGTAATGCATTTTTTAAAAAACATCACGTTCCTTATTCTGTGCTTGCCAATGATGAGTTTGGCAAATTACGCTCCTCTTAACGCTCAATGTGATGGGCTGCCAAAATTACCTATTGGCAGTATAGAAGGCACATGCCTTGGCCTAGTTGCTAGCGACTTTAACGGGGTGAAATTTATTAAACCCAGAAAAGCCATTGAATTAGCACAAAGTCACCAATTATTAATCACAGATATGGGGGGTTGGACGAGTGGCAAAGGGGTTTTATGGTTATTACAGTTTGAATCCAGTGGCTATAAAAAGCTAATTAGCCACAAAAAAATAGCAACCAAACTTGCGATGCCTCATGATATCAAACTCCATTCAGATGGCTATATATACTTAGGTGAGGCCCATCAAATATCACGTTTTAAAATTGAAGATAACAGCATCACCCAATATGAAGTTATCGTTTCTAACTTGCCTGCCCCTAGCAGCGAATATTTACACCCGCTGACTAGCTTTGTATTTTTAAATAATAACGACCTACTGATTAATGTAGGCTCTAAAACAGATAGCTGTGGATTATTAAAAGGAAAAATCAATTGCAATGAAAAAAATGATGTGGGCTTAAGGCTATATCGTTTTAAACAAAATAATACCTGGGCTCACAATTTTTCAATGTATGCAACAGGATTGCGTAACTCGGTTGCTCTATTGGTCCATACAAGCGGCACAATATTACAAGGAGAAAACAGCTCAGATATAAAAGATGCAGCGGAGCCTTACGAAGAGATCAATCAAGTTAAACAGGGGGGCGACTATGGCTGGCCATATTGTTTAAATCGTCAATTTGATTATGCAAGCATTCACAACCCAAACATCAAAAACTCCTGCCAACACGCTAATTATATAGAGCCCTACAGTTTGATGCCGCCCCATGTGGCACCGCTTGATATGATTTATTACCACGCAAATCGCCTACCCATGTTAACGGGGAAACTAATTATGAGCTGGCATGGTTATCGTGTTGTGGGAAATCGAGTTGTTGCATATGACATTGATAATAATGGTTTACCTATGTTATCAAACACAAAACATATTCAATATACGCAAGACCCAATTGCACCAGCTACACAATTTACCCAACATGGCTTCCAGCCAAAAGGGGGATCAACCCATGATGCCCAACATAAGGAAGTAGTTTCACATTGGAATACTGTTCCTGAACGTCGTCCAGAAGGTGCTCCAGTAGGCTTACTTGAATTAAGTGACGGGGCAATATTAATTGTAGATGACAAAAATAAAGCAATACTGCGCTTATCAAACGGGGCGGCATATCAAGATCAAGCTGTTAATCATACAAAAATAAACATTTCGGGCTATGATTTTTCAGGTGATGCAAAAGAATTATTAATTGAGCAATGTTCCCAGTGCCACACAGAGCTTACATCACAACCAGGTTTACTACTTAACTCACAAACCGGTTGGTTAAAGCGAATTGAAAATAAAACACTTCTAGAAATTAAGTTAACTAATAAATCTGGCTATATGCCCCCAACAGGAAAATTAAACAGCACCGATATTCAACTAATTTTAAAACATATAATTAATCAGTAGCCGAATTAAGTTTTATAGTGCGGTTCCAGCGCTCAGATAACACGACACCTAAGACTGTTATGGCACCGCCTATATAGTGGAATGCATGCAGGCTTTCGCCCAATACAAGCATGGCAATAAGCGCGGTTAGGATAGGCATTAAATTAAAAAATATTGAATTACGGCTAGGACCTAGGTGCTTAATACCACTCATCCAAGCCAGCGGTGCCGCGATAGAAGCAAATAAGCATGCATAGATAACAAGGGATATATTCCCAGTATTTAAGCCATAACCAGGGCTTGTTAAAAATAACGGTAACTGCACAATAATAGCTACCAATACTTGTAAATATAACAATTGGATCGCGCTAATTGGCAACTGCCAACGCTTTAATAATGCGCTGTAAACGGCATAAGCAAACGTCGCCAGCAGCATAAGTGCGTCACCATAGTTGATACCCTGATGAATAATCGCCAATATATCCCCTGCTGTTACCACCCATAACACGCCCACAAACGACAATACTGAACCAAGTAACGCCCCATAAGTTAAGCGCTGCCCTAACGCTACTATTGATAACACTAACGCCATTATTGGCATTAATGAAAGTACGATTCCCATATTCACGGCGGTGGTTTTGTCAGCCGCAAAATACGCAAGACTTTGAAACACCGCCATACCTAACGAACCCAACACAAATACCTTAATGATATATGGCCGGATAACAGGCCAAGCTTTAATTGTTGATTTAAGTAAAAACGGCGTGAGTATTATGCCTGCAAACAACCAACGGTAAAAACCAATTTCAGCAGGGTGAATCACCCCAACCGTTAATTGATTTATCGTGGTATTGCCCGCCCAAATTAAAACGGCAAGCAAAGGAAATAAGTAATACATTCGAAAAACCGATGACTATGTAAAACCGCATTATCCGCTTATGTCATATAAATACTATTGCACAAACCAAAAAGGACTGTTTTAAAAACAACAACCGGCTGCTTCTTCATTAGTATTATTCATAAACCAACATGCACAGAATCCATTTCACCTATGGTGCAGTTAACGCTACTCTTGAGTCATAATCAGAATAAACAAAGGGTTCAACATGCAAAATTTCACCGATAAAGTGGCCATGATCACTGGTGCCAGTGCAGGCATTGGTAAAGCTACCGCAATTGCATTTGCAAAAAATGGAGCAAAAGTAGTAGTTGCCGATATTAATCAACAAGATGGTGAAGCTGTCGTAAACGAAATCACACAAGCCGGTGGTACCGCCATGTTTGTACCTTGTGATGTGACAAACGATCAACAGGTTATGTCACTGGTGGATGCGACGCTTGAAGCTTATGGCAAACTGGATATTGCGTTTAATAACGCAGGCATTGAGATTGAACAAAGTAAACTGGCTGACGGCGAAGAAAGTGTATTTGATAAAATAATGGACGTAAACGTAAAAGGTGTGTGGCGCTGCATGAAGTATCAAATCCCAGCCATGCTAAAAAATGGTAGCGGCTCAATTGTAAACACCGCATCGGTTGCCGGTTTAGGCGCAGCACCCAAAATGGCCATTTACAGTGCCAGCAAGCACGCAGTAATTGGCTTAACAAAATCAGCCGCTGTTGAATACGGTAAAAAAGGCATTCGTGTGAACGCTGTATGTCCTGCAGTGATTGATACTGAAATGTTCCGTCGTGCCGCCGAAGCTGATCCACGCAAAGCTGAATTTGTGGCAGGCATGCACCCTGTTGGCCGCATTGGTAAAGTAGAAGAGATTGCTGAGGCCGTAATGTATTTATGTTCAGGGAACTCTGGCTTTACTACTGGTATTGCGTTGCCAGTTGATGGTGGACACACAGCGGTTTGATTAAATAGACACAAAAAAGCCCGAATAAATCGGGCTTTTTTGTGTTACGCATTATGCAGATAATTATTCTTTAACTGCATCAATACCATCTTCGATTTGCTCACCTACTTCTTCTGCAGGGCTTTGGAAGGGCTCTTTCATTCTATCGCCGACTTCATCTGCCGTTTCCTTAATTTGACTTCCAGCATCTTTAGCCATCTCTTTGCTGGTTTCATACGCCTCATTCGCTTTATTACTTACTTTGTCAGTGGTATTGCTATCACATGCAGCCAATACTAATACAAGAGCCGTTACCGAAATAGTTGATAAAATTTTCATAGATATCTCCTTAATAATTAAAATATTCTTACAGTTTATATTTACGATATATTTGTTCTTTTACCGCTTATTAATCCTAGAATTAATGAAACAGCAAATAATGCAACAAAAATGAAGAACAATATTTTTGCAATGCCGACAGCTGAAGATGCAATGCCGCCAAAGCCAAATAACGCCGCAATAATAGAAATTACGAAAAACACGACTGCCCAATATAACATCTGCTTTACCTCACTTATTAATTGATCGAATTAAACTTCAATAAAGAAAATTAAAACGCAAACTGTGCAGACACAGACACCATGTCTAACTCTGGATCAATTCTTTCGTCAAGCTCGTAGCGATCATAATCAACTCGAACATCAACCGAATCACCCAAACCAACCTCTAACCCCACACCTACAAAGAAATCCTCACCCTCTACTGTTTCTTTAAGAGGAAGATTACTAACCTTATAATCAGCCTCCCAAATTAACCAGCCGCCACGCGCTCTAACCGCAATATAATCACCAACAGGTACACCTAACGTTAATGCAGCAGATATCCCTTCTATTTCGGACTCAATAACTCCATCTTTACCATCACTAAAAGAAAGATAGGTCACTTCTGCCCCTAATACATCAGTTGCTTGCGCACCTAAAAAAGCTTTAACAACTGTGTTCTCGTCATTAAATTTTTGATCATTGTCCTGATCATCAAATTTAAATTTGTATTGCCCATAACCAGCACCAACATAACCATATGGCTCTGCAACCGCAGACGCTGTAGTCAATGAAAACAACCCTAAAGTGGCAATTGTACTGATAGCGGTAATACGCTTTAACATGGAGACTCCTTTTTATTACTGAACACAATTACTAGAGAGCAACATGTATGCCAATCTATTTTTAGGTGTTTTCCGGCCTAATAAGGGGCTTTTTCTAGGTTCAATGGTTGAAAATAACCATTTATTTTTTCATATGGTTGAAAACCCCCGAATAAAACAGATTACTTCTGCTATATAATGCCATTACTAAAGACATTAACTTTATACAAATATAAAATTATCTCCTCGTGTGCGCTTGCTATTCATCACCACTAAGCAATTCGTTCAATCATTTATAAAAGGAAAGAACAATGAACAAAAAATTGCTGATCATTGAAAACGATATTAAAAATGGCGAGAGTGTGTCGAGCCACTTCAAAAAGAAAGATTGGCAAGTCAATATTGTTGATAGCTTAGCCTTAGTAAAAGATCACCTTGCCGATGATGACTTTTGTCCTGATGTCATTTTGGCAAACCTCGATGTCTCAGCTGATGAGATGTTTAAAAATACGTCAGAGCTTGAAAAGCTCACAAATTTCTCAGAATGGATTTTCACCCACGACCCTGATAATGAAATTGATATCGATGAAGTAGATGATCTTGCATACGATATTTTAGCAAAGCCAATTAAGTTTAATCGCTTAGAAATAGCGGTTAATCGTGCACATCGCCTAGCCACCATCAATCGTCGCTTAATTAAATCCAGCAATACTAAGAAACAGCTTTATCAAATAGATAGTTACCTAGGTCAAAGTGAAGCTGCAACCCATGTACGAGAAATGTTAAGTGTATTATCAGAAGCACCTATTAGTGCCGTCACAATCGTCGGTGAAACTGGTAGCGGAAAAGGCTTAGCCGCACGCATCATTCATCATAGCGGTTTAAACAGCGAGGGCCCTTTAATCGAGCTTAACTGTGCCGCATTGCCTAAAGAACTATTGGAGTCTCAATTGTTTGGCCATGAAAAAGGCGCATTTACTGGTGCAAATGAACGCTTTCGCGGTTTATTTGAACAAGCCCACGGCGGCACACTGTTTCTAGATGAAATCGGTGATATGGATCTAGACCTGCAAGCTAAATTATTGAAAGCATTAGAAGATAAAAAAGCACGTAGAATTGGTGGCGACCGTGAGATCAGCTTTGATGTGAAAATCATTGCGGCTACGGGCGTCGATTTAGCCGAGGCCATGAGCAATGGTGAATTTAGAGAAGACTTATATCATCGCCTTAATGTGTTCTGCGTCAGCTTACCTTCACTTGCGCAGCGTAAAGAGGACTTGGTTGAACTTGTACCTAACATAATCAAAGAGTACAACAATAAAGCCAACAAACGCGTAACCGTTGTCACTGACGAAGTATGGGAACAACTCTTCAATTACTCTTGGCCAGGTAACATTCGTGAATTACGTAATGTTATTGAACGCAGTGTCTTACTATCTAAAGATGAAGAGCTGCCTGCCAAGTGGTTACAACTTACTGAGGCACCCGATACGCCTGACAATGAATGGGAAAACCAGCAGTCTAATAATACCCTGACTCTTCACTTAGACGGCAGTATGAAACTGGAAGAGATGGACAGTTTCATTATTCAAACTGCACTTGAACAAAATGATTTCAATGTTTCACAGACTGCTGACATTTTAGGTACAACCCGTGAAACACTCAGATACCGAATTCAAAAGTATAACCTAAAAGATAAAGCCTCTTAAAAAACGGTGTGCTCAAAAGCACCAACTAATGGTTTAAATACACCATTCATTAAACTCATAGCCATAGTACTTCCCACAAGTAAGCGGCTTCCAAGTTGGCACAATTGCTGCGTAATTATAGTTGCCTTATAACAAAGGAGAAAAGGAGCACTATAATGAGTGAAGTCGAATTATATCGAGAAAAATACCAAGCCAAGCTGGATGAATGGGAAGCTGACATCATCAAACTAAAAGCAAAAGCACGCCAAGAACAGTCCGCTGCCTCAATTCAAATGCAACATAAAATTGATGCCTTAGAGGCTAAACATGCATTACTTAAAGAAAAGTTAAGCACGCTATCTGATAACAGCAACAGTGCGTGGCGTGAAATAAAATCCGGCATAGAAAAAGCAGGATCAGACTTAAGCGGGTCAATTAAAGCAGCGGTTCATACATTTGATAAATCTTAAGGCCAGTATAAATAATTAGGCCTGTTTTTTTCAGGCCTAATTATTTATGCCTAATAAAAGTCAATCATCGCCATTCAAAACTGGGCATTTGAAATAAGGGGTTAATAACAGATCGTCATACCAGTATTAATGATGTGGCGATTTTAGAAAGTGAGCGCAAGCTTTTATGGCCACTGGGGCCAAGACCCATTGAACACACTGGGTTAAGCGAACTAGATTTGTGATTAGAATAATCCGATAAATTTAATTTAGTTTGCTCGCCACAAAAGTATCTAACCAGAATCTAATGCTTACCTGTCGCGAGCAAGCTCGACTCCTACAGTACATAGCAAAGTAGTAGGCTGCTTGCAGGCGACCCAAAAATTACTCTGGCGTATATTTCTTTACACCCGCATCTCCATTAATTTTCTCGTTTGAAAAAGACCGAGCACATTGCTGGCAAATACACGCTTTGCCTTTTTTATCTTCTGGCACCTGATCAAGCAATTCCTTTGGAAACTGAATTTCAGGGTTATTACACCAACAGATTTTGTTGGTATCTTTATCACCTAGATTTACACAACGATTTTGCTGCTGGCATAAAGGGCATAGAAGAGGATCGATTATTAAGCTATTCATATTGTTTTATAATTGTCTCAATAACCTGTTCATATTCATCATAGCGAAAAACTGTATCTAGTATACCATCATCGTTACTATCCAATTGTGACTCGTATATTTTAAACGGATTGAGCTTTTGTACTCGCTTAACATTCTTAGTTTTAGGATTTAAAAAATGAATTTCAACACCGATATCATTTTTATATATTACTTTAAAGTCCTTAAATCCATCACCACTAGTATCACTTTCCATTAATTCCGCATTTCCACGTTTATAATACGTAGTGGTTTCAAATGTGCCATTAAAGTCATCATCAGAAATAGAAGTTCTAATTTTACCGAAACGGTTATATGTCGTAATTAAATCCATTTCGCCATCAAAATTTCGATCTATTTTAGATTCTCTAATATAGCCATTTTTGTATATCCATTCTTCATCAATTATTCCATCGTCATTCTGATCTATACCATCAACCTCAACTGGCTCATAAAAATAAATATACATAGTCGCCAAGCCAAGACAAAAGCCTATTAATCCGACTAACAGTGCGTTTTTTCTTTTTGTTATTACCTTAACTTTTTCAACAACTTCAGGCTGCTGCTTCTCCCAAATTTTTATAATCTCTAGCGCTTCATCAAAATCAGAATCCTCAACCATGACTCGTACAAGACCGGATACCTGTATTTCACCCACACCACCTTGCAAGTGCTCGCCATCGACATAGCCTTTTAAGCCTGCTTGCTCAAGTAAGTTAACAATCATATGTGCTTCTATTGAATTTTGAGCTTCATATAATTTTTTCATAAAACATCCTGTTCTTTCTACACATAATAAATTAAAAAACCCAAGCTGTTTCCAACTTGGGTTGTAGGATGGCTTAGCTGCGAGTCTAACAAGCAATATAACCCATCTAGTTTAATCATTGATGGGTTACGATTTCGCTGCGCTCAATCTAACCTATCTTACGTTTAAGTGGCTATTCGTCATCCTTACGGATTACTTCAATGCTGGTGACGTTTTGGAAGCCGCGTGGTAATTTATTACCACGACGTCCGCGCTCACCTTGATAATGTTCAAGGTCAGCAAACTTCATTTTCACATGACGTTTACCGGCATTGACAATTAACATGTCACCTTCTTTCATTAACGACAACCCAATTAAGTCTTCAGTGCCGCCTGTGCCTAAATTGATAATCTTATTACCCTTGCCTTTTGACATAACTGGCAAATCCGCCACAGGGAAGGTTAACAAGCGGCCTTCATTACTCACCGCCACTACCCAGTCTTTTTCAAGGTTTTGCACTTTAATTGGCTGGTGCAGTTTTTTCTCAGCTGGTTTGTTTAACAAAGCTTTACCGGCTTTGTTTTTCGATAACATTTCATCAAAGGTGGTGATAAAGCCGTAACCTGATTCACTGGCCATTAGATACTGATCTTTATTTTGACCAACCAACATGACACTTAAATTAGCGCCAGCTGGTAATGTAATGGAACCAGTTACCGGCTCACCGTAACCGCGGGCACCTGGTAAACCATGAATATTAATGCTGTAGCTTCGCCCCGTACTATCAACAAACACCGCTTGTTGGTTGGTTTTGGCGTTGGCCTGGCTTAAGAATTTATCACCGGATTTATACGCAAGGGTATTACCATCTACATCGTGACCTTTAGCGGCACGAATCCAGCCTTTTTCTGACAACACAACGGTCACAGGGTCTGCGCCCATTAAGTCGGTTTCAGAAAGCGCTTGAGCTTCCTGACGAGTTACCATTGGGCTGCGGCGCTCGTCACCGTAGTTTTCGGCGTCTTGGGTGATTTCTTTTTTCACTAGAGTTTTCATACGACGCTCAGAGCCTAGAGTTTTTTCTAGGTTTTCACGTTCTTTTTGCAGCTCGTCTTGCTCGCCACGAATACGCATTTCTTCAAGCTTGGCTAAATGACGTAATTTTAATTCTAAAATGGCTTCAGCTTGAATCTCAGATAAACCAAAACGTTTTATAAATTCTTGTTTTGGGTTTTCTTCGGTTCGAATGATTTCGATTACTTCATCGATATTTAAAAATGCGACCAACAAACCATCTAAAATATGTAAGCGCGCCAATACTTTTTCTAAGCGGTGTTCTAATCGACGGCGAACCGTATTGGTTCGATACACCAACCATTCACTAATGATGGTACTTAAGCTTTTCACTTTTGGCAGACCATCAATACCGATCATATTCATGTTGATGCGGTAATTTTTTTCTAAATCCGTAGTAGCAAATAAGTGGTTCATTAACTGCTTAATATCCACTCGATTGGATTTAGGCGTAATCACCAACCGAGTTGGATTTTCGTGATCCGATTCGTCACGTAAATCCGAAACCATTGGTAGTTTTTTCTTATTCATTTGATCGGCAATTTGTTCAAGTACTTTGTTACCTGAACACTGGTGTGGCAGAGCCGTAATCACCACATCGCCATCTTCCATTTCATACACAGCACGCATTTTTACGCTGCCTTTACCGGTTTCGTACATGCGCTGCACATCGGCTTTTGGGGTGATAATTTCAGCACTGGTAGGAAAGTCTGGTCCTTGCACAAATTGAGTTAAATCTTGTGTGGTGGCTTTTGGGTTATCCAGCATGTGGATGCAGGCATTGGCTACCTCACGTAAATTGTGTGGTGGCACATCGGTGGCCATACCTACCGCAATACCGGTTGTACCATTTAATAAAATATTTGGTAAACGGGCCGGTAGCGTAACAGGCTCTTGTAAGCTGCCATCAAAGTTAGGTTGCCAATCAACGGTACCTTGACCAAGCTCACCTAATAATACGTCGGCGTATTTGGTTAATTTACTTTCGGTGTAACGCATGGCTGCAAAAGATTTAGGGTCATCTGCGCTACCCCAGTTACCTTGACCATCCACCAGCGGGTAACGATAAGAAAATGGCTGCGCCATTAATACCATGGCTTCGTAACAGGCGCTGTCACCATGTGGGTGAAACTTACCTAATACGTCACCCACAGTACGGGCTGACTTTTTATATTTTGCGCCGGCTTTTAAACCCAGCTCGCTCATGGCGTAAGTAATACGGCGCTGTACCGGTTTTAAGCCATCACCAATGTGTGGCAGTGCGCGGTCCATGATGACGTACATGGAATAATTCAAATATGCGCTTTCGGTATAATCTTTTAGGGTTTGACGTTCGACGCCGTCATCACCAATCACTATGTCATTCATTCTTTTTATCTCTCCTAGCTAATCTCGCTAAGGTTGTCTCATTCTTTTATTAGGCGGTGCCTAACGACAATTTCACTTAAAATTTGATTGATGCCCGTGGTAAACATATACGGGCAAATCGTCATCAATCTAGACTTCAAGTTCAACCATGTTGCCCTTCGACTCTAACCAGTTTTTACGATCGGCTGCGCGTTTTTTCGATAACAGCATGTCCATCACTTCATCAGTGCCGTCTTCAGCATCCAGTGACAAACGCACTAAACGACGGGTGTCTGGGTCCATGGTGGTTTCACGTAATTGCAGCGGGTTCATTTCACCCAGACCTTTAAATCGTTGCACGCCTACTTTGCCTTTTTTCTTTTCGGCTTTAATGCGATCTAACACACCTTCACGCTCAGCTTCATCTAGGGCGTAGTACACTTCTTTGCCCACATCAATTCGATAAAGTGGTGGCATGGCCACATAAACATGGCCTTGTTCAACCATGGGTCTGAAATGCTTAACAAACAGCGCACATAACAAAGTGGCGATATGCAAACCATCGCTATCGGCATCCGCTAAGATGCAGACTTTGCCGTAACGCAAATTGGTCATGTCGGTTTCACCTGGGTCCACACCTAAGGCGACCGAGATATCATGAATTTCTTGGCTGGCTAATACTTCCCCTGAATCCACTTCCCAGCTGTTTAGAATCTTACCGCGAAGTGGCATGATGGCTTGGAATTCTCGACTACGGGCTTGCTTGGCGGAGCCGCCAGCGGAGTCCCCTTCCACTAAAAAGATTTCTGAATACTTAGGGTCATTAGTAGAGCAGTCTGCCAATTTACCCGGCAACGCTGGGCCTTGAGTCACTTTTTTACGAACTACTTTTTTGGCACTGCGCATTCTGCGCTGGGCGTTGCTAATAACCATTTCAGCAAGGGCAGCACCTAAGGTGGCGTGTTCGTTTAGCCATAAACTAAAGCTGTCTTTTACCACACCCGATACAAACGCGGCGGCTTCACGGCTGGATAAACGTTCTTTGGTTTGACCTGAGAATTGCGGGTCGGCCATTTTGGTGCTTAATACATAGGAGACTTTGTCCCACACGTCATCTGGGGCGAGCTTTACACCGCGGGGTAATAAACTGCGGAACTCACAAAATTCACGCAGCGCTTCTAATAAACCGGTACGCAAACCATTTACATGGGTGCCGCCTTGAGCAGTTGGAATTAAGTTAACGTAACTTTCCATGAGCTGCTCGCCACCTTCTGGTAGCCATTGCACTGCCCAATCAACCGCTTCTTTTTCGCCCGCCATGGAGCCCACAAATGGCTCTGGGGGTAATACTTCATAACCATTGGTAGCATCGGTTAAATAATCCACCAAGCCATCTTCGTAATGCCATTCACTGTTGTCTTCAGCATTACCGTGATTGATAAATTCAATACGAAGGCCTGGGCATAACACGGCTTTTGCACGTAATACATGCTTTAAACGAGTAACAGAGAATTTATGGCTATCGAAATATTTAGGGTCAGGTAAAAAACGCACCGTAGTGCCGGTGTCTTTTTTCTTTTTTGTGTCCCCTACTTTTTCAAGCTCTAGAGCTTTAAAGCCATCTTTAAAGGCAATGCGGTGAATCTCACCATTGCGACGAATAGTTACTTCTAAAGCAAGGGATAATGCGTTTACCACCGACACACCCACACCATGCAAACCACCACTAAACTGGTAATTGTCATTGCTGAACTTACCACCAGCGTGCAGCTTGGTTAAGATCAACTCCACACCACTCACACCATGTTCTGGGTGAATATCCGTTGGCATGCCTCGACCGTTATCGGTCACCGCTAACGACTGGTCAGCAAACAGCTCTATTTTAATATGGTTACAGTGGCCCGCTAGCGCTTCATCCACCGAGTTATCGATGACTTCTTGAGCTAGGTGATTAGGGCGCGTGGTTTCGGTGTACATGCCCGGGCGTTTACGCACTGGGTCAAGACCACTTAATACCTCGATGGATTGCGCAGTATAGTTACTCATACTTATTTAATGCTCTTATGTATCTGTGCCGGCCTAATAAGGCTGGGTGGCAAAATTTAATATACTGGGTAAACGTTTTGGGTAATCGTCATAACTGTGATTACCGCCGTATTCTATGATGCTGGGGCTGGCTTGGTATTTTTTCACCGCCGCCATGGCATCCAGTGTTTCGTCATGGGTTTTGACTAACAATAAGTGATGCTTGGGTTTCTTTAAAGGCATCACCTCAATCTCTAGCAACTCAGTTAAGTAGCCAGGTGTGACGATAAATTTTTCGCCATTGTACAGATTTTCATTCTCCCCTAAATAGTCTTGTAATAACTCGTACGGGCGCACAGCTGGGTTAATTAAGGCCGCTCGCCCGCCAAATCGTTCAACCAAATAGCTGGCATAATAGCCACCCAGACTGGAACCTATGATCAAACAGTTATCCACACCCACTTCATCAATCAACTGCTCATATAAGAATTGAGCCTCATCAATGGCCTTAGCAGGCTCTGGGGATAACTGTGGAATATGTAGGTTTTGCGCCACATCAAACTCGGCAAATAGCTGTAACGTTTGCTGAGCTTTCACTGAGCTTGGGCCACTTCTAAAGCCGTGTAAGTACAGGCAGCGCAAGGTTTTTGGGATCATCTATCTTGTAGTTCTTATCTAGTGAGTCGCGCTAGCATACTAGCAGCCAAGGCAAATCTGCAAGTGAGCAATAACACCTCGACCTGTTTACACCATTTAAAAGCCGCTACGCCAAGGCTGGTCTATGCTAAATATATGAATATTGGAATCGACTATGCCTAGCCCATTTTTTGCTGATTTTTGGCGCGTGTTCGTAATCAGCCTTTTATTAGTATCTGCAACTAGCCAAGCGCAGCCGCTGATTATCGGTGCTTACCAGTATCCGCCTTTCATGGATGAGAAAACTAAAGACGGTCTATACATACAACTCATGAAATCCATTCAAACTCATTCCCAATTGGAGTTTAAATGGGTGTTCTACCCTTATGCGCGTCTGGACCGTTTTTTCAATCTCGGAAAAATACAATTGGAGATTGGCAGCTCCCCACTTTGGCACCAACACAAACTCACACCCGGTAGTTTTACAGACAGCTTTTACCAATTAGAGGATGTGGCGATTCATCGCTCAGGTGAAAATAGACGCGCTACTAGCGACACCGATATTGCAGGTCAAGATATTGGTATAGTCCGTGGTTATTCTTTCCCACAATTTCAGCAAGCCTTTTCACAAAAAATAGCCCGTAGAATTGAAGGTGCCGACGAAGCTCAATTACTTCATCTACTCATCAACGAGCGCATTGATCAAGTATTTATGAGCAAGCAGGTCTTTCTTTATTTACAAAGTCGCCATTCTGAATATGGGAATTTCGTTATTGGCGATGTGGTGGGACGCTATGATGTTGCAATACGAGTGCACCCATCCCAAGCGCAGATTATTCCAGCATTAAATCGCACTATTCAAATATTAAAAACAAATGGCACCATCAAACAGTTATTTAACAAACCACAGCCATAAAAAAACCCGCCGAAGCGGGTTAAACATTAGGACTGTTTAAAAAACCGATTAACGCTGCAACCAAGCGTTAAGCTCGTCAATATCCGCAACTGATAATTCACCGGCTGCTTGACGGAACTTCAATAAATCAATGACGTAATCGTAACGGGCATAAGCGTAATCGCGCTGTGCACTGAATACCGATAACTGCGCTTGCAACACTTCAACAATGTTACGAGTACCCACTTCATAACCCGTTTGAGTAGCTTCCATGGCGCTACGGGCTGATGTGGTGGCTTGCTTACGGGCTTTGATACGAGCTACGTCTGCTTCTAGCTGGCGATATAAAGAACGAATATTCAAAGTAGCTGAACGCTGCGCCGCTTCATAACTTTTTTCTGCCGCTTGGCGCTGGTAATACGCTTGTTTTTGACCCGCCCAAGTAGCACCACCAGCAAAGATTGGCATACTCACATTAACGCCCACATATGTTGAAGTAACCTCTTCACCTGTGGTGTTGCTAGCTTCATTATCTGCAACGGTATAGCGACCCACTAAATTCACCGTTGGCAAATGGCCCGAAATCTTTGATTTATGGTTACGCTCAGCTGATAGCTGTGATTTTTCTGCAATTAAAACATCAAGGTTTTGACCTAATGCTTTTTGTTCCCACAAGGTACGATCAGCAGGAATAGGCCCAGTTAAAGGAATCTCTTCTTTTAATGGGTTAATGCGGTCGTAACGCTCACCGGTTAATAACGCTAACGCTTCGTAAGAAATATCTAGCTGACTTTCAGCCGCAATTAATTCAACCGTGGCGCCATCGTAAATGGCTTGTGCTTCGTGTACTTCAGTAATGGCGATTAAGCCTACTTTAAAGCGTTGCTGAGTTTGCTCTAGCTGACGCTTCACAGCCGCTTCTTGGGCTTTAGCAGATGCAAGGGTTGCATTGGCACGCAGCACATTAAAGTATGCTTCACTGATGCGCACCACTAAGCTTTGCTCAGCTTTACGACGCTCAATTTCAGCACTATCCGTCGCAGCACTGGCTGCACCATAGCTATACCAATTTTCTGGGGCCAAAATAGGCTGGGTAGCTTGAAGATAGTAAGTAGTATTATCGAAATCCGTTGATGGCACGGTTGAATACGCATCCACTGATGTTGTGCCTATATCCGCTTCAAGTGTGACGGTTGGCAGCACAGCCTGACGCGCCAAGCCAGCACTTTGGCCATTGGCATCGGCCAGTGCCACTTCGGCAGCCAATTGCGGGTCATTTGCTAAAGCCTGCTCAAAAACATTTTTAAGATCGGCCGCCTGTGATGTTACTGTGGCGCCTAT
Source organism: Bermanella sp. (assembly GCA_049115935.1). Classification (GTDB taxonomy): domain Bacteria; phylum Pseudomonadota; class Gammaproteobacteria; order Pseudomonadales; family Oceanobacteraceae; genus Bermanella. The sequence continues at coordinate 32,921 of JAGDZK010000012.1, read as the reverse complement.
GGTGAAAAGGGCTAACGCCAATTTTTTCATGGTTGCTTCCTGTAGAAGAACTGAAGTTGCACGGATTCTAACCACATAATGGCCATCTTGGAACCATACATTAGAAACACCTAATACAACATATTGTTGCAAAATCAGATATAAACACTGAGTTAAATTTTAAATTGTCACTATGATAAAGCCAACATACCAACAAGACGATATAAAAATTCATAAAAAAGAAACTTGTTATCAAGGTTTCTTCCGCATGAGTAAGATTACACTGCAACATAAGATGTTCAATGGGCAGTGGGGGCCTGTCATCTCTCGAGAGTTATTTCAGCGTGGTGAAGCCGCTGCGGTTTTATTATATGACCCTAAACTCGATGTGGTGGTTCTGACCGAGCAAATCCGAATTGGTGCCCTAAATTATGATAACCCTTGGCAATTTGAAATTGTCGCCGGCATGATCGAACAAGGCTTCACGCCAGAAGAAGTAGCTATCAAAGAGGCCAAAGAAGAAAGTGGAGCTGAAATTCAACAACTCATTCCCATTAGCCGCTATTTATCCAGCTCTGGTGGCTGTGACGAAGTCCTGCATGTTTTTATGGCCGAAGTTGATAGCACTAGCATTGAAGGTATACACGGCGTTGCCCATGAATCAGAGGACATCAAGATCACCAAGGTTTCAAGCAAGGATGCCTTCGCAGGGGTAAACTCAGGTATAATTAGCAATGCCGCGACGATTATTGCACTACAGTGGTTAGAACTCAGATTATTAAAGCAGGCCCAGTCATAACCATGGGACACACCTAGAAATGGCCAAGCACTATGTGCCCGACCTCACCAATTTTGCCAAGGTATGTGAAAACAATTACATGCGCCTGCTTACCTTGCTGCCCGAAATGGATAAAGGGACCGGCCGTGAATTTACCATCACAGGCGGTATTGGCCACCGTACCAGCATTCGGTTTAGTATCACCGAGCAATTCCCGTATACCTTGACCATTGCGGTAGAGCAGATCAGTGAGCTGCATGATTTTTTACAGCCGCCCCATATGGAAGTACGGCTGTATCATGATGTACGCATGGCGGAGGTGGTTGTGTTTGACCACAACCATCGCTTTAACGGGGTATATCATTACCCAAACCCACAAATGCGCATGCCCGATGAAAAACACCAAATTAACCAATTTTTAGCAGAATGGTTAGAACACTGTTTACGTCATGGGGAAGCCGATATTGAATTAAATTTCCTACCAAAGCCTTTAAAATGTGACTCCGACACTGGAAGTGGCTAAGCTATTAACATTATAGTGCGCTGAATTCACGTTCTTAGCACCTACGGATGGGTATGGACCTTATTAGTCATGCAAAAATTTATACAAATCACTGACTGTCATTTATTTGCCTCAGAGGAAGGCAAACTACTCGGCATGGACACCCAAGCCAGTTTAAATGCAGTGATGGATAAGATACACGCCGAACAAGACCAGTTTGATTTTTATCTGTGTACTGGTGATTTAAGCCAAGACGGCAGTGTTGAGTCCTACCAGTACCTTAAAGACTTGTTAGCAAAGGACAATAAGGAACAGTTCTGGATCCCTGGCAATCATGACTATCGTACCAATATGCTGCAAGTGGTCAGCGAGCAAACAGAAATGTTGCCCGTTATCAAAAAAGGGAATTGGCAATTAATTTTATTAGACAGCCAAGTGCCTGGAAGCGTATTTGGTAACCTTGCTCAAAGCCAATTAGACTTACTTGAAGACGCCTTAAAAGCGGATTCAACCAGCCACACCCTCATTACCATGCATCACCATCCTAAGCCCATGGGCTGCAAATGGTTAGATACTCAGCAAATTCGCAACAGCCAAGCCTTACTGGATATTGTTGCCAAATACGATAATGTTCGTGTGGTGCTGTGGGGGCATGTGCATCAAGACAGCGACAACATGGTTGATGGTGTGCGCTTTGTATCAACCCCATCTACTTGTGTACAGTTCACACCTGAATCCAGTGACTTTGACGTGGATAGAGAAGGCCCGGGTTATCGCTGGATTGAGTTAAACGACGACGGCACCATAAACACAGGGGTATCCCGTGTTGAAGGGATCGACTTTGAAATTGATTACACAATTAAAGGCTATTGATTCACCTTGATGTGAAACGTTTGATAAAAATGAAACCGCTTAAAACACAGCGGTTTTTTTACGCCTGATACAAAGATTGAATCCACTCAAATACTTTTTGTTTAGCACCACGATTCCCTTCCACCACGCTTTGAGCCGCCTTACCTTTTTGCTGAGCTTGCTCAAGATCTGCTAACCAGTCTTGTGCAACACCAGCCCAAGTTTGTTCAGTTACGGTTTGCAAACCACCTGCTTGCTCAAGTTGCTGACAAATCAATGCAAAGTTAAATTGGCTTCCCCCCATGATCACAGGTACTGCAAGGGCGGCTGGCTCCAACGGATTATGACCACCATTTGCAACAAAGCTGCCACCCATTAAACACACATCGCTGGCCGCTAAAAACGCCATTAATTCACCCATGGCGTCTACCAATAACACTTGGGTATTATTTGAGGCGTCTAATAAACTGCGACGACTTAAAGTAAAACCTCGTTGTTCAATCAAATTAGCCACATCGTTAAACCGCTCAGGGTGGCGCGGCACTATGATCATTAAAAGGCTTGGGTCTTGTTTTATAAGCTCGGCAAAACCATCAAGAGCAATCTCGTCTTCCCCTTTATGAGTGCTGGCCACAATCAAGACTTTTCGCTCATGACCCCAACTGTGCTTAAGGGCTTGACCTTGATTAAGTAAATCCGTTGAAATGGTTAAATCAAATTTGATACTGCCGGTCACTTGCATGGCCTCTTTCTTCATACCTAGTGCAATAAAACGCTGTGCGTCGGTACTATTTTGCACCGCCAGACCATCTAATTTACTGAGCATATCGTTCGTAAGACCTGCAACCTTTGCATAACCTTTTGCGCTTTTTTCACTTAAGCGAGCATTCACTACCAGTACCTTACAACCTGTTTTGTTAGCGCAATGAATTAGATTTGGCCACAGTTCGGTTTCTAAAATAACCAATAATTGTGGTTTTACCTTGCGTAAAAAAGCCTGTAAAAACCAAGGCAAGTCATAGGGTAAATACACATGAAATATTTGTTTGCCTAGCTGATTGGCAAAACGCTTTTGTACTTGCTCGCTACCGGTAGGCGTGGTGGTAGTAATGGTAATCAAGGTGTCCGGGTTCGCCTGTATAGTTTGCTCAATAAGCGGCACAGCAGCAATAAACTCCCCCACACTTACCGTATGAAACCAAATACCACCTTGTTTGCCATTTAAGGTTTTAGGCGACGTAAACACGCCAAAACGCTGCCACCAACGTTTGCCATAAGCAGGGGCTTTTCGAGCACGTACCAACATTCGCAACACAATAATTGGAATGAGCACACTTAAAAGAATGGAATAAAGCAGTCTGGCCATGTTTTATCTAACGCAATCGAATCAAGCCCCATTCTAGCACCACACCCGTGTGATTACCCTAATGTCACAAAAGCAAGGCATAACGATACACGAAGCACTGCCCCTAGCAGTCGCTTGTGCTACCATAGCCCGCTAATAAAATTACTTGGTTTTGATTCATGACTTTGCGTATTCCTAACTTTGCCAACGCCCGTATCTTAGTGGTTGGAGACGTGATGTTAGATCGCTACTGGAGCGGCCCAACTTCGCGTATTTCACCTGAGGCTCCTGTGCCTGTGGTAAAAGTCAGCGAAATCGAAGATCGCGCTGGTGGCGCTGGTAACGTGGCTCTAAACATCGCCAGCCTGAGCGCCCAAACCAGCCTACTAGGCCTTGTTGGCAATGACGATAACGCACAGGTGTTAACCACTACATTGCGCCACAACAACATCAAAACCCAATTTACTGCCATTGCCAGCCATCCAACCATTACCAAGCTGCGTGTATTAAGCCGTCACCAACAACTGATTCGCTTAGATTTTGAAGAATCGTTTGCCGATGCTGACAACCGCAATATGTTAGAAAACTTCAAACAACAAATAGAAGAGTGCGATGTGGTGATCTTAAGTGATTATGGCAAAGGCGCGCTTAATAACATTGAAGACTTTATCGCAATCGCTAATACCGCCAACAAGCCAATTTTTATTGATCCCAAAGGTAGTGACTTTAAACGTTACAGCGGCGCCACGTTAATCACACCAAACATGAGTGAGTTCGAACAAGTGGTTGGCCCATGCAAAGACGAAGCAGAGCTGCTCAGCAAAGGTTTTGAATTACTCGACACCGTGGGCCTTGAAGCTCTGTTAGTCACGCGCAGTGAAAAAGGCATGACGCTTTTTCAAAAAGGTGAGCAGCCTGTGCATTTAGCCGCCACCGCACGCGAAGTTTACGATGTGACGGGTGCCGGTGACACCGTCATTAGTGTTTTAGCAGCGGCCTATGCAGCCGGCAGCCCACTGGCAGAAGCCACTGCGCTTGCCAATACCGCAGCGGCCCTTGTGGTTGCCAAACTGGGCACCGCCACAGTAAGCCTTGCAGAATTACGTCGCGAAGCCAAAGCCGATGAAATCGCCCACAGTGGTATCTTAGATGAAGACGCCCTACTAGATATTATTAACGACGCAAAAGCACAAGGGGAGACCATTGTCATGACCAATGGCTGCTTTGATATTTTGCACCCAGGCCATGTAAGCTACTTAAAAAATGCAAAAAAACTTGGGGATAAATTAATCGTTGCCGTCAACACCGACGATTCCGTGCGCCGCTTAAAAGGCGAAGGTCGTCCGATTAATTCAACAGAACATCGTATGGATGTACTAGTTGGTTTAGCCAGTGTTGATTATGTTGTACCGTTTAGCGAAGACACACCGCAACGCTTAATTGCGAAATTACTGCCTAGCATTTTAGTGAAAGGTGGTGATTACAAAATTGAAGATATTGCCGGTGGCAAAGAAGTCATTGAAAACGGCGGCGAAGTACAAGTACTGAATTTTGAAGACGGCTGCAGCACCACAAATATTATTAACAGTATTAAAGCGCATAGCTAAGCTTAGACGTTAGACGTTAGACGTTAGACGTTAGACGTTAGACGTTAGACGTTAGACGTTGTCATATTATTAATTTACTAAAGAGAAGAGCAAACATCTCTCTTCTCTCGTACCCCAGCTAACGAAAGATATATGAACAATAAAAATAAACCCAATCAAATTGAAGATACCCGTTTATTAAAACTGGAATATCTAAAACCAAAATACTGGGGCGTGTGGTTATTCGTAGGCTTTTTATTTATCTGCCAATTATTACCTTTTAAAGTGCAGTGGAAAATCAGCAAAGGTTTAGCATGGCTAGCTTATAATTTGGCAAAAGGACGTCGCCACGTTGTACAAGTGAACGTGGATATTTGTTTTCCCGAATTAGACCCTAAGAAAAAAGACGCCCTAGTTAAAGAAATATTCCATGAAAACATGCAAGGCTACTTAGACAGCGGCACCGCATGGTTTGGCAATTACAAACGATTCAAACCCACCCTTGAAGTACGAGGCAAAGAACATTTTGATAAATACTTAGACAATGGCCAAGGTGTGGTACTAGCCGGTGCCCACTTTAGTATTCTTGATCTAGCAGGTGCACTGACCAGCCTTGTTACCCAATTAAATGTGACCTATCGTCCACTTGATAACAAACTGATGAACGCCATCATGATGCGTGGTCGCTACCGCTTTTGCACCAATGCCTATCATAAAAAAGATGTGAAAGGTTTTATTGATTGTTTAAAACGTGGTGAATCTCTGTGGTATGCCCCAGATCAAGATTATGGTCGTAAATACGCAGTTTTTGCACCACTGTTTGGTCGCCAAGCATCCACTATTTCTGGTCTCACCTTTTTAAGCAAAAGCGGTAATGCCCGCATCGTGCCTTACAGCTATCATCGCAAACAAGATTGCCAAGAGTACATATTAGAATTTTACGAAGCACTGCCAGAAACAGGCAATGAAGAGCAAGATGCCAAGGCGTACAACCAATGGCTGGAAGGGGCAATCCGCCGCTATCCTGCTCAGTACTTATGGTTACATAAACGCTTTAAAACACAAGAAAATCCAGACGATAAAAATCCGTATAAATAAGGATTCATCACATTCTTTTACTTAGTATGGCTTGTGTCATTTCATTACACTACGACTAACAACTCTTTATGACGAACTTATTTAAATATCGATCAGATATTGATGGCCTAAGAGCCATTGCTGTACTGCTTGTTTTATTCTTCCATGCAAAATTTAGCTTTATTAGCGGCGGTTTTGTTGGTGTGGATGTGTTTTTTGTTATTTCTGGATTTCTGATTACCACCATTATTCAAAAAGAAGTACTGCAAAACCGCTTTAGCTACAAAACATTTTACCTTCGCAGAATCAAACGCATCGCACCTGCACTGATCGCACTATTGTTAATCACCAGCATTTTTTCTTATTTATTTTTATTCCCTCGGGATTTTGAAATATTTGCTAGAAATTTAATCCATGCATTCCTAACAACCAGTAACTTTTTTCTTTGGCAAAATACTGGCGGATATTTCTCACCTAATACCGACTTATTTCCATTGTTACATACTTGGTCGCTTGCTGTAGAAGAGCAATTCTATTTTATCTGGCCTGTACTGTTTATTTTCTTAGCTAAATTAACCAAACATAAACATTTAGGAAAAATCTGCTTACTTGCTTGTATAGGTTTATTAGGGCTATCCATTCATCTAGCAAACACCTCTGCTCATTCAGCTTATTTTCTGTTACCGGCAAGGGCGTTTGAACTAATGATTGGTGCGCTTTTAGCTATCACCTATACCCAGTTACCCGCGGTCAAAACCAACTTAAACCATATTCTATCGATTATAGGGCTAAGCTTGATTGTCATCCCTTCACTGCTGATATCAAAAGCCAGTGTTTTTCCTGGCTTAAATGCACTCTGGCCTTGTCTAGGCACAGCGTTACTTATCATTAGTGGCAAAAATAGCAATTCAATGGGCATCGTTAATCGAATCATGAGCCAAAAGCATTTTGTCTTTATCGGTTTGATTTCTTACTCTTTATATTTATGGCATTGGCCAATATTCACTTACATTCAATATTTAGGTTTGGAGCTAGATGGGGTGTTACGCATTAGTGCAATCCTACTGGCGTTCGTTCTGGCTTATTTGTCTTACCGGTTTGTTGAGCAACCAATCAGATATGCCAACCTTCCCACCTTTGGCAGTGCCATGAAAAAGATAATGCTGCCTGCTTTTATTATTTTGACTGTGATTTATGGTGTAGTGGATGTCAAAAATGGATTCCCTCACCGCTTCAATGAACTCGCTGAGTTTGATAAGAAAAAGAATTTCCCAAGCACCGTTCGCAAGCAATGTTTCGATGCCGACCTTATTGGTAATATTGAAGATTGTTGGCTGGGCACTAAAAAAGAAAAGCTAGATGGCGTATTAATTGGTGATTCATTTGCAAACCACAGTGCATCCCTGATTGATGTATTTGCAAAAGATGCCAACCTTTACCTGCATGACTCAACCTCAGGCGGGCATCCTATTTTGACTCGTATGCACGCGCCAGGGCAATACGATTATCCACCTAAGTATGCTAATGATCGTCTAGAATATGCCTTGCAGTTTGAATATATCATTCTCGCGGCAAATTGGGATTACTACTCTGACCCTCAAAATATTAATTATGATTACTTACTGCAAACCATTGCCGATATTTTAAAACATAATAAAAAAGTGAGTGTCGTCATTAGTATTCCGGCCACCACTAAAGAGCATTTACATCGTATGAAGTTAGCAAAAGGTGGGCGCTTTGTATTTTTTGATGATTTAGATACTACAATAAATGCGGCCAAATACCCGCCCAACCACATTGTTAATGAAATGAAACGACGTTTCCCGAACATTCATTACATTGATTTGAATGATGTATTATGTGACGAATCAAAATGTGATTTGGTATTAAATGACACGATTCTTTATCGTAATTCTGATCACTTTAATACCAGTGGTGCTGCCATGATTGCTGAAAAATACCTTAAAGAAATTGGCAACCCTCTGATTTTTTAAGCTAAAACGCATAAAAAAGCCCATCTTTATTTTTAATAAAGATGGGCTTAACAGTGCGCTCTAGAACTAACCGAAATAATTAAATTTTAATGTAATTAAAACTCAAATTTATGTGCGGTATATTGAGTTTGTGCTGCTAGCCATACATCACCCACCTTGCCATCACCCACCGGCTTGCCATCAATTTCAACCACAGGGGCAATTTCTTTTGATGAACTTGTAATCCATACTTCATCCGCATTAAACACTTCATCCATAGTAACAATACGTTCTTCTACTTTTATATCGCTGTATTTACGTAATATCTCTAACAGCATAAAGCGGGTGATACCCGGTAGAATTTGATTGTCCAATGGCGGCGTAATCACCACGCCATCTTTCACAATATAGGCGTTACATGCACCGGCTTCGGTTAGTTCATTTTTTACGTTATATAAAAGTGTTTCGTTGTAACCTTGTGCATAACCAAATTGAAAATGCATCACGTTACCAAGTAGTGCTGTAGATTTGATATTACAACGCTGCCAACGTAAATCTTGCGTGGTAGCAACCTTATAACCTTTGGCTTTTGTTTTATCCGGCACATTCGCCGCTGGAATATCAAAGGCATATGCAAATACCGTTGGAGCCACATTTTCTGGGTACGCATGAAAACGTTTACTGTCAGCACCACGGCTCACATGTAAATAAATGCCGAGGTTTTCACCGTCATTTTTTGCGATCAACTCATCACAGATTTTACGCCACTGGTTTTGATCCCATTTAAAGTCGATGCCAATTAATTCTAGGCCTTGATTCATACGGTCAATATGCGGGCCAAAGCCCACAAGCTTGCCATTGTAGGCAGGTATCACTTCATAAATACCATCACCGAATAAAAAACCTCGATCCATCGGTGAAATTTTTGCCTCTTCCATTGGCATAAATTCGTTGTTTAAAAATACAATGCTCATATGGCACCTCACGTAAAATTCTGAAAACTTAATTTTTAACTAATTTTTTCTGGCTAATTAATGCTTGTAGTCGATTTAATAATTCAATGCCGTCTTGGGCAGGAAGACCATCTTCGGTTAAGGTATTTTCACGAGTGACACCATCAACACTGCCACGCTGTGATAAAAACTCGAGCACGGCCATGGCATCTAATTTGGCTAAAGTATTTTGCCCACTTAACCAATCAAGCATGGCAATTAACCCAAGCGCAGCCCAATTAGAAACATCGGCAATCACTAACTCGTTGCAACCTGTGGCCGCTGCTTGAATATCTAAACCTTTTAAGGCGTCTTGAATATTACCCATGCCAATTTCATTGCCACCATCACCAATGGCTATGGATGGGCACTGTGCATGAATTAAAAACGTATCAAAACACGCAGCACGGGCACTGATGTCTTCACCGCGCATGTTGTAATACTTACCATCTGCGGCCAGCCCTGGGCGCTCAATCGAAACAATCAGCTCAGGCTGTAATTGTTTAAGGGCTTGCAGTGCTTCTTCGTCGCGATGGGCGCTTGGCCCCACTGTAATTTCATGCACACGGTATGTATTTTTTAGTTGTTCACTAAGCGGCGCACCACACACAATAATAGGTTGGGCTCCTAGTGCTTCAAACGCTTGGTATAAAGCAATGGCACCCACTGGCCCATCTGTTTCAAAGGTGTCCACCACGGGAAAGCCTGTGCCAATTAATACGGTACCGCGAATGGGCAGCATCATTTGCGCTGCGCGTAATACATAACCTTGAGGTAATGCACTTTGCACGGTTTTCATGCCGCGCAGGTTGCGCTCTACCAACATGTTTTCAATATCAAGGCTTAATTGCATCGCCGTCGTGAGTTGGCTCATGGTGCATCCTCGGTTGCCACGCTAACCAATGTTTGCCGACTGTATTTATAGTGGGCAAGGGCTAGCTCATTATGGGCATGGTCAATGGTAATGGGTTCAAACGTTACACGGCCGCCTGCGGTTAGTTGCGCAAGCTTGGCTAAATCTAATGATAATACCGAGCCTATTTTTGGGTAGCCGCCGATGGTTTGTCGGTCGTTCATTAGGACAATGGGCTGACCATCTTTAGGGATTTGCACCGCACCTAAACAAATGCCTTCAGATAAAATGCCTTCGATATCACAAATCACCTTTGGACCTGATAAGCGATATCCCATGCGGTCGCATAAATCACTAACGGTAAACTCATGATAAAAAAACATGCGTTGCTGATGACGAGAAAAGTGCGCTTGCTGATAACCGGGTATTAACCGCAACGTGACTTTGTTTGCATAAACCGGTCGAGCACTTAACGGCAATACATAACATCGCGTTACACGGCTATCGCTTACTAAGTGAAGTTTATCGGTTGCTTGCAAGCCCTTACCGTTTAAACCGCCAATGCCTTCACGTACCACTGTGCTTACGCTATTAAATTGTTTGTTAATGTTAAAACCACCAGATACCGCTAAATAAATACGGCAGCCTTCACTGGCGTAACCCAATTCGATTTCATCATGGGCATTGATATTTATTGTTTGCCATTGTGGTTGAGATATTCCATTTACTTTTATAGTAACAGTGGCACCTGTTACGGCGATTTGAGTTTGGCAGGTACTTTTTAATTTCAAACCACCAATGGTGTTTTCTAACAGGGCGGTATTTTCATCATTGCCCACTAAACGATTTGCCCATTTAAACGCAAGCGGATCCATAGGCCCGCCAGTGGTTAAACCAATGCCGTGCTGACCAAAACGTCCTACGTCTTGAATGAGAGTTAAGATACCTGGATTTAAAACGTGCATTACATGAGTCATGTTATAAGTCCTGCCAGCCATCAAAACTGCCACCTAAAGATATAAACTCTGATTCATCGATGGCATAAAACTGAACCGCATCTCCTGCTTTAACTGGCATGGAGGGTGACGCGTTTGCATCAAACATGGGGGTTGGGCAACAACCAATTAAATTCCATCCACCAGGACTGACAGATGGGTACACAGCCGTTTGACGGTCGGCAATGGCTACCGCCCCTTTGGGTACTTTTTTTCGGGGTGTTGATAAACGAGCCATGGCAATACGCTCATGGGTTTCACCTAAATACGCAAAGCCAGGTGCAAACCCAATAGCATAAACACGATAATGTGTTTGTTGATGAATCTCGATCACTTGCTCATTGGTTAAACCAGCATGTTGCGCTATTTTGGCTAAATCAGGACTGGTTTGTGGCCCGTAATAAACCGGTAAACGCACAATGTTTTCTTGTTGCTGAGTTTGTGACGCTTGATGTGGTTGAGCCGCATCACGAATCAATTTACGCACATGCAAGTGGTCGGTTTTAAATGCATCAAACACCACTAACATTGAGGCGTAACTGGGGACTAAATCAATTAGCTCTTTACCTATGTATTGCGATAGTACTGAGGCGGTTTGTTGAATACGCAAACTGGTTTGATCGCTGACGTTATCTGCAAAATACACCATTAATGCATTTTCACCCGCCACATGAATGTTCATGTTATGCGCCTTCAATAATCTTACGAATTTGTGCAATGGCTTGCACACCTTCAAGGTTATCGCCGTGAACACATAAAGAATCGGCTTCAATATTGAGTGTTTTGCCACTGACCGACGTGATGGTGCCCTGCTCGTTTAGCTGCTTCACTTGGGCCAGCATTTTTTCTTTATTGTGCACCGCGCCCGGTTTACTGCGCGCAAGTAATTTACCATCGTCGTCATAACAGCGGTCAGCAAAAGCTTCAAATAATAATTCGATATCGTATTCTTGAGCTTCAATTAAATGCTGTGCTGAATCATTGGTGGCCTGTAGCATCAGCTTGATAGGACGATGGTATTGCGCCACGGCTTGCATAATGGCTTTGCGCACTTCAACTTTGGCCATCATATCGTTATACAAGGCACCGTGAGGTTTCACATATGCCATTAACATACCTTGGCTTTTTGCCATGCCATCTAGTGCGCTCATTTGATACAACACCATGCCAATAATTTCATCGGTTGAGCAATTCATAGATCGGCGACCAAAACCCACTAAGTCCGGATAGGCTGGGTGTGCACCAACCATTACGTCATGTTTTTTGGCTAACGCTAATGTTTTCATCATGACCACAGGGTCACCACCATGAAAACCGCAAGCAATATTTGCTTGGTCAATATGCGGAAAAACGTCTTCGTCTAACCCCATTTTCCACGAGCCATAACTTTCACCTAAGTCACAATTTAATAACAACGACATGCTGGCTCCTTATAAAATGGCTAATTTAGAATTAGGAATATCAGTGACAACCATATGGCCAGGGCTATGAGTAATACAAAACTCAGGCTTCGCCGCCATTATAGCGGCTTGAGGTGTCACACCACAGGCGGTAAAGACGGGCACTTCACCTGCTTTAATGGTAACGGCATCACCATATTCCGGCTGGTTGATATCTTTAATTCCGATGGCCGCAGGATCTCCAAAATGAATCGGTGCGCCATGCACTGATGGAAAACGGCTGCATATTTGAATCATACGAATGGCATCGGCAGGTTTGAATGGGCGCATGCTCACCACAGTATTGCCATGAAAACGCCCTGCCGCACGACACGCAATATTCGTATCGTACATGGGCACGTTTTTGCCTTGCGTTATGTTGCGAACTTCTAAGCCGTCAGCAATTAATGCTTCTTCAAAACTAAACGAGCAGCCTAATAAAAACGTAACCAAATCGTCACGCCATACTGAAGAGATGTCAGTCACCTCATCGACTAACGTGCCGCCTTTCCAAATTCGATATTTAGGCACGTCTGTACGAATGTCAAAGTCGGGGGCTACTTCAACAAGATTGGTATCGCCAGGCTGAGCAGCCATGGCAACCACAGGACAAGGTTTTTGATTTAACTGACAAAACTGGAGAAATTCATCTGCCCACGCTTTGGGGAGTATCGCCACATTACATTGCACAAACCCTTGGCATAATCCTGACGTGTTTGTGGTGTGCTCGCCGGTGCGAATCGCATGACGAAGTTGTGCTGGCGTGTATTGTGTGGCCATGCCACACCCCCTTGTGAACAAAAATTGATTGTATGTCTCAACTTGTAGCATTTTGAGCAATACAGTCAAGTTAATCCATATCACCTAGGGGGTAGGATGCGTTTTATTTTTTATCTAACGAATAACCAAGCAAAACCGCGTTAGTTTGCTTGGTTCATTGGCAGCGCCGGCATAGGGCATGCCAACATCAAACTCATTAATTTTAATGTTTCATATTCTGAACCTTGCACGATTCCGTCATGTAAAACGATATCCCCACACACATCCATTAAAGAACGTTTTAACATGGGTGATAGGGTTTTCAATTTTTTAAGGCTCATATAAATCTGTTTAGCCTTGATGTCCGATGCCTCAATTAAAGCTTGTTTCGGCATAACAAACACATCCATCATACGTTTATGAAGGGCTTGTTTTTCTAACGCTGTACCACCTGCGTTATATATCAAACTTGAAACAATGACATTAATTTCATACGCCACCACATCCAGTTTTTTAACCGTATGGGATGAACGGTTTGGTCTTTTATTCTCAAACGAATACTTTAATAAACTATATAAACAAATATCAAAAAGGGATAACTTGCCATCCCATTTTGCCATGACCAACACCTGCTCAAGCAAGCCTTTTTGTTGATCTGGATCCAGTGTTTTTAATAACGGAATAAGTAATTCAACAAGCGGTAATGCCAATCTTGGACTTAACCCTTTAGACATCAGCGTCAGTGTTTGTAAATATTGTTTGCTTGCAGGGTATTGCTCCAACAACCATTGCTGTTGCGCTTGACGTAAATCAGCGCCTTTATCCATCAGCACATAAAGCAACATGATCTTAGCTAACTCTGGGTCTTTCAATGCTTGACGATACTCATACGGAATTTCATCGTGCAGACTCATGGCGTAGGCTAGGTTGGCAGCACTTAAGGTACCAATCACATCATGTAAATGCTCGCCACCTGAACTCTGTAACCGCGTGACATCGGGCTGGTATATGTTTTGTGCCGCTTGGGTTTGCTGCGCGTTTTTCTGTTCGCGTTTTTCGTTACGCTGCTGTTTTTTCTCACGGGATTCAAAACGTAGAATAAACGTAGGGTCAATACTTTCAATACGTTTTTCCAGCGGAGGATGAGTGGCAAACCATGTGGATTTTTGTGAAGAGCTAATACACATATGGCTAATGCCTTCGGCTCTTGGTATTTGCAAAAAACCTTGATGACCATTGGTGCGTATAATATTTAGCGCACTGGCAAGGGCTTGTGGGTTACGAGTAAATTGCACGGATGCCGCGTCCGCTAAATATTCGCGCTTGCGGCTAATGGCGGTTCGAATTAAACGACCAAAGAAAATTCCCACGTAGCCAATAATTAATAATGGTAGGCCAATAAAAAGTGCGCCTGAATCTTTTTTACCATTAATACCTGATAACGAGTTACAACCGGTAGAATGTCGGTATTCATTATGGCGCGCACCAAATAAAGAGCGCTGGCGACCATAACGATGACGACTGTCCATCATCAACATTTTGCCTAATTCAGATACCCAAACAATACCGCCTAATAAAATCATCAAACGAATATTGATGCGATTATCGCCATGTAAAATGTGACTAAATTCATGGCCGACTACTGCTTGCAGTTCATCACGGTTCATACTCTTCAATAAACCATTTGTAACAACTAGGGCGCTGTCTTCAAATTCATAACCCACAACAAATGCATTAATTGAGCGCTCGTGATCAAGCACATACACACCAGGGGACGTCACACCCGCTGCAATGGCCATTTCTTCCACCACGTTTATTAGCTTTTGTTCGGTTTCATCTTTTGATGCAAACCCCAACGAGCGAGCACCCAGTTTAACCGCCATACCATTACCACCATGGCGAAGCTCTAACCAGCGCCCAACACAGCCACTGCCAATCACAGCCAACGTCACAACCGATGTAATAAAACCTGCATAACTAAACTGCCACTTTAAAAAATTGCTTAAGGATATTTGGGCGGTTGCAAACTGACTTATGGTGGAGCCACTTAGGCAAACATAAATGACACCATTCACACATAGCACGATAAAAACGCAGAAGGCTAAAAACAACAAAAGCAGCCGATTACTGGCTGCTTTTGCTTGAGCTTGATGTTCAAAAAAATCCATATTTCTTATTCACTTCTTCAAGCTGCTTGCGATTAGCCAAAGTTAACTTTAACTGGCTTTTTAATGGCTTTGTCTTTGAACTCTAACAAATTGGCTTCTTGAAACGAAAACGCATTGGCAATGATATTATTTGGAAAAGATTCACGGTACGTGTTGTAAGCCATCACCGCATCATTAAATGCTTGGCGTGAGAAGCTAATGCGGTTCTCGGTTGAACTTAATTCTTCCATTAACTGTTGAAACTGTGTATCCGCTTTTAAGTCTGGGTAAGATTCGCTTAGTGCAAATAACTTACTCATCATGCCGCCTAACACATCTTCAGCACCGTTTAACGCACTGACATCCATCTGACCTTTGCCTGCCTGTAAGCCTTTTAAAATAGCACTGGCTTCGTTACGGGCGGTAATCACCGCTTCTAAGGTTTCACGTTCATGCTTGGCATAACCTTTTGCGGTTTCGACCAAGTTTGGAATCAAGTCATAACGACGCTGTAGCTGCACATCGATTTGGGAAAACGCATTCTTATGACGGTTACGCAGGCTCACCAAACGGTTGAACATCATCACAACAAATAAAACGGCACCGATAATAACGGCCCAAGTGATCATAGTGCTATCCATAGTTATATCCTTTTCTTGAAGAGGTCAGAGCTTAGCATGGCTTGGTTATACGGGGTAGAGGCCTGTATCTCAGTTCTAAAAGGCCATATATCATATCTTCAATATTGGTGTCATCACTGTAGGAGTCGAGCCCTGCTCGCGATAACAAAGGCCTAATTGTTAAGCTACGATTGAATAGTGCTAAGCCTAAATCAAAGCACTCACTACCTTAACCTAAAGATTAAAATTAATTTATTGGTATCGCGAGCAGGGCTCGACTCCTACATTTCAAATCAGCAGCCATAAAAAAACCCAAGCTACTTTCATAGCTTGGGTTTTTCTTTAAGGGATGGCTTTGTAGAAGTGGTCGCCTGCAAGCAGCCTCCTACAAATGTTAGACCCAAATAAGCGTCTTGCGTCTTGCGTTTATTAAGAATAAACCGGCAAGGTCGCACACAACGCCTTAACTTTCTCACGTACTTGCGCCGTTACTTCTTCCGTGTTGCCATTTTCTAGGCTGTCCAACACGTCACAAATCCAACCGGTTAATTCAGTTGCTTGTGCTTCATTGAAGCCACGAGACGTAATGGCTGGTGTACCGATACGCAGACCAGAGGTTACGAACGGTGAACGTGGGTCGTTAGGCACCGCGTTTTTGTTTACGGTGATGTACGCTTCGCCAAGGGCTGCGTCTGCATCTTTACCTGTGTATTCTTTGCCGATTAAATCAACTAGGAATAGGTGATCGTCTGTACCGCCAGATACCACGTTGATACCGCGAGCGATGAAGGCATTGGCCATGGCTTGTGCGTTCTTAACCACTTGCGCTTGATAAGCTTTGTATTCATCGCTCATGGCTTCTTTGAAACACACCGCTTTTGCAGCGATGACGTGCATCAATGGGCCACCTTGAGATTCTGGGAATACAGCAAAGTTAAGACGCTTGTTTAGCTCTTCGTCATCGTTCGCTAGGATCAAACCACCACGTGGGCCACGTAGGGTTTTGTGGGTAGTGGTAGTCACTACGTCTGCAATACCCACTGGAGATGGGTAAACACCTGCCGCGATTAAGCCAGCTACGTGGGCCATGTCTACAAAAAGGTAAGCGCCTACTTTGTCTGCGATGTCACGAAAACGCTGCCAATCAACCACACGGCTGTATGCAGAGAAACCGGCTACGATCATTTTTGGTTTATGCTCAAGAGCCAGTGCTTCTACTTGCTCGTAATCGATCTCGCCCGTTTCTGGGTTTAGGCCGTACTGAACCGCATCATAAATACGGCCAGAGAATGATACAGATGCACCGTGGGTTAAGTGACCACCGTGGGCTAGGCTCATGCCTAATACTTTGTCACCTGGCTTAACCAGCGCCATGTATACAGCAGCGTTGGCTTGTGAACCTGAGTGTGGCTGTACGTTGGCGTATTTCGCGCCGAATAGTTCTTTTGCGCGGTCAATGGCCAATTGTTCGATCACGTCTACGTGCTCACAACCGCCGTAATAACGCTTACCTGGGTAACCTTCCGCGTATTTATTGGTTAGCTGGCTGCCTTGGGCTTCCATCACACGAGGGCTAGTGTAGTTTTCAGAAGCGATTAGCTCGATGTGGTGCTCTTGACGCACGTCTTCGGCTTGCATGGCTTCCCATAGCGCTGGATCGAAATCAGCAATGTTCATGTCTTTTTTGAACATAATAGTCCCCGTGATGCAGTTAGATAATAAAGCGTTGTGCCTTAGATTAGCCCATTTTGGCTAATCTAAGAGGAATTTGGGCGCATTGTACATCAAGCATTCAGGCGTGGCACTTGAAAGGCTATCAAGGGGAGTGGAGGTTTGTTCATGTAGGCCTTTAACTACTCAATAAAGGCCTCTTGCTCGGTATCTAAAAAGTCATGGGCTAAGATATCCGCCGATACAGGATAACTGTACATGTAGCCCTGTACCTTGAAACAACCCACCTCTTGTAAGAACGTCATTTGCTCTTGTTTTTCGACCCCTTCCGCTATGACACCTAAACCTAGGTTATTAGCCATGGCCACTATGGTGCGGGTGATTTGCCCATCTTCTTGGTTGTCTGGCAGGTTATTAATAAAGCTCTTATCAATTTTTAAGTTATTCACAGGGAACTGCTTTAAATAACTTAACGATGAGTAGCCGGTACCAAAATCATCAATGGATAACTGAAAGCCCATGGCGCGAGCTTCGTTTAATACCGCAAGGGCGCGGTCTACATCATCCATTAAAATACTTTCGGTAAGCTCTAACTCGATTAATTCAGGGTCCACACCGGTTTCATCCACAATGCGGCAAATGCGATCGAGCATTTGTGCATCTTTAAACTGACGTGCACTTAAATTCACCGACAGCTTAGGCACCACAAAACCCGCGTCTTGCCAGTCAATAATTTGCTCACACGCCGTGCGCAGCACCCATTCACCAATAGGCACTATCAAACCGGTTTCTTCAATAACAGGAATAAAGGTATCCGGCGCGACAATACCAAAACCAGGACGACGCCAGCGTAATAAAGATTCAATGCCACATATTTGATTTTCAATGGTGTCCCACTGGGCTTGATAAAATAATTCGAATTCATTTCGGCGCAACGCTAAGTGCAAATTATTTTCTAACTCTAGGCGCTCCATGGCGTGGGTATTCATATTTTCAGCATAAAACTGAACGTTATTTTTGCCCATGGCCTTGGCGTGATACATGGCGGTATCCGCATTTTTTAATAGATCCATACCGCTATCGGCGTTGTCTGGAAATATAGCCACACCCACACTGCAACTTAGGTACAGTTGACGATCTTCGATCTTAAAAGGTTGTGCTAGTTTTTTAAGAATACGCTCTGAAACCTCAAGGGATTCCATGACGGCATCGTCGCTGCTTTTTAAGCCGGACATAATCACCGTAAATTCATCACCACCAATACGTGCCACCAAATCTTGCGAGCGAATGGCATTACTTAATCGCTTGGCCACTTCTTTTAATACTTTATCCCCAACTGGGTGGCCCATACTGTCATTAATGGGCTTAAAGCGATCAAGGTCGATAAATAACAATGCGAGGATTTGTTTTTTATCCAGCATTAATCGTTCTAGTGTTTCATGCATTTGTGAGCGGTTTGGTAAGCCGGTAAGCCCATCAAAATATGCAAGACGCTCTATACGGGCTTCTGTTATTTTTTTCTCAACAATATCAGAAGAAATAATAATATGGCTTTGTACTTGGCCATCTTCATCTTTAATCGCCGTGATCCCCGTCCAGCTTGGGCGAACTTCACCGCGCTGGTTAATATAATGTAACTCACCTTGCCAATAGCCTTCACTTGCTAAAACCATCTTTAAATCCTGCATGGCTTCTTGCGAGGTGGATGGCGAGACAAATTCTTGAGGATTTTTATCAATTACCGTTGCCGACTCATAACCCGTCAAATGTGTGAATGCTTTATTGACTCGGCTAATGCAGCCATTAGATTCCGTTACAATGATTGACTCGGAGGAGTTTTCAAAAACCTCAGAGGCTGTGCGTGCTTCTCTTTCGATAAAGCGTTTTTGCGTCACGTCACGGCCTGTCGCTAAAATACCTTCAATCTCGTTAGCTTCATTGCGAAGAATACTGCTTTGAATTTCTAGAACCATAGGAAAGCCGTTATTCATGGCCGCATCTACATCAAAACTGCGTACAAAATTTGATTCAACCGACGCGTTTTTTGCGGATTCTAAATCTTCTTTGAATACTCGCTGTAAATATTTCTCACTACTATCCGCTAAGATAGCTGACAGACCATTCTGTAAAACCTTTGCTGAATTTTGTCCTAAAATACGGGTCACAGACGAACTGATATAATTGAGTTTTAATTGGGTATCTAATGTAAAGACAATGTCAGACATTCCCTCTGCCAGTAAGCGATAGCGACGCTCACTTTGGGATAATTGCTTTTTCGCAAACTCTTCTTCTGTAATATCTCTTGCAAGCCCAACGTAATATCGGCTTTCTTTCACATCACCACGGGTGAAAATCGTATCGCGGAATCGCATAATACGCCATGTGCCATCGCAATGTTTAGCTCGAGCACTCACTTCATTCACCTGCCCTGGCTCTAATGTTTTTAAGCCTTGTATGGCCGCATCTACTTTTTCTAAATCATCAGGGTGCAATAAATCTCGCCAATGACCTAATGATTGCAATTGCGTAGAGGTGTAACCAAGCAGCTCACCAATATGCCTACTGCTAAATACGCTTTGCTTGTTGTTTAAATCATTAACATAAATAGGATCTGGTAATGTTTCTATTACACTAGACCAAAAACTTTCACTTTCTTTTAATGCACTCTCTGCTGCAATACGGTCACTTATGTTAATAAAACTTAATAACGCTTGGTCTTTACCCACGCTATCTAGCGTGCCATTTACTAAATAAAAATGCTGATTGCCATCTAATGATGTAAATTTAATTTCGGTACTGAATCTTAATTGGTTTTCATTAATCTTTTGCGCAATATCAATCATCAAGTCTTTATTATAAAGCTTAAATAATTCACTTATCTTTCCTAATATTTCGCTTTTACTCGCACCGTTATATATTTTAAGAGCCGCATCATTAATATCAATCAAATGAAAAGAAGAGCGAAGGACTGCAAACTCTTTTGGATTATCTTGAATAAAGTCATACACACTACCGCTATTTATATTAGCTAACCAATCACGAACCAGTGATATATCAATATGCCACATGCCAATGCCACTTCCATTGTACAGCGCGCGATAGCGTGAACGACTTATGTTTAACAAATCCCGATCCGCTGTTTGACGACTCACATCCCGCAATACCCAAATAATGGTTGGTTCGCTTTTTTCTAAATACGAAAAGTGCTGATTAATATCAAGCGTGACCAGCTTGCCATCAAAATCCACCAACACTTCGCCATAGTGAGTCAGACTTAAATCGTCTTTTTTATGAGACCAGTTTTGTAACCACGGCATACCATCAAATGGAAATGCTTTTTGAATAGATTTACCAATGACACTTTCAATCTCTTGTCCTTTTAACCAACGCCCTGCTGATGTATTACAAAAAATAATTCTTCCATTTAACGTGGTCGTGACCACGACCTCATCAATGCAATCTAATGCTTGCTCAGCTCGTTGAGATTTACGATTGAATTTTTCAAGTTTTTGACCACTTTCATTATGAATACGGCCAATTACTTTAAGTGCAATATAGCCAAGTAAAATATATAGGGTAATAAATAATACTTTAGGCAGTGCTAGTGCTATGAGCTCTTTTTGTAAAAAACCAGCCTTCTCCACTGCAACTACTTGCCAAGGTGTGTCTGCTATTCTTTTTGCAGCCAAAATATGTTGATTTAAATGAGTTAGAGTATTTGACCTATTAACACCGTTGAAGCCCTCATTACTTAAAACAATATGATCATCTCGAACATCCGCCACCAATAAACGAAAACTTTCATAGTTATCGTTTTGAATGATGTGGTTATACACTTGTATTTTTC
The DNA here is from genome assembly GCA_049115935.1 of Bermanella sp. GTDB lineage: Bacteria > Pseudomonadota > Gammaproteobacteria > Pseudomonadales > Oceanobacteraceae > Bermanella. Next base: position 11,506 of record JAGDZK010000012.1, on the reverse strand, counting down.
GACTAACTACCAAATAAAAAGACTGGTTAATATACGTTTTAAGATCATAGACAAAATGGACACTTCCTACACCGCCTTCTGTTTCCGCAAATAACTGTATTGGCTCTTCAATAGTGGCTGGTGTTAATTTAATAAGTGCGGCTAACTGAGTTGTTTGATTTGGAAATAATGACTGATACTGTGAAGTGACAATATTGACATCACGGTCAAACAATATAAAGCCATGATAATCTGCAAGCGTACTTGAAAGAGCTTGGGTAAACTCTTGGTAGACTTCAGTATTATTTTTTCCCTGGGCAAAACTTTCAAGTTGCCCTCGGTAATGTCGAATAAGAGGTGGTATGCTGTTTTTTTGTGCATAAACACTGTTAGCGGTTTGCTTAGCCAAACTGGACAATGTGACATCCATTATAAGTTGGCGATGTTGCTGTCCTTGGCCAAATTGAATATAAAAAGAGACCGCTTGTGTGGCCACTAAGAACACAAAAAACAGAAGTAATAATAGTCGAACAGAATCTTTTTTTATTGTTATTAGTCGATCAATCAACATTGTTTTTCCTACCCAGTTTGCGTTTAGCTGCTTAATCTATTAATTTGCAGCTATTTCTAGCATCTCACCCATATAAAGGGGCACTTAAAGCTATGGCTCAGTACGTTTTTACAATGAATCGAGTGGGGAAAGTGGTTCCCCCTAAGCGTGAAATCCTTAAAGACATTTCCTTATCCTTTTTCCCTGGCGCCAAAATTGGTGTGCTTGGTTTAAATGGTGCAGGTAAATCTACTTTACTGCGCATTATGGCAGGGGTCGATACTGAATATAACGGCGAAGCGCGCCCACAGCCAGACATTAACATCGGTTATTTACCTCAAGAGCCAGAATTAGACCCAAACAAAGACGTTCGTGGCAATGTACAAGATGGTTTGCGTGAATTATTCGACGCCATGGCTGAACTTGACCAAGTGTATGCCGACTACGCCGACCCTGAAGCCGACTTCGACAAACTGGCGAAGAAGCAAGGCCGCCTTGAAGCCATTATTGAAGCAAACGATGGTCATAACATTGATAACATCATGGAGCGCGCCGCTGAAGCATTACGCCTTGCCCCTTGGGATGCGGATGTCACAAAGCTGTCTGGTGGTGAACGTCGTCGTGTGGCTCTTTGCCGCTTGCTATTAAGCAAACCTGACATGTTATTACTGGACGAACCCACTAACCATTTGGACGCACAGTCCGTGGGTTGGTTAGAGCGCTTTTTAGAAGATTACCCAGGCACCGTTGTGGCCATTACCCACGACCGTTATTTCTTAGATAACTGTGCTGAATGGATCTTAGAATTAGACCGAGGCCACGGCATTCCTTTCGAGGGCAACTACACCAGTTGGCTTGAACAAAAAGAAGCCCGTCTTGAGCAAGAGCAGAAACAACAATCTGCATTAGATCGCACCATCAAACACGAATTAGAGTGGGTACGCTCTAACCCCAAAGCCCGTCAAGCCAAGAGTAAAGCTCGTTTAGCGCGCTTTGATGAGCTTAACAGCCAAGAAACCCAAAAGCGTAATGAGACCAGTGAAATCTTCATTCCACCAGGTGAGCGTTTAGGTGACTTAGTGGTGGAATTTGACGGCGTCAGCAAAAGCTTTGGCGATCAATTACTGATTGATAACTTCACCGCTAAAATTCCACAAGGTGCCATTGTTGGGGTCATCGGTGCCAACGGCGCGGGTAAATCCACTTTATTCCGCATGGTGGCCGGTGTTGAGCAACCAGACAGTGGTGAGATCCGCATTGGTTCGACAGTTAAAACCGCCTTTGTTGAACAGTTACGTGACCAGCTAGATGACAATAAAACCGTTTGGGAATGCATCAGCGATGGTCATGACCAGTTACAAATCGGCAACTATGAAACCAGCTCTCGCGCCTACTGTGGCCGCTTTAACTTCAAAGGTAATGACCAGCAAAAGCGTGTGGGTGAGTTGTCTGGTGGTGAGCGTGGTCGCCTTCAACTGGCCTGTGTATTAAAACAAGGGGCGAACATGCTGTTATTGGATGAACCATCCAATGACCTTGATGTTGAAACCCTACGTGCACTGGAGGAAGCCCTACTGAACTTCCCAGGTTGTGCTATTGTTATTTCACATGACAGGTGGTTTTTGGATCGTATTGCCACCCACATTCTTGCGTACGAAGGTGATAGCCAGCTGTACTTTATGGAAGGCAATTACCAAGATTATATGGAAGATCGCAAGCGTCGCTTTGGTGCAGAAGCTGACCAGCCTAAACGCATCAAGTACAAGCGTTTAAATTAACGAGGACACGCTCCTCGTTAGAGGAGCTAACATGTCTGAACATCGTCATTTCACTCGCATCCCATTTGATGCTCAAACCACGGTCAGCCAAGGTAATCACAGCTGGCCCGTGGATTTGATCGACCTAAGCCTGAACGGCGTACTCTTCAAACAACCCGATGTGTGGAACATTCATCCGGGCAACCCATTAATGATTGATATTCGTTTGGCCGATCACACTCACATTAAAATGGAGTGCCATCTTGTACACATCACTCCTGTCTATGTAGGCTGCCAATGCAGTCACATTGATTTAGACAGCATCACCTTACTTAAGCGCTTGATCGAACTAAACGTTGGTTCAGATGAATATGTTGAACGTGAATTAGCGGCTTTGATTAAAGAGCACTCTGAACATTAAATAATCTCTAAGGCCTGAGAGATATGCTCAACTGCCATCACCTGCATGCCAGCAATACCGCCTTTGGGAATATTCGCTTTTGGGGCAATAGCTCGTTTAAAGCCATGTTTTGCCGCTTCTTTTAAGCGGTCTTGGCCGCTTGGTACTGGGCGGATTTCACCGGATAAACCCACCTCACCAAAAATCACCATATCTTGTGGTAATGGGCGATCACGAAAGCTCGAAAGCACCGACATTAACAAGGCTAAATCCGCAGAGGTTTCACTGACTCGCACCCCACCCACCACGTTAATGTAAACGTCTTGATCACCACAATGAATGCCACCATGGCGATGCATCACGGCTAATAACATGCTTAAACGGTTTTGATCCAAACCCACTGCCACTCGCTTTGGGTGGCCAAAATGGCTTTCATCTACAAGTGCTTGAATCTCCACTAGGATCGGGCGAGTGCCTTCCCAGACCACCATGACACTCGAACCACTTACCGGTTGCTCGGAACGACTTAAAAAAATTGAACTTGGGTTTTTCACTTCTTTAAGGCCCGCTTCGAGCATGGCAAAAACACCCAGCTCATTTACCGCACCAAAGCGGTTTTTAATGCCACGCAAAGTGCGGAATCGGTTATCGCTATCACCTTCTAGCATGATGGAGCAATCAATCATGTGCTCTAATACTTTTGGCCCAGCTAAAGAGCCATCCTTGGTGACATGCCCCACTAAAAATAAAACCGTATTACTTTGTTTGGCAAAGCGCGTTAAAAACGCAGCGCTTTCACGCACCTGTGACACGCTGCCAGGGGCAGACTCCACACCTGGTGTGTGCATCACTTGGATAGAATCGATGACGATGACTTTAGGAGTGTGGTTTTTAGCAATTGAAATGATTTGCTCAACGTCGGTCTCAGCAAGCATTTGTAATTTGTCGGTAGGCAAGTTTAAACGCTGTGCACGCAGTGCAACCTGCTGTAGAGACTCTTCCCCTGTGATATACAGCACAGGCATGTGTTCCGCCAAATAGCACATGGTTTGCAACAGCAAGGTGGATTTACCTGCACCAGGATGGCCACCAATTAAGTTCACGGAACCTGGAACCAAACCGCCGCCGAGAACCCGATCAAACTCCGCCATGCCAGAGCTAAAACGGGGTAAGGCATCCAGTGAAACATCATTTAGCTTAACAATTTTATTTGTTCCGATGCCGCCACCGGCACTGCCAGCATAACCTTCACGCACAGAGGCGGACTTAGAAGCGGATACAATGAACTCTTGTAAGGTATTCCACTGGCCACAGGCACCACATTGACCTTGCCATTTACTGTGATCAGACCCGCAATCACTGCATACGTATGCCACCTTACGTTTTGCCATATCCCCTGCGCCTCGCTCTACCTATCAATTACAAATATGTACCCATCAACATGGTGGCACCATACCCTAGGGTGTAAGCAAAAAACAGTAGGATAAAATACTTAAAGTAACTCATAAAAGTAAGCGCTTCTATTTTACTCATTGCTACGATGCCTGCAGCCGAGCCAATGATGAGCATCGAGCCACCCACACCTACAGCGTAAGTTAGTGATAACCATTGCTGCACATTCATGGTCACATCTGATTTCAATAGCGCAGCCGTTAATGGCACGTTATCAATAATGGCCGAAAGTATGCCCATCACGTAATTGGCCATCCAGATAGGCAGTACATCATAAATTCGTACAAAACTTTCTAATGCATGAATCTCTTTCAATGCACCAACCAATAACAAGATACCCAAGAAGAAAAGTAAGGTGTCGAATTCAATTTGGCGAATATAATTAAGGATAGGGTCGTTTTCAGTATCTTCACCGTAAGCTCTAGCCACCAAAAACATAACAGACAAACCAAACAAAAAGGTTAGTACAGGCGGTATATCAAATAAGATATTGCAGGCAATCGTGCCTAATATAGTCAGCACAAACACAATGGCAATTGCCACATCAACTGGCTCGTGGTTATCCTTTTTCATCTGAATATGGATCGTATCTTTAAGCGAAAAACTGAGTAATGATGCAAAAGCGATAACAGCAATCAAAGCAGGCAGTGATAATAATAAAAGGTTTAAAATACTTGCCTTACCTTGCAAGAAGATCATCAGCGTTGTCACATCACCTGTAATCATCGCTACTCCCCCTGAGTTCACGGCAAACACTACCACGGTAGCAAAGCGTATCGTTTTTTTCGTTTCAAGCTTAAGGGATAGAATCAAAGCAATGGAAATAAGTGTCGCGGTAATATTGTCAGCTAGCGAGGAGAATACAAATGCAAATAAGGCGATGAAAAATAGTAACTTCCGCTCACTGATTTGACTTGGCAAAAAACGATAAATAAGACTTTCAATTAATCCTTTTTTATTCAGATAAACCACAAACGTCATGGCCGCTAATAAGAATAACCACAGGCCTGCTATTTCAGCAATATTTTCATATAAGCCTTCAATGACAAGTTCGTGCCGTGCATCGTGACCTGAAAACGCAAATAACAAAAGCCAAGATAAGGTACCAAAAAACAAAACCGCTTGGGCTTTATTCACATGTATCACATCTTCTAAAACAACAAAGAACAGTCCGGCAAACGCCAAGCTGATTATGATCACCGATAAATATTCAGGCATCACTGGCACCTATTAAATGAATGCAGGGGCCGCATTTTAGGCTATACGCCAACAGTAAACCATAACTACTAAGGGGTGGAATGTGACAAGAAGTGTAAAGAATAACAAATATAAAAAAAGCGCACTGCCTTTAAGCAATACGCTTTTATAACTTTATTTCAGGACAGTATTTTATTCGGCGACTTTCTTAGAAGATTTAGCAAAATAACTAAACCAAACCACCGCCCAAATAGCTGACATTAAAGAGCCAACGATAATCCCCAAGCGATCTTGGTTAAAATTATCCTGCCCAGTTTGATCGAAAGCTAGGCCTCCAATAAATAAGCTCATGGTGAAACCAACACCACTTAACACGGCAATACCATAAACCTGTGACCAAGAGACGCCTCGAGGAAAAGAGCCAAGCTTCAACTTAACCCCTAGATAGACCATGCCCATCACGCCCAATTGTTTACCCACAAACAAGCCAAGAATAATCCCCATAGGAATACCGTGAGTTATATCAGAAAGGCTCAAACCACTTAACGACAAACCTGCGTTGGCAAAGGCAAATATTGGTAAAATGATAAACGCCACTGGCATATGTAAGTCATGTTCTAACTCATGCAAGGGTCTGCTTAATTCTCCATCCCAATTAGTGCCTTTCATTGGAATAAATAAAGCCAGTGCAACACCTGCTAACGTGGCATGAACACCCGACTTTAACAACGCGACCCACATAATGGCACCAATGATTAAGTAAGCTGATTTACTCACTACGCCACTTCGATTCATTAAAAATAACAATGCAATACACACAGCGGTTACTGATAACGCTAAGATAGAAAGCTGATCGGTATAAAATAAAGCGATTACAATGATCGCCCCTAAATCATCAAATATTGCCAAGCTCACCAAGAATATTTTAAGTGCGGCAGGAACTCGCTGACCAAGCAATACAACGATACCTAGGGCAAATGCGATATCGGTTGCCATTGGAATGGCCCAACCTTGAATGGCAAGTTCATCTCCCCAGTTTAAATAGGCATAAATACCAGCTGGCGCGACCATACCGCCAATGGCTGCAAGGGCAGGCAGTGCTATTTTTTGCGCACTATTTAAGTCTCCTACCACCACTTCACGTTTTAATTCTAAACCGACCAATAAAAAGAAAATGGCCATTAAACCATCATTTATCCACAGCAAAAGTGGCTTACTAATTTCGAACTTATCAACAGCAACGGTTAAGTTTAAAGTGAGCAACTGCTCATAAATCCAACTAATTGGAGAGTTAGCCACTATTAACGCCAAAGCGGCAGCAAACATGAGCATTAAGCCACTTGCCGCATCCATCTTCATAAATCGGCGCAAAGATTCAAGCATGATTATCCTTTAAATTATGATTCAAACTGCTTATTAGTATGGCGTATAGCGAATATAGTTCAATGAAAACCGTACACCATAAAACAAAAAAGCGACGTAAAACATAAGTCTTACGTCGCTTTTAAGTAGTCAGATTACTCTAATATTATTTATGGTATTGCGGGCTTAATTCAACCACAGCTTCAATAAAAGCTTTCGCATGATCAGGATCCACAAACTGGTGAATGCCATGACCTAAGTTAAATATATGACCACTGCCTTGACCGTAAGCCGCTAATATAGATGCTACTTCTTGACGAATACGCTCAGGTTTCGCGTAAAGTACACTCGGATCCATGTTGCCTTGTAATGCCACCTGATCACCCACACGACGACGAGCATTAGCTATGTCGGTAGTCCAATCCAAACCTAGCGCATCACAGCCTGTATCGGCCATCATTTCTAACCATTGGCCTGCGCCTTTGGTAAATAAAATCACGGGCACTTTACGGCCTTCGTGTTCACGAATTAAACCATCAACAATTTTCTGCATGTACTTAAGGGAAAACTCTTGATAAGCCGCGTGACTCAACACACCACCCCAGGTATCAAAAATTTGAACCGCTTGTGCGCCCGCTTGAATTTGAGCATTTAAATAATCAATCACGGATAAAGCCAGTTTATTTAATAGTTCGTGCATCACTTCAGGCTGATCGTACATCATGGCTTTTACATGACGAAAATCTTTTGAGCTACCACCTTCAACCATGTAAGTGGCCAGCGTCCAAGGCGAACCAGAAAAACCAATTAGCGGCACACGGCCATTCAACTCATGACGAATGGTTGAAACCGCTTTAGTCACATAAGATAAGTCACTGGCGGTGTTAACAACTGGCAATGCTGCTACGTCAGCTTCTGTACGCACTACCTTTTTGAATTTAGGCCCTTCACCGGTTTCAAAGTAAAGACCTAAGTTCATAGCATCGGGAATAGTTAAAATATCACTGAACAAAATTGCCGCATCTAACGGATAACGCTCTAGTGGTTGCAGTGTCACTTCACAGGCAAAATCATGGTTCATACAAAGATCCATGAATGAACCTGCCGTAGCACGACTAGCACGATACTCAGGCAAATAACGACCTGCTTGGCGCATCATCCAAATAGGTGTGCGATCCACAGGCTGCTTAAGTAAAGCACGAAGAAAACGATCGTTTTTTAGTTCAGTCATATTTTCCAACAAACACAATACGCCCTGCAGGGCGCTAGAAATTAATCTTTAATTGAGAAATCATTTAAGTTATAAACGATGAAGTCAGTACCATCAGGTACTTGATAGTCAACGGTTAATGCATTGCCAATTAACCCTGTGTCGCCATCGCTTGAAATAGTTAAGTTAACAATTGCTGTTTGGGTAGAGTCATTAATAGAAATCGAAGCACCCGTTGCGTCACTTGCTAAAACAGAGTCCGCACCACCAGCAACTGTTACAGCACCTAACGTACCGTTTACCAAGCCAATCAGTAATGTTGAGCCCGCAGGTAAGCCTTGAGAACATTGGTTTTTCACTTTAATAGTATATGTTGCTGAGCTCGAAGTGACATCTACGCCACCTTGAGGAATACCATTTTTTAATAAAGATGCTACTTGACCCTTTAAATCAACATTTATATTTCCAGCTAAAATTTCAGGACCATTGACGGTTTTAATTTTAAGAGCAGCAGACCCTATTCCTGAAATACTACTAATAGTTTCGCTTCTTAATAAATTAGCTGTAACTAAATGACCTCTTGAATTCAAGTAATCATATTTTTTTAATGCATTTGATTTTGCAGCATTTGCAGAGTAAGCATTCCATACAGGCCAAACCGCTGCAGGATAGACACTGGCTACATCACCAATTCCTGAGGCTGATTTAGCATCAACATCGTCAAGTTCAAACTCAAGAGTTGTGCCTACAGGTAAACTATTGCGGCGCGAAGCAGAGTCTGCAACTCGCCAGGCAACTGATTGAACACTACTACTAGCATCTACACAGGTCAGTGTTTTACTTGTATCGTAGCGCCCTAGCGTTGAATCCCAGCCAAATGGCCCTTCTACATAAGCAGTATTACCTTGCGACATTTGAATGCGAATACTGCCAACTAAATTAATTTGCTGTGCACAATGTCCTTGAACCGAAGCGGCTTCTGAACAATTTACCCCTTGATAAAAATTACCTGGGGTCAGATCTAATACGCCGTTATTATTACTATCGATAAACTCTTCAAAAAAGTTGTCATTTGTACCACCAGTAACTGGGTTACCCGTTGTATCAACGCTTGTTTTATATGCATTCGGATCCCAACCAAAGTCATCGCTCCCATCGCCATCAATATCGACTATTGGCTGGTAGTCACCATTGGTTTCGAAGCTTCCGTTACCGTTAGCATCAACAAACGACTCACCATATGTAGTGAACGACTCACCTAAATCAAACAAACCATTGCTGTTAACATCTTGGAAATCGCCCTGACCACGGGTATAAGCCACAACCGTCACATAACCATCTACAGGGCGCGGATTACTACTTTCCCATGTAACCTCACATGAACCTTTAGTTGTCTCACAGCTCGGCTGTATCAAACCACCTGATGCACGAAAATAGATACGCGTGCCGTCAATAACCGGGTTTTGATAATGGTCACCAAGACGAACGCTAAAGGTAACTTCGCTGCCATCTTTTTCCCAAGCATTGGGATTAAACGGGCTGGCTGAAAAACTAAAGCTGTTTTGATCACCTAAGCTTGTGGCCATGGTGATTGGCACTGACATAGTCGTAATCGTATCGGTTACTGCACCTGATTCGTCTTTAATATCAATAGAAGCTTTTGCTCGAATGGTACCTGCTGCAGCACCTGCATTTAAAATCACATCAACATTGCCTTCTGTACCGGTAATCGCTTTATCTAACGATAACGCTGCGCCGCCATAAGCATGGTCAAGTTCAAATCTTACCGTACGGTCTGGCATTGGGTTACCAGAGCGATCTACAACCTGAAAACTCAACTTGCTTAGAGAAGGGACATCACCTGCACCATAACCACTTAAGGCTATTAAACTTGGCTCTGCATTGATAAATTGGATGGCGCCGATTTGCGCGGCTTTAACTGGAATCGTAGTACGTGCAGTTGCATTCGGATTGGTATCAGTCTCATCAGCAATATAAATAACAACGCTATCGGTAGCGCCTAACTCTTTACCACACCCAAGGTCTTTATAAGTAGCGGTTGCCGTACCAGAGGTTTTAATCGTTGCTGGGGTGAACTCAGCTAAACCGGCGCTTGAGCAGGTCGATACAAATGACACTTCGCGTAAACCAAAAAACGCAGCGTTATTTTCATTTAAATCAACTAAATCAACACTGACCGTTGTACTACCACTTGCCGATAATGATTCGTTACCCGTTAATCCAGTAGCAGCAACACCAGGTTGAAAACTACTACCAGTGCCAGTACCCAACGCAACCAATACGTTGTCTTCTACAACGGTATCAGGCTCTTGATCTGTAGGATCGTCAGTCGTGTCGTCAGTTGTAGGGGTGCTGCCGTCAGATTTACTAAAGTTTGATCCGTCCGAAGAGTCAGATCCCCCGCAAGCTGTCAGTAGTGACAGCAGGACCATCATGGTCCACATTATTATTGTATTTTTCATGAGGTTCCTGTTTTTCCCGCTTACGCTTACAGTCGTTTAATATGTGTCCGGTATTATCTATGCATCATCCATAAGTAACAATGACACAGATACAAAAAAGCACGACTAATCGTGAGATTATCGTGCTTTTTTTGTAACACAGCTGGTTGTTTTTTAAACGCCTAAGAAGTCTAAAATACCTTCAGCTGCTTGACGACCTTCCCAAATAGCGGTTACTACTAGGTCAGAGCCACGTACCATGTCACCACCGGCAAACACTTTCTTGTTGCTGGTTTGGAATTTAAACTCTTGCTCTTCTGGTGCAACCACACCGTCCCAGCTATTCAGTTCAATGCCAAAGTCTTTGAACCAAGGAGCAGGACTTGGGCGGAAACCAAACGCCACCAAGACTGCATCCGCTGGCAACACTTCTTCCGAGCCTTCAATCACTTCTGGGCGACGACGACCATTTTCGTCAGGCTCGCCCATTTTAGTGGTTACAACCTTAACACCTTCAACCTTGTCTTCGCCTACAATGGCAACGGGTTGACGGTTAAACAAGAACTTTACACCTTCTTCTTTTGCGTTCACTACTTCACGCTTAGAACCAGGCATGTTTTCTTCGTCACGACGATACGCACAAGTAACTGCCTTTGCACCTTGGCGAATCGAAGAGCGGTTACAGTCCATGGCGGTATCACCACCACCTAGTACAACCACTTTTTTACCTTTCATATCAATGAAGTCAGCGGCGTCTTTTTCCCAACCTTGATTGTGATTAACGTTGGCAATTAAGAAATCCAATGCGTCATAAACGCCCGGAAGCTCTTCACCAGGGAAACCACCTTTCATGTAGTTGTAAGTACCCATACCTAGGAAAACAGCATCGTATTCCGCTTCTAATTCACTAAATTGGATATCTTTACCAATTTCAGTGTTTAAGCGAAATTCAACACCCATGCCTTCGAATACTTCACGACGACGGGCCATTACGCTTTTTTCAAGCTTAAATTCTGGAATACCAAAGGTTAATAAACCGCCAATTTCTGGGTATTTGTCAAATACCACTGGGGTAACACCATTACGTGCCAATACGTCAGCCGCACCAAGACCTGCAGGGCCAGCACCAATGATGGC
>JAGDZK010000011.1:0-44382 GCA_049115935.1 Bermanella sp. | reverse complement strand
GTTTACACCACTCGCCCAGATACCCTAATGGGTGTGAGCTACTTAGCGGTAGCCGCTGGCCACCCATTAGCCATTGAAGCTGCAGAAGGTAATGCAGAACTAACCGCCTTCTTAGAAGAATGTAAATTAGGTGGCACCGCAGAAGCGGACATCGCCACCATGGAGAAAAAAGGTTGTGCCACTGGCTTGACCGCTATTCACCCAATTTCAGGCAAAGAAGTTCCTGTATGGGTCGCCAACTTTGTATTAATGGGTTACGGCACGGGTGCGGTCATGGCTGTACCGGCTCACGATCAACGTGACTTTGAATTTGCACAAAAGTACGGTCTTGAGATCAATCAGGTTATAGAAACGCCAAGTGACTTTGATATTTCAAAAGAAGCCTTTACCGAAAAAGGCAAGCTGATCAATTCTGATGAGTTTGACGGATTAACCTCTGCTAAAGCCTTTAAAGCCATTGCTTATAAACTTTCACAACTAGGCAAAGGTCAAACCAAAACCAATTATCGTCTAACCGATTGGGGTGTCAGCCGTCAGCGTTACTGGGGCACGCCAGTCCCTATGATCAACAAACAAAACGGCGAACAAGTACCTGCGCCAGAAGACATGTTGCCGGTTGTATTACCAACGGATGTGGTGATGGATGGGGTAAACAGCCCAATCAAAAACAACCCAGAATTTGAAAACATCGAATTTGGTGGCGAGCAAGCGTTCCGCGAAACCGATACCTTTGATACCTTCATGGAGTCGTCATGGTACTACGCCCGTTACTGCTCACCCACTGACGACATGCACATGGTGAACCCAGAAGAGGCCAACTACTGGCTGCCTGTGGATCAATACATTGGAGGTATCGAGCACGCCATTCTTCACTTATTGTATGCACGTTTCTTCCACAAATTATTACGTGATACTGGTTTAGTGAAAGGTGACGAGCCATTCAAAAGTCTACTTTGCCAAGGCATGGTATTAGCGGACGCTTTCAGCTATGCCAATGAAAACGGCAGCAAAGAATGGGTTAACCCAAGCGATGTTGAAGCTGAGCGTGATGAAAAAGGCCGCCTAGTAAAAGCCAAGTTTGACGGTAAAGAGCTTAAGCACGAAGGCATGATCAAAATGTCTAAGTCGAAAAACAACGGTGTCGACCCACAAGAAGCCATCGATGTTTACGGCGCTGACGTGGTGCGTTTATACACCATGTTTGCAGCGCCTCCAGAGCAATCTCTTGAGTGGTCAAACGCAGGTGTACAAGGTGCGCAAAAATTCTTACAACGTGTATGGCGTTTAGCCGCTGAATTAATTAACGCAGGCGACATTGCAGCGTTGAATATTGATGGCTTAAACGATGAGCAAAAAGCAGCCCGTCGTAAAGTGCACGAAACCATTCAAAAGGTCAGCGATGACATTGCACGCCGTAATGCATTCAACACCGCCATTGCAGCGGTCATGGAGTTAACCAATACCTTGGTTAAGCTGGATAAAACTGACGAGCAAAACCGCGCCGTACTAAAAGAAGGTTTAGTGGCCATGGTTAAAATGCTGGCCCCTATTGCACCGCACATGTGTCACGAACTGTGGAAAGAATTCGGCAACGATGACCTAGTACTAGACGCCCCTTGGCCAGAAGTGGATGAAGCCGCCCTTGTGCGTGACAGCATCACCATCGTGGTTCAAGTAAACGGCAAGGTGCGTGGCAAGCTAGAAGTAGCTGCAAACATTGATAAAGACGGCGCCATAGCCGCAGCAAAAGCCGATGCTAATGTGCAGAAGTTTTTAGACGGCAACACCATACGTAAAGAAATTTACGTACCGGGTAAGCTGGTTAATATTGTTGCGAACTAGATTAGACGTTAGACGCGCACAGAATTAAACTCTGTGCGCATCTAGTCAACTAAATATGCACCTGCCTCAAGCATTGATAGCGAGCAAGCAAATGAATAAAAAAAATGTCATCCGTATTTCAATTTTAACCTTCTTGGTAACATTGTTATCCGCCTGTGGCTTTCATTTGCGTGGCCAAGTGGATTTGCCCGTGGGCCTGCGTATTTTAAATTTAGATGCACAAGCTGCTGAAGCCATGACACAAAATTTATTACGCCAGTCACTACTAAGCAACGGTGTCACCCTAGCCTCTGACGCGCCCTATACCCTTAAAATCATAAGTGAAAGTGGCAACCGCCGAGTACTTAGCGTCACCAGCAATGCCAAAGCCAGCGAATACGAACTCACACAAAACTTAAGCTTTACGTTATTTGATGGCGAAGGTGAAGCCGTGAGTGAAGAACTAACCATCACCAGCTATCGCACCTTGCAGTACGATGCCGATGCTGAAATTGGTAAAGCACAAGAAGAAGCCAACCTGCGCCGTGAAATGAAACAAAACAATGCTTACAACGTTTTAATACGCCTAAAGGCGATTAAACTGCCTACAAAAAAGGCGGATTAATTGTGCGTTTAAAACCCGAGCAACTTGCACAACATTTACAAAAAGAACTCAAGCCACTTTATATAATTAGTGGTGACGAGCCTTTGTTAGAGCAAGAAATTTGCGATCAGGTTCGCTCTGCGGTTAAAGCACAGGGTTTTGACGAGCGCGAAGTTCACCACGTAGAAGGCAACTTCAAATGGGGGGAATTACTTGAAGCGGCCAATGCTTTATCACTGTTCTCTTCACGTAAGCTAATTGAAATCCGCATTGAAAACGGTAAACCTGGCGACCAAGGCAGCAAAGCTCTAATGGAGCTATTTGCCAATCCTAACCCAGATAATATCGTCATGTTGCAGCTGCCAAAAATTGATAAGTCCGCCACCAACAGCAAATGGTTTAAGACTCTGGATCAAATCGGCGTATTTATTCAGCACTGGCCCATCGAGCGTAATCAATTACCCAGCTGGCTCGCCAACCGTATGCGCCAATTTGGCATGAAAGCGGACCGCGATGCATTAGCTCTGTTAGCGGATCGCACCGATGGCAACTTATTAGCCGGTGCACAAGAAATCGAAAAACTAAAGCTGTTAGGCCTTGAGCAAATCAGTGCCAAACACATTGAAGCTGCCGTAGGCGATGCCAGTCGCTATGATGTGTTTGCTTTGTCTGAATCGGCCTTTAAAGGGGATACAGCACGAAGCTTACACATATTAAGCACGCTGCAAGGGGAAGGCATACATGCCCTTCAACCCTTAGCTATCATGACCAATGACATCCGCCAGCTACTGTCCTTTATGCAACTGACACAAGCGGGCACACCCGATGATAAGGCTCTACAGCAACTAAAAGTCTTTTGGCCAAAAAAACAAAGCCAAATTAAAGGTGCCGCTAGGCGCCTTAATGTAACTGCGGTGCAACAAAGCTTAACCATATGTAAGCAAATTGATCTTGCTAGTAAAAGTATTGTTAAAGATGACCCTTGGCGACTACTAAGCAGCCTAGTGATCAAACTTTGCGGCCTGAATGTCATCCCAGACAGACTTTAATTGTCTAAAGCTGCTCATTTTTTCAACAAAATCACGACTAGCTCTCAGTTTGGCCGTGATTCACATCACCGCATTACCTTGTATTAACAAATAAGCTACTAGCTTAACGATTCGTCACCAAAGCATCACAGTCACGATATGCCGCTTGAGTAATACTCAGCTCATGGATCAACACGCATAGGGCGTGCCCCGGAGGTTTATATGGGTTATGCAGTACACCAAGACATTAACAATTCTGATCTCGTTTGGGGATTAGAGCATATATCCCAACAACAGCGGGCCACCGAGTTTGTTAAACGCTTTGAAAATAAGCTCTGTATTTTTTCACCGACTGTGAATCAACTTTACAGCAACTACAATATTTTCTTCCCTGAAGATCAAGACAGAAACATGGTGGTTCTGCCAGACCCTTACGCGTTTCACGATACCTTTAACCATATTCCGGCTGATGCCGTACAAGCCACTGGGTTACATATTATTCCAGGTGAGACCATTAACCGTTCAGGCTTGTATATTGTGATTACGCAAAAAGGCAAAAACGTACGCTCCATTCCGATCCCGTTTAAAGAAGGCTTACGTCAAATTCTTAAACGCTTTCAAGGTAATGATCCGTTCTTACCTGTACTGAAAAAAGGGGATTTACGCGAATTTGATTCAAATATGCCTTGTTTACACTTACATCGTTTACGCTTAAGCACACTTTCTGACTTATCCAGCTTAGAGCGTCAAGGCATCAAAAATATTATTAGCGAAAAAATTATGGGGATTTACCGAGAGTCTTAACCCAGCTTGATGCAGGTTAAGTAACAATAAAAAACACACCTCTAAAAATAACAAGTTACGACATGAGCCCGCAATAAAACTTGCGGGCTTTTTTATATTTATTAAAAATTCAATCGAGCCGATAGTTGAAAGCGAGTTTCATCTTGGTAAATATTGTCTCCCCATATATATACGGGTCGGATGTTAAGTCATGCTGAATATTAGCAACCAACTCAACATTAATATTTGGCAGTGCAAAGCTTTGTATCAATTTTAAATCAACTCGCTCAATCAACGAGCGCTGTGAAGAAACGGTATTTAAATCATCATACTCGTTAGCCAATATATAACTCACACTGCTCGAAGTATCATCACTCCAGCTTTGTAGCCATGACATGGTATGGGTATTTTTTGCATAAATGCGCAGCAGCACCTGCTCGCGATCTGAACTATTAACATCCTGAGTATCCACATTGGTATCTGCGTCCACATACGCACCTACCCAGCGTAATTGGCTTGAAGCCCAAGGTGATACGCTGTACTGCCATTCAATACCCTGAAAGCGCATGGTGATGCCGTTGACCGTTTCGATTTCTGCTAGGGTCAATGATTGGTAATAAACATCCGTCAGGTTTTCTTCAAATACGCGAATATCTAGTTCACTATTAAAGCGATTAAAGCGCCCGTAATAGCCCACCTCATAAGAGCGAATATATTGATGGTCAAGGTCACCAGGACCTTTCTGGGTTTGATAATAAGTGGTGCCATTTAACGCTACATTGGCAACTACATCTTCAAGTGTCAGTTGCCAATTGGCATCTTGTTCAAACAAATCAGGGCTTCGAACGGATTCACTATAAACCAAACGTAAAGACTGGCTTGGTGTGAATTTATAATTCAATGCGGCTCGTGGTGCAAAAACCAAATCAGCATCACTTTCTTGCTCGGCCATCACACCCAAATGTAAATTGGTTTTTTGGGTAGCCTGCCATGTGGCACTGGCAAATAAGCGCGTGGTATCGTTTTTTAGATAACCATTAAAGTACGTTTGTGAAGATACTTCATCACGACGAAAGCTAGCACCGCTAACGAGCGTTAAAGATGGTGAATAAATAAAGGTATCCTGAATTTCGATATCATAGCGATATTCATCTAAATCTGAATGAATCACACCAGAAACAGGACTGATAGAATCAATTGAGCCAGTTGGCTGATAACGGGATTGCAAAGCTAGCGCTAGATTGGTTTCTTGTTGTGTATTTAACAAAGTTGTTGGATCTTGTTGATTAACAACGGCATTTGCAGCAGCAGGGTTTAATGCAAACAAAGCTCTTAAGTCATCATCTAACAAACCAACATAAACACCCTCTACCTCCGCTTTTTGTCGTTGTCTGTATTGTGATGTATAAGCACTAACCTGTACCTGATGTTTACTGCTTAGATCTTTAGTCCAGCGGGTTCCCACTTCAAAGCGCTGTTCAGATACTTTATTTTCATTAGTTTGAAATTCAAAACCATCTCCTTGTTCTTTTTGCGCATCCAATAATACAATTGATGATTCAAACTCACCTACGCCAGATGTTTGAAAGTAATGCTCAACGTCCACAAAGCGCGCAGTGCGGGAATCATTTTCGACTTCAAATTGATCACTGCTTTTTTGTGTAAATGAAATACGGTAGTCACTGTTGGCAATTCGGCCACCGTGTTTTAAATACACATTCTCCTCACCGTTATTACCACCTTGTAGTGATACGCTAGAGCCATATGTATCAGCAGGGTGTTTGGTTAAGATATTAATAACGGCTTGGAATGCATTCGAGCCATAGCTTGCACTGTTTGGCCCACGCACTACTTCGATGCGTTTAATATCTTCAAGGGCGACGGGCATTTCATACCAACTTACTGCTGCCACGCCAGAGCGATACATAGAGCGGCCATTAATAAGCACTTGCAGGTTTTTAGGTAAAGAAGCTGGACCACCATGATAATGCACGGCATCAGAGTTATTGTTGTTATCAGGCCCCACCATCATACCTGGCACAAAACGAAATAAATCGGCTAAATTTTGTGCACCCACTTGTTTGATAAAGTGCTCATCAAGAATGGTCACACTGGCAGGTACATCGGCTTGATGTTGTTGAAGACGGGTGGCGGTTAATACAACGGGGACAGAGTATTCATTAAACTCTGGTAGATTTAATTCACTAAGTGACATACCGATGAAATCTTGCTCAGCGAAGACGCTGACAGGTAAGGCCGCTAAAACTCCCAATAGAGAATAATGAATTATCCGTTTCATGTTGATGCCATTTAAAAACTCAATGGCAGATTGTGCCAGAACCCTACTAGCTGTGATAGAGCCAAGGGGTAAGTTCTGGCTTATTTAAAAAAAGATTCACAACCTGAGTGAATCCCTATAACTAAAACGCGTTTAAAACATTGAGCCGTATCAAAGCTTGTACCATAAACAATCAAAATAAATATGAAATTATGACAAGCAACGCACCTTAAACAGGCATCATGAAATCAATCTCTGGCCCCTTGGGCACCACTCGAGTTGGATTGATCATTGAATGACTATAATAATAATGCTGCTTAATTTGCTCCATTTTGACGGTTTGTTGAATGCCACTTTGCTGATACAAGCCGCGCACATAAGCCCACATATTTGGGTAATCCACAATGCGCTTTTTATTGGTTTTAAAATGCCCCACATAGACACTGTCAAACCTCACCAGGGTGGTAAATAAACGCCAATCCGCTTCGGTGATGTCATTGCCCACTAAATATTTTTGCTTTGATAAAATCTCTTCAACCCAGTCAAGGCTTTCAAATAACTCATCAAAGGCTTCTGTATAAGCCTCTTGCGTGGTGGCAAATCCAGATTTATACACACCGTTATTAATGGTGTGATATACCCTTTCATTCACAGCATTAATTTGTTCACGCAAATGTTCAGGATAAAAATCCAATTCATTACCAGTCAGATCATTAAATGCAGAATTAAAAATACGAATAATTTCGCTAGATTCATTATTCACAATAGTTTGTGTATGTTTATCCCAAAGAATGGGTACCGTCACACGCCCCGTATAATCCGCCATGGCTTTGGTGTACAGCTGGTGGGCAAACTCAAAACCATAAAGATGATCCACAAATTCGCCGTTATCTGTATCAGCGTCACGAAACTCCCAACCGTTTTCAAGCATGTGCGGGTGCACAACCGATACACTAATGTGTTCAGCCAAGCCTTTAAGGTGTCTAAAGATCAAAGTGCGATGGGCCCAAGGACAGGCGTTGGACACATATAAATGATAACGACCCGACTCGGGTTTAAATGCCCCATCATTTGAAATGGTATGACGAAAAGCACTGTCTTGACGTTTAAAGCGGCCACCTTCTGACTTGGTGTCGTACCACTTGTCTTGCCAAATACCGTCTACTAATAAGCCCATAACTGTCTCCTTAAACTGATGAATTCAGTATATAAGGAGATCAAACAGGGTTGGGGCCAATAATTCGATCACACGTATCGAACGGTTGAATAACATTATTTCGTTGAATAACGCTTTTTAAGGATACGAGAGAGGGCTTGACGCCATGGCTTAGGCTTAATACCAAAGGTATAAAGCAGCTTTTTGGTAGCAAGCTTAGGGGTTGATTCAGCAAACTGGCTGTTCATTTGACTACTGGCATCCGCCACAATGTCTTGTAGTTTAATATCTTCATACTGTCGCGCCTCAGCCACCACCACTTCGGCAAATTTGAACAAGGTAGTCGGCTCAGCACTACAGTAATGGTAAGTGCCCCATAACTTGGCATAGCGACACTGGTTCACCATGGCTAATAAAACAGATGCAATATCACAGGCTGAGGTGGGGCATAAGAATTTAGCATCCGATAAGTGCAGCTCGTTATTGTTTTGCGCAAGCTCTAATAATTGGCTTACTTCATCTTCACCTTGAGAACTAAACAGCCAGCCCACTCGAACCAACAAGTGTCGCTCTAATGAACTTTGAATCGCGGTTTCCATGGCCAACACCTGCTGGCCAGATTCTGTTTTAGGCTGAGGCTCATCCTCTTCTGAGAATATTTCCCCTTCTTGGTGGGCAAACACGTCATTACTAGACAGCTGTACTAAGGCGATATTTAAGGCAGCACAGCACTGGCTTAGCACACTGGCAATATGGGTAGATGTGCCGTTTGTACCTGGGGCCATGCAGTTAATAAGAAACTGTGGCGCTAATTCAGCCAAGCGGGCTTGCACCTTAGTTACATTAGCTAGATCCCAATCTGTACTATGAATGGCATGCAACGAGATATTCTTCGCTTGTGCTTGTTCAGTCACTGCGCGGCCGACTGCGTTTTCAGCGCCCAAAATCACAAGGTGAAATGATGTTTTCATAAAGAATCGATACATGCCTAAATTCGAAGTGTGAAAATGTAGCAATAATCCCTACACAAAACCAGCATCAAGCCAATACATGAAGTGCTAACCCCACACATAAAGGCTTTTTTGGCGATCGTTAATTGATCATCACTCTAACCGTTTTCTACACTGGTAATTGCATCAACCTTATCACCGCGCCCTTCTAGCAACACATACAAAGTAGGCAGCAACAACAAACACACAAACGTGGTGAACAAGATCCCAAAACCCAACGACACTGCCATGGGTGTAATAAATTTAGCTTGGCGAGAGGTTTCAAATACCATAGGCGCCAAGCCACCAAAAGTGGTTAACGTGGTTAATAAGATGGGGCGGAATCGACGCTCTGCCGCATCCATAATGGCCTGCTTGGCGCTACTGCCTTCGCGTTTTAACTGGTTAGCATAATCCACCAAAATTAAACTGTCGTTCACCACCACGCCGCACAATGCCAACATGCCCATTATGGCAATGATCGACAATCCATAACCCAGCATTAACAAACCCGCCAGCGAGCCCACAATGCCAAACGGAATCACCGCCATAATTAATAACGGCTGTTTATAACTTTTAAACGGCACCGCTAATAAAATATAAATACCCATCAATGTAAAAAACAAACCGGTAATCAAACTGGATTTACTTTCTTGCTCGTCGGCTTGGCGACCACCATAACCCATTTTTAAGCTTGGGTATTTTTGTTGTAACTGTGGTAAATATTCTTGCTGCAACGTAGCTTGTAAATTAGGAATTAACGATCGAGGTTCAACCGCTGCGCTTACGCTCACTAAACGTTGACTTTCTTTACGTTCGATTAACGTCGGTGCGGTTGTTTTTTCAAGATTGGCAATTTGAATCAACGGCACCCGTGCACCGGTTGGCGTGACGATTTGTAATTGCTCAATATCGGTTTGATAACGGCGCTCGTCTTCAGGCAAACGCACAAGAACCGTCACCTCGTTTTTGCCACGTTGCTGTCGAATGGCACGAGCCCCATATAAAGCCGCGCGTACTTGGCTGGCTACATCGGTGGCGGTTAATCCTAAACTGCGACCTTGGTTATTTAATTGAATATCCCATTGTGGTTTGCCACTACTAAAACTACTGGTCACATCTTTCACACCACTTAGGGACTCTAAGATATCACTGAGCTCTTCACTGGCTTGTTGTAAGGTTTCGGTGTTACTGCCGCGCAGCTCCATGGTAAACGGTCGACCACTCACTGGTCCCGCGCCACGTTCAGCATCAAAGCTGATACTTTTGGCACCCACAACCTCACCTAATGCGTCGCGCCACATGGCCACTACTTGGTTAGTGGAATATGGGCGGTCATCCCCAGGAATCAGTTTGGCTTTTATTTCTAAAGAGGTACTTGAAATTTCGGACGTGGTACTTAATAAAAATTCGCCGTGTTTTGCTTCGATGGGCTCAACGATGGTTTTTAATGCACGCTCGGCTTGATCCCGTGCGCTGATCATTTGTGATAGCGATGCGTTTGTTGGCATTTCCATTTCAAGTATTGCAGACTCACCTTCTAATACTGGAAAAAACGAAAAGCCCATGCGCCCACTAATAGGAAAAGCAAAAATCACCATCGAAAAAGCAATGGCAATAGACAAAGTAATACCAGGGTTATTTAAACTTTTGCCCAACAATGGGCGATAACGATTGTGAATGGTACGTCGCAACCACGCATCTACTTTTAATTGAATATCATCCAGCTTACGCCCCAATTTTGAATCGGGTTTCTTTTTTAAATGGGATATGTGCGCCGGTAAAATAAATAATGCTTCTACCCAAGAGATGGCAAAACAGGTGACCACCACAGCCGGTATTACCATCATGGCTTTGCCCATGCCACCGGGTAAAAAGAATAACGGCATAAAGGCCACTATATTGGTTAAGATGGCAAAACTTAATGGTATCGCCACTTCTTTTGCACCAAAAATAGCCGCATCAATACGGGACATGCCTTTATCTAAATTCTCATAAATATTTTCACCGGCAATAATGGCATCATCCACCACGATGCCCAGCGAAATAATAAACGCGAACATAGAAATCATATTGATAGAGACATCAAAGGCAGGCAAAAATAACATGGCCCCTAAAAAAGAAGTGGGTATACCCATGGTGACCCAAAACGCCAAACGGTATTCTAAGAAAATCCCCAGAAGTACAAACACTAATAACAAACCAATTACGGCATTTTTAATTAACAAACCTAAACGGTCTTTGTAATATTGCGCACGGTCATTGATTACCGTTAGATGCATATCAGGTGGCAGCATTGCTTCTAAGTCATCCCACATGGCATAAATAGAATCCGCCACATCCGGCGGGGTTTGATCCCCTGCACGGTACACCGACATGCTGACACTGTTGCCGCCATTTAACGTAACAATGTTTGGGCTGTCTTCAAAACCCTCTTTTACACTGGCCACATCACCTAGCGTTAATACCACACCATTATCATCCGACACCAATGGCAATGCCGCAAAATCATCAGCCCAGTATTGGCGATCATTTAACGTCACCAAAATATCGCCACTGTCGGTTTTAACCGTACCTGCACCTTGCTCAACGGCATTAACCGAAATCAGCTGCGCCACTTGGGTTAATTTCAGCTGGTATTTTTCTAAGGCTTGGCTTGATATCTCAACATGGATTTCTTCAGCGGGCGCACCTTTGAGTACCACTTGTGTCACATTAGGGGAGGAAAGTATTTTTTCTTTGATTTGTTCAGCTAAGCGTTTCATGGCAAATGCATCTAATTCGCCATGCAATGCTATGTCCATTAAGTCATGTGTGCGCGCAACCACGCTGACAATGGGCTGCTCCATTTGCAGTGGAAACGTGGAAATACGATTCACCGATTGCAGCACATCTTGATACATCTGCTGTACGTTTTCGCCAGACTCAATCTCAAGATAAATACTGGCATATCCTTCTTGAATATTAGCGCTAATGCTATCAATGCCACTTAGTTCTGACAGCTCATTCTCTATGGGCAGTACCACCCCTTGCTCCATTTCCGATGGCGTGGCCCCTGGGTAAACCACTCGTACCGACACCACATCTTCGGTGAATTCAGGCAGAAGTTCTTTTTTAATCGATAAAGAAGTCAGCAAGCCGCCAATTAACAGAGCCAGCA
Source organism: Bermanella sp. (assembly GCA_049115935.1). Classification (GTDB taxonomy): domain Bacteria; phylum Pseudomonadota; class Gammaproteobacteria; order Pseudomonadales; family Oceanobacteraceae; genus Bermanella. The sequence continues at coordinate 32,563 of JAGDZK010000011.1, read as the reverse complement.
TCAATAAATTAGGCGCAATACCATGGCGAGCCATCCAAGCGATGGGGCCTTTTTTTAATACATCTAAATTCATAAACTTGCCTCATCCGCCGCTTTACTGGCTTTTGATGCGATGCGTACCGCCATGCCAGGGGCCGCAATTTGTAAACGGGTTTGTAAAAAATGATCCCCTGATTCTTTATCAACATGAGCCCAAGTGTGATAACGACCTTTGTAAACAATATCGGTACGTCTTAATTGCAGTGTATTGTTGTCATCGACCACCCAAACTTGGTTATTATCATTGATGGCATCACTCGCAAGCTCATACACGTTAGAGAACTCACGGCCAAACAACACCACATCCACATAGTCGTTATAACGTATCTGAGTATCTTTATAAGCGTCGCCTAATGGGTCTTTAATGGCAATGAGTACTCGTACTTGCCTGTCCGCAGAATCCACCGCCGGTAAAATATGTTTGATCACACCTTGGCGAGACTGATCTCCCCACTGCTGCGGCATTTTAATCTGCACCTCATAATCTTTATCCAACACCGTGATAAAACTTTGTGGCACTTTTACTTGCAGCCAAAACTCAGCGCTATCCACCAGCTCAAACACCTCGGTGCCCGCTGATACAAATGAGCCTTGGGTTAAATTCATGCTGATTACATGACCATCAAATGGCATACGCAACTGGGTACGCTCTAAATCTAATTGTGCTTTTGCTAAGTCCGCTTTGGCGATCTCTAGCGCCGCCCTACTAGCAGCCAATTGTGGATCACGCAGTGCTAAGGATTTAGCGGTTTCATTTAGCTGTAAGCCCGATAATTTGTAATTGTTCTCAGCATTTTTAACCTGCCCCATTTCCACCGCTAGATTCGATTGAACCTGCACTAATGCCGCCTTTTTCTGTGCCACAATTAAACGGTAATTACTGTCATCCACTTGTCCAAGCACATCCCCTTTTTTCAACATGGCACCAGGAGCCGCTTGATTATGAATAGACATCACTTGACCGGTAACCTGTGCCATGAGCTTTACACTAGGCTTGGCATTTACATTGCCCCCTGTTTGCCACATTGCACGGTAGTTACCTGCTTTCAATGGGCTCACATCCACCAATGGCACCACTTTTTGCGCGGCTTTCTTCTGTGGCTTTGGCGCAGTCTCAATTAAGACTTTGGCAATTCCCCCACCTAGCAGCAAAATTATGGCAACCACGGCGATCTGTTTAAACGACATGTCAGTTCCTACATCAAATTGGCTAATATCAGGCCGTATTATAGCGGCCGATCATTAATATCTTGGGATTATGCGTGTGGATAAGCAACGGCTCTAGAAGTTTTACACTTCTTTGTATTTAGCTACTCAATCAGTAATATTGCGTTATATCAGCAACCTGCCTCCGTTATACGTTAATAATCCAAATAACGGTTTACTGAATACCACCATTTACCTTGTGCCAAGGGTATTACAGCGAATATGAGCCATAAAATGGCTCAGCAAACACCCTTCATTAGCTCCCGTGTAATCTCAACTATAATTACCACTAGGTATTGTTAGGCCACACAAGATGAAATGGCAAAAGCTCAGCTGTCTATTACTCATTACCAGCTCACTACTCTCTCACCACGCTACCAGTGAAGAGGTGAATATTGCCGTGGGCGATTGGCCACCTTATTTATCTGAAACCCTAAAACACAACGGAATTATTGGCCATATGCTCACGGATATTTTTGAGCAAGCAGGTTATAACGTCACCCTGACGTTTTTCCCATGGCCACGAGCCTACAGCAACGCCAAAATAGGCAAACAAGATGTAACCGGCGTATGGATGCACAAACCAGAGCGCGAAACCGATTTTTATTACAGCAAGCCGGTACTAAATGAGCAGTTTGTTTTTTTTCATCTAAAGACCACCCACTTTCATTGGCAAACCCTAAACGACTTAAAAGGCTGGGTCATTGGTGGCGGACAGGAATATAGCTATGGCACCGAATTTGATAACGCCCTTGCCTCTGGTGACATCATCATCGAAAGGGTGCCCACCAAACAACAAAACTGGAGCAAGTTATTATTAGGGCGCATCGCCCTTTACCCTGAAGAGTTAAACGTGGGTTATTCATCTTTAAAACAATCAGCCCCGCCAACCAAAGTGAACCTAGTCACCCATCACCCGAAACCATTTTTAAATAATCTAAGTTATCTGCTATTCCCAAAAATCTCTGATAAAAGTTTAAGGCTGATAAAAGACTTCAATAAACAGCTTAAAGTATTTCGTGAAAGTGGGCGTTATGACACGTACTTTAAGCGGTTTCGTGAGGGGTATTATGATGAGTGAGGAGTTGGTTTATGATGAATAACTTCTGCCAGCAAGGGGGAAGTTCACACTCTGCTGGCTTTGTTATGGATAGCTATTGAATTAACTTGTAAGTTTCTAAATCAATAAGGTTATAGGGGTCTATTTGTAACTCCGAAAAGTAGAGCCCTGGATTAGCATAACCCTGAGGGACAACTCTAATATGGTAAATCGATGGTGTTAATATTGAAGTTATAGGGTCAATAACTGTAACCTCTAATTCTTCAAGCTGAACTATATGTGACCTTGATACTTCAATTTCTCTATTAGGTTCGTAAGTATAAGTTCCGGCTATTTCATCAGCTCTAATAAAGTTATTACATAAGTCATCAGAATAGATATTAGTGTTGCGGTAGTAGCTGCTATCACCAAACTCTAATGAAATAACATTGTACTCAGGTTGTGAATCATTTCCTGAAGCGAAGCAAGACGACTCCCACTTACCAATTATTTTTGTGGTTTGATCGATAGTCTCGTCATCTTTATCTGAAAGCTGGCATCCGCTTGATAATACTGAAAGCAATAATATAGATGTGATTTTGTTCATAAGTCTTCCTTTACCTAGTTAAATTTAATCAGGTTAATCTAAATAACATTTGAATCATAAGACATTGTAAGGTAGATCAACCTTGCAGCTTTGGCCTACCTAATTATGCCGTAAGCAAGCCATGAATATCAACGACTAAGCTAGCTGCAACCATTAGCAACAACCCGACACCCATAATCAAAATTTATTCACCCGCAGGTGCGGGTTCGTACAATTTCAACACTACCAAACCCCTGTACGAGTCGAGCCCCGCTCGCGATAACAATGTTCTCATTATTGCCATGCAAAAAAGACGGTGAATAATTTAGATACTTAAAATAACAATCGAAACACACATAATAAAAACCCATTCCCCCCCAGGTGCGGGTTCGTACAACTTCAGCTTTCTTTACGCCATAAAAAAAGCCCCTGCTGTTTAAACAGCAGGGGCTTTGATATTTTTTATGATGCAATCAACCCATTAAAATGGGATGTCATCATCAAAGTCATCAAACGCATTGCTTGGTTGAGCTTGCGGCGCTTGTTGAGGAGCCTGTTGTGGTTGGCGAGGCGCTTGTTGTGGCATGCCTTGTGGCTGACCATAAGGAGCAGCGGGTGCTTGTTGTGGCGCTTGGCCATAAGCAGGTGCTGCTTGTGGTTGTGCATATTGTGGCTGAGCTTGCGGTGCTTGTTGAGGAGCCGCTTGCTGTGGTGCTTGTTGCATACCTTGGTTAGGTGCGTAGCCACCACCCATGTTGTTGCTGTCGCCAGAGTTACGACTATCTAACATGGTCATTTCGTTTACGATGATTTTGGTGGAGTAACGCTTGATGCCGTCTTTTTCGTATTCGTCGGTACGTAATTTACCTTCAACGTACACTTTTGAGCCTTTTTTCAGGTACTCACCCATCACTTCGGCTAAACGGCCAAACGCTTCAACGCGGTGCCATTCGGTTTTATCCACTTGCTGGCCTGTGTTGCGGTCTTTGTAGCCTTCATCTGTAGCTAGGCTGGCGCTGCACACGGCATTGCCATTTGGCAGGTAACGCATTTCAGGGTCGCGCCCTAAGGTACCGATGATAATGACTTTGTTAATAGACCCACGTGCCATGTTTGCTCTCCTTTAGTGTTTACGGGGCTTGGCGCCCGATTCACACATTAAATTCGGTTTATCGCTGTAATAGGTGTTGGTTAAACGGCCTGTCTGTCGCCAGATTGGGCACTGCCTAGAGCGAATGTTGGGGCTGATTATACGTGGCAATTTCGATTTTCGCGATGCCTATTCTAAGATCAATGGCCACCATTTAGAGATGGTTCGCATTACGTCTAAGAAACCCTGATTCCATGAGGGTAAGCGCCTGTTGAATGATCATTAGGCCGCGCAATTAAACGGCGCTGGCTTTTAGATTACGGCTATAAAGCCATTGTTTCACCAGTAAGGCGGTAACGGGGAATGTGATGATGTATAGCCAAACCACATCTGTAGAAATACCAAATACCAGCCAATAGGCTATGGCCACACCAATGGCCGAATCCAGCTGATCAAGGGCGATGAACCAGTACTTTTTATCCTCAGGCACCTGCCCTGCTTGAATACCGATGCGACGCTTAAAAAATGAATTCGGCAGCTCACCTAATATATACCCCACCCCTGCTACAAAACCCAGCCATACAAAATTTGTATTGGCTAATAACATTTGGCCAAATAACCCTTCGATAATCTCACTAAGCGGATATAAACACACACCACCCAACGCGGTTAATGTGGGCACTGCAATCACACCGCGCCAGGTTTTGTTTGCCCCAAACCATTGCTTGTGAATGGGCGCAGCTAAAACACTTAAATGATTACCACTGACCATCATCATGTGTAATACACCACCAATCACCACTGGGATTTGTAAAAACAGCGCCAGCAAAATAAAGGTTAACGGGGAATGCTCTGCAAATTGGGCAAGTTCAAACCATGCAAATAAAACAAAGCCGCCTATGGTTAACGTTAAAATTTGCTTTAATGAGCGAAATTTAAAAAACGGTTTAGAAACCACCATATAAAAACTAAATGCCACTAACGCAAACGCCAATAAACCATGGGCAAATGCTAAATTAACAATACGTTCAATGATCATGGCGCCCGCTAAAATAAACACACTCCAAAACACTGGCATGCCTAGATAACTTACATTCTTTTTACCATCCACTGCCGTGCTTTCAACATTGCCCACTTGATTAAACACCGACAGCCTTACACTGCCCGCCCCAATCATTAGCATAATGAAAATGCAGTAATAACCATCAAAACCCCATTGCAGCATGACAATGGTCGGCGCGACTAAATAGATGAGCATATCCATGAAGCCATCAAGGTAACGGCCAAACTCTCGCTCTAAACCATATTTACGCGCCAACATGCCATCTAACGCATCGGCTGTCATGGCCACAAACAGTAACGCCATGGCCAAATAAATATGTTCATTAATAGCAAACATGATGGCAAAAAAAGTAGTGAACACACTTGAAAGGCTCAATACGTCAATACGATTTAAACTAATTATAAACAACGGATTTTTATTACTCATGAATCATAACTACCAATATTTTTCACAAACGTTAATGACTATTTTTTTGCAATGCATTGCGTAACGCTAAACGGTCGATCTTGCTGTTATGTCGACCATCTACCGGCATCTGCTCAATGACATTGATATTAAAATGATGCACGCCGGCTGCTTGTAAAATTTGCTCAATTTCACAGCGTACATCGGCCGTCATTGCCTGTGACGATTCCACCCTGTTTTGTACAAATACATGCAATGCATCGTTAAAGTGAATTAACGCACTGCGAACAATACCCGCCACATTATCTAAAGATTGCTCAAGCGGGTACGGTTGAATCACATTGCCATTTAAAACCAAACTGTCTTTTACACGGCCGGTTAACCACAGCTGCCCGCTGTCATCTAAAAACCCTGTATCGCCGGTGCGATGCCAGACAGGGTGATGATCATTTTTATTGTTTTGTATGCGACGAATTTTATTTTCAGCATTGGCACTTGGGTTATCCACATACTGTTTTAAAACATGACGACCACTTACTAGGATTTCCCCTACACCACCACGAGCAATATTTTGTTTTAATAAGTCTTGCTCGTTAGTCGCTTGTGCAGACACATTGGCAATTAAAATCTCCACTTGCTCAGCCGGTTTACCCACTAAGTAACCCCGAGTAGTTTTTGAATATTTTAAGTAATAATTTAATTCGATGGACGAAATAGGCTCCGCTTCGGTGGAGCCATACACAATGCGTGCATACGCATTAGGAAACGCCGCCAATATGCCTTGTGCTAATTCAACCGATACCGTAGCACCACCCACCACTAAGGTTGTTACGCTAGCATTGGTTTTATTATGGGCAAGGGAGTAATCCACTAATGCTTGAATATAAGCTGGGGCACCACTAATACGGGTGATTTGATATTGCTCAATTTGCTGAATCACTTGCCCAGCATCCACTTGTGCCGGTTGCGCTAAATCCACTTTTGGCATCACTGTGCTCATGCCACAACTTAAATTATGCAAAACCATCACAGGAAAACACGGGCAATCCACATCATTTTTATCATCGGGCCAGTGACTACGAATGGCTAAATGCTGTTGTATCAAACTGTAATGAGTGCGGTCTGCCCCTTTTGGTCGCCCAGTGCTGCCTGAAGTAAACGAAATTAAACCGTGATCCGTCTCGCTGCGTTTTACAACTTGAATAACGGCGTCTTGATGTGCAGGCTTTATTTTTGCTAGCTGTTTTATTAACGGTTTAAAACCCAGACCACTACCATCAATGGCTAAGCGTTCTAATTTCCACATAGGCGGAATCAACCAAAACCATTTTAACAATGCTTTCATGCTAATAATGGCGCGCGCGTTGGCATCTTCAATGGCCATCTTGATTTTTTCGCGGCCCATACCGGTATCAATAAAAACAGGTATCATGCCCAATGCCAGCAGTGATAACGCAATGGAGTATAACTGGCTGCTGGGTTTAATGATCACAATAATGCGATCATTGGTTTGCCAACCTTTTTTTTGCCACAAGGCTTGATAGGTTTTAATGCTGTTAGCCAATTGAGCATAACTAACACTTTCTTCACCCAGGCATTGGGTGTGATCCATCTGGTTTATGTGCAGCGCTAATTTTTCTGGTTGAATCACACTGTGCTCAATAAAGCGTTGTACAAAGTTATCATTCAATTGCTTTAACGATTCCATGTTAAGTTACCTTCTTTTCACAACGCTTTTTCAAACAAGCCATAGCGACGCTCAACCGGCCCCACCTTGGCATAATGAATCGAGTGATTATCTTCACGCACCATGGCGCCGGATATGTGTTCATAATAATCGTGGGACCAAACCGTCAACTGCATACTCATAATGGTAAATAAACCACTTGAGCGGTACTTAGGGTGAATGCCTCCGGTTTTGGCTAAGGCTAAACGTGGCTTAACCAATAAAGGGTAATGTTCATGGTAATTCACCTCACCCACACTGATGCCCAAACCCGATTGATTCACTAATTCAGAATAATCTGGGTACACCAAAAAAAAACCCGCAATATCACCGTGTTCATCTTTCACTATGACGGAGGTTTTTGGGCACAGTTTTTTAGCAAAACTTTCGCCGCACTGGGCTTTAAACGTTGTTTCACTAATGGGTGTATAAGCAAAGTTTTGTTTAAAGATCATATCTACCAATGGGTAAAGCTGATCAAGGTGGCTCATCCAAGTTTCACCATCTAACTTTTCAATGGTGAATTGACAGAGTGAGCTTGCCGCCAACCCCTCTAACGCTTTTTCAAGCGGTGCTTGCATGTGAACAGCCAGCGCACGACTGTCTTCATGAATATACGAGGCGTAGCCATATTTAATGTCGTAGCCTAGTTGCTGCAAAAATTGCGGATAATATTCAGGGTTAGCGGGCTCACCAATAAATGGTTTATTATCAAAACCATCAATGCGTAAACGGTTATCACCATAGGTAGAAAAATTAATGGGGCCGTAGATTCGTTGCGCCCCTTGCTGTTTGGCCCATAACTCAAACTCTACAAATAATTTTTTGCTTACCTCAAAATCATCATGGGTTTCCCAAAAACCAAAATACGCAACTTGTTCAGCTTCAATCAAATTTTCTGGGTTAAAGAATCCTACCAAGCGAGCGCTACCCTCTGCTACAAACACTTGCGCCTTTGCCTGATTAAAATACCCGTTTGACTCACTAAATTGTTGTCTTATTTGAGTTTCATTTTCTGCAATCCAAAGTGGGTTATTTGCATACACACTTTTTGCAATATCAAAAAACACATCGGGCAAAGACTTATTGGGCGACCAATTGAGATTATAATTTGCCATAAGATTAAGACGCCTCGCTCATTTGGGCTTGGTCACTCTCGTAAGCTAAATCTAAACGCTCAATGGTGCCAGTGACGCCATTCATGCGAATGGTTTCTTGGTCTTTTAAAATCTTGGTTAATTCCGGCACACCTACAATGGCAGGAATACCCAGTTCACGGGCTACCACCGCAGAATGAGAAAGAGTTGAGCCACGCTCAACAATAATGCCGCCAGCGGTTGGAAACAGCGGCGCCCAACCTGGGTCCGTGCGCACGGTACATAAAATTTGGCCGTTTAGGTTAAGCTCATCATCCGGTGAAAAAATTAGGCGAATTTTTTCTTCAACAGTGCCAGGGTAACAGCCTGTGCCCACCAAGTGTGAGGCATCAAGATCCACATTCTCATCACCTTTATGGGGGTATTCAAATGTATTGTTGCAGTACACCGCGCCCTTGGTCCAAAAGTGATGAGGCAAGTCATGGGATTCGTAACCTGCAAACTCTTCTTTGCGTGCAGCCACTAAAGGTTGCAAATGGGTTTGTACACAGCGGCCATCTTTATATGCATAGATTTCTTCAAGGGTCAGATAGAACACATCCCTTGGCTCATCTAGCTTGCCATAAAATGAAAGCTGTTCCCCTATCTCGCTATAAATATCCCGATACAAACCAAACATGCGGGTACGTGCTAGGCGCATATTTTCACGGTTGCGAATGGCATCACGCAGGGCTGATAAATCTTTATTAAATTTACCCAGTGCACGTTTACCTAGCTGTTTACACACAAGTGGAATTACCGTGTCTTCGGCTTCTTGTCTAAACTTGGCTTCGTTTTCAGCTAACGTCGCCAAGGTTAAATCGGGTTTTGCTAAGAAGTTTTTTAACACCGCAAACATAAAGGATGAATCTTGACGCAAGGTGATGGACTCAAGCTTTAACTCACCCATGGTGCGATCACCGTACAATTCAATATAGGTTTTGCACTGCTGATAAAACTCAGCATCTTGCGTTTGTATCACATTTAACAAAACTGAGTTTTCATTAGATAAAATACTAACTTCTAGGGTTTTATTTTTTCGAATGTAATCACACATGCGCAATAACATTTTTGTCGGCTCTGTACTTTCAATGCCTTCTTCGCCAGATAATAAATTATTTTGCACCACCTCTGGATTTTCAATCCCCACTTTTTCTAGCCAGCGATGCACACGACCATTCATCATCATCACATAAAAATCGTTAACAATAGGAGTGGTCCAGTTTTCTAATAACTGTTTATCAAGGCGGCGGCTTTCGCTGATCAACTGGCCAATGGTAAGTGTGTGCAATGATTCACGTTTAACCGATTGGTATTCACGCTGAAACATATCGCGGAAATCACGCACCAAGTTATCCATGTTCCTAAAGCGAGTAAACATCGAATAAAAGGCGCGTATTACTTGGGGGATTTTTTTAATTTTTTGTTTGGTTGTTAACGCCTGATCTTCTACCAGATCCACAGGGTCGGTTAACCCCATCATGCGTTCCATATCGGACTTGTTTTGTTTAAACGACGGTAAAAACAATAAACCGCGATACCAGTTATTAATGTTGTAATACACACGACCATGAATTAAACCCAGCATATTTTCTAACATGCCTTGATGTGCTTGCACTACAGATTCACTCACACCTAACAAACGCAATGTTTGCTCGTACACGGTTTTATAAGCGCGGTTTGCAAAACTAAAAGTGAGCGGCGTGGTGACACCACAATAGGACTCTTGAATATTGGAGTTATCCCAAACTACTACGTCATCATCATCACTGTTAACCGGCGGTAATGATGTGACAGGGCGCGCTTGTAAAATATAAAACAAGCCGTCTTTTAAACACCATTCGATATCCATGGGTGTTTGATAACTGTGGGCAATGTCTCGACCGAGATCACGTAATTGTAAAACGTGGGCATCGTTTAGGCTCGCTTGGTTTTGCTTGGCTTCATCCACGGCGACCTCCATGGCACCTAAATTGGCCGTTCCATCAAATACAAATGCCGTATCTTTAATATTTATTTGCGTGCTAATAACATCATCAAACAAACCCACGGTGATTTCATCGGTATTACACACACCAGAAACGATCCCTTCGCCACATCCCCAGGTGGATGAAATCAATGCCTGCTTACGGTTACCGTTAATTGGGTTGGCGGTAAACATGACACCGGATACATCCGCATCAATCATTTCTTGAATAATAATGGCCGCGCGAATATCAGTTAAACCCAAGCCATTATGAATGCGATACGCCAACGCACGGTGATTAAATGCGCTTTGCATCACTTTAATGATGGATGCAAAAACCGCTTGTTCACCTTGTTGATATAAATACGAATCCATTTGTCCGGCAAAGGATGCATTCTCAGCATCTTCACCTACCACAGATGAGCGCACTGCTAACGAAGCATGAGATAAAACCTCTTCAGGTAAGCGATCACGAATTAACTGCTGCACTTCTTGGGTTAACGGTAAACGCCCTAACGCATCTTGAATAACAGTGGCCACACTGGCGATGGCTTCGTTACTGATTTCACTTTTTGCTTTATTGGCAGTGAGTAATTGCAACTGCTGTTCAAGCCAGCTTTCAATATTTAATGCTTTGATTTGTTGTGAAAAACATTCAGTGGTTAACACCCACCATTTGGGCACGGGCAAACCTTGGCGCGACAGCCAAGCAAGGTTTTTTGCTTTACCACCCAGCAAAGACTCACTGTGTTTAAGGGTTTGTGCGGAATCTAAAAACAATGGCTGGGTCATGTTAATGCTCCGCACTTTCTAGTTGCTTTTGTGTTTCAAATAACAACTCGTTATCAAGTAGCTGCCTAAAGGTCATCAGCATGCGCGGCATAAACTTATAGTCTCTGAATGTATGCACCATGATGTACATAGGTATGCGGCACACCACTAAATCCCAAAGGCAAAGGGTAAACCCGCGACGCCATTGCTTGGCGTCGATTTCAACACCGCTTAGGCTTTGCAATTCGATTCGGTGTTGCTCGATGTAGAATTCAATATCTTCTTTTTTGAAATCCGGCTGCAAGGTAAAAATTAATAATTCCGCTAAATCGTGTTGCGGCAAATGCACCGTGGCCAGCTCCCAATCATAAGCACATAGGCTTAATGCACCTGTGGTTTTGTTGCGACGAAAGGCAATATTACGCGGGTTAAAATCGTTATGAATTAAGGTTTTTGGCATGGCATCAATTTCTTGATACCAGTCTTTTAAGCTATAAACGCGATCACGAAAACGCGCCATGTCGGCATCGGTAAACCACTCAGGGAATTCCTCCCCACTGTGGGCACCCAGCATTTCCCATAAACGCATTTTTTCTTGCATGTTTTTGCAAGTGGGCGCATCGGATATCCAATCTTTTTGTGCAAGCTCGGCTTCTTTGCCGTACCAAATGGAATGCACTTCAGCTATGCCCCGTATGGCCACTTGAATATGCTCGGCTGTCCAATTGGATGTATCGTCTGCGCTGTCCATGAGTTCCATGTCTTCCATGAGCTCTTGCACTAATACATACGCCTCACGACTATCATCTTGCCATGCTATATAAGTGGTTGGCGCGTTATTCACAAAGCGTGGATCCGTTTGTGACATCACCGCCAATTCACGTTTATGACAATTAGTAAAACCTAAGTTATTTTTAAACTCGTTATACGCATGGGCCAAGCGTGCATCACACATGGCGGCTACACTGTTTAGCATGAGAATCACTTCGTCATCTAATGGCTTTACTTTTACCATGACATTCACAGGCTCTGGCAAATCCGCCAGCGTTAGCGCAAATGGAAAGTGCCCCACCAGTTTATTAATTTTATGATCGGTAAGCTCAGTAATAATACTGCTGCCTTTTGACTCAATAGTTAAGGCTTCAGCCTGCTCTACATAAATATTGCTGCGATCATAATAAGATTGCATGGCACGGGTAAAAAACTGTGAGTTAAGGTCGCTGAGTTTTAACCATTCAACTGGGCGATTACGCCCAAGTTTTTCATGGGCACGAGCAAACTGATCACTGGCAATGGCTGATAGCGTTGATAAGTCTAACGCCAAACAAAAACTGGCAATGATTTCTGCTAACTTATGGGCACAACCTGGGCCGGCGCATCCTAACAACTCTAAACATTCTTTTTGTTGGGCAAGGCTAGTACCACCACCCACACTGCCCACCACTAAACTGGGTAATCTTAAAGTGGCGGAGACTTCATTGTCTTTGGTTAATTCTAAATACAATTGACCAATTGAGGATTCATGCACACAGGCAATGTCTTGACCCGTTGCGGTGAACATGGCACCAATTACATTGGCGATATTAATGTTCATGCCCACCATGCCAGAGGCAATACTGCCGCTGTTAAAACGGTTATAGGCTGAAAATAATTGCTCTGGTGTGACCTTTAATACTTTACGGCACACCTCCTCCGTTAATAAACATTCCGCCATAACGCGAATACCACGGCCGCGTAAAAACGAGTTGTAGGTGACTTTTTTATCGTTGGATAAATTCGCTTCAATCATAAAGTTTTCAATTTGAATATGATCAAAAAAATTCATTTGTGACAAAATCCACTGACACGCTTGCCAAGTGCACGTGGTCGTCATGTTTTGACCGGCGGCATCACCCGTTTCATATGAAAATTCCATATGCAGGGTGCGCCCCATCAATTCACTTTTGATTTCAACCAAGTCAGCATAGTTTGAATACTTACGAGTTTGCTCGGCAATTTCTGCATAGTGATCTTTGACCCATTGATCTAAAAATAATGCAGACGATAAATCAGACAATACAAACACAGGAGCCCGCAACATACGCTGACCAATTACACGAACATTCACCCCACCCGAGCGTGATAACGCTGTGGCTCCGCGGGTAGCCGATGCGAGCAACGCCCCTTCGGTTGTTGCCATGGGTGCGTAATATAAACCATTGGCATGGGTGCCTTTAATATGAAGCGGCCCTGCGATGCCCACAGGAATTTCAACCGAACCAACCAGTGCTTCAATGTTACTGACTAACGTAACAGGGTCTAACGTGGTGTTGGCAACTTTTTCAAGTTGCACACCTGTGGTTTCACGGATGTAAGCTAAACGCTCCTGCCTTGCATCTTCGGTATATAAACCTCGAGCAGGCACTTTAGGCAGACTAAATTCAGTATGTGAGATGTTTTCATCGACAACTGGCGCTTGTCGTAACATATAACCCATTTGCCAAAATATACGGGCAGTATCAGCATCCCCATCATGGCCTAATACAAGATGTGTCTTGTGGCCTTTTGTGGTGGTATTGATTAATGCTAACTTTTTAAGTTCAAATACTTGATCAAGAATCGTGACGATTATTTTATCAATTTTGTCATGTACGATATGTTCGAATAAGTTCTCACAAACAATGGTTATTTCTTTTTTTGAAACATCAACGGCTTCGGCCTGCCAGTGTTTGTCGCCATGCTGTACATGTACCTGTGCGCCATATTCTTTAGCAAATACGTGACGAGTTAAATGTGCAGTTAATTTTTCCTTTTTCATGATTATACCCAACTTCCTGTCATTCCATTATTTACAAGTACTGCGATAATAATTACTAGGTAACCAATCAACATATTGACTGCCACCGCCGCTTCATTTTTTTCACGCCCTGCAACGTTTGAATTCTCAACAAATTTGTTAACCTGACGAATGGCAACGCCATACATTAAAATCAGCGGGATTAAAAACCACACTAGGCCATTAACTTCTAAGGTGAATAATAATGCGCCTTGAGATAGCAGCATCATAGAAACCAGCAGCATCACTATGTATGCAGAGCCCTTGGTGCCAAAGATTCTTGAATACGAGTCCACGGTATCGCGCTCTTCTTCTATGCCTTTGGTTTTACGGGTAATTTCAAAACAAAAACCACTAATAAACGCCAATAACATCATCACCATTAACGATTCATTCAAAACGACATTAGGCACAGCAAGATTCGCCAACCAATACACAATTAAAGGCATGATCAACATGTGAGAGAACGCATATAGGGTTAAGCGTTTTTCTAACCATTCACCACAAAAAAATTCAGCACCCATCAAACATAAATAAGTAAACATAATCAGGTAACTAATGGTGGCACCGCCAAAAGAAAAGCCGTCTGCATAGAATGAAAACATCAACTGAGCAATAACCGCCACAACACCTAGCATTCTTAAATGCTTAAGGGTTATCAAGCCACTTTGTAAAACACGTTGTGGGTGGTTAATAACATCAAGGGCATAGTCTTTGTGTTCGTCAAAAATACGAATCACTAGAAACAGACTCCATGTCACCACGCAGGCTAAGATATCTAGCAGGGATATTTTAATTTCGCCCTCTAAAGCTGAGCGCGCTACGACGGCACTGGTCAAATATAAAATGAAAAATAGCAGTGCATTTTTAAATGGGAAGCGTTCATCCATCCACGCAAAAATACGTGTAGACAAAGCGTCATTCATAGAGGCAGGGGTATACATCGAAGTACGTCCTTTTACTTTTGAGTTAGCGCGATCATTGTAATCGTACGCTGTAAATTAAATTTTCAGGCTAAACTAGAGGGGCTTATGACGTGCTTTATATGGAGCTATTTTTATATTTGCGTCTTTAAACTATGTTTTATCACATTGTTTTGAAATTCATATTACAAAAAATCAACATCAATCATTAAGTGTAATTTTTGTATATGCACTGTGACATATTTCAAGCCTTACACTTTAATAAAACTAATTAAAACACAGTGCGGACATTTTCAGCCAGTAGTATTAGCTAAACCAATTGAATTTTTTTAATGTTAATTTATGCGAAGTTTAAATACATATTAGTCAATCATCCAAATGGATTAACTCAGTATTTTTTACAGGGATAAAATTGAATAAAAAGGGAATAATAAAATTGAGGCAATCACCACTCAGGGATGATTGCCTATAATTTTTAAGTATTGAGTTGCTTAAGTTTGATAGGGTCAAACACCTTACTATCAACTTTTAGGTAGGCCGCTTGATCCTTCAGCATGATCACCACCTCATGAACACCGGGTAATGCCAGCAACTGAGTTTCCAGCAATGCATTCGATTGACCTTGTGTGCTCAAAGCTACTCGGTAACTGACCAAGTGCCTAGGGGTGCCCATGGTCCAAACCAAGGCAATCCAAATGAAGAGTAACGGCAACATCCCCCAGAAAACAAAACTTAAACTGTAATATTCACTGAGCAATCCACCTAACATACCACCGATGAAAGCACCTAAAAATTGGCTAGTACTGTATACACCCATAGCGCTGCCCTTAAAACCAGCTGGTGCAAACTTACTAACTAATGATGGCAGACTTGCCTCTAAAATATTAAACGCGACAAAAAAGACCCAAAGCGCAAAACTGATGCCCCACACCGAAGATAATTCGAACCCAAGTAACGCCACACTCACCATTAATAAGACAACAGCAAATAACAGCACCTGCTTCATCTTTTGTTTTTTCTCACCAATAATGATGAAAGGCACCATCATCACAAATGCAACAAGCATAACGGGTAAATAGACTTTCCAGTGCTCAGGCTGCAATAACCCTGCATCCACAAGTGCCACTGGCAAGGCTACAAAACAAGCCACCAGCACTGCATGCAAAGTAAAAATACCAAAGCTTAAGCGTAAGATTTGTTTGTCTTTAAACACATCACCAAGCTGAGAGACAAAGGCCCTTGCATCACGGGAGCGCACTTGTTGTTTAGGTGTTGGCACTACCGTTAATAATAAGCCAATAGCTAATATTGATAACACACCTGTTAACATAAATAGGCCTGACAACCCCATCCATCCGGCTAGTAATGGCCCCACCACCATAGCTAAGGTAAAAGATAAACCGATGCTGGCGCCAATACTGGCCATGGCTTTGGTACGATTTTCTTCACGAGTAAGATCTGTCATTAATGCCATTAACGTACTGGCAACCGCGCCAGCGCCTTGCAGCGCCCGACCTAAAATCAACAACCAAATATCATCAGCTACTGCTGCCAATGCGCTGCCTAAACTAAATAGCGCTAAACCAATTACAATCACCGGTTTGCGTCCAATGCGATCAGACCAAACACCAAATGGTAACTGTAAACAGGCTTGGGTGAGACCATATACGCCAATCGCAACACCCACCAAAGATGCAGTGGCCCCTTGGTAATCCTGTGCGAACAAAGCTAAAACAGGCAATACCATGAACAAGCCAAACATGCGTAAGGCATAGATCAAGGCAAGCGTGGTAACGGTACGCGTTTCAATTGGAGACATGATAGAACTACATGGAAAAAAGAGCGGCATTTTAGCAATCCGCGACTGCCATGAGTACCCCTAAGGGAAAAGAGAAGAAAAATTAAACTTTTTTACCAAAAATGAGTACTCAATCATTGTTCATGGGTGTCATTTCGCACATTTTTCTCTACAATGGCTTGCATTGTGCAAACTATCAGCAAGGAATGCTAGATATGAATACTACATCTCAACGCCTCTGGCTCATCGGCCCTAAGAACATTCAAAACTCATTACTTCTGGGTTACCTACAGCAAAACATCAGTTATAGCTGTGCCATCATTGATCCTTACACTCAAGCCGACAATCACAATATTCACCCTGAACATTTCATTTGCTTAGATGCCTCGGGTTTAAACTACGAACGCTACCAGCAAATTCTTGAGTGGCTACCCAATGAAAACAAAGTGTTCTTCATCAACCTTGATCACGACAAAGAACACGAGCGCTTATTACAATGGCCTAACGTGTGCGGCTTCTTTTATAAAGGTAATAGTCATACCCACATAAGCCATGGCCTTGCATCCATTGTGAATGGCGAACTTTGGTTCAGCCGTAAGCTTCTTAGCCGCTTTATGGCTAACAACCGCAAGAGCCCAAGCAAAATTCCTGACAGCATTTATTCACTCACCAAACGTGAAAAACAGATTCTTAACCTAAGTGCCAGTGGCGCTAAAAATGCTGAGATCGCTGAAGCCCTTAACGTCAGCACCCATACTGTTAAAACCCACATGTATAACCTTTTCAAAAAAATAGATGTGAGCAACCGTATTCAAGCGATTAACTGGGCTAAAGAGCACCTACCAGTACAAGACGTTGCATAACTAAAATCGGATCACCTTCCTCTTGGCACTAAGTGTTCGCTTAGTGCCAACAATTACCTTTCTATACAGTGCAGCCAAGCCAATTTGAAACGGGTACAATGAGGCTTTTGCACTTGGCGTAGATCGAATATGGATACCATCTTGGTTCGTGGTGCTCGCACCCATAATCTTAAAAATATCGACCTAGACATTCCCCGCGACAAGTTAGTGGTCATTACGGGCTTATCAGGCTCTGGTAAGTCCTCACTTGCGTTTGATACCTTGTACGCAGAGGGCCAGCGTCGTTATGTAGAAAGCCTTTCGACCTATGCTCGCCAGTTCTTATCCATGATGGAAAAACCGGATGTTGATCACATCGAAGGTTTAAGCCCAGCCATTTCAATCGAACAAAAATCCACAAGTCACAACCCGCGCTCTACCGTGGGTACCGTAACTGAGATATACGATTATTTACGTTTATTATTTGCCCGCGCCGGCGAACCACGTTGCCCTGACCATGGCGAAGTATTGGATGCTCAAACCGTCAGCCAAATGGTGGATCAAATCACCGCGCTCGATGAGGGCACTAAACTGATGATTCTCGCCCCTATGATCAATGATCGTAAAGGCGAGCACTTGCATTTGTTCGAGCAACTGCGCAGCCAAGGTTTTGTGCGTGTACGTGTTGATGGCATCGTCGTGGACATGGACGACATTCCAGAATTAGACAAAAACAAAAAGCACACCATCGAAGTGGTGATCGACCGAATTAAAGTACGCGATGGTTTAGAGCAACGCTTAGCCGAATCATTAGAAACCGCACTTCAATTAACCGGCGGCACCGCAAAAGCCTGCGGCATGGACAATGACAAACTCGAAATTTTGTTTTCATCACAATTTGCCTGCCCAGTGTGTGGTTACAGTATTACCGATTTAGAACCACGCATGTTCTCTTTCAACAACCCAGCCGGTGCCTGTGGCACTTGTGATGGTTTGGGTGTGGATCAATATTTTGATCCCGACAAAATCATTGTGGATGAAACCCTAACCCTGGGTGAAGGGGCTATTCGCGGCTGGGATCGTCGCACCATTTATTATTTTCAAATGCTTAACAGTGTCGCCGACCACTATGGTTTCGATATGGACACGCCGTTTAAAAAACTGAAAAAGAAATTCCGAGACGCGCTTTTATTTGGCACCGGCGAGCAAGACATAAAGTTTAATTACGTAAATAGTCGTGGTGACACCGTTATTAAAGAGCACCCATTTGAAGGTGTCATTCCAAACTTACAACGTCGTTACCACGAAACGGACAGTGCCATGGTACGTGAAGATTTATCCAAGCTGCTTTCCGTACAACCCTGCCCAAGCTGTGAAGGCAGCCGTTTAAAACAAGCCTCGCGTAATGTATTTGTGGATAACCACAACATTGCAGACTTAACCGCCATGCCCATTGGCCCGGCACTTAAATATTTTAAAACATTAAAATTACCGGGTCGCAAAGGCGAAATTGCTAAAAAGATTCAAAAAGAAATTCAAGATCGCCTGCACTTTTTAGTTAACGTAGGTTTGGATTATTTATCCCTCGAGCGCAGCGCTGATACATTATCCGGTGGTGAAGCACAACGCATTCGTTTAGCCAGCCAAATTGGTGCGGGCTTAGTGGGCGTTATGTATATATTGGATGAGCCATCCATTGGTTTGCATCAACGCGACAACGACCGCTTATTAAAAACCCTTGAACACTTACGCGATCTTGGCAATACCGTCATCGTGGTTGAGCACGATGAAGATGCCATTCGTGCAGCCGATTATATTGTGGACATTGGCCCTGGTGCCGGTGTGCATGGTGGACAGGTTATTTATGCAGGCTTGCCAAAAAATATCGGCAAATGCAAAGAATCCATCACCGGCCAATACATTACTGGCACCCGTAAAATTGCCGTGCCAGAAAACCGCACGCCCATAGATGAAACCAAACAGCTTGTTTTAAGTGGCGCCAGTGGTAACAACCTAGACGACACCACGTTAAAAATTCCAGTGGGTTTATTTACCTGTGTCACTGGTGTATCAGGCAGTGGTAAATCCACACTGATTAATCAGACGCTATACCCGCTTGCCGCCACCGCATTAAACAATGCCAGCACGTTAAAAGCCGCGCCGTACAAAAGCGTAGAAGGCATGGATCACTTTGATAAGTGTGTCGACATTGACCAAAGCCCAATTGGCCGCACACCTCGCTCAAACCCAGCAACCTACACAGGCATATTCACCGCCGTGCGTGATTTATTTACCGGCACCGAAGAAGCCCGCTCCCGCGGATATAAAGCAGGCCGCTTTAGTTTTAACGTGAAAGGCGGTCGTTGTGAAGCGTGCCAAGGTGATGGCGTGATAAAAGTCGAAATGCACTTTTTGGCCGACGTGTATGTACCGTGCGATGTGTGTCACGGTAAACGTTATAACCGTGAAACCTTAGACATCCGTTATAAAGGTAAAAATATTCACGAAGTATTAGACATGACGGTTGAAGAAGGCCTCGAATTTTTTGATGCCATTCCAGCGCTAAAACGCAAACTACAAACCCTCATGGACGTAGGTTTAACTTATGTACGTCTAGGACAAAATGCCACCACATTATCAGGCGGTGAAGCGCAGCGCGTGAAACTGGCAAAAGAATTAAGTAAACGGGATACCGGGCAAACACTTTATATTTTGGATGAACCCACAACTGGCTTGCACTTTAGCGACATCCAACAATTATTAGACGTACTGCATCGCCTACGTGATCACGGCAACACAATAGTGGTTATTGAACACAACCTAGATGTCATCAAAACCGCAGACTGGATTATCGACCTTGGCCCAGAGGGTGGCTCAGGTGGCGGGCAAATCATCGCAGAAGGTACACCAGAAAATGTCGCCAAAGTGAAAGGCTCACATACGGCAAAATTCTTGAAGCCGATGTTGAAATAACGCGGCCCTTCGACAAGCTCAGGATAATCTGAACTGCTGGGAGATGAGAGATGAGAGATGAGAGATGAGAGATGAGAGATGAGAGATGCAGCTAACGTTTTCGCTGCGCTTTTGTCAAAAGCCTTTCTTCTTTCATTCCGGGCGTGAGGAACGCACGAGCCGGAACCCATAAATTATAACTAGCCGTAGGATGGGTTAGAGCAAGCGAAGCGAACTCGTAACCCATCAATTATATAAACGTCATTCCAGACGCGAGGAACGAGCGATCTGGGATCCAAAATTTTAAAACCGCCGACATAGATACTGCTTCGTGCACCAGGCAATCGGCCACACAAAAGAGAGAGACTTATGTCTGACGAAAATACACAAAAAACCGCACAAAAAATGGATAAAGATTTTTTCAAACGCACCGACGCGTTTATTAAAGTGGCCAATGAATTAACCAAAGAACACGAAGTAGGCAAAGTAAGCGCCAGCATGTTATACGCCGCCGCGCGTTTTAACGCCTTCATCGTCGCCTCTTCTGCCAAAGACAAAGCCGAAGCAGACCGCAACAAAGTTGAAGCCATCGAATATTTTACCAATCAATATCGCAACATGTTAATTGCCAACATGGATGACTATATTGAAAAGTATGATGATTATTTGAAGTAGATTTTACGGTAGATGTGAGATGGGCGCTTCGCTGACGGGAGATGCGAAGCGCTATGTTTGGTGAAGCTGGAAAGGTTTAGTCAGGTCGGAAGGCGCTACGCTTTTTGATTTACTTGCTAGAGTTCTCTAGCTCTTATTCCAAGGTGCCCCATCAGCATATCCAATTTGTAATCTAGTGCGTTTAATTTATCTTCTTCTATGGATAAATCAATTTTACTATGAATATAACTTAATTCTTTTCCAATTCCATCTATTCGTCTCCACACCTCATCTACTGTATCTCCTGCATCTGCAGCTTCCTCTGTAGACAGCGATGACTGAAAGAAAATATCCTCCAGATGAGTAAATACATCCTTATTTAGGGTTCTAAGGGATACTATCAGGTTTTCTAATTCGTTAGAGACTTTATTATCCATACCTTCAACTAAAGCCTCCAATCCCAATACAGATTCTTTAAACCTAGATAGAAACTTATCACCTTCTTTATTCATAAAAATAGCTAATAACTCATCAGGATGCAAAGCACGACTTCTCCCATCCTCTCTGATTTTGTATAAACCTGACTTTGTCGTATAAGGCTTATTTCGACCCGAGGGCACTTCAATTCTAAGAATCGGTTGTTTATTAATATTCTCAATATCAATTTGTAACTCAATGGGAGGAGTACAATCAGAAGCTATGTTTTGAATTTGTAGCTTAGAACTATCAGAGCAATCACATCCTACTATTCTTCCCTTCTGTATGTTTTTACCTCCCTTAAATTCTTCAACCCCAACTAAAATAGTTCCACCAAGATTACTATTAGCAAAGGCCACTAATACATCAGGCTTTACTGCAGATGGTGTCAGCTTAAATTCAACATCTACACCTTCAGAACCATTCACCAGTTCTCTAGTTTTTTTAGTTAGGCCCTTGTATTCATTACCCATATTCTACCTGTATGAAAGACTAATATTTCGGTATAAATTTAATAGAAAAATTTAATGAGTCTCCACAATATCTTATAACCAACCGAAAACCAAACCCGTAACGATAACAACATGCGATTTCTGAAGACCGCTACAACCAAAGCGATCGATCACCCCATAAGAGGCGAGCGGTGTGAAGTATGAGCGAGGGATACTTCCCCAGAAGAGAAACCGTGCAGGTTTTAATCTACCAACACAACATTCTAGATAATTCAGCAAGAACCGATAACGCACATGCGGAAGTGGATACCCGCGTGCGCTTCGCTGCTCTACGAGTCACGGGTAAGACGAAGCAAGCTATATCGTCGCAGAACCAATCGGAAACCAAACCCGTAACGATAACAACATGCGGCATCCGAGCGCCGCATAACAAAAACTAGGGGATATATACAAGGTTGGCGGCGTGAGGCTAGCCGCGAAGCGGGGATTCGGGGTGCAACCCCGAGAAAAAGAACCGTGCTGGCTTTGATATGTCTGAAGCAGCTGTTTAGATAATTTACCAAGAAGCGATATCGCACTTGCGGTAGTGGATACCCGCCTTCGCGGGTAAGACGCAATAAACAAAACCGTTGCAGCACCAACCGGAAACCAAACCCGAACCGATAGCAACATGCGCCAGTGGATTCCCGCCTACGCGAGAATGACAAAATCAGAACAATCGGGCAGAGGCTACCCTCCTACAAAAATTACGAATTAAGCGACCGCTTTAATAATTTATCAAACACAAACGGCCCAAATGGCAACAAAGAAGCAAGCACACCAGATGGCATGGCCCACAATGGCAACTTAATTTTCGCTGCTGTCGACATCAACATATACACATACAACATAAACAATACACCATGGGCCATTCCCAAATATTTAACAGGCTCCACCACACCTACATAATATTTAAGAGGCATGGCAATACCTAATAACAACAAAAACGACATACCTTCAAAATAACCTACCCAGGTTAACGGCTTAATAGATACTTGTGACATAAACACTCAACTCATTTTTACGAAAAACAGACATAAAAAAAGGCAGCCTAAGCTGCCTCTTTCTATTCAAACAAAGTATTGATTAATCTTCAGATTCTTCAACAACTTCGCTTGCAACTGGACGATCAACCAGTTCTACGTATGCCATAGGAGCATTGTCGCCTGCACGGAAACCGCACTTAAGAATACGTAGGTAACCGCCTGTACGCTCTTGGTAACGAGGACCAAGTTCGTTGAACAGTTTACCAACCGCTTCTTTAGAGCGAGTGCGTGAGAAAGCCAAACGACGGTTAGCAACAGAATCTTCTTTTGCTAGCGTGATTAATGGCTCAGCCACACGACGTAACTCTTTTGCTTTAGGCAAAGTAGTTTTAATGATCTCGTGTTCGAACAATGATACCGCCATGTTTTTAAACATAGCTTCACGGTGCGAACTGGTTCGGTTTAAGTGACGACCACTTTTACGATGGCGCATGTTTTAATTCCTTACCTCAACCCTGCCTTAGGCAAGCGCTTTATCATCTTTTTTCAAACTAGCTGGTGGCCAGTTTTCAAGGTGCATACCAAGAGACAAACCGCGAGAAGCTAACACGTCTTTAATTTCGGTTAGAGACTTCTTACCCAGATTAGGGGTTTTCAGCAACTCAACTTCGGTGCGCTGAATCAGATCACCGATGTAGTAAATGTTTTCTGCCTTTAAGCAGTTCGCAGAACGTACTGTTAGCTCTAGATCATCAACCGGACGAAGTAGAATCGGATCAATCTCGTCTTCTATCTCTTCTGGCTCTGGCTCGGCTTCATTTTGCAAGTCTACGAAAACTGCAAGCTGTTGCTGCAGGATTGTAGCAGAGCGACGAATCGCTTCTTCTGGCTCAATGGTGCCGTTAGTTTCTAGATCTATAACCAGCTTATCTAAATCAGTACGCTGTTCAACACGAGCGTTTTCAACACCGTAAGCGACACGCTTAACTGGGCTGTACGTCGCATCTAACTGCAATTTACCAATTGCCTTAGTCTCTTCTTCGTTTTGATTACGAGACTCAACAGTCTCATAACCACGACCTGCTGCTACTTTGATGTTGATCTTCAGTTCACCTTTATCAGCCAAGTTGGCGATAACGTGTTCTGGGTTTGCAACTTCAACGCCGTGATCCAATTGGATATCACCAGCAGTAACCTGACCTGCGCCAGATTTATGTAGAGTAAGATAAGCTTCTTCACGCTCGTGCAGTTTTACTGCAACACCCTTCAGGTTAAGCAAGATTTCGATTACGTCTTCTTGCACGCCTTCAATGGTGCTGTACTCATGAAGAACACCTTCGATTTCAACTTCTACAATGGCGGCGCCAGGCATAGAAGAGAGAAGGATACGACGCAACGCAGCACCTAAAGTGTGGCCGAAACCACGTTCTAATGGCTCCAGAGTTACCTTTGCCTGAGTATTGCTAACCTGCTCGACCTGAATGTGGCGCGGAGTTAGAAATTCGTTCACTGAACGCTGCATAGCTGCCCCTGTTCCTATATTACTTAGAGTACAATTCGACGATTAACTGTTCGTTAATCTCGGCTGACAACTCAGAACGTTCAGGAACTGCTTTGAACGTACCTTCCATTTTTTTGGCATCAACTTCGATCCAAGCTAAATCACCACGCTGAGATGCTAAATCTAGTGCACCTTTAATACGTAGTTGAGTTTTCGCTTTTTCACGAATCGCAACCACATCACCGCTCTTAATGTTGTAAGAAGGGATGTTAACGGTTTGACCGTTTACTGAGATTGCTTTATGAGATACCAATTGGCGTGCTTCAGCGCGAGTTGAGCCAAAGCCCATGCGGTAAACCACGTTATCCAAACGAGTCTCAAGAAGCTGTAACAAGTTTTCACCTGTAGCACCTTTAACACGTGCTGCTTCTTTGTAATAGCCACGGAATTGCTTTTCAAGAATGCCGTAAATACGACGAACTTTTTGCTTTTCACGTAGTTGTAAACCGTAATCCGATAGACGACCACGGCCTGCGCCATGAACACCTGGTTTGGTTTCTAGTTTACATTTCGAGTCTAGTGCACGAACGCCGCTCTTCAAGAAAAGGTCAGTACCTTCACGACGAGACAGCTTACACTTAGGACCAATATATCGAGCCATAGTTCTGTCCCCTTATACGCGACGTTTTTTAGGTGGACGGCAACCGTTGTGAGGTATAGGTGTCACATCGGTAATGTTGCCAATCTTGTAACCGCATGCATTTAATGCACGAACAGCTGATTCACGACCAGGACCTGGACCTTTAACTTCCACGTCTAGGTTTTTCAAACCATATTCTTTAGCGGCTTCACCAGCGCGTTCCGCAGCAACCTGTGCAGCGAAAGGGGTACTCTTACGAGAACCACGGAAACCAGAACCACCGGCAGTTGCCCAAGAAAGAGCGTTACCCTGACGGTCAGTAATAGTTACGATAGTGTTATTGAATGACGCATGTATGTGCGCCACGCCGTCTACGACGGACTTTTTAATTTTTTTCTTAACGTTACGCTGTGGCTTTGCCATAAATCAACCCTGCCTTAGCGCTTAATTGGCTTGCGTGGGCCTTTACGGGTACGCGCATTTGTTTTTGTGCGCTGACCACGTAGAGGCAAACTGCGACGGTGGCGAATGCCGCGGAAACAACCAAGATCCATCAATCGCTTGATGCTCATGGACGTTTCACGGCGAAGATCACCTTCAACAGTATACTTGCCAACTTCAGTACGGATCTCATCTAACTTTTCATCAGAAAGATCAGCAATTTTAGTTGATTCTTCAATACCAACTGCTTTACAGATTTGCTGAGCAGTAGGCAAGCCAACACCGAACACGTAGGTCAAAGAAATGACCGCGTGTTTGTTGTCAGGAATGTTTACACCGGCTATACGAGCCATTTATCACCCCATCACGCCATTAGCGTGTTGATGCTTTTATCTGGATAGGCACAATAAAGAATCCTCGACCAGAGCGCAAACTCTGGCCGATTAAGCCCATCCCCCTGTTACAACGTCGGCGGGGATTAGCCTTGACGTTGTTTGTGCTTAGGATCTGTACAGATCACACGCACACTGCCGTTACGACGAATGATTTTACATTCACGGCAAATCTTCTTCACTGAAGCGCGTACTTTCATTGAAAGTCTCCAGAGACTCTGATTAGCGTACCATTCAGCCGCCAATACCTTTCAAGTTTGACTTCTTCATAAGGCTTTCGTACTGATGAGACATCAGATGAGATTGCACTTGTGACATAAAGTCCATGACTACAACCACTACGATAAGTAGGGATGTACCACCAAAGTAGAAGGGCACGTCGGCCGCCACCACCAAGAATTGGGGCAGCAATGATACAGCAGTTATGTATAAAGCGCCAAATAAAGTTAATCGACCTAGCACACCATCAACATATTGGGCGGTTTGTAGTCCCGGACGGATACCTGGGATAAAGGCCCCAGACTTCTTAAGGTTCTCCGATATGTCCTTGCTGTTAAACATCAAGGCCGTATAGAAGTAGCAGAAGAAGATTACCGCTAGAGAGAACAAGATTAGATACAAGGGTTGGCTCGGCCCAAGGGCGAGAGACACATCTTGTAACCATTCCATACCTTCTGTACGTCCAAACCACTGACCGATAGAAGCCGGAAACAATAGAATAGATGATGCGAAGATAGGTGGAATAACACCTGCCATGTTGATTTTAAGTGGTAAGTGACTGCTTTGAGCCGCAAAAACTTTGCGACCTTGCTGACGCTTAGCGTAATTGATTGCAATACGACGTTGTCCACGTTCTACGAACACAACAAACGCAACAATCAATACTGCAAGTACGGCAATGGCTAACAACAATGCGATGTTAGTATCACCCTGACGAGCAGATTCAAAAGATTGACCGATGGCACCAGGCAAGCCTGCAACGATACCGGCAAAAATCAGCAGCGAAATACCGTTACCGATACCACGCTCAGTCACTTGTTCGCCTAACCACATTAAGAAAACAGCGCCACATACAAACGATGAAACGGCTGTTAAGTAGTAAAGTGGTGAGGCGTCAAAAGACACACCCTGACTAGCCAAGCCTGCGGATACACCGAAGCCTTGGACTAGCGCTAACAGCACAGTGCCGTAGCGAGTGTACTGACTGATTTTACGACGACCAGCTTCACCCTCTTTTTTGAGGGCTTCGAGATGCGGGCTCACCGCCGACAATAACTGCATGATAATCGATGCAGAAATATACGGCATGATACCTAGCGCGAAAATCGACATTCTTTCCAGTGCGCCACCAGAGAACATGTTGAACATGCTCAAAATGGTGCCTTGGTTCTGTTCGAATAACGCTGCTAGACGATCAGGGTTAATACCTGGTACCGGAATATGAGCGCCGATACGGTATACGACAATCGCAATGATAACGAATTTGATACGAGACCAAAGTTCGCCTAATCCTGCGGGTGCCGCACCTGTTGGTAGTGAGCCTTGCTTAGCCATCTAAAATGGTCCTTATTCTTCGATTTTACCGCCAGCGGCTTCAATTGCAGCTTGTGCACCTTTGGTCACTTTAAGACCTTTAACGGTTACAGCTTTATTGATTTCGCCAGATAGAATCACACGTGCACGCTTGATTTTATCACCGATGATATCGGCTTTTTTCAATGCGTCCAGGTCTACTACGTCTACACCAGCAGCCGCTAATTCGTTAAGACGAATTTCAGCAACATACTGAGCTTGACGTGAAGTAAAACCAAATTTTGGTAGACGACGCTGTAAAGGCATCTGACCACCCTCGAAACCAGGCTTCACGCGGCCGCCTGAACGAGATTTCTGACCTTTATGACCACGTCCGCCAGTCTTTCCTAAGCCGCTACCGATACCACGGCCAACACGCTTGCTAGAAGGACGAGAACCTGGTGCTGGGCTAAGAGTATTAAGTTTCATATTACTCTGCCTCCACTTTCACCATGTAGTAAACCTTGTTGATCATGCCGCGCACTGCGTCAGTATCTTCAAGTTCTACTGTGTGACCAATACGGCGAAGTCCTAAGCCTTTCATCGTAGCGATGTGCTTAGGTAGCTTGCCAATAGTACTGCGAGTTTGTGTTACTTTAACTTTTGCCATGTCGGATTACCCCAGAATTTCTTCTACAGATTTACCGCGCTTGGCAGCTACCTGTTCAGGACTACGCATTTCACGAAGACCATTCACAGTAGCACGTACTACGTTCACCGGATTGGTTGAGCCGTAGCACTTCGCTAACACGTTATGTACACCTACGATTTCAAGTACGGCACGCATGGCACCACCGGCAATAATACCAGTACCTTGAGATGCAGGCTGCATGTACACCTTAGAAGCACCATGACGGGCTTTTACTGGGTACTGCAACGTATCGCCATCAAGCTGTACAGTGATCATGTTGCGTTTTGCTTGTTCCATTGCTTTTTGAATTGCAGTTGGAACTTCGCGCGCTTTACCACGACCGAAACCTACTTTGCCTTTACCATCGCCCACTACGGTTAACGCAGTGAAACCGAAGATACGGCCACCTTTTACTACTTTTGCAACGCGGTTAACTTGGACTAGCTTCTCTTGAAGGTCGCCTTCGCCATTGCGTTCTACACGTTCATTTGCCATGTTAATCGCCCCTTAGAATTCCAGGCCGCCTTCGCGGGCTGCATCTGCTAAAGCTTTCAAACGACCGTGGTATTTAAAACCAGAGCGATCAAAAGCTACTTTTTTGATGCCTTTCGCAATCGCACGCTCAGCAATAAGCTGGCCTACTTTTGCTGCGGCTTCAGCATTACCGGTTTTACCTTCACGTAGATCTTTCTCTACAGTAGAAGCGGTTGCTAAAACTTCGGCACCATCGGACGAAATAATCTGAGCGTAAATATGACGTGGAGTACGGTTCACACACAGACGGGTCACACCTAGTTCGCGCATCTTGATGCGAGAACGGCGAGCACGACGAATACGCGCTATTTTCTTCTCGTTCATGATCTAAACCCTATTTCTTCTTGGCTTCTTTACGACGTACATTTTCGTCAGCATAACGAACACCTTTACCTTTATAAGGCTCTGGTGGACGGTAACCGCGAATTTCCGCTGCAACTTGACCTACTTTTTGCTTATCCAAACCTTTGATAACAATCTCAGTTTGAGTAGGAGTTTCAGCTTTTACGCCTTCTGGAAGCTCATAATCAACAGGGTGAGAAAAACCTAGCGTTAGATTCAAGGTTGAACCTGTCGCTTTTGCACGATAACCAACACCTTGCAAAATAAGTTTCTTTTCAAAACCCTGACTAACACCAGTCACCATATTGTTGACCAATGAACGGAATGTACCTGCTAGTGCATTAGACTTCTTGCCACCATCAGTTGGGGCAAAAGTTAATACGTTATCTTCTTGCTTAATAGCAACTGAAGAATGCAGATCTAAATCTAACGATCCTTGCTTACCTTTTACAGTGATCTGTGCGTCAGAAACTTTCACTTCTACGCCAGCTGGTAAGGTAACAGGAGCTTTTGCTACTCGAGACATCTCAAACTCCCCTTAGAATACCGTACAGATCACTTCACCACCGATACCAGCGGCACGGGCAGCACGATCGGTCATGATGCCTTTAGAAGTAGAAATAATTGCGATGCCAAGGCCCGCTTCTACTTTAGGCAGTTCAGTTGTCGCCTTGTAAGTACGAAGACCTGGACGAGAAACACGCTTGATGCTCTCAATTACAGGCTTACCTTCGTAGTACTTAAGGTCGATGTTTAAAGTCGGTTTAACGTCACCGTCAACCTTATAATCTGCAATGTAACCTTCGCTCTTTAGAACTTCAGCTACAGACGCCTTCACTTTGGAAGAAGGCATTGCAACAGTGGCTTTACCAGCGCCCTGCGCATTGCGAATACGAGTAATCATATCCGCCAAAGTATCTTGCATACTCATGCTTTAACCTCTCTGTTGTGCAGCGACCCTAAAATCTCCAACCCGAAAGCTGGAGATCAAAGGGAAATGCTTACCAACTGGCCTTTTTAAGACCTGGGATGTTGCCCATCATGCCTTGCTCGCGAATCATAATACGAGAAAGCTTGAATTTACGGTACACGCCATGTGGGCGGCCCGTCATTTGACAACGGTTTTGTAAGCGGCTCTTTGAAGAGTCACGTGGCAATTTCTGTAGCGCCATTTGCGCATTCCATACATCTTCTTCAGAAGATGCAGGGCTTTTGATAATTGCCAGTAATGCTTCACGCTTTTCAGCGTATTTAGCCACTAGTTTTTCGCGCTTCAGCTCGCGCTGTTTCATCGAAATCTTAGCCATAGTCCTACTCCTTAGTTACGGAACGGGAAGTTCAGTGCACGAAGTAGAGCACGGCCTTCGTCGTTAGTACGCGCAGTAGTGGTCACAGTGATGTCAAGACCACGAACTTTATCCACTTTATCGTATTCGATTTCAGGGAAAATGATCTGCTCTTTAACACCCATGCTGTAGTTACCACGGCCGTCGAACGATTTACCGTTCAAGCCACGGAAGTCACGTACACGCGGAAGGGCGATGTCAACCAAGCGATCCATGAACTCCCACATGCGGTCTGCACGTAGAGTCACTTTACAGCCGATTGGCCAGCCTTCACGAACTTTAAAGCCGGCTACTGATTTACGAGCCTTAGTTACAACTACTTTTTGACCAGATAGTTGTTCTAAGTCCGCTACAGCAGCGTCAACTTGTTTCTTATCACCGATGCCTTCACCAACACCCATGTTTAGGGTGATTTTGGTTACTTTTGGCACTTCCATGATATTTTTGTAGCCAAATTCTTCTTGCAGCTTGGCTACCACTTCGCTTTTGTATAAATCTTTTAAACGAGACATTGTGGCACCCTTATGCGTCAACTTGTTCGCCAGTAGACTTGAAGATGCGAACTTTTTGTCCGTCTTCAAGCACTGAGAAACCAACACGATCTGCTTTGCCAGACTTAGGGTTAAAGATAGCTACGTTAGAAGCTTGAATTCCAGCTTCTTTTTCAACGATGCCACCTGGTTGACCCAAGTATGGATTTGGCTTTTGGTGTTTCTTAATCATGTTTACACCAGCAACGATCAAACGACCGTTAGGAAGAACGCGGTTAACTTTACCACGCTTACCTTTGTCTTTGCCGGCAACAACAATCACTTCATCTTCACGACGAATCTTTTTCATTTTCAGTCTCCTAAAGTACTTCAGGAGCGAGTGATACAATCTTCATGAACTTTTCATTACGAAGCTCACGAGTCACAGGCCCGAAGATACGAGTACCGATTGGCGCTTGGCCTGCATTCAGCAAAACTGCAGCATTTGTGTCAAATTTGATCAAAGATCCATCTTGACGACGAACACCCGCTCTAGTGCGAACGACAACAGCGTCTAGCACTTGACCTTTTTTAACTTTACCGCGAGGAATTGCTTCCTTAACGGTAACTTTAATCAGGTCACCTATGCGTGCATAACGACGGTGAGAACCACCCAGTACTTTAATACACATAACGCGCTTTGCGCCGCTGTTATCAGCAACTTCAAGCATTGATTGTGTCTGAATCATGGTTTATAGCTCCTATAATTCCTGGGCCTACACCTTGGTTGCACGTTCGTCGACGCTTACCAACATCCAAGTTTTGGATTTTGATAGCGGACGACATTCACGTACAGAAACGGTATCGCCAATTTGGCATTCGTTCTGTTCGTCATGTGCGTGCAGCTTAGTGGAGCGTTTAACAAACTTACCGTAGATTGGGTGCTTAACGCGACGCTCAATCATTACAGTAATGGTTTTGTCCATTTTGTCGCTAACGACCTTACCGGTAAGAGTACGTACATTCGCTTCAGCCATAATCATTCACCTGCTTTCTGGTTGATGATGGTTTTAACGCGCGCGATATCGCGACGCACTTCTTTTAGCAAATGGGTTTGACCTAGTTGGCCAGTCGCCTTTTGCATGCGGTATTTAAATTGGTCCGCTAACAAGCCTTTTAACTCAACACTGAGTTCGTCGGCAGATTTTTCACGTAAATCTTGTGCTTTCATCACATCACCGTCCGCGTAACAAATGTAGTTGAAACGGGTAGTTTGGCAGCAGCAAGTGTGAATGCTTCACGCGCTAGCTCTTCACTAACACCTTCCATCTCATAAAGGACACGACCTGGCTGAATCTGGCATACCCAGTATTCAACGTTACCCTTACCTTTACCCTGACGAACCTCAAGAGGTTTGCTGGTAATCGGCTTGTCTGGGAAGATACGAATCCAGATTTTACCACCACGTTTAATCTTACGGTTCATCGCACGACGAGCCGCTTCGATTTGACGAGCAGTGATGCGACCACGACCAGTAGCTTTAAGGCCATATTCGCCAAAGCTAACTTTTGATCCTTTCGCAAGACCGCGGTTGCGGCCTTTCATCATTTTACGGAATTTTGTGCGTTTAGGTTGTAACATCGTCTACGCTCCCCTTACTTCGCTTGGCGTTGCTTTTTAGCACCGCCACTTTTAGCGCGGGCACGAACTTCATCGATACCACCTAGGA
>JAGDZK010000010.1:0-8515 GCA_049115935.1 Bermanella sp. | reverse complement strand
ATTGTTTCTGGTTTTTTAACTTCACCAAACGACCATGAACGTATCATGTCGGGTGAAGCAAGGCCGATTCGAATTGAGTCGAATTCTTCAGCCTGAGACTCTTTGCGTAGCAAATTTAATAAGTCTTTCATCTGCCTTTAGCTCCTAGCGGAGTTAATAACCGCGGGCCGAAACCCGCGTCCTTTATCTGATATAGGATCAGAGCCTTATTCGTTCTCAAGCTCGATATGAATACCGAGAGAACGAATTTCTTTAACCAATACGTTAAAGGACTCAGGCATACCTGGTTCCATACGATGGTCACCATCCACGATGTTTTTATACATCTTGGTACGGCCTGTTACGTCATCGGACTTAACAGTTAGCATTTCCTGAAGCGTATATGCAGCACCGTATGCTTCTAGTGCCCACACTTCCATCTCACCGAAACGCTGACCACCGAATTGCGCTTTACCGCCCAGTGGCTGCTGAGTTACCAGACTGTAAGAACCAGTAGAACGAGCGTGCATTTTATCGTCTACCAAGTGGTTCAGTTTCAACATGTACATGTAACCTACGGTTACTGGACGATCAAATTTGTCGCCTGTACGGCCGTCGAATAACGTTACCTGACCTGAGTCTGGAATATCCGCTAAACGAAGCATGTGTTTCAACTCGTCTTCTTTCGCACCATCGAACGCAGGTGTCGCAATAGGCACACCTTTCCGCAGGTTGCCAGCTAGCTCTAATATTTCCGCATCGTTAAAGCTATCAAGGTCTTCTTGAATGACTTCATCGCTATGGTTGTAGATCTTGCCTAAGAAATCACGAATGTCCGCAACAGCGCGCTGCTGCTTAATCATTTCGTCAATCTTTTCACCCAAGCCTTTTGCTGCCATACCCATGTGAGTTTCTAGAATCTGCCCCACGTTCATACGTGACGGTACACCTAGAGGGTTAAGTACGATATCAACCGCTACACCCTTCTCATCATATGGCATGTCTTCAACTGGCATGATCGCTGAGATAACACCTTTGTTACCGTGACGACCGGCCATTTTATCACCAGGCTGGATCTTCCGTTTAATGGCTAGGTAAACCTTAACGATCTTCAGAACGCCAGGTGCCAAGTCATCACCGGTTTGTAGTTTTTTCTTCTTATCTTCGAATTTCTCGTCAAGCTCTTTACGACGCTCTTCAAGTGCTTCTTCGGCACGCTCTAGTAGTTCAGACGCAGTTTCGTCTTGTGGACGAATCTTGAACCACTGGCTGTGTTCCAGTTCAGCAAGGTATTCTTCAGTTAAGACATCACCTTTCTTAAGACCCGGCGCTACCGCAACTGATAAGCCAGTCAGGGAGCGAGATAAACGTTCGAATGTCGCTTCTTCAACAATACGGAATTCTTCGTTTAAATCTTTACGCACTTGATCAAGTTGAGCTTTCTCAATATCACGAGCACGCTGGTCTTTTTCAACGCCATCACGAGTGAACACTTGTACGTCAATGATCGTACCTGTGGTGCCCGTCTTAACGCGAAGAGAAGTATCTTTAACGTCAGAGGCTTTTTCACCGAAAATAGCGCGTAGTAGTTTTTCTTCTGGCGTCAGCTGTGTTTCACCTTTAGGGGTTACTTTACCAACTAGGATATCACCTGGATTTACTTCAGCACCGATGTAAACAACACCAGACTCATCCAGCTTACCTAACGCAGATTCACCTACGTTTGGAATATCCGCAGAAATTTCTTCAGGCCCAAGCTTGGTATCACGTGCAACACACGTTAGCTCTTGGATGTGGATCGTTGTTAAGCGATCTTGCTGGGCAACATTCTCAGACAACAAGATGGAGTCTTCGTAGTTGTAACCATTCCAAGGCATGAATGCGATACGCATGTTTTGACCAAGCGCAAGCTCACCTAAATCAACAGATGGGCCATCCGCCATGATGTCACCACGAGCTACCGTATCTCCTTGCAGAACCAATGGTTTTTGGTTGATGCAAGTATTTTGGTTAGAACGGGTGTATTTCGTTAGATTGTAAATATCAACACCGGCTTCGCCTGCTTGCAATTCGTCGTCGTTTACACGAACAACGATGCGGCTAGCGTCAACTGTGTCAATTACACCACCACGTTTCGCCACGACACATACGCCTGAATCGCGAGCTACGTTGCTCTCGATACCGGTACCAACCAATGGCTTTTCAGCAACTAGTGTTGGTACAGCTTGACGCTGCATGTTCGATCCCATCAATGCGCGGTTAGCATCATCGTGTTCAAGGAACGGAATCAAAGAGGCTGCAACTGAAATAACCTGCTGTGGAGATACATCCATCAGAGTTACATTTTCAGGTGGCGTTACAGTAAATTCATTTTTGTGACGAACACTGATTAGGTCACCGGTTAACTTACCATTTTCATCACGCGGCGCAGACGCCTGTGCGATAACATAGTTGGATTCGTTAATGGCTGACAAATACATAATGTCGTCAGTTACTTTGCCGTCGATTACTTTACGATACGGCGTTTCAAGGAAACCATATTCGTTAGTACGAGCATAAGTAGACAAAGAGTTAATCAGACCGATGTTTGGACCTTCTGGGGTCTCGATCGGACAAACACGGCCATAGTGAGTAGCGTGTACGTCACGTACTTCAAAGCCCGCACGCTCACGAGTAAGACCACCGGGTCCTAATGCAGAGATACGACGTTTGTGTGTTACTTCTGATAACGGGTTGTTTTGGTCCATGAACTGAGATAACTGAGACGAACCAAAGAATTCTTTGATTGCTGCTGCAACTGGCTTGGCATTAATCAAATCTTGAGGCATTAGGCCTTCAGATTCAGCCATTGATAAGCGTTCACGAACAGCACGCTCAACACGTACCAGACCAACACGGAATTGGTTTTCGGCCATCTCACCAACAGAACGAATACGACGGTTACCCAAGTGATCGATATCGTCCACTTCGCCTTTACCGTTACGAATATCGATTAAACCCTTAAGTACATCGATAATGTCTTCATTGCTAAGGGTGCCAGAACCTTCAACTTCATCACGACCAATACGACGGTTAAATTTCATACGACCTACAGCGGATAGATCATAACGCTCGTCAGTGAAGAATAAATTCTCGAAAAGACCTTCAGCAGATTCTTTGGTTGGCGGCTCGCCAGGGCGCATCATACGATAGATCTCCACAAGCGCTTCTAGGCGTGTGCGAGATGGATCGATACGTAAAGTATCAGAGATGAAAGCTCCACAATCTAGTTCGTTGCTGTAGATAGTTTCAACTTCTTTGATACCGGCAGCGACGATTTGCTCAAGTAATTCAACAGTAATTTCACTGTTGCACTCAGCAATTAGCTCACCAGTTGATGGATCAACGATGTCTTTTGCAATCACTTTGCCATAGAAATACTCAAGTGGTACTTCTAGGGTCTTCATGCCTTCTTTTTCCATCTGACGAATGTGACGAGCCGTAATACGACGACTTTCTTCAACAATCACATTACCTTTTGGATCTTTAATATCAAAAGAGGCTGTTTCGCCACGTAAACGCTCAGGAATTAATTCGAGACGAACGGATTCACCATCGATTTCGAACGTGTCATTATCGAAGAACATTTCTAAGATTTGATTCGTTTCAAAACCAAGAGCACGCAACAGGATTGTTGCTGGCAATTTACGACGACGGTCGATACGGGCGTATACTAAATCCTTAGGATCGAATTCGAAATCCAACCATGAACCACGGTAAGGAATCACACGGGCGCTGTATAGCAGCTTACCTGATGAGTGAGTTTTACCTTTATCGTGATCGTAGAATACACCAGGAGAGCGATGAAGCTGGGATACAATAACTCGCTCTGTACCATTGATAATGAAAGTACCATTATCAGTCATCAAAGGCATTTCACCCATGTATACTTCTTGCTCTTTGATGTCTTTAATAGCTTTGTTAGATGAGTCTTTATCATAAATGATAAGACGCACTTTTACGCGTAGCGGTGCCGCATAGGTCACGCCGCGTAACATACATTCTTTTTCATCGAAAACAGGCACACCAAGACGATAACTTACGTACTCTAGTGCGGCGCTGCCACTGTAGCTTACAATCGGAAAGACGGATTTAAATGCCGCATGAAGACCAATGTCTACACGAGCATCAACCTGCTTGTCCGCCTGCAAATAACTTCTGTATGAATCTAATTGAATAGCAAGCAAATAGGGGACGTCCATCACCCTTGGCAACTTGCCAAAATCCTTACGGATTCGTTTTTTCTCTGTATAAGAGTACGCCATCAGCAATCCCCAGCTGTATCACCTAGACTAAAACCTTAAAGAAGGTTTTGTAATATGGGTCTAAAACCCCGCGCGTTGGCTTCAAAAAGCCGCCGACTGGCAAAATTGGACTAACAACAAACTACTAGACAACTCAGCACAGAACGGAAAAAGGCCGGCGGACAATAGCCCACCAGCCAGTGTGCAACTAAATAACTTAGCGCCTCACTTTATGCAATGCAAGTATCAAACTTAAGATTACTTAAGTTCAACCGCTGCACCAGCTGCTTCAAGCTTAGCTTTAAGCTCTTCAGCTTCTTCTTTAGATACGCCTTCACGTACTGCAGAAGGAACGCCGTCAACCATTGCTTTAGCTTCTTTAAGACCAAGGCCAGTTGCTTCACGTACCGCTTTGATAGCGTTAACTTTCTTCTCACCAGCAGCGGTAAGAATAACGTCAAATTCAGATTGCTCAGCAGCAGCAGCGCCGCCTTCAGCAGGAGCAGCAGCAGCAACAGCAGCCGTTACACCGAATTTTTCTTCCATTGCAGAAACTAGCTCAACAACGTCTTTTACAGACATTTCCGCAATTGCGTTTAGGATATCTTCTTGAGAAATCGCCATTTTTAAATACCTAACTTAAGGGGCACTAAGCCCATATATTCTTTAAAAGGAAGCCGCTTAATATAAAAATTAAGCTGCTGCTTCTTTCTGATCGCGGACAGCTGCAATGGTACGTACCAATTTGCCAGCTGCTGCTTCTTTCATAACAGCCATAAGCTTGGCGATAGCTTCGTCGTATGTAGGCAAAGTTGCCAACATGCCGAAATCTACTAATTCACCTTCAAACGCAGCTACTTTAAGCTCAAACTTGTCATTCTCTTTCGCGAAATTTTTGAAAATTCGCGCTGCAGCACCTGGGTGCTCGCTAGAGAAAGCAATTAAGCTTGGGCCAGTTAGAGAGTCAGATAGACACTCAACTGAAGTACCTTCGATTGCACGCTTAGCTAGAGTGTTACGAACTACTTTCATCCAGACGCCGTTTTCACGAGCTTCTTTACGAAGAGCAGTCATCGCTCCAACAGTTACGCCACGGGCATCCGCAACAACTGCTGAAAGAGCGCCAGAAGCAGCTTCCTGAACTTCAGCTACGATCGCTTTTTTTTCGTTCAGACCTAAAGCCACATTCAACTCCTACAAGTCATGTTTATGCTCTTACGAGCAAGTTAGGTGCGACTTAACTCAGTACTTATCTATTTACAAATAAAACAGTAATTCTGAATCGGGGTGCACACCATCTGCGCAGGACATTAAGTAAGTAATTTGGAATTCAGACTCATAAAGTCTCTCAATTCACTTACACCTGCGGTCTTTGACAGTCCCATCACTAAAAAGCAACAGGACCCCAAAGTTCTTTTTTCAACTATTAAAGTGGATTAAACCGCTTCAACAGAAGACAAATCGATTGTAATACCAGGACCCATGGTAGTAGATAGGGTCGCTTTCTTAAGGTAAGCGCCTTTTGCGTTAGCAGGCTTAGCTTTCTTAAGATCGGCTACTAGAGCCGCTAGGTTTTCAGAGATTGCTTTTTCATCAAAAGCCACTTTACCTAGTGAACAGTGAATAATACCGTTCTTGTCGTTACGGTAACGTACTTGACCTGCTTTCGCATTTTTAACTGCAGTTGCAACATCAGGTGTTACTGTACCAACTTTAGGGTTAGGCATCAGGCCACGTGGACCAAGAACCTGACCTAATTGACCAACAACGCGCATTGCGTCTGGAGAGGCAATAACAACACCAAAGTCCAGGTCGCCGCCTTTCATTTGAGCCATTAAGTCTTCCATGCCAACTACGTCAGCACCAGCAGCTTTAGCCGCTTCAACGTTTGCACCTTGAGTGAAAACAGCAACACGTACTTCTTTACCAGTACCGTTTGGTAGCACAGTTGCGCCACGAACGTTTTGATCAGATTTACGTGCATCAATGCCTAGGTTAATTGCTACGTCTACAGACTCAGCGAATTTAACGGCAGATACTTCTTTCAAAATAGAGACAGCTTCAGCAACGCTGTAAGTCTTAAGTACATCTACTTTTGCACGGAACGCTTTAACGCGCTTAGATAACTTAGCCATTACTCAACACCCTCTGTATCAAGACCCATAGCGCGAGCAGAGCCAGCGATAGTACGAACAGCTGCATTCATATCAGCAGCCGTTAGGTCTTTCATTTTAAGCTCAGCAATTTCTTCCAACTGAGCACGGGACACTTTACCTACTTTAACAGTGTTTGGACGAGCTGAACCGCTGCTGATGCCCGCTGCTTTTTTAAGCAAGTAAGATGCTGGTGGAGTTTTGGTTTCAAACGTAAAGCTACGATCGCTATACACAGTAATGACAACAGGTACTGGACCTTCCATCTTCTGAGTAGACGCGTTGAACGCTTTACAGAATTCCATGATGTTTAGACCGTGCTGACCTAACGCAGGACCTACTGGAGGACTTGGGTTCGCAGCGCCGGCTTTTACTTGTAGCTTAATATAAGCTTCTATTTTCTTAGCCATGATTACCTCACATTGGGTGATAACGCCTTTCGGCTCCCCGATTAAACAAGCGCATTTACAAAAGCGTAATCGCATGAAAGCCGACAAAGATCATAATTTAACCATGACCTTTATCAGCTATTCTTATTTTTACACTTTGTAGCGCCTCTTAATTAGCCAGATGACTAATTAAGCCGCTTTTTCTACTTGGCCAAACTCAAGTTCGACAGGTGTAGAACGACCAAATATTGTAACCGCTACTTTTAAGCGTGACTTAACATAATCAACATGTTCAACCACACCATTAAAGTCTGCAAACGGGCCATCAATAACGCGTATCATCTCACCAGGCTCATAAATTGTCTTATGAGTAGGCTGACTATCTTCGCCATCTTTAACACGCTGCAATATAGCGTCTGCTTCTTTTTTGGTAATTGGCGCTGGCTTATCAGCTGTACCACCAATGAACCCCATAACACGCGGAGTTTCTTTCACCAAATGCCAAGAAGCATCATTCATATCCATCTCAACCAACACATATCCAGGATAGAATTTGCGTTCGCTCTTGCGCTTTTTACCGTCGCGCATTTCGATCACTTCTTCGGTTGGCACTAAAATCTCACCGAAGCTATCCTGCATATCGTGCAGTTCAATTTGTTCTTTTAGCGAGTTCATCACTCGCTTTTCATAACCTGAGTAGGCATGAACAACATACCAGCGCATAGCCATTGGGCTCTCCTATCCAATAACGCTAGAAACGATCCAGCTTAGCAGAGAATCTAGACCCCACAATATAATTGCAACTAAAATCACCACCGCAACAACAATCATTGTGGTTTGCACGGTTTCTTGGCGGGTTGGCCAAACAACCTTGCGACGCTCAATGTTAGCTTCTTTAAGCAATGTCAAAAAGGCTTTGCCTTGAGTGGTAGTAGCTGCAATGCCGAACGCTACCGCAAATAACGCAACAACACCTAGTATGCGATACAACAAACCAAATTCTGCATACACCTGATTACCAACAATCGCACCAGCAACAACTGAAATAGCAATAAGCCATTTAAGCATATTTAATGGTGATTTTGCGGTGCTAGTGTTTCCACTCATATTCACAAATTCCTATAGCAAAAAAGTGGCAACATGTGCCACTTCCTTAAAAAATTTGGCAGGCCAGGAGGGACTCGAACCCCCAACTTTCGGTTTTGGAGACCGACGCTCTACCAATTGAACTACTGGCCTATCCCGATATACGGGCGGTGCATTCTACCCAAGCTAGTATAAAAATCAACTATTTAGCGCAGATTTACTAAATTTAATCATTTAGCTCACACCCGAGGAGCACCCTTAACCTTAAGAACACCCCAACCCTCAAAAATAAAAGGGCTACACCCAAAAAGGCAGCCGAAGCTGCCTTTTCTTTGCATTGTTAAATCAACGATTACTCGATGATTTTAGCAACAACGCCCGCACCTACAGTACGACCACCTTCACGGATCGCGAAACGTAGACCTTCGTCCATCGCGATTGGGTGAATCAGTTCAGCTGTTAGCTGTACGTTATCACCAGGCATTACCATTTCTACGCCTTCAGGAAGAATACACTCACCTGTTACGTCAGTTGTACGGAAGTAGAACTGTGGACGGTAACCTTTGAAGAATGGAGTGTGACGACCACCTTCATCTTTACCTAGTACGTATACTTCAGCTTCGAA